>CBIHLM010000020.1:0-62941 GCA_966210515.1 uncultured Pedobacter sp.
GTAATGGTTTATTTATAGAGCACTAGTTAATAATGGCTTATCTTGTGTTGCCATTGGCAGGGTAGTTGAGCCTTTATAAAAAAATTAGTTTCCTCGAAAGGTAGTTAAACAAGGCCTTTTGTTGAATATTTACTTTGACCTGGTGTGTTGTCAGAAGATGGACCGTTTCCCGATTTTTACATTCACTAAGATTAAGGACTTTGGGGGCATTTGTACGGCTTTTTAAATTTAAAAAATGCCTCCCGGCTACGATGACGAAAATGGGGAGGCATTTCTGAATCAGATTCGGTAACGTAATGAAATGGTGGCGCCAATTGCCTGCACCAGCTCTTTTAAAATTGGGCTCGATGATTCCTTTTGACTCCATCCACTCTGGCCTTTTTTGCAGAGCGTCACGGTTGTTCCCTGAAGTAAAATTTGCGATTCTATAGTTCTATCAACCTGGTTTAATTTAATAAGTTGAAAATGGAACTTTGATCCCGCTACACTAATTGTAAATGTTTGTCCCATAGTTTATATTGGTATTATTAGGGATAACAACACCGTTAAGGTACTTCTTGTTTGAATTCTTCTGTGGGGTGATGCAGATACATTTGATGAAAAGTTCGCCCGCCATGATTTTTCCCATGTCAAATGGTTAAAACCAACTGACAACCCAGGCGAAGAGTTTCCAAACCAGAAATAAAACTAAGATGAAGAGCAGGATTAATACAATGATTGCGGTTATCCATACACTCTTTCCGCTCCCCTGATGCCGGCCCTCTTCGTAGTGCTCCCTGAGTAATTTGATGTTTTTTGAATTGGCTTTAAAAAAAAAGTCAAAGATCTGGCCTATAATCGGAATTGCGCCGATGGTGGCATCCAGTATTGCATTTATAGCCATTAGAGCTACAATTTTTCCACTGGCGCCATTTTTAGCCATGGTTAATATTAGGGCTGAAGATAAAACAAAGCCTGAAAGATCTCCGGCAACGGGTATAAGGTTTAAAAGAGGATCCAATCCGAACCTGAAATTTGTTCCCGGAATACGGAAACGCTCATCTAGTAGATAGGCAATTTGCTCAACCCATCTCAATTTCCCTGTAAATCTTACTTGAGCTGCTATATTTCTGTTTACCATTTTTTAATTTCTAAAGTTTTGTGTAACCATTATGCCGTAAATACCTCCATCAAGTATGCCAATACCCAATCTGCCGAACGATTTATGTAAAATATTAGCCTTATGACCGGGGGAATTCATCAGTCCAGTGTGCGCCAGCCGGAGTGTTTGTGCCAGAGCTAGGTTTTCTCCCGCAGCCAAAAAATTTATATTCGCTTTCCGTATCCTGTCTAAGGGCGTTGCACCTTCGGGACTAATATGCGAGAAATATCCTCTTGAAAACATGTCTTTTGAATGTTTACGAGCTACCTTCGCTATTTCCGGATCAGCTTTTAATGCTTTCAGTCCTACTTTTTGGCGCTCATTATTTACCAGCTCAAGCATTTGCGCTTCTAAGTCTGGGCGGGGCTTGGGGTTTTCAATTTTGAACCCGAGTTTAATAAATTTATCAGAGCCGGGATCAATCGTTAGTTTACTGATCGATCTGTTTACGTTGTCTAAAGCGGGTGAAAGCCTGGATTCAATTTTTTCAACTTCTGTGGCCAGTTGTGTCGCAATTCTACTTTCGCGCACTTCTTCACTCAACTTCTGATTTATTGGCAATAACATCAATAATGCGGCAGCTATCGAAGCGTATATTATCCCGCTTAGCATACCCGGAACAAAACCCGAAAACTTATTAATCTTGCTGGTATGACGGCGGGGCGGCACGAAGCTTAAGAATCGATCGCCTAAATAGGAAAAGGCAATGCGGATAACAATCAAAGTTATTAGAAAGGAGACGGCAACAGCCCAAAGGCCGGTGGTTACGCGTTGGCCGTCTAAAAATGAAACAATATAGGGGTAAAGTAAAAATGCCAGAGCCAAACCGCCCAGCCAACTAAATAGCTCAAGCATTCCGAGTATAAAGCCCTTCTGAACGCCGCTCCAAATTGATAGAAGAAGTATTATAACCAGCAGAAGGTCTATATAATTCATTTAATCGCTCAATATTTGACTGAACAAATAGATCAACTTATAGGTTCTGAGAAAATGAATTACCGCACAAATTGTGTGATTATTAGGCGTTTAAAATGTGTTGTTCTTCACATTTGCTTGTGTATATTGTAATGATATTGTAATTAGGTTAACAAAATGATAATTTTTTTTAAAAAAAGTTGCACAATTATTAAAAAGACCTTATCTTTATGTCAGGTTTATAATTGGTTAGTTAAAGGTCTCCACTCTCCCCGTTTGGAGGCCTTTTTTTTGTTTTCCTTATCCCGGAAAAGAATCACTTGCAGAGCCTTCAATAAAGCATCGTTCGTTTTTAAGTATTTCTATATATTCCTGTATCTCGAAGGTTTTTTTGAAATTTAATTCCTCCTTTTTAAAAGCTTTTTTTAGTTGTTTGCGATGCAAGGCTTCATAAAATCTGCGGGTTTCAATTGCGTTTTGTAAAATAAGTCCGGGCACGAGGGCCGGCTTATTATCATCGCCTATCGCTACCATGGTAATGTAGCTGGTGTTCGTGTGTTTAACAGCGTGGCTTCTAACATTTTCGGAGATGACTTTAATGCCAATAACCAAAGACGAGTTTCCAACATAATTTACCGATGCGAGCAATGACACAAGTTCGCCTACTTCAACCGGAGCGAGAAAGTCGACTGTATCAACCGAAGCGGTTACGCAATAAGTATCGGCATGCTTAGCCGCGCAAACATAAGCTATCTTGTCCATCAAGGATAAAATCACCCCACCATGAATTTTTCCACCGAAGTTTGAATACGAAGGAATCATTAATTCTGTAAGTGTAGTTTGAGAATAGGAAACTTTTTTGTAACCGTCCATATTGTTTTTTGATTGATATTTCGCCTTGCAATATTAGCATTAATGCTCAAAAGATTTATCCGTAAATATTCAGTTTGAGCGGGATTTGCTTCCTGGTAAATGCTAAAAAATAAAAAAGAAAAAACTACTATAGGAAAAAGGAGTTGTTAAAAGCACAAGTTAAAGGTACTTGTAAGAATCAATTATCTATCAAATAATCTAATTATGGAAAACACTTCAAACACTGATCAGCGAATGCTGACAGGAATGTTCAGAGACAGAGAAAGCGCCGAACGGGCATACAATTCATTACATTCAAGGGGTTATACCCAGGATGACGTTAATTTAATGATGTCAGACGAAACCCGGAAAAGACATTTCGAAAAGACTGATAACGACTCTGAACTAGGCAACAAAGCAATGGAAGGTGCAGGTGCAGGCTCTGCAATTGGCGGTACTGCAGGAGCAGTTATCGGAGCTATAGCAGCAATTGGTACAGCAGTGGCTATTCCAGGGCTAGGCTTGGTTGTTGCCGGTCCTATCGCAGCGGGTTTGGCGGGTGCCGGTGCTGGCGGATTAACCGGCGGTATTGTTGGTGCCTTAATCGGCTCGGGCATTCCCGAAGACAGGGCGAAGCATTATGAATCGGGTATTAAAGAAGGCGGCATTGTGATGGGCGTGAAACCACGTTCTGATGAAGATGCTGAATATCTTGAAAATGAGTGGAAAAGCAATAGAGGAGAATACATCTATCGTTAAATCTAAAGTCTTTTTCCTAAGAAGTCCGGCGGTAGCATTAGCTCTGCCGGACTTTTTTGTTTTCCCTACTCATTGCGCTCAATTTTAAAATCATTAAACATATTATTTGCAATGGAGTTATCATGACATGGAATGGATTTCAATGATAAGCAAACTGCCCGAGCAAGGAAAAGATGTGCTTCTTTTCGATGGCGGCCAAATCTACTTTGGCTATTACAGCGAGATATCCGGAAAATTCATAGTTGGAAACGATAAGGTTGAAGTAAATGATTTCTCTCACTGGATGCAGTTGCCTCCCTTTCCCAAAAAATAGTCCCTTTAGTGTGTACGTCGAGAAGACGCGTAGCGCTAGTTTATAATTGAATATGAAGAAAACTAATTTAATTGTTTATCCCGGCGAGCCTTTCCCTCTAGGCGCCACCTGGGATGGAAAAGGAGTTAATTTTGCACTATATGCCGACAATGCAACCAAGGTAGAACTTTGTTTGTTTTATACGGCCGAAGATGAAAAAGAGTACGCTACTATAAAATTAATCGAGCGTTCACATCATGTGTGGCATGCTTATCTGCCAGAAGTTAAACCCGGGGATTTTTACGGATACAGGGTGCACGGCCCTTACGATCCAGCGAACGGACATCGATTTAACCCCAATAAATTACTGATAGACCCGTATGCGAAAGCGATAGCCGGTATAATTAACTGGCACGATTCATTATTCGGATACGAAATGGGCCATCCCGACGAGGATTTAAGTTTCAGCGAAACGGATAGTGCGCCATTTATTCCAAAGTGTGTGGTTATAAATCCCGAGTTTGACTGGCAGGGTGTGGAAGCTCCAGAAATCCCCTATCATAAATCTGTTATTTATGAAGCCCACGTTAAGGGTTTTACGAAATTGCATCCCGATATACCCGAGAACTTAAGGGGCACTTATGCTGGATTAGCACACCCGGTGACTATTAATTATTTAAAAGAACTTGGAATTACAGCCATTGAGCTTATGCCGGTGCATCAGTTTGTAAGTGACAGGTTTCTGGAAGAGAAAGGGTTGCATAATTATTGGGGCTACAATACCATCGGTTTTTTTGCGCCTGATGCCCGTTATTCATCCGCAGGTGTTTCAGGCGAACAGGTAAATGAGTTTAAAAACATGGTCAAGGAATTTCACCGGGCCGGAATTGAAGTTATTCTCGATGTGGTATACAATCATACAGCCGAAGGGAATGAGAGGGGGCCGACTCTCTCTTTTAAGGGTGTTGATAACAGCTCTTATTATCGTCTGATGGAGGACAATCCGCGCTATTATAAGGATTATACGGGCACTGGAAACACACTCAACGCAAATTTGCCCAATGTCCTGAGGTTGATGATGGATAGCCTTCGTTACTGGATTCTGGAGATGCATGTAGATGGATTTCGTTTTGATCTGGCAGCAACCCTGGCCCGCGAACTGCATGAAGTGGACAGGTTAAGTGCTTTTTTCGATATCATCCACCAAGACCCGGTAATTTCGCAGGTGAAATTAATTGCCGAGCCCTGGGATGTTGGAGAAGGTGGTTACCAGGTTGGCAAATTTCCGCAGGGCTGGGCGGAGTGGAATGGAAAATACCGGGACTGTATTCGCGATTATTGGCGTGGAGCAGACAGTATGCTTGGAGAGTTTGCCCTGCGTTTTGCGGGGAGCCCCGATCTTTATCAGGATGATTATCGCCGGCCGACAGCTAGTGTGAACTTTGTAACGGCTCATGATGGGTTTACCTTAAGAGATTTGGTTTCATATAATGAAAAGCATAATGAGGCGAACGGAGAAGATAATCAGGATGGTGACAATCACAACCGCTCGTGGAACTGCGGAGTGGAAGGTGATACCGACAATCCGGAAATATTAGCTCTTCGTAAAAAGCAACAAAGAAATTTTTTGGCGACCTTATTCCTTTCTCAGGGGGTACCAATGCTTGTTTCGGGTGATGAAATCGGTCGAACTCAGAAAGGGAATAACAATGCGTACTGTCAGGATAACGAAGTTTCCTGGCTAGATTGGGCGAAAGCAGATACCGAGCTTCTGAAGTTTACAAAAAAGCTGATTAAAATAAGTAAGGAACATCCGTCTTTTTGCAGACGACGATGGTTTAAAGGACGTCCTATAAAGGGTGTAGGCGTAGAGGATATTGTTTGGTTTCAGCCGCAAGGCGAAGAGATGTCGGAAGAAAACTGGAGCCATGACTTTGCGAAATCCCTTGGTATCTATCTAAATGGCCGCGGACTTTTAGCCGTTGGCTCAAAAGGGGAAACTATTATCGACGATAGTTTTTATGTGATTTTTAATGCCCACCATGAGCCTTTAGACTTCAAACTTCCTTCAAATCTTTATGCAAAAGACTGGACGACGTTAATAGATACCCAAAGCTATTTCTGCGAAGAGGCAACATATCAGGCCGAAGATACAGTGAGAGTTGATGGTCGTTCAGTAGTTCTTTTACAACATAAAATACTCAAAGACGATGGAAGCAGAACGCTCTGAACGCTTTATAGGAATTAATTTCGATGAGCATGCAAATGCGTCTATTCGGGTATGGGCCCCTTATGCCGAAAACGTAGAGGTTTCCCTTCCCAACAAGCCTTTGATCTCACTAAAAATGGCCGGATTTGGATATTGGTCAGGAAACAGCAATGCAATTAAGCCCGGCGATTTATACAAAATCAGGTTAGATAATGAAAAGGAATTACCCGATCCTGCTTCACTATCTCAGCCTGAAGGAGTTCACAAAGCATCTCAGGCATTTGATTTAAATGCATTCAAATGGCAGGATGCCGACTGGAAAAATATTTCTCTCGAAGAATATATTATTTATGAGCTTCACACTGGTACATTTACGCCAGAAGGTACTTTCGATGCAATAGCCGGTAAACTTGATTATTTGAAGGACCTGGGTGTAACAGCGATCGAACTTATGCCTGTGGCTCAGTTTCCCGGAAAAAGGAATTGGGGATATGACGGAGTGTATCCGTTTGCCGTGCAGAATTCTTACGGCGGGCCGGCAGAACTTCAAAAGCTAGTAGCAGCCTGTCATGCAAAGGGACTGGCCGTCATCCTTGATGTGGTGTATAATCACCTTGGGCCAGAGGGTAATTATTTAAGCAGCTTCGGACCTTACTTTACCGAAAAATATCATACTCCCTGGGGAAACGCCGTCAACTTTGATGATTCAGGATGCGATGGGGTACGCGACTACTTTATCGAAAATGTACTGATGTGGTTTCGTGATTTTCATATCGATGCCCTGCGTCTTGATGCCGTTCATGCCATAAAAGATTTTAGTCCTGTGCATATTTTGCGAGAAATTAAGCTCAGGGTAAATGAACTGATGGAGGCAAGCGGACGCCGGCATTATCTGATAATTGAGAGTGATCTGAACGATACCCGCTTTATCAATCCACTTGAGGAACAGGGTTATGGTATCGATGCTCAGTGGATTGATGAATTTCATCATGCCTTGCGCGTTACTGCAGGCGGCGATACAAGCGGCTATTACGCCGATTTCGACGGTATCAATCATCTGGCGAAAGCCTACCGCGATGCATATGTTTACGACGGACAATTTTCGCCTCATCGATACAGGAAGTTTGGTGTGAAGGCAGAAAATAATCCCGGCAAGCAGTTTATTGTTTTCTCACAAAATCATGATCAGGTTGGCAACCGCATGCTTGGCGAACGAACAAGCCGGTTAGTGAGCTTTGAGATGCAAAAGCTAATGGCGGGAGCAGTGATTTTTAGTCCCTATTTACCATTGATTTTTATGGCCGAAGAATGGAGCGAACCAAATCCCTTTCAATATTTCGTCAGTCACACTGATCCGGAATTAGCAGAAGCCGTGCGTAATGGTCGGAAAAAAGAGTTTGCTGCTTTCCATTTTAAAGGGGAAGCGCCTGATCCTATGGCGGAAGCAACGTTTGAAAAATCGATGCCCGAATGGGAGATATTGAATTCAGAGCCGCATAAAACAATGTTTAAATATTACAGGCAGCTTATCGCCTTACGTAAACAGCGACTTGCTTTAAAAGAGTTAAACCGAAAAGAAATCAGCGTTAAGGTGGATGAGCAAAATAAAACTTTAACTGTTTATCGCTGGCATGACGAAGAGAAGATAATGTGCCTGATGAATTTTTCGCAGTCAGAGCAACCGGTAGAAATTCAGGCTCAGTTTTTAACCTGGCATAAACTGATAGACTCTGCATCGCCTGAATGGAAAGGCCCGAAAGCAAGTCCTGATGAAATCTCATCTAATCAAAAACTAAATCTGCCGCCAGAATCTTTTGTAGTTTATTACATGCTTAGAAATGAGCAGAATGATGAAGTATGGCAAATGCTGGGTCATTCATAATAGCTGATTCCAAACACGTATTTGGATGTGACACGGATACATGAAATTATCTGATAACTGGTTGTTTTACTTTCTCCTATGAATCCTATATCTACCTATCGCTTACAGTTTCATAAAGAGTTCACTTTTGATGATCTCGAAAAAGTCGTTCCTTATCTTCAAAAGCTTGGAATAAAGACAATTTATGCGTCCCCGGTTTTTGAGTCTGCCCCTGGAAGCACGCATGGTTATGATGGAATGAATCCACATAAAATAAATCCGGAGCTCGGAACAGAATCTCAACTTAAGGCGTTAAGTAACAAACTTCAGGGAATGGGGATGAACTGGTTGCAGGACATAGTTCCGAACCACATGGCTTTTGATCCTGGCAACCCCTGGGTTAAGGATGTATTGGAAAAGGGTCAGCAATCTGTTTTTGCTTCGCATTTTGATATCGACTGGAACAGTCCGGCAGATCACGGAAAGCTAATGGTTCCTTTTTTGGGCGCCCACATTGAAACGGTGTTAACGCACGAACTCAAGATAGAATACAGCGGGAACCGTTTCGTTTTTAATTATTATGATACCCTATATCCTTTAAGTCCGAGATCTTATGCAATAATTTTAAATTCTCAGAAAACAGAGCTGCTAGATATCAAGCTGCTAAGTCAGCAATTGGAAATGGTTCACCGGGTGACAGAACCAGAGATTTTATCCCGGCAATGGGACGAATTTCTTTTACAGCTTTTTTCATTGATGAGAAATCCTGATGTAAGGGATTATGTCGATACGAGTTTAAGGATTATTAATTCTGATAAAGATAAGCTTAAGCAAATTGTTGATGAGCAGCATTACCATCTTGAATATTGGGAAGAAACAGACCGGCAGATAAATTTCAGAAGGTTTTTTACCGTAAGCGGACTTATTTGCCTGAATATGCAGGATGATAAGGTTTTCGATCATTTTCACACTTACATAAAATCCCTTGTTGATCAGCAGGTATTTAGCGGTTTGCGAGTCGATCATGTCGATGGTCTGTATAACCCGGAAGGTTATTTGGCAAGATTGCGAAAACTGGTTGGAGAACAGCCTTATATAGTAGTCGAAAAAATTCTCGAGCCCGGAGAAAGCTTACCCAAAGAGTGGCCGGTAGAAGGCAGTACTGGTTACGATTTTCTGGCCATGGTGAATAATCTTTTTACCGATAAAGAGGCTGAGAAGGATTTTACCAGATTTTATAAAAAACTTAGCTGGGATAAAGGTTCCATTCAGCAGCAAATTCACGATAAAAAGGCATATATTCTTTATCAGCACATGGGCGGCGAGCTTGATAATCTTTATCAGCTTCTGCTGGATTTGGATTTGATCGATCGCGCGGATATTGAAAACGATGGCAGTTTAAAGAGTGCAATTGCCGAATTTTTGATTCAATGTCCTGTTTATCGCTATTACGGGAACCAGCTTCCGTTGTGCGATGAGGAATCAAATGCAATTCAAAGTATTCTCAACCAGATTAGAAACAGCAAGGTAGAATTGCATACCTCTGTTAGTCTCTTGGAACAGGTGTTTTTAATTAAGCCTCTTAAAGGCGATGAAGATTATAATTCCCGGGTGTTGAAGTTCTATCAGCGTTGCATGCAATTTACCGGACCTTTGATGGCTAAAGGTGTGGAAGATACGCTGATGTATACCTATAACCGCTTTGTTTCTCATAATGAGGTTGGTGATTCGCCCCTGGTATTTGGTTATACGCCAGACCAGTTTCATCAGTTAATGTTGGAACGTCAAAGAAATTGGCCGCTGTCGATGAATGGTACTTCAACACACGACACTAAGAGGGGCGAGGATGTTCGGGCACGACTGAATGTACTTACAGAGATTCCTGAAAATTGGATGGAAACAATCAGCCAATGGCGATTCCTGAATGAAAACCTGGCTAAGAAACATAATTTAGATGCTAATACTGAGTATTTCATATATCAAACTTTGATTGGCGCCTTGCCTATGCCCGATCAGGATGATTCTGACTTTAAAAACCGTATACATGAATACCTGGTAAAAGCATTAAGGGAGGGAAAACAACACTCTGACTGGTCGACTCCGGATGAAGAAAGCGAAGGATTCGTTCAGGAATTTGCTTCAGCCCTGCTGGATCGTGAAAAACCGTTTTATCGTATTTTAAGAAGATTTACCAATAAAATTGTTGATTTCGGTATCATCAATTCTCTGTCGCAAGTGCTGCTTAAGTTTGCCTGTCCGGGTGTACCCGATATTTATCAGGGTTGCGAATTATGGGATCTTAATCTTGTAGACCCTGATAATCGCCGTTCTGTTGATTATCAAAAACGGTCTGTTTTTCTTGATGGGCTTGATCAAAATGAATCTGATGAGGTAGTAGTTAAAAAGTTGTGGGAGAGCAGGTATGATGGCCAGATTAAGTTATGGCTGACCCATCTTTTATTGAAGCTTCGCGGTGATAACCCGGACTTTTTCGCTAAAGCGGATTACGTTCCGCTAAAAGTTAAGGGCCGATATAAAGAGCATATAATGGCTTTTGCCCGAAGATACAAACACCAATGGATAGTGGTCGTTGTGCCTTTACACGTGGCTAAGTTATGTAAAAGGCAAAAGAGTAACTTGGAAGATTTAAAGTGGAAAAATACACGGGTTTTATTACCGCCAAACGCTCCATCGGAGTTTAAGCATTTAATTTCTAACGATACACAGAAAGCGGATGATGAGATTTTGATCAGTGCCATTTTTACTGAATTTCCGATTGCTATTCTTACCATGCAGCATCTTGTAAGCGATAGATCTGCGGGGATTTTATTGCATATCACATCGCTACCCTCTCCCTTCGGGGTGGGCGATCTCGGTCCCGGAGCACGGCGCTTTGCCGATTATTTAAGCAATAGTCGCCAAAAGTACTGGCAGTTATTGCCTCTCAGTCCAACAGAAGCTGGTCAGGGTTATTCCCCCTATAGTGCCCTCTCCACCATGGCTGGAAATACTTTACTGATCAGTCCGGAACTATTAGCCGAGGAAGGTCTTTTAGAACGGTCGTCCCTAAAACAGTACTATCAAAAAGAAAAAAGCCAGGTTGACTATGAAACTGCAAAGCAAATTAAAGAGAAGCTTTTTAATGAGGCTTATCATGCTTTCTGTAATAATGGCTTCTTGAAATTGAATTCGGAGTTTGAACAATTTTGTAAATCAGAAGAAGAGTGGTTAGATGATTTCGCGATATATCTGCTCTTAAAACATCAACACGATGGGAATCCTTGGTATGAGTGGCCTGAAGAATTTAAGCTCAGAAATCCGGAAGCTTTGTTAGAGTTTTCCAATAATAACGCAGACGATTTAGGTAAGATTAAATGGCTGCAGTTTATTTTTTTAAGACAGTGGAAGGACTTACAGGAATATTGCAGGAAACTTGATATTAATCTGTTGGGCGATTTGCCTTTTTATGTAAGCAATGATTCTGCTGATGTTTGGGCAAATAAGGAAATATTTTGCATTGATGAGGAAGGTAAAATGAAAGGAATAGCCGGCGTACCTCCGGATTATTTTAACGATAATGGTCAGCTTTGGGGAATGCCGGTTTTCAAATGGGATGTACTTAAAGCGCAGGATTATGCATGGTGGTTAAAACGTCTGACGAAAAATTTGCAGCTCTATGGTTTGCTTCGGCTTGATCATTTCAGGGCATTTTCAACTTATTGGGAAGTTCCTGCGGGCGAAATATCCGCTATTAACGGAGAATGGAAATTTGGTCCGGGGGCGGATTTTTTTAAAGTATTGAAAAAAGAATTCGGAGAACTGCCTTTTGTTGCTGAAGATCTCGGCGAGGTTAACCAGGCAGTTTACGATTTAAGAGATCAGTTTGGTTTACCCGGAATGTCGGTATTGCAGTTCTCTTTCGGCGACGATCTTCCAAAATCGGTACACAGTCCGCATAACTTTATCGCTAACTCTGTTATTTATACCGGTACGCATGATAATAATACCACCCGGGGCTGGTTCAGGCAAGATGTGGATGAGCAGGTTAAGGAAAATATTGAAAAGTATACCGGAATTGCTGCTGATGAAAATAATGTCCACCTTATTTTAGCGAGACTTGCTTATTCATCGGTTGGAAAATTGGTGATTCTGCCTATGCAGGATATTATCGGCCTGAATGAGGAAGGGAGGATGAATACTCCGGCGTCTACAGAAAAAAATTGGGGCTGGCGTTTACAATCTAAACAGTTAAAACGAAAATATGCCAGAAGATTGCGGCAATGGGTAGAGATGTTTAATAGAGGGTAATCAGGAACGTTTATTTAACAGCCACTCTATCAATCATTTCTAACAATTGTTCGGGACTTAATGGCTTGGATACGAAACCTGATAAATTCGGATTCTTTTCGGCCAGGTCGAGATCATTTGGATCGACCGATGAAGAAACTAAATAGATGTCAGGATCTTTTTTCAGAGAACTTTTAATTCCTTCGTAAGATTCTAAAAACTCCCAGCCATTCATAAAAGATGTATTTAAGTCAAGCAGAACCAGATCGGGAAGAAGGTCTGTATTCGTCGAATTTCTTTTCAGAAAGTTGAAAAAGTCTGCACAATTAGGAAAATTTAGAATTTTACTATTAAAATGGAGCTTAGCAAGAGTACGGTTGATTATGAACTGATAAATTTGATCATCATCAACAACAGCAATTTTAGGCGGATTTGAATGCATAGTTAGACTGCAATGTAATAAATTTTAAAGTTTCGTGCTAAAATTTCTTCAATTGTTACAAAACTTGCCTGACAGGATAGAAAAAACCAAAAATTTAGAGAATAAATGACCGCCTTTAATGTTCATTAACCTCGCCATGCGCGATTTTTTCCTTAATAGCATCTTCTTTCGCAATCATATCTGCCAGGGTGGTTTCTGTAAGGATCTTCAGAGTAGCGTCCCGTACATCTTTCATCACATGACGTATGCCGCAATAAGCCTCGTCAATGCATTCTTCGCAGCGCTCGTAAAAATTTAAACTCACACAAGGGAGTAATGCTATTGGTCCGTCAATTACCCGTATAATGGCGGCCAGAATTATCTCATCCGCCTTTTTGATGAGGTAATATCCACCTCCCGCACCTTTTTTACTGCCCAGAAAACCATTGCGTTTCAGCTCTAATAAAATCGCCTCCAGAAATTTCTTAGGCAACTGTTCTTTAGCAGCGATTTCAGAAATCAGCATCGGCTTATTTTCCTTGTTTCTCGCGAGTGCCATTAAGGCCTTTACTGCGTATTTAGTTTTTTTAGTAAGCAAGGTTCTCTATAGAGTTAGTATAGCAAATATAGGATTTCAGCTCAGATATCGAGTATGATCGGAATCAGCAAATACCCAAGAATCATAAAGCCAATGGCTGCAGCGAAATATAATAAGTAGTTGATCGGTTTTTTTTTGGCTTCCTGTTTTTCAGTGTCCGACGCCAGTACTGAAGTTATATCATTAAGCTGACGAACCTTATCTGAAAAGTCTCCCCGCAGTTTTTTGCGGATATTTTCCATGTTATCCAGAACCTTATCCATTTCTTCAGGAAAGGTTTCATTAAGAACTTCCTTAACCCTTTTTGCTATGGTTGGAGATTTTCCGTTTGTGGATATCGCCATCTTTAGGTTCCCCTTCTGAACTACGGAGCTTAAATAAAAGTCACATAGTTCGGGTTTATCGGCAACATTTGTAAGCACCCCTTTAGCGGTACATGCAGTATGGATTTGTGTGCTAATCTCCCTGTCATTAATGGCAATAATGGCCAGGTCTATTTCCTCGAGGTCGGAAGCTTCGAAAGGACGTTCATGACAAGGGATTTTATACTTTTCAATGAAAGCTCTTACATCAGAATTTATTTCTGTGGCAACCAGGCGAATATTGGCTTTCGGACTGTTGTTGTAAATAGCAGTTAGCTTTTCTGATGCCACATATCCACCCCCGACAACTAAAGTAATCACTTTTTCCAGCTTGAAAAAAACCGGAAAAAGTGTGTTCTGCTCTTTAGGAGTATCGTTGGCGGCGTGGTTTTCAGAAACAATTTCCGACATTTTAAGCCTGTGCTTCCTGATTTTGCAATTGAGCGTTACGGTATTCTGTCAATTGCCGATTAAATATTTTTGATTGATTGATATAGTATTCAGCAAACTCTTTACTAGGCTCTTGCGTGTTTAACTGATAAACCAACTCCTGAAAACTTACATCCAGTTTAACTTTACCTGAGCTAACAAAAAACTCATCAAAGTCTTTAATAATGCCTGCCTGAGTATTGGTTTTTTTATCTTCCGAAACTAATAAAGCCTTTGCCGAATTGATAAATCCTGTATAAGCGTAGTATATAGCGTCAGAATATTCTCCCGCTGCGAAAGATTCATCAGCTTTTTGAATTTTCTCTTCGGCTTCGATCAGTAAAACAGCAATTAAATCAATCATTACACTGGCACACTCGCCGACACCAATTGCCGGTTTATAAGCCTCACTTTGTTCCCAGTCAATGAAATCATCATCAGTTATTCCATCATGTTTGGAAAGCGGGCTTAATAAATCGTAGAAGTAAATCTTACCTTGACGTGTATAATATTGATTGAAAAGTTCGCCTTCCAGAGCATTTTTTTGATAGTCATTTAAAACGTCTCTCAAAACCTGTGGTCCGCGTTTACTTGGAACCTTAACAATTTTTTCTGATGCCACGCCATTGCCGTCACCGGTAGGGCCACCACCCAGCAACACCTGCAAAGCAGGAGCAACCAGTGGTCCGATTTTCATGCTTGAGCCGTGAAAACCGATAGCAGTATTTGAATGCTGACCGCAGGCATTTATACACCCACTTATTTTAATGGTTATATCTTTATTGTAAATTAAATCGGGATATTCATCCTGAATTACTCTCTCCAACTCGCGGGTAATACCTGTACTGTTTGAAATTCCCAGATTACAAGTATCAGTTCCAGGGCATGAGGTAATGTCAGCAACGCTTTCAAAACCTGGTGTTGCCAATCCAAGTTCATTTAATTTCTCGAACAGGTAAGGAAGGTTTTCTTCTTTAACAAAACGAATAAGCATTCCCTGATTCTGAGTTAAACGAATATCATCAGAAGCCGTCTCGCGGATTATTGCAATCAATTTTCTCGCAACAGGAGTTTTAATATCTCCGTTCTGGATTCTAAGTCCAACGGAGACATATCCGGTTTGTTTCTGAGGGTATATATTGGTTTTTAACCACTGTTCGTATTTAACAGGATCTGTAATTTCAATTACCGGCACTGTGCCTGTAGGTAATTCAAAAGTGCTATTTACAGTTCTGTCAATTTTAAAGATCTTGTTTTTTAATGCAAGTCTCTCTTTTTCTGCAAGTTCTAATAATGTTTCTCTGCCGATATCCTGAAGCAGGTATTTCATACGTGCTTTCATTCTTTTTGCGCGTTCACCGTAACGATCGAAAATTCTGATAATCGATTCAGCAAAAGGAATTATATAATCTTCATGGATAAATTCTGAAGCTAATTCTGCAACATGAGGCTGAGATCCAAGCCCTCCGCCAAAAACAATCTTGAACCCACGAACTTCCTCGCCATTTTCGATTTTCACTTTAGGGATGAAACCTAAATCGTGTATAAAGGCATAAGCGGTGTCTTTTTCGGAAGATGAGAACGCAATTTTAAATTTGCGGCCCATGTCCTGGCATATCGGGTTTCTTAAAAGATACTCGAAAAAAGCATGTGCATATGGCGTAACATCAAAGGGTTCGTTCGGATCTACTCCTGCAAGCGGAGATGCAGTTACGTTTCTAACTGTATTTCCGCAGGCTTCTCGAAGAGTAATAGAATCTTGTTCTAATTCTGCCCAAAGCTCTGGCGTACGTTCCAGACTTACAAAGTGTATTTGAATGTCCTGACGAGTTGTAATGTGAAGATTGCCTGTAGCGTATTTATCAGACACGTCAGAAATGCGGTCCAGTTGCTTGGTAGTTACACGGCCGTAAGGAAGTTTAATTCGGATCATTTGAACTCCAGGCTGACGCTGGCCATAAATACCTCTGGCTAATCGTAAACTTCTGAATTTTTCTTCGTGAATTTCGCCTTCGCGGAACATCCGAATCTTTTTCTCCAACTCAATTATATCTTTTTCTACAATCGGATTTTCTAATTCAGTCCTGAAACTTTGCATTTCCTATAGATTTAATAGTTTAATTTGCAATATTACGCAAAAAGCATTTTTTATGAAAATTTAAGTTCACTCGGCATGTCAAATTGTTGTAATCTAAAAGAGTTTATGATTTGTGTAGAATGGGTTGTTGAAAATTTTACTACAGCCTGTAATAACCGCATTCAGACACCTGCAATTTGACCAAAAAACGTACTTTGTATAATTTTTTATAGCTTTTTTGCATACTTGTGTCTTAAAAAAATACCACTATGGCGGAAATAAATATTCCCCGACTCGATCTGAATGATTTTCTTGGCGGAACACCCCAACAGAAGAAAAAATTCTCTGATGATTTAGGTAAAGCCTTTACAGAGACCGGCTTTATAACTATTGCTAATCACGGCCTCCCGCCTGCTTTACTCACCGAATTATATGCTGAGGTTAAAAAGTTTTTTGATCTTCCTGACGATATAAAAGGGAAGTATGAGGATCCTGCTTTGGCCGGTCAGCGAGGGTATACCAGTAAAGGCAAAGAGAAGGCAAAGGATTCTAAAACGGCGGACTTAAAGGAGTTTTGGCAGCGGGGGCAGACGGTTACCAATGGAGATAAAGTGCAGGTAGAATATCCTGAAAACATGATTGTTGAAGAGCTTCCCCGGTTTAATGAAGTAACAAAAGAAGTTTTCGAAAAGCTTGATCTGGCCGGAAAAAATTTAATGTCTGCTATCTCTCTGTTCTTGGGTCTGGATGAAAATTATTTCGCTGATAAAATTCATAATGGGAACTCGATTTTGCGAGGCATTCATTATTTCCCCATTGCAGATCCCGATTCTCTCCCTTTGGGTGCAGTCAGAGCAGGTGCACACGAGGATATCAATTTGATAACACTGCTAATTGGAGCGAGTGCGGATGGGTTGGAAGTACTCACTGTAAACGGCGACTGGTATCCGGTAAAAGCACAGGGCGAAGATATTGTTGTAAATGTTGGCGATATGTTACAACGTTTAACGAACAACAGGCTTAAATCTACCACGCACAGAGTGGTAAATCCACCGAAAGAATTTATGAAGAATTCGCGTTATTCTGTTCCATTCTTTTTACATCCCAAATCATCGGTAGCTTTAACATGCCTGGATAGTTGTATTGATGAACAGCATCCAAAAGCTTATCCCGATATAACTGCCGGTGAATATTTGGATGAACGCTTAAAAGAAATTGGTCTGAAGATGTAGATTTAGTGGGATTCAGGATGAAGAACTTCTAGTTTTTCATCGCGTCTTTGATGGCTTTTTCGAATTCGTCCTGATGCTGGGTCCCGATAATATATTCCAGTCCGTCTCTGTCGGTAAGACTTACAGCATCTTTCCCGCCGGCATAAAATCTTATTTTTCCTTTCTGGTGAAGATTATAAACCGGATTATTTATCAGAAAAGTGCTATAAGGTTTCTTCTCAACTTTAACAATGCTGTTTAAGTCGATTTTAACAAGTTTCGTGGTCCATAAGCCGTCCAGAATCACACTTTTATTTTTAATGGTGGTTCGGAAATGCACCATAAACAGCATTAATATTGAAACGATCAGAATAGAGAATCCTACGATTAAAAAAAGTTCACCATTACGGTCGCGATTTTCGGTTACAAAATAAGCCGCAAACGCGAAGATTATCATCACCACACGAATACTAATGCGGTTGAAATCTCTTCCAAGATATTGCTTTTCAGTAAAAGTGGGCGTATTTGTCATTGCTGTTTTTGAATTTCGAATATAATAACTTTTTTTGTCTGCTCTGTTACCTTATAACGATCGTCCGACCGGTAACCGGCAACCCACAGCACATCTCCATTGCCGTTTTCTAATATTGGAATGTTGTTTTTTGTGTTAAGCGGTATCTTCTTTTCAGTAAAATAATCACTCATCTTTTTCTTTCCCTTCATCCCGAAAGGATAGAAATAATCCCCTTTATTCCAATGACGTAATTTTAGTGGGAATTGTAACAGGGTTTCGTCGAAAAACGCAAAATTGTTGTCGCCTGAGGGAATAAAATTTTCTGAATCAAGCACCTTTATTTTAACGTTTATCTGCCCCCAGTTAATATTACTTTCTCCTTTAAACACTAAAATTGATGAAAATTCCGCTTTGGTTCTGGGGCTTAGGATCAAAGCCATTCTATCGAGTAATAAAAAATGTGTAGCTGATTCAAATACTTTTCCCGGTTGCCCGTCCCACGAACGCGAGAGATCTTCAAGCACCGCTTCAGAAAAATTATAGGGTTTAAAAAGTTCGTACAGAAGTAAATTCTTTGGATTTAACTTTTTAAGATCCTGAAGTTCGATGTGTACATCCCCGTAAGGGAGCGTTTGAAAAATATCCTTTCGTAATTGTTCGGTTTGAAGATTCAGAAAGTCCTCCAGGTCTTTAAACCGGCGACTATTTGTTTCGAAGGTCGCTTCGAGGTGTGGATTGATTTCTTTTAATTTTGGAATAACGTCGATCCTTAATTTGTTGCGGGCATACTTGGCAGAACTGTTCGAACTGTCTTCGCGGTAGGGGAACTTATTTTCAGCAATTAAACCGTCGATCTCTTGCCGAGTTAAAAATAATAAAGGCCTGACCAGCTTTTCTCGTTTCGGCAAAATTCCATGCAACCCTGCAATTCCGGTGCCGCGAACAAGATTTAATAAAACAGTTTCTGTGGTGTCGCTTTGATGATGTGCAAGTGCGACATAATCATAGGCGTTATCCCTTCGAATTTGCTCGAACCAATCGTATCGTAGCTGGCGGGCTGCCATTTGCACAGATATTTTATGCTCCTCAACGAAAGCGCGGGTATTAAAAGTTGTACTAAAAAAGGGTGCATCAACTTGCCGGGCAAGTTCGCGTGTGAAATCTTGATCCTTCTCCGATTCATCGCCCCTGAGCTTAAAGTTACAGTGTGCAATACCAAAAGCAAAACCTGTTTCGTTAAACAAATGGGTCATTAAAACAGAATCTTTTCCACCGCTAACAGCAAGTAAAATTTTATCTGTGTGCGTAAATAGCTTGTTCAGCTCAACAAAAGATAAGAATCTGTTTACAGGCAACATTTTCCAAAAATATCTAAATATCTTGTATTTACCGGCTTAACATACTTTAACGCAGAGAGTATATTTAGATGCTTATAAAAAACTAATTTTGCAAGGTGAGAAAAATACTCTTTCTTTTTGTTTTGATGCTCGCTGTATTGCAAATCAATGCCCAAACCACTGTGCAGCTTTTGCAATCGCAATCCCTAACGCCGGGAAAGTCGGGCTTGCGGGTTATAAAACCTGTATTTGCTCAAGAGGGTACAACCTTAGCAGCTGATAGCGCACATTTTAATAATGTTGCCAATGCTTTCGATGCTTTTGGTAATGTTGTAATCACGCAAAGCGATGGTACCATCGTTTATGCCGATCTTTTGAATTACAATGGTAATACCAAGCTGGCATTATTAACCGGTAATGTACGTTTAGTGGATAAACAGGCTACCTTAACTACAAACTATTTAACGTATAATCTGGGCACCAAAATAGGAACATATATCGGAGGAGGGCAGGTGAGTAATCCACCCACCTTAATCACCAGTAAAACCGGTTATTATTTTGGCACAACAAGCGATGCTTATTTTAAGCATGATGTGGTGGTAAATACACCGGATGCACTGATAAATACCGATACATTGAAATATAATTCCATCAGTAAGATCGCCTATTTTTATGGACCTACAAATATTCTGAGTAAAAGCGATAAGACGAATTTATATACCGAAAACGGCCGGTATGATACTCAGTATGATCAGGCGTGGTTTGGGAAGAAAAATCTATACACCGACGGCAGTAAATCTTTAAAAGGCGATAGTTTGTTTTACGATGGAAACGCTGGCTTTGGAAAGGCGATAAGAAACGTGACTTTTGTTGACACCGAGCAGAAAAGTACTCTAAAAGGGAATGTAGGTATTTATCGCAAAGCGGATGAAAGTGCGCTTATTACCGGCAATGCCTATCTTACTATGCTTGCGGAGCAGGATTCGGCCAAAGTAGATACCATTTGGATGGCAGCCGATACTTTGTTTACCAAGCTCGTTTTCTTAAGAGATGTTGCTCCGCTCTCCGGAGAAAAAATAAAATCTGATGCCGAAGTTGTGGATGAAGAAGCTGTAATTATCGAAGGTCAGCCTGTTGCGGCCACCACAGTAGTTGATGGCCAGGCGCCACCATCAGTAGTTCCGCCAACTTCAACCGAGCCGGATTCGGTAGCTGCTGTTAAGCCTGAAGCAAAGCCAAAGCGACGGTTCTTCGGACTGTTAAAGCCTAAGAAACCGGATAGTAAAAAGGAAACAGCTAAACCACCTGCAAAAGAGGCTCGGCCAGCTGTGCAGGATTCTTCTCTAGCGCTTGCGTCAAAAGATAGTATAAATGCCCTGAGCGATTCGCTGAAGGCCAAAGCAGATCTTAAACTGCCCCTCGACACCACACGGACCAGAATTGTTCTGGCCTATCATAGGGTGAAGATTTTTAAATCGGATCTTCAGTCTAAATCTGATTCTGCATTTTATAGTTACTCCGATTCGACTATACGGTGTTTTCAAAACCCTATCATTTGGACCCAGGGGTCGCAGCTTTCAGCAGATACAATTTTTCTTCAGCTTAAAGATAGAAAGCTGGATAATATGCAGCTTAAAAAGGATGGCTTTATTGTAAGCACCGAAATGGATTCTTTAAAGTTTAACCAGGTGAAGGGCAAAACCATGACGGGGCTTTTCAGGGATAGTAAGCTTTACCGAATGCTGGTGGATGGTAATGCCGAAAGTATTTATTATACGCTCGAGGACAGTGTATATTCCGGTTTAAACCGAACTTTAAGCAGCAGGATGCGACTCGATTTCGCAGACAATAAATTAACGGACGTGATGCTGGTGCGCAAGGCAGAAGGAGATTATTTCCCGATTGAAAAGGTGCCTAAAGAAAAAGAAACACTAGAAGGTTTTATTTGGAAGCCAAAGGAGCGACCAGCGTCGAAAGAAGAAATTATCGGTGCTCCGAAAAAGGAGAAGAAACCCGCTGTTTCGCCAAAAAAACCAGTGGTCTCAGTAAAAAAGCCTCTCGCCACAACGAAAAAGCCTTAGCCGGCTTTCGATAAAAATGCTACAAGCTTGGCCATCGCCTTTCCGCGGTGGCTTATTTTGTTTTTCTCTTCCGCGGTCATTTCTGAAAAGGTTCGTTCATAGTCATCAGGCATGAATATAGGATCGTAACCAAAACCGGCTTTCCCCGAACGTTCTGCTGCAATTCTTCCTTCTGCGCTTCCTTCGAAAAAGTATTCCTGGCCGTTTAAAATTAAAGATATAACACAACGGAATCGAGCTGTACGGTTTTCATTATTTCCAAGTTTGTCCAGTACCATTTGCATATTGGCTTCTGTATCTCTTGAACCTGAGTAATGTGCAGAATATACACCGGGTTCGCCATCTAAAGCATCAACTTCAAGGCCCGAATCATCAGAAAAGCAATCCACCTGAAAATGGTTAAAAATATATCGGCTCTTCTGTGAGGCATTTTCTTCAAATGTGGTTCCCGTTTCCGGGATGTCTGCAACGCAGCCAATATCTTTCAGACTCTTCAGCTTAAAGTTACTGCCCACCATTGCCTGTACTTCGTCGAGTTTATGTTGATTGTTTGTAGCAAATACCAGAGTTTTCATGATAGAGGGATTAAAGATTGCGAAAATTATAAATAAGACAGGCGCTTAAAGCTTTTTCATTTCATCCCAAAACGCGCGTTTTTTATCAACGTTAGTAAGCATTTCGGCGATACTGAAAGTAGCCAGGATTTTAATGCCCTGGATTGAAGTGATTTGGTTTGACTGAATCCCGTCAATACCAAGTTGAGCTGGATTAGTTCCGAATAGCACGACTGAATTGCAGGCAAAGAAACTTTTTAAAGAGGAAAACGTAGCTGTTGGATAGTTATATAAATTTACAAGGGCAACATCTTTAATCTCCTGCTTTTTGCCTTTAAGGATGTTTGCAAGAGTTTCCAGTTCTTTGGGATCGATTGTTTTTTGTGCCGGGTCGTTGAAAAGGATAAGAATATATTTATTGTTTTCGCCCAGGTACTCGTAAAAAGCGGGAGCCTCAGACTGATTGCTTACAGGTGCGTTTTGTGGCACGGCAGTTTCGTTGGGTATTTCCGTGATCATCGGAACGGGTGCTGTTGTTGCAGGAGCGTCACTTGTCTTAAAAATAGCTTGCGGCTCCTCTTTTGTAACCGGAACTTCTTGAAATGTGTCAGATTTTATACTGTACAGATCATCAGTCATTAAAAAATTCAGGGCAAAAGGATCAGTCGTTTTCAAAGCGTTCATTTGTCGCAAAAATAAATCTATTCTGTTAAAAATAGTTAAAACATCTAAACGTTGTTAATACGGGTTTAATTTCAATTACCTTTACGCAATACTAATTTGATTAATTGTTGATTAATAGATTATATCTGATATTTTTGCGACAGTCCTTCGCAAAATAAATAAGCTGCATGGAATTGTTTTTATAGGCCGATAAGCCTTAACTTTTAAAAATAGAATGAAGAATTTTTTAAGCCTAATATTTTTATTACTTACTTCTTTTAGTACCCTTTTCGCCCAAAATAATATCACCATTAATAAAATCGTAGCAATTGTCGGGGATAATATTATTCTTCAATCGGATGTTGACCGGGAGTATGCCGACTACGTTGCACGTGGCGGAGCAGACAACCAGGAAATAAAATGTTACATAGTACAGCAGATGCTTACGCAGAAGTTATTGACTCAGCAAGCCGTAATCGATTCGGTAACAGTAAGCGAAGATGAGATCACCAATGAGGCGGACCGCAGAATGCGTGCTCTGATTCAACGCGCCGGTGGCCAGGAACGGCTGGAACAATTCTTAAATCGTTCGGTAATTCAATATAAAGATCAAATTCGTCCTGATATCAGAGAGCAGCTTGTTGCCAATAAGATGCAGGGTAAAATTACCGAGAACGTTAGTGTAACCCCGCTGGAGGTTAAACGCTTTTTCGAAGCTATTCCGAAAGATAGTCTTGAGTACTACAATGCTGAAGTTGAGGTAGGTGAAGTTGTGATGTATCCTAAGCTTACAAAACAGGAAAAGGAAGCTTTTCACGACAAAGCAGAGTCATTGCGTCTTCGTGTAAAAGGCGGCGAAGATTTCGCAACCCTGGCTCGTTTGTATTCTGAGGATCCGGGCTCTGCACCAGAGGGCGGAGATTTAGGATTTTTCGATCGTACTGTTATGGTAAAGGAGTTTACGGCTACGGCTTTCAAGCTGAAGCCGGGTGAGGTATCAAATGTTTTTGAAACAGAGCATGGGTTCCATATTTTACAAGTGATAGAACGAAGAGGAGAACAGGTTCATGCGCGGCATATACTTATAAAAATCTCTCCGACTGCATCAAGTCTTGAACGCACTAAATCAACAATTGATACAATTTATCAAAGTGTAGTTAACAAAAAACTGCCATTCTCTACTGCGGCGTCACTTTACTCTGATAATAATGAAACCAAGTACAACGGTGGAATGATGTTAAACGCAGAGAATGTTCAAAGCAGAACAACCTATATTCCTACAGATAAATTAGAGCCATCGGTGTTTTTAACAATTGATACAATGAAAGTTGGTGGTTATTCTAAACCTGAACTATTTACTGCACGTGACGGTAAACAAGGATATCGTTTTTTATACCTTAAATCTAAAACCGAGCCTCACCAGGCAAGTTTAGATTTAGATTTTCCTAAAATCAAAGAACTGGCATATACGGATAAGGTGAACCGTACCGTTAGCGAGTGGTTTGAGAAAAAACGAGGCATTACTTACGTGAAAATTGATCCGGAGTACCACACCTGTTCCAATATGAAACTTTGGGTATCTAAATAGTTATTAATGATGACATTCAATTCGGATATAGAAGCAGTAGATGCACTGTGCGCATCTTACCAGAAGATTCGTGAAGAAATTGCTAATGTCATTGTCGGACAGGATGAAGTTGTAAAATCCGTCCTTATTTCTATTTTCAGCAACGGGCATTGCTTGTTAGTTGGTGTTCCCGGTTTGGCTAAAACCCTTTTGGTGCAAACGGTTTCTCAGGTGCTTGATCTTTCTTATAATCGCGTTCAATTTACGCCGGATTTGATGCCTTCGGATATTGTTGGCTCCGAGATACTCGGAGAAGATAGGGCATTTAAGTTCATCAAGGGGCCTATATTTTCTAATATTATATTGGCTGATGAAATAAACAGAACTCCTCCTAAAACTCAGGCAGCTTTACTTGAAGCGATGCAGGAGAAAATTGTTACTGTTGGTGGACAAACCTACCCATTGCCGAAACCATTTTTTGTTTTAGCTACTCAAAACCCGATTGAGCAGGAGGGAACATATCCTTTACCTGAAGCACAACTAGACCGGTTCATGTTTAATGTATTTCTGTCTTATCCATCATTCAAGGAGGAGCTTCAGGTCGTTAGAAATACTACAGCTAATCGTAAAGTGGATCTTAAAAAGATTTTGACGGCCGAAGAGATATTGTTTTTTCAGCAGTTGGTCAGAAATATTCCGGTTACCGATAACGTATTGGAATACGCTGTTTCTTTGGCATCCAAAACAAGGCCGAATACTGAAACTGCAACAGATGAGGTAAACAAATTTCTGAGCTGGGGCGCTGGTCCACGGGCTTCTCAATACCTTGTTCTTGGAGCTAAATGCCATGCTGCCATTTCTGGTAAATATTCGCCCGATATTGAGGATGTACAGGCGGTGGCAGAACCGATTTTAAGGCATCGGATTGTCAGAAACTATAAAGCAGAAGCCGAAGGAATTTCTACCGAAGATATCATCAAACGCTTGTTGTAATTTTATCAAAATACCCTGGCGGGGAAGTTTACTCAGCTTTCGCGGTATCAGGAATCTCCGTAAATGCCTCGTATATTATATTCCAGACATAGCCTTGTTGCACTTCCCAAATCCGCACATAATTATAGTTTTTGGTTATATCTTTTTTTGTGATGCTTGCACTACCATAAGTAAACGCTAATTCGCCGCTATAAGATCTGTCGGCTTTTATCGGTGTACTGCTAAGATTATAGCCTTGTTTCTTCCAGAAGTCCATAATCATTTTCTTGCCCCTAATAGGTTCGAAGCCCGGGAAAAGAAGCCGACTTTCTTCAGAAATAAACTCCTTAAAAGCAATGGGATCATCCGCTTTGAGAATGGTGCCCATTAACTTATCAGAGCTGAATACAACATCTTCGCGTTGTTGCAAGCGGTTTCCTGATCGTTGCTTCAGATAAATTTCATTTTTAGGATTTTGAAATACCAAAGGGGTGGTTTTTTTGGGTTTTTGGTGTGGAACTCCGGCATCAATCGCCAGCTTCCAAACTCCTTTGGCATTTTTCTTCCAAACAGAAAGATAATCGCCATATTCAATTTTACTCGAATCGGTCTTTTGGTATGTGTATGGCCCGCTCGTAAAGCCCCAGTCTCCGCTTTTAGCTATTCTGGCAAACGCCGGACTCCAGTTTAAGTGCCCTAAGCTGTCGGATCTTCCTTTAAAATATTTTGTAGCATTAACCGGACCTGGTCTGAAAATAATTGTATTCTCATCAGAAACCGATAGAAAAGCTTTTTTAATGCCTTTCTCTTTCACCATTGCCGCAAAATAGTTTTCAGCAGAAATAAGCTGACTAACCTTATCTGTTGTTTGCGACACAGCAAGGCCAGTTGACGAAAATAATAGGACGAGCGTTCGTATGATAGCTATGCGCATAGGTATGTATTCACTTTTATAAGAGCGTTAAATTTTTGATTTTGTTGTACGTATGTCTGTGATTTATACTTTGTTCCAGGTGCTGCCCTCTTTCCCGTCTTTAATCTGGATTCCCAATTCCAGTAAGCCAATCCGTATTTTATCGGAAGTAGCGTAATCTTTATTGCTTTTTGCCTCCTGACGAAGTTTAATAATGAAGTCCATCAAATGGCTCAAATCGTCGGTCTGCGAGGTTTCTTCCTTCAGGCCGAGAACGTTAAATATAAAATCATTGATTAATGATTTTAACAGTTCGAGATCATTTGCGGAAATTGCAGTTTTACCATCATGAACGCTATTTATTATTCTTACAACTTCAAATAGTTCGGCAATAACGGCCGGACTGTTAAAGTCATCGTTCATTGCGGCATAGCATCGTTCCTGTATCGCAGTTATATTCACTTCCGAATTTTCGGACGTTTTTAGTTTGTCTACCAGGGCACAAGCGCTCATCAGGCGTTTAAAGCCTTTGTCCGAAGCTTCCAAAGCATCATTGCTGAAATCCAATGTGCTGCGGTAATGCGCCTGGAGCATAAAGAAACGGACTGCCATCGGTGAAAATCCACGAGTTAGCAGGGGATGGTTTCCCGTAAACAATTCATGCGGCAGGAATCCATTTCCCGCAGATTTGGACATGCGGGCACCGTTTACCGTTAACATATTCGTGTGCAACCAATATTTAGCAGGAGTTTTATGGTTGCAGGCCTGCGATTGTGCTATCTCATTTGTATGATGTGTAGCTGCAAGATCCATTCCTCCGCCATGTATGTCGAACGTATCGCCGAGATATTTGCTGCTCATTGCCGAGCATTCGATATGCCAGCCCGGAAAGCCCCATCCCCATGGAGAAGGCCAGCGCATTATGTGCTCGGGTTTTGCCTTTATCCATAACGCAAAATCTAAACGGCCGCGTTTTTCATCCTGACCGCCCAGTTCCCGGGTATTTGTCAGCAGATCGTCCATATTGCGATTCGTTAAAATGGTATAATTATTTTGCTGACTGTATTTATCTACATCAAAGTATACACTTCCATTTACTTCGTAAGCAAAACCATTTTCAATGATTTCTTTAACCATTTCGATCTGCTCTGCAATATGCCCGGTTGCTGTAGGTTCAATGCTGGGCGGAAGTGTATTAAACAGCTGCATTACATCGCGGAAGCCGATGGTATAGCGTTGTACAATTTCCATAGGCTCTACCTGTTCTAAGCGTGCCTTTTTCGAAAATTTATCATCTCCTTCGTCTCTGTCGCCTTCCAAATGGCCGGCGTCGGTAATGTTTCTTACATATCTTACTTTAAAGCCAAGGTGAAGAAGGTACCTGTATATCAGATCGAAGGATACAAACGTGCGGCAATTTCCAAGGTGAACATCACTGTAAACAGTAGGGCCACAAACGTACATCCCTACAAAAGGAGGATTTAAAGGTTCAAAAACCTCTTTTTTTCTTGTTAATGTATTATAAACAAGCAAATCTTTATTCATGATAAGGCATTAAAGTAAGCGCATCAAACTTAATTAATAGAGTTGAAAGAAAATAATTTCAATCTTCTTGATCTTTGAGTTCAAGATCGCTTCTAACCGGGTAATGATCAGAAAGCTTCTTGTCGATAATAATGTAGTTTTTAACATCGAACTCTGGACTGGTAAGAATATAGTCAATTTGAAAGTTGGGGAAATCGCCGTTATAGGTAATTCCAAACCCGCTTCCCTTTTCCCGAAAGCTGTTTTTCATTCCTTTTACGAGGGTATTAACTGCGTACGACACCGGTGTGTCGTTGAAATCACCTGCAATAATATAAGGCATTTTTGAGTTTTGGGCGTGTTCTTTCAGGAATTGAACTTGTTCGCTACGTTTAATGAATGCGTTTTTCATTCTCCGGCTCAAACGTTTGGTCGAATTTACATCGGTATTTATTTCCTTTACATCTTTTAAGTACTCATAATCTTCTGGCTGAAAGTTGATAGACTGTAAATGAGCGTTGTAAACACGTATTTTTTTGTTGTTTATTTTGAAATCGGCAAAAATCACATCGTTACCATTCGACATGTTCGGAAAATCAAGTTTGCCTTTATTATGTATGCGTAATTTTGAAAAAATTGCATAGCCATTCATCTCATAATCATTCCCGGCCAATTCTTCAATATAGTAATGTTGCGAGTTTAGAGTCTCTGTAATTGCTTTCTTAAAATTAAATTCACCTCTTCGTCTCGCAAAGAACTCCTGAATGCATAGGATATCGGGTTGCTCTTTACGGATAATATCGATCATCTGATCTCTTACAGCTGTCTCGTTTTTGCTGTCGAATTTTTTAAAATAATGAACATTCCAGGTCATTATTCGTGTGATATCTTTGGATGATTTTGGAACCTGTATGGCATTCGGCTCGCGGAAGCCAATAGTGCTAACAAGGAATTTCCATCCTATAATAATGGCTACGACAGAGAGTAAAGCAAAAACAGGTTTTTTAAATATCCAAAAGAAAGCAAACAGGATATTAATTAAAAGAAGTGGAGGATAGGCCAGACCGATAAAAGCAATGGGCCAAAACGTACCGGGCGAAACAAATGATGCCACATAACTTAAGAGAAGCATCAGGGCGGCAAGAATATTTAATATAAAAAGGGTTTTTTGTAACCAACCCGTTTTTTTGTTTGTCTTTCTTGACCTCATTCTTTATTGCTGGCTTTGAAAAGTTGTTCCTTTTCTTGCTTCGTTAAACTTTCATAACCAGACTGCGAAATTTTATCTAAAATCTGATCAATTAATTCTTGTTCGGGAACTCTGCTGGTATTTACTGTTGTCGTATTTCCGGTTTTAACTATTTTCATCCGTCTTCTCGACTGAAAAATCTTACTCCAGTCGTTGCCAGCCTGTAATTGTTTAATGAAAATAAATCCAAGCAGCGCTCCGCCAAGATGGGCGATGCTTCCGCCAGCGTTAAGACCAGATAGTCCAATAATATCAATAACGATATAAACCAGCGCCAGGTATTTTAAGCGTACATCTCCAAAGAGAAGCAGCCTTATAGAATAATCGGGCAAAAGCGTTGCTGTGGCAACAACTATAGCCAAAACACTTCCCGATGCTCCAAGCAAAACAGAACTGTACCGGGCATCTTCAAAGGCAGGAAAAATGGCATAGAAGGCAAGGTATAGCAGTGCTCCGAACAAACCTCCCGCCAGATAGGTGAATGTAAACTGTTTCTTATTTAAAAAATCTTCAAAGATCCTTCCGAACCAATAAAGCACCAGCATGTTAAATATAAAATGGAACAGACCATCATGCGTAAACATATAGGTGAATAGCGTCCACGGTTTAAAAAGAGCGTCTCCGTAGTAACCCGGGACCGAAAGCTGCACTTTTAGCCATTCTGAAATTAAAACGTTTTTAGTAAAAAGCCATTCCAATCTAAGAAGACCCAGTAGTACAAATACAATAGTGTTTATGCCGATAAATAAATATAACCGGCTGCCTGAATAGAACATTTTGTTCCAAAGCTCTTTAAAAATAGACTGCCTCATATGAAACCTCCCGGCCTTCGTATATTCCAATATTTAATTAACAGAAACCCGAACAGGGCCCCTCCCAGGTGTGCAAAGTGAGCAACAGAGTCGCCCGAAAATTGTTTAACACCAAGGAATAGCTCTAATACTATATAACCCGGAATTAGGTATTTTGCTTTAATTGGAACCGGTATAAAAAGTAAAATTAATTCGGCATTTGGAAACAGCATGCCGAAGGCTATTAATATCCCAAATATTGCGCCCGAGGCGCCCAGCATTGGCATAGCATAAATATCCCGAAGTTTGGCTCCGGCTTCGGCACTTAGTCCCTGAATATTTAATGCAGCACTGTTTGTCGCAAAATCGATGGTTACAGCATTGGGGTTCGTAATGGAGCCTGTTATTCCGTACACCTCAATCGCCTGTACAATCATTTGCAAAGCAAGGGCTCCCAGGCCGGTAATTAGATAGAAATTCAGAAAGCGCTTTGACCCAAATGTATATTCCAGAACCGGCCCGAAACTGAAAAGCGCAAACATGTTAAAAAGTATATGCATTAATGAATTCGGGCTGTGCATAAACATGTAGGTAATGATCTGCCAAACTTTAAATGCCGGTGAATCAAAATAGTAAACTGCTAAATGTTGTACCAGTAAAGGAAATTGCCTGTCGTTTCCAAGTATATGGGTGGCGATAAAAAATATCACATTAATAATGAGGAGATTTTTTACGACCGGGGGTATACTGGAGAATGGTGATGATCGATAGTTATTCATTCTTAATGCGTATAGTCGAATTATTTTTCGAACCGTTGAATTAATTCGTCAAGTGTAAATGTAATAATAACTGGTTTTCCCTGAAGTGAAATATTTGGCGATTCGCAAGCAAATAACTGATCGATCAGATTATTCATTTCTGCCTGTGATAAACGTATTCCCGCCTTAATTGCCGCATTCTTGGCGAGTGTTCTCGCAAGGTTGTCCCGTTTATCTAATTTCAACAACGAAAAATTGTTTTTAAAACCTTCTAACAAATGCTCGAGCATCTCTACTTCACTGATATTAGAGCCGATATCAGCTGGAATGCCTTCTACTATAAACGTGTTTTTACCAAATTCTCGTACCTGGAAACCTAGGGCCTGGATATCGGGTAATAATTCTTTTACCAATTCAAAATCAACGGCTCCAAGGGTAACGGTTTGCGGAAACAAACTTTGCTGACTTGCACCCTGGTGGGTTTCCAGCTGTTGCAGAAAGCGCTCGTAAAGAATGCGCTCGTGTGCTGCCTGTTGATCTACCAGCATAAAGCCGGATTTTATCTGTGAAACGATATACCTGTTATGTAACTGAAAAAGCTGTTTCTCTCCGTGTTTAGGGATGGATTTCTCTGTTTCACCCGACTCGAGATCGAACTGGTGTTGCTCTGTTACAGGTGTTTTGACAATGTCATACAACGAACCCCAATTTTTACTCGTTTCCTGCCTTTCTCCTCCCATCGATCTCAGGTACGGAATCTCCCGCTCCTGCTTTCTCTCTGCTTGAAAAGGATTAAAATCAGGATTGAAACTTATAGCAGGCGGAACAATATCTTCATGAGCCTTTTCGGTGATCATGTTATTAAAGCCCGTTTCCTGATTGAAGTCGAGGGTAGGAGTGATATTATATTGTCCGAGCGAGCGCTTTACAGCCGAGCGAATAATTGCATAAATAGACTTCTCATCCTGATACTTAATTTCTGTTTTTGTGGGATGAACATTTATATCAATTTTCGATGGGTCGATCTCAATAAACAGAACATATAAAGGATAGCTGTCGTCTGGCAGCAACTCTTCATAAGCCTTTGCAACCGCATGATTGAGATACGGATCTTTGATAAACCGCTTATTGACGAAAAAATATTGTTCGCCACGGGTTTTTTTAGCGAATTCGGGTTTGCCGATAAAACCCCTAAGGTCTATAATACTTGTGTTCTCTTCAACAGGAACAAGTTTCTGATTATAGGTGCTTCCGAAAATGTGGATAATGCGTTGTTTAAGAGAGGCTTGTGGCAGATGGAATATTTCATTTCCATCGTGATGAAAGGTGAAAAATATTTCGGGATGAGCGAAAGCTACTCGTTGAAATTCGTCGATTATGTGACGCAACTCAACAGGATTCCCCTTTAAAAAGTTCCTTCTTGCAGGAATGTTGTAAAATAAATTTTTAACGCAGATGCTTGTCCCGGCACTGCATGACACCGGTTCTTGCCTGATAACTTCCGAGCCTTCAATGCAGATGGACGTTCCTAATTCGTCTTCGTGCTTGCGGGTTTTAAGTTCTACCTGGGCAATTGCAGCAATAGATGCCATGGCTTCACCTCTGAAACCCATGGTCCGTATAGAAAACAGATCTTCGGCACGACGGATTTTCGATGTAGCATGTCGTTCGAAACACATGCGGGCATCGGTCACACTCATGCCGCAGCCATCATCAATTACCTGGATAAGCGATTTTCCGGCATCTTTTATGATCAATTGAATTTTTCCGGCTCCGGAATCAATGGCATTTTCTATGAGTTCTTTTACTGCTGATGCCGGCCGTTGAACTACTTCGCCCGCGGCAATCTGATTGGCAACCGAATCAGGTAAAAGTTGAATAATATCAGACATAATTATCAGGCAAATTTAATTAAAATAAGCCGCCTGTTTCTGATCAAAAATCAGTGTTGATAATTTAATTCGGGAGAGAGGCAGAAATCCTCAATAATCATTAATAGCACACAAAAATGTAATTCATGAGTTGTAATTTCGTTGTATAGATTGTGATCCATTCTCCAGATATTCAATGAAGAAACATTACCTGTTATTTATAGAGGCAATTACATTAGTCCTGATAGTGATCATTTCCATGTCGGCTGATATCGATGAACCGGTTACAACAAAATGGTTGGCAAAATCGCGGTCTCTTGAGTCTTCGACCGTTTTGTTTAATAATGAGAAAAATCTTATTCCTTTAGGAGATTTGGAGCATCAAAAGATCGCCTGTGTATCGCTTGGTACATCATATCCGAAAGAGTTTTCAAGCATTCTCAAAAAGTATTCAGAAATAACTTCGTTTATACTTTCTAATACAAATCAGGCTTTGGCGCTTGATACATTGAATGCCGATCTGAAGTTTTTTAATACAGTAATTCTTGAGGTAACAGAAGTTTCATTAAGCAATGTTTCTGTACAGAATTTCATTAGCGAACTTCAGAAAATGAAACGGGTGATTATTGTTGCCTATGGGGATCCAAAAGGTTTACCATTTTTGAATACTATCACATGTCCGACTATTTGGATGTCTCAAAACACTCCTGAATCTGCAATTTATGCTGGTCAGGCTGTTTTCGGCGGCATTGCTATCACTGCCAATTCTAAAAATCTATCTCCCGATTCTAAAGGATCGGGTTACAATACTTCTGTATCCCGTTTAAAGTATACAGTACCCGAAGAGGTCGGTATAAAAAGCAAGAATCTTGAGCAGCCTATTGATAAAATAGTAGAAGAGGCAATCTCGCAGAAAGCTACGCCGGGTGCTGTTGTAATGATAGTAAAAAATGGAAAAGTCATTTTCAACAAAGCTTACGGTCATCATACGTACGATGGGATTCCAGCGAAGACCGATGATATTTTTGACCTTGCATCTGTAACTAAAATCGCCGCTACCACCATCGCGGCAATGCGTTTATATGAACAGGGACAACTTAAACTGGAAACGAACATTGGTACATATATTCCGTTGGCCAGAAATACCGATAAAAACAATATTACGGTAAAAGAGCTTCTACTGCACCAAGCAGGACTAATTCCTTATATTCCTTTTTTTGAGGCCCTGCGGCCAATTGATTACAGCAGAGATTCATCTTCTTTGTATCCCTTAAAGGTTGCTGATAATTATTATTTAAAAGCCAATTATTTTAGTGACGTAATGTGGCCGCAAATGTTGAATTCACGACTTCAATCGCGTGGAAAATACGTATACAGCGACGTAAGTATGTATTTGCTGAAAGATATTATTGAACGACTAACCATTGACCGGTTGGATAATTATGTAGCAAGCCAGTTTTACGCTCCCTTGGGTATGTATACAGCAGGGTTTAATCCTCGTAACCGTTTCAATAAACAACGCATCGTTCCGACAGAGCAGGATGATAAATTCAGAAAAACTTTAGTTCATGGCTACGTTCACGATCAGGGGGCATCTATGGCAGGTGGCGTTTCCGGTCATGCCGGTCTGTTTTCATCTGCTAACGATTTGGCTATCCTTTTTCAGATGATGTTGAATGGTGGAACCTATGGTGGTAAACGATATTTTAAACCCGAAACCATCGAGCTTTTTACTGCAAAAAACTCCGATGTAAGTCGTCGTGGTCTGGGCTTCGATCGCTGGGATCCTGACAGGACGAACAGATATCCTTCAGATTTTGCTTCTGCTAAAAGCTATGGCCATACAGGCTACACAGGAACAGCTGTTTGGGTTGATCCTGAATATGATCTCATTTATATTTTCCTTTCTAACAGAGTGCATCCGACGGTGACAAATAAACTCTCTAGCTTGCGAATAAGGCCGAGGATACAGGATGTGATTTACGATGCTATTAAGAAAGGGAATTAAATGTGCAGGAATGTGCAAGTGCTGGCGATTGACTATAAAGGAAATCTGATAACATTATTACACAAGAATTGACGGAGATTAAACAATCTGCTTATTTTTTTATGTTTAATTTGTGCTATGAAGATTGGAATTGTATGCTATCCTACCTTTGGGGGCAGCGGGGTAGTAGCCACAGAGCTTGGAAAAGCTCTGGCAAATAATGGACATCAGGTTCATTTTATTACCTATAGCCAGCCTGCAAGGCTTGATTTCTTTTCAGAAAATTTATACTACCACGAGGTTTCTGTATCGCAATATCCACTTTTTGACTATCCGCCCTACGAATTGGTCTTAGCCAGTAAGCTTGTAGATGTGGTGCGTTTTGAGAAATTGGACTTATTGCACGTTCACTATGCCATCCCGCATGCTTCGGCCGCGTATATGGCCAAACAAATTTTGGCTACTTACGGCATACATATTCCGGTTGTTACTACTTTGCATGGTACCGATATTACCCTGGTTGGTAAGGACGTTACATTTAAGCCGGTGGTGACATTTTCCATCAATCAGTCGGATGGCGTGACTTCTGTTTCAGAAGACCTGCGTAAATCCACTTACGAACATTTCGATATTCAGAAAGATATTCGGGTGATCCCGAATTTTATAGACCTGAGCAGATTTAGTCTTAAACCTAAGGATCATTTCAAAAAGGCTATTGCTCCGAATAATGAACATATTCTGGTGCATACGTCAAACTTTAGAAAGGTAAAACGGGCAACAGATGTTATCAGGATCTTTAAAAAAGTAAACGAAGTAATTCCATCTAAACTATTGATGGTAGGCGATGGCGAAGATCGCGTGAAATGCGAAACACTGTGCCGTGACTTTAAGATTTGTGAAAATGTGCGTTTTCTTGGTAAACAGGATGCGGTTGAAGAAATCCTTTCGGTCGCCGATCTGTTTATAATGCCTTCCCATTCCGAGAGCTTCGGTCTGGCTGCATTGGAGGCTATGGCGTGTAAAGTCCCGGTGATATCTTCTAATACAGGGGGCTTACCCGAATTGAATCTTCATGGTGTAACCGGCTTCTTAAGTAACGTTGGCGATGTGGACGATATGGCAAAAAATGCTATACATATTTTAGAAGACGCAAGTCGGTTAGCGGAGTTTAAAGAGAATGCCCTGAAACGTGCTAAAGAATTTGATCTGGCAAATATTCTTCCTATATACGAGCGGTTTTATAAGGAAGTGCTTGATGCAGCGCTAGTGTAACTCATTGCTTGTACAGTAAAATGTTCCCCTTATCTAAGCTAATCTTCAACCTGGATAAGGGGAATTTCAAATTCATTCTACTTAACGTCCGAGAATTTTAAGCACACCGGAGACCCAACCTTAATCCTTTCTCCAGTATCGCTTAATAAGCCTGTATCCTTATTCCTTTTAAAGATTACTATACTATCACTATCCTGATTTGCAGCCAGTAAATAGTTGCCTGTAGGGTCAATTGCGAAATTTCTAGGTGCTTTACCTAAAGTAGATTGGCGTCCTGCAGAAAGCAGTTTCCCATCTTTTTGAACGGAGAAGATAGCGATGTCATTTGCATCATTCCGATTAGAAGAGTAAAGAAATCTGCCATCCGGCGAAAGATGAATATCTGCTGCCCAATATCGGCCTTTGTATCCTTCCGGTACACCTGAGATTTTTTGTAGAAAAGATAGCTTGCCTTTTTTATAAGAATATGCTACCACATCACAGGTTAATTCCTGGACCGCATATGCAAATTTCCCATTCGGATGAAATTCGAAATGCCTTGGTCCGCTGCCCTTCGGTAAGTTTATAATCTGCTTGCTGCTTAATGGCAATTCAGCTTTGGGCGAATATTTATATGATCGGATCTCGTCGTTTCCCAGATCGCAGACAAAAACATGTTTTTCATCCGGCGAAAGAACAGCAGAATGTGCATGCGGCTTTTCTTGCTGACCTTTTCCAACGCCGTTGGATTCGAATACAAAAGTCTGGGCTCTATCTCCTAAGCTTCCGCCCTCAAGGACTGGAATTGCGCTGAAAGTTCCGCCGGAATAATTTGCAACGAAAATATGCTTGCTGTTTTTATCAATCGAGATGTAGCAGGGACCATCTCCATTTGACGGCTTTTGATTTAAAAGGCTCAATGAACCGCTGGGTTTATCAAATGAGAATGAAGAAATCGCTCCTTTTCCCGGACCGGCTTCGTTTACCGCGTAAACAAATTTTTGATCATTACTTAGAGTTAGATAGGACGGATTTGTTAATCCGCCGGCTTTATTCTTATAACTGGCCTTGCCGGTCGCAGTGTCAAATTCATAAACATAAATGCCTTCACTTTTGCCGGGTTTAGTATAAGTTCCTATCAGGAGGTTGAATTTTTGAGCTTTTGATTCAAATGGCGATAGCATTAGCATAAAACAGAAGGCAAGTAATGTAGATTTCATTTTTTAGTTTAAACTGCAAGTTAACAATTCTATGAAAATGGGTAGAGTTCTTCGCAATCTTTGTGTCAAAAGGCCTCTGCGGCCTTTGAAACTGATTAATAAAAAGGACTAAAAGAAAAGGCTCCGTTTTCACGAAGCCTTCGGTCTATTTTATAAGATGTTTCAATTGAATAATCTCTTTTTCTTCCAAATATCTCCAGCGCCCACGAGGGAGATCTTTCTTCGTTAAGCTGCCGTAAACAACCCGGTCGAGTTTTACAACCTCATAGCCCAGGTGTTCAAATATCCGGCGAACAATACGGTTTTTTCCCGTATGTATCTGAATGCCAATTTCTTTTTTACTGGCTCCGGCTACATAGCTTAATGCATCTGGCTTAATCAATCCGTCTTCCAGCTCTATACCATATTCGATTTTGTTAAAATCGCCTTGGCTAAGACTTTTGTTTAATTCAACCTGGTAAATTTTTATAATGTTATTCCGGGGATGAGAAAGCTTTTCAGCTAAATCGCCATCGTTCGTCATTAACAATAAACCAGTAGTATTTCTGTCAAGGCGACCAACGGGATAAATACGCTCTTTGGATGCTTTATCAACTAATTGCATTACCGTTTTGCGCTCTTGCGGATCGTCTGTGGTTGTGATATAGTCTTTCGGCTTGTTTAAAAGAACGTAAGTCATTTTCTCACGCTTTAGTGTTTCGCCGTTATACCTAACTAAATCCTTTGACGGATTAACTTTGAAACCAAGTTCAGATACAACCTCGCCATTTACAGAGATCACACCTGCCTCGATAAGTTCATCCGCTTTCCTTCTTGAGCAAATACCAGCGTTTGCGATATAGCGATTTAAGCGGATTAACTCAGGGTCAGCTTGTGCGGTTTTTTTTCTTCCGCGGGTTGTCGCCGGTTGTTCGATTTTTTCTTCAGAAGTCCACTTGCGGGTTTCATTCTTGCTTTTAAACGGCTTTCTTTCGTAAGGAAGTCCGGCCGAACCTGATTTGAACGGTCTGTCGCCATCTCTTTTAAAGGGTTTTTTCTCAAAAGAACCGCCTTCAGGTTTGCTGAATTTTCTTTCTTCTCCTGCTTTAAAAGGTTTTCTTTCGAAGGACCTTGCTTCTCTGGGTTTGTCAAAAGTTTTCTCTTCTCCTGATCTTGGCCTTTTATCAAATGATCGCTCTCCTAAAGGTTTTTTATCGAACGATCGGGCTTCCCTTGGTTTATCGAAGCTTTTGCCTTCTCCGGTTCTGGGTCTTTTATCAAAGGAACGTTCGCCGTAGGGCTTTTTTTCCGATCCGCTGCGATCCGCATTGAAGGGTTTTTTCTCAAATGATCGGTCCGCTTTGCCAAAAGGTTTTTCTTTCGGTCCTGAGAAAGATCTCTTTCCTGAAGGTCTCTCGTCTGAAGTGCGGGAATATTTCTTGTCAGAAGGCTCTCTGCTTTCTGACTTGTCTGAACGACTATTGTAAGGTCTTTTTGATTCTCCCTCAAACTTTTTCTTTTTATCGCTGTTTGAATTTTCCGGGCGTTCGTTATTTGAACTGCTTTGGAAACGATTGTTATTGAGGGATTTGTCTTCGCGACTGTTCCTGTTTTTTTTATCTGGCATGATACGCTGCTAACCTTTCTAAAATGGGGTGCAAAGTTAAGAAAATAAAACGTCTGTTATTGCAATGTGTTTTATTAAACTGATAAAAAAAGGCCTTTTTATGATGAGATAAGTGCTTGAGGCTTAGGCGAAAAACGTAACTATTTGGTAATTAAGTATATAATTGATATCTTTGAAAACTTTTTAAGTAAAACATAAGTAAGGAACACATGATTAAAAAACATTTAATAGCATGTTCCGGACTGCTAATAATGATGCTCTCGGCAAAATTATTTATGTATAGTACTCCGGTCACCCATTTAAATTCGTTTTCGCAAAAGGTGATTCTTCCTTTTCAACTACAAATTCAAAAAGAAGAAAAAAAACAAGCCTCTCCCAAGTTAAAAATTCCGACACTAGCATTTTCTAACGAACACTTGCCGCAAGGAAAATTGATTGCTGTTAAAATGCGTAAGTATTTAATGGCTCATAGTTATAAAAGGATTCAAACAACTAAGCTTCACCGTAAGGCTGATGAATGGTTCCCTGTTATTGTTCCTATTTTAAAAGCGTATGGCATTCCTGAGGATTTTAAGTACATGCCTTTAGTAGAAAGTGGTTTAGCTTCGGGTACATCTCCCAAAGGTGCATCGGGCTTTTGGCAGTTTATGCCTGGTACTGCTCGTAACTATGGACTGCGTGTAAACGGTGAAATTGATGAGCGTCAAAATATTCGTAAATCAACTATTGCTGCATGTAAATACCTTAAAGAGTTACATGGAATTTTTAATAGCTGGACTCTGGCTGCTGCAGCCTACAATATAGGTGAAGTGAACCTTTTACGTCAAATGGCTAAGCAGGGCCAACGGAACTATTATAAAATGAAATTAAACGGCGAAACTGCTTCTTACGTTTATAAACTAATCGCGATGAAGCAGATTATTGAAAATCCTTTGAAGCACGGTTTTGTACGCCGGAACAGGCAATTACTTGCTGAACAGGAAAAACCTGCAGCTGCGCCTTATGTGATCGATCCAAAGGTTGGCGAAAATGCCTTGAACGCAGTCACCGTTCTTCAGAATTAGAACAGAGCTTTCGCTTTTAGCTTTCGTCCACCGTTGTTTTTGCCAGAATGACAAGCTAAAGGCGAATCTGAACTCTCAGCTTTCGAGAATAAGCATTGTCTTGAGTCTTGTGGGCTCATTTTGATTTCCGAAGTCTGTATGTCAATTCTCTCGAAGCTATTTATCTGTGTCTTTTTTACTTTAAGGGGATACATTTTCTCAAACAAATTCTAATCTTTATCCATTAATATTCTTTTTAATTTATGGATAAAGCTACCCCCGACCTTGGCGAGCAAAGTGAAGTAGAAGTTTACGGAGCCAGGGTGCATAATCTCAAAAATATTGATGTTTCATTTCCGCGCAATAAGCTGGTTGTTATCACGGGTTTAAGTGGTAGCGGAAAATCATCTTTAGCTTTTGATACGATTTATGCTGAAGGACAGCGCCGTTATATGGAGACGTTCAGTGCCTATTCCCGTCAGTTTTTGGGAGGCATGGAGCGCCCGGATGTAGATAAGATTTCAGGCTTAAGTCCTGTGATTGCCATCGAGCAAAAAACCACCTCTAAGAATCCTCGCTCCACAGTGGGCACAATTACAGAGATATACGATTTCATGCGATTGCTTTTTGCACGTATAGGTGAGGCTTACTCGTATGTGACTGGGGAGAAAATGGAACGGATGTCTGAAGATCAGATGTTTAAAAACGTTCTCGAGAAATTTGATGGCAAGGCTATAAATATTTTGGCTCCGGTGGTTAAGGGACGTAAAGGCCACTACCGGGAGTTGTTTGAGCAAATAAGAAAGCAAGGATATTTAAAGGTTCGGGTGGACGGCGAGATTTTAGATTTATCGCCAAAGATGCAGGTCGACAGGTATAAGATTCATGATATTGAGATGGTGATTGATCGTTTGCTTGTCACCGAAAAGGATAAGAAGCGTTTATATACATCCATTCAGACTGCATTAAAAACAGCAAAGGGAATTATCAAAATCTCTGATCAGGAGAATAACGAGTTCTTTTTCAGCAAGTATTTGATGGATCCGGTTTCCGGAATTTCTTACGATGAGCCGCAGCCGAATACGTTCTCCTTTAATTCACCTTACGGAGCTTGTCAGAAATGCAGCGGCTTAGGATACATTTTTGAGATTGATAACAATGCGATTATTCCTAATCCTAAATTAAGCATTGTTCAAGGCGGACTTGCTCCACTGGGAGAGTATCGCGAAACCTGGATGTTCCAAATATTAAAGGCGCTTTCTAAAAAGTTCAATTTTTCTTTATCAACGCCGATCGAAAAGCTCGGTGAGGATATTATTAATATTATTTTAAACGGTTCTGATGACATTCTAACCGTTCCGGTTGAATATAATAAGTGGAACGTTCAAAACTATCAGATAACTTTTGATGGTATTATTAAGATGCTTGAGGAGCAGACGGAAAAACGTGGAGAAGAGGCCAGCGACGACCTCGAGAATTATCGCGTTTTAAGGAAATGCCCTGAATGCGAAGGTGCCCGTTTGAAAAGGGAATCCCTTCATATCAAAGTAAACCAGAAAAATATCTTTGAATTAGCTACAATGGATATCTCAAACCTGTCAGCATGGTTTGAGGGTGTTGAAGATAAATTGACAGAACGCCAGAATGTAATTGCTAAAGAAATACTTAAAGAAATCCGCTCCAGAATCGGTTTTCTGCTTGATGTTGGCCTAAACTATTTAACGCTCGACAGAACTGCTAAAACTCTTTCGGGTGGTGAGGCTCAAAGGATCAGACTTGCTACGCAAATCGGCTCTCAATTGGTTAATGTTCTTTACATTCTGGACGAGCCAAGCATTGGCTTACATCAGCGCGATAATGCCCGTTTAATCTCCGCATTGAAGAATCTTCGGGATATCGGCAACTCAGTACTGGTCGTCGAACACGATAAGGACATGATCCTTGAAGCAGATTACGTGATTGATATGGGACCTGCGGCCGGCGTTCATGGAGGCGAGGTGGTGTCGGCCGGTACTCCTCAGGAGTTTACGAGGACGCAAACTTTAACTAACGATTATATCAGCGGCGCCAAAGAAATTGCGGTGCCTGCCAAACGGCGTGATGGAACGGGGAAATCGTTGATCCTGAAAAATGCTACCGGTAATAATTTAAAAAATGTAACACTCGAAATCCCTTTGGGTAAATTTATAAGTGTTACAGGCGTTTCCGGCAGTGGTAAGTCGAGTTTAATCGCAGAAACTTTATATCCGATATTAAATCATCATTTCTTCAGAGCGAAGAAAGTACCGCTATCTTATAAAAAAATAGAAGGTCTTGAGCATATTGATAAGGTAATTGAAATTGATCAAACCCCTATCGGGCGCACGCCGAGATCCAATCCTTCAACATACACCGGAGTGTTTTCTGACATTCGTAACCTTTTTGTTGGCTTGCCCGAAGCCCGAATAAGAGGTTATAAGCCGGGGCGATTCTCTTTCAACGTCAAGGGAGGAAGATGCGAAACCTGTCAGGGTGCAGGAATGAAAGTGATTGAAATGAATTTCCTTCCGGATGTTCAGGTTCCCTGTGAAGAGTGCCAGGGTAAACGTTATAACCGCGAAACCTTAGAGGTGCGCTATCGCGGAAAATCAATAAGTGATGTTTTGGATATGAGTATTGAAGATGCGGTTGCGTTTTTCGAGCCTATTCCTTCCATTTATCGTAAGATAAAAACGCTGTTTGATGTAGGTTTAGGTTACATAAAAATGGGACAGTCATCCACTACTTTATCGGGTGGAGAAGCACAACGCGTCAAGCTGGCAACAGAACTTTCTAAAAAAGATACAGGAAAAACCTTTTACATCCTGGATGAGCCCACAACGGGACTTCATTTTGAGGATATTAATGTTTTACTTGGCGTTCTTAACCGGCTTGTCGATCATGGAAACACGGTACTGGTAATAGAACATAACCTTGATGTTGTCAAAGTGTCTGACTGGGTAATTGATCTTGGGCCTGAGGGTGGGTCGGGTGGCGGACAAATTTTATTTTCTGGTACCCCTGATGATTTGACAAAGGTGAAAAATAGCCATACCGGAAAGTTTCTGAAAGTTGAGATGGGTCGTTAGCCGGATTGAGGGTGATTCCTTTTCTGTCTCCGGCGGAAGAGATAGCATGCAATTGCAGTTAGCGAAAGTCCCAGCAAGGTACTGTACACCAAAAAATAGTTATCGGCAGTTTCCAGCGAAATCACCTGTGGTTTTCCAATGTAGATTAAACTGCTCCAATAATATGGCAACAGCAATGCCGGATTGCTGTGTTTGCTTTTAAGCCATTCAATCTTAGCCTGATGAAGTGATGTTGCAGCGTCTGTTCCTTTTTGTAGTTTTTCGTAAAAAGACAATACTATTTGCGAGCTCGCTTCGTCGTTTATGTTCCACAATCCTGCCACAACGCCGCGGGTTCCGGCTGCTGTAAACCCTCTGGACAAGCTAAGAACACCTTCGCCTGAAGCCATAATACCATCTGCCGTTCGACAGGCACTTAAAACCATCAGGTTTGGAACCCTTGTCTGAGCCGATAATTCGAATAGAAAAAATTTGCCATTTGATAATTGCAATGCAGGTTCGGCTCTGCTTCCAACCATAAAGGAATGGGTGCTAAGATGGAGAACATTACTTGTATTTAATGCGTGCGTAAATGTCGTAATTGAGGCTTTTTTGTTGATGTGATAGGTTCCCTTTAATCGTTCTTCAAGCTTCTCGGCCTCAACAGCAACAGCCGGAATTGGGATGCCACCTTCATTCTGCGCTATAAAAAAACCGCTAAATCCATTCCGATTGCGTGTCGGTTGGTTGGACGATGAGCTTAGCCAGGTTTGTAGCGAATAGGCATAGCTAATAGAAGTTTTTTTAATCAAAAAAGGCCATTGGGCTATAGATTCTGAATATTGAGAACTGGTAATTAGCGATTCAAACGGGAGGTACCCTAAAATATCGTCAGCAATTATTAGAGTTTTTTTCTTCAGTTCGTGCTTAAGATCATTTACAAGAAGTTTCTGAAAGATCTGATGAGAAGATTTGAAAAAATCTTCGGGATTATTCACCATCGCTGAAGGACCTTGTTTAAAGTAAATCTGAACAAAATCGTTGATTTTCCTTTTTAACTGCGCCGCATTTTTAAGCTCGATAATAGTATCGATGCCGCCTTTTTTTGCTTTGATGATGAACGCGGTCTTTTCTCCCCAAAAGAAAGTTATGACGCTAAATTCATGAGGTATTTCATTAAGCAGTCTCTTTATTGAAATAGATTCAAGCGGGTTCGAATTGTTCCACGCAGGGTATCTCTTTTTGATCTCTTTATCTAAAATTGCCAGTTTATATTGTGTTTCGTGCAAGTTATCAAGAAGCCTTTTATCCTTGCTATTCAGGAGATGTTCTTTTTCATAATAAATAATCGCCCGTTTTAAAGCCTGGTGTTCTTTGAGCTGCGGATTATTTGAACTTAAAAGGGATTGTTGATTTTGTTGAATTTGATCTAACAATGTTCGGGCCTTTGTTTGTTCGGCTATGCGCAATATTGTTTCCGAATATTTCTTCTCACGTGTTTTAATCCAAAGATTATAAGCCGTCGCGATAGCTTTTTCAGCCAGTTTCTTCGATTGTTTTTGATAATACAACCGATCCACAGCACTAGCAAATTCATTACGGGATTTATCGCCGGTAGCCATTGCCAGTAGATAATTATCTAGGGACTCTTCCTGTTTATTTAGCATTAATAGAGCATTGCCACGGCCATCTAAGGCATCGTAAAGCCGGTTCTCACTATATAATTTATTGTATGCCGGTAAGCTATAATCAGCGCTCCCGAAGCCAGGGATCAAAATTTTTAATGCCTGATTGTAAAAGTTCAGAGCCTGCGACGGGTTTTTTTGTGAAACTGAAATATTTCCTGATTGGTTAAGCAGATTCGCTTTTTCCCTTTTTCGGCTTCCTTTAAAATTCAACTCAATTATGTTAAGTCCTTTTAGATAATATTTCCGTGCCGCTTGCACGTTATTTTTTTTCTGTTCTATATTTCCCGCAAGGGTATAAGCGCTAAGCAGCCAGTAAGCAGAGTTATCGCTTCTGTTTAACGACAAAATATTCAGAGCAGAAGCTGCACTTTTTGAAGCTTTCGCATATTGGCCTTTTTCATATTCGATATCAGCCAGCGTGCTGTAAAGAAGTCCGGATACCGGATGATTTTCTGTTAAATATTTGAATCCTTTCCTGCAAAGGTTTTCAGCCCGGTTTAATTCTCCCATCGATTTGTATGAGATGGCTAAATTGCTGTATATGGAAGCAATGGCTAACTTATCGTGTTTTGCTTCGGCGATATTAAGGCTTTTTTTCTGGATAAAAATGGCATTGCTATAGTCTCCCAAACGCGTATAGTTATTCCCCAACGGTTTAAAGATGTATTCCACAAGATCGAAGTTTTGAACCGGATGCAGTTTGTAAAACGCATAGGCTTTTTCATATAATTCTATGGACTTCAAAATATTTCCCGTATAAAGCTGGTAATATCCCTGGTTAATTAACAGATTTAACCATCCTTCAATTTCCTGATTATTTTGGGGTTCCCTCCATGCTTCGCTTTCTGTAGACATTAAAAAAGGCAATCGTTCGCCGGGATTTTCGGCATTGTGGGCTATCCGCGCATAAAGCCAGGCGGTTAAATTATCCTCTCTTTTAAATCTGATGAGGCTTGTGTCAAGCGCTTGCCGGGTATTATCCTGAGCTTCCGCCTGTTGAAAAAAAGATATATAAATGAGAAGCAGATATATAGCCTTCATTTTAGACTTAAAATCTCCATGCAAGATATGTGGAAAATCGCCGGTCCTTGATATCGAGGGAATGAAGGTACCGGATACCTAATGAAGGGCCCACCCGAACTCTTCCTAGCTGAATGTCTGCAAATAAGGTGGTTCTCCATTGGTCAAAGTTTTGAGTCTCCTCTTTTTGAATAGAATTTATAGTGAGGCTCTGGCCGTTTGCACTTTGCAGATATGTGTCTTGTGTTAATTCATTTGTTGTTCTGAGGTTTGCCGAAAGCATGGCACCCGCACCAAATCCTATAAAAGAGTTTAAATTATATCTCAACTGAACAGGAACGGCATCGATGGAAATAACCTGAGATTTTCTCGAGCGTTCGCGATAATCTATTTTATAACCAATACGGTTGATCACGGTGTCCCTATTGCCTGGAATACGGCCAAGATTAGTTTCAGACTCATTAAATGTGCTTACAAAAAGCTCCCATTGCAGGTATTTTCGATAGGGCGAAAATGGAGCTACGCTTAGGCCTACACCGAAATTTTTATTTCCCATGGCAATCGCTGAATTATTTACCTGGGTGCCATATGTCGCTATAATTCCTGGAGAAAGGCCAGGTTTAAAGCGTCCGACTGAGCGGTTAGTGTAAATCGGTTCATTTTTGTCGAAAACAATAGCTGCCTGACTGTCGAAAGGAACTTTCTTTGGTTTCTTTTTAAAACTGACAGAATATTCAATATAGCCCATGGTCGAGTCCATATCGGAAATGCCTTTTTGCTTCGTTCCGGGTAGATAAATGTTCTTAAAAACAAATCCTACACTGTCTTTAAAAAGGAATTTATCTAAACAGCTTTGATTACTGTAAGCCGAAATACATGGAACACATTTTGGTTGGGAATCGCTTATTTTTACGGTAGATACATCAAGAATGCCAGCAGTACGTACACCTATCGCTATTTTTTTTGCAGGCCCTTCTCCTGTATTCTGAAAACGCACTTTATAAGTTAGCTCTCGCTTTTTACCAATAAAACGGTAATTCATTCTGCGGTTTTTCAGCATCATTTTATTCGGATCATGCGAGGCAACAATCTGCAGCTGTAAATCCTGAATTTCATGCTCTAGAAGTGGGTCATCCGGGATAAAAATTGCAGAAATTGTAACCACAGCATTCGTGTCCTGAAGCATTTCGGGAGTAGTATTCAAAGACAAAAACATAAAACGCTCTTCGCCTTGCTTTAAATTTTCAAACTTCCATACTTCGCTGTTTCTGAATAATTCTGTTTTATCCTTTATCACATGCGAGTGTTCGTCCGGTTTGATTTTTTCGATAGTCGCCGGACCTCCTTTTTGCTTCCAGTCTTCTTCAATAACCTTTTGAAGCGGAACATATGCTAACAATGTATTGAGCGTCGACTTCTGCTCATTGTGATAGCTGCGTGTCTCTTTGATTAAAAAATTATCCTGTTTAAACTGCTTTTCGTTGTAAAGAATGGCCAGTTTCCCGCTTAGATTTGGGATGTTCCATTCTGCTTTATTCCGGTAACCAACAAGCAAAACCATTTCTTCAGCAGGTTTAGGCATACGGTTGGTTTTAAGTTCAATACTTCCGCCAGTTTTAAAAAAGCTGGGAGAGGCGCCTGCATATCGTGTTGTAGGAGCTTTGGGGACATTTATTTTTTTAGGTTTTGTTGGAGGCGGTTTGCCATCATCGTAGTTGTTAGTAGCATACACTCTGACATCATAAGTTCCGGTATCCCGGTAGGAATGAAGTGGGTTTTTCTCAAAACTAAAACGGCCATCTCCGAATTCCCAGAAGTATGTGTAGAAGGGAGCTGGTGCCCCTGATATTTGCCTCAATTCTCTTAATGTTGCGCTAAATTTAGATCCGCTGCTGTCCTGGTTTACATTAATTACAGCCGGAATTGTATCTAAAGGTGGAACTTGCGCGCTAACCGCTGATGATAAAAGTGTTAACAAGGCTATAATCAGGTACTTCATGGTTGTTATCGAAATTAAATATAGCAATTATTTTAAAGCAAAAAGCACCGGTGATGAGCTATCACCGGTGTAAGGTTAACCGCTTATTTAGGCAGGTTTTAGTAATTATTTAAGCTACTTATCTCAGATTGAACAATTGCTTCGGTTGTTTCTGCCAGGGTAAGGCTTTCATTTTGGTTCGCAGTGATGGTGATTTCTTTCTTTGCGAAGTAATATCTTCCGTCTTTAATAGAAAATGCAATTAAACGTCCTTCTTCGCCTACAGGCATCACGTTGTCATAGCTTTTTACTTTATTTGCACCGTCAGGAGTATAAAGCTGCGCAGCTACATTGCTTCCTTTGGCACAAAAGAAAACGAAGGTTTCTCCGGAAAATCCGCGGAAGGTTGCCATTGTGCCGGGATTATTTAAAACCTCAACACGTACGGTAGTTTTAGGATTTGAATAGCTCCAGAACACATCGCAATTTATCCAACCTAACATTCCAAAATCAAATGCAAATTCACCTTGAGTGGATTGTACTTCTCTTTGTCCTGCACCGTTTGCTGGTTTAGGCGCTTGCCATGCCAGTTGCCCTTCGTCATTCTGAACGCCTTCCCATAGCTGAGTTACCCCTTCACGGTTCGCCGGAATCCGAACTTTAACCGGAACCGCAAGATTTCTATCTACGCTCTCGCCGTTCGCTTTTACATCGATAAAAATAAATCCATCGGATACAAGCGGAGCACCCGAAATATGGTTTGTGTTGGTGCCGCCCATAATTACTTCGCTTCTTTTTAACATCTCGTAAGCGATTACAGTTACTTCACCTGTTACCGGAATGCCGTTTTTTGTAAGAGAGCCTATCGGGAAAGTGATTTTTGTGCCCCCGGATAAACTTACAGTTTTCGGCAAATCGGTAGCATTGATTGAAATGGTTTGTTTTTTAGGGCCAATTTTTTCGGTGAACTCTTTGGTTGTGTTCGCCGTGTTGACAGGAAGGTTTCTATCTTTTCTGCAAGCAGCGAATAATATGATAGCTGATAAAAATAGGGCTGGTATTAAGTTGATCTTTTTCATGATTTTGATTTTTATTGTTTTGCTTACTCTTAGGCTTTTCAGCTTCCGCCGTTTGGGTTTTTAAATGATTATTTTATTATTAATACTTGAATTAGGATACAGATAGCCAGAACCATTGCCAGGTTTATCAGACATCTTGTTAGTACTTGTTTATGTGTTCTCATTTTTGTTCTTGTTAATATTGCTTACTCTTTTCAGGCTTTTCAGCGTCGGCCGTTTTGATTGATTTGAAACTATATCAGCGCGACGTGAAATTTGTTACCCCTCTTTTGAAAAATTATTTTCAAAAAGTTTAAAAGAGCTTAACTTAGAATGTAAAAGTTTTGGATAAGCTGCATCAGGATCATCGCTTTATTGAAGCTCTGCTAAAAAATGACGGTAGGGTAGTGCAGGAAATCTATGACAAGTTTGCAGGAAAAATCAAGCGTTATATAATTAATAATAGTGGTTCTGAAAATGATGCTGCGGATATAATGCAGGAAGCATTGATTGATATTTACCAGCAGGCGAAGTATAAGTCATTTAAACTCAGCTGTCCTTTTGAACCCTTCCTTCTACTGGTCTGCAAGCGGAAATGGCTTAATGATTTGAAAAAAAGATCGGTTTTATCGGTAACAAAAATCGACGACGCTTTATTAGTAATAGGTGAGGATGTTTTTGCGGAAGCTGAATTGCTGGAAAAACAGGATGAGGAAGCGAAACACTTTTCATTGATGTTTGAAAAGCTTGGAGACCGATGTAAAGAAATTATCAGCGAAAGCCTTAAAGGCGATGCTCAGGAATTGGTGGCCGAGAAGTTGGGCGTCACCTACGGGTATCTTCGGAAGAAAAAATCCGAATGCATGGCTGCTCTCATCAAATTAATTAAGCAAAATTAAATAGCTATGAGTATGTACAGCATGGAAGATATAGCCCGCTTTGCAGAAGGTGATATGGAAGCAGAAGAGCGAGCAGAATTTGAAACTGCTCTTAAAACAGATCTTTATTTACAAGCCGATCTCGCCTTTTATCAAAACGTGCATTCATCTTTAAAAATGAAGCTGGGCGCTGATGCGGATGACCGGAAATTTCAGGATTCTCTGTCTGAAACAAGCAACAGACATTTTAACAAAAAGGTCAGGGTGGTTTCGATGCGCAGGTATGTGGCATGGACATCAGCAATCGCAGCAGTGTTTGTTTTGTTTCTGGTATGGGCACCATGGCATAAGGATTTATATCGCCAATATGCAGATACAAATATGATTGCAGTGGCTGAAAGAGGGGATGACACCACTGAAGATCAAATGCAGAAAGCGGCCGCGGCATTTAACAAAAAAGATTTTTCCACCGCTAAAACACTTTTGGAAGAAGTAAATAAATCCGAACCGGAGAATTCAATGGCTCAGTTTTATTATGGTATCGCGTTAATAGAAACCGGAGATATTCAAGCATCCCGAAAGGTTTTAAATAAAGTTTATACCGGTACATCCATCTTAAGGTACGATGCTGCATTTTATATGGCTTTAAGCTATTTGAAAGAAAGGAATAATCCGAAGACAATTACATGGCTCAAAAAAATTCCCGAGGATTCAATGTTGTACGAAAAATCACAGGACTTGCTAAACAAGCTTAAATAAGATTCGTTAATCAGGATATGCTTAACCTTTTAACCTCAGATCAAATCCGGCAAGCCGATGAATATACAATTCGGCAACGACCTATAAAATCAATTGATCTGATGGAAAAAGCCTCTCTTGCTTTTACTGAGGCTTTCATCAAAAACTATCCAGATAATAAAAAAAACATTTGTGTTTACTGTGGCACCGGAAATAATGGAGGAGATGGCCTGGCTATCGCTCGCTTACTGGCCAAAAGCGGATATAGAGTTCAGGCACGAGTAGCGAGGTTTTCTGGAAAATCAAGTGATGAGTTTGAGGGGAATCTAGCAAGACTAATGTCTGTTGGAGTATTAATCGACGAATTCAGAAAAGTCGCTGAAATTACCGACGAGAAAGCAGATATCATTATTGACGCTTTAATAGGATCGGGCCTGAATAAAGCTTTGGAAGGCGAATGGTTAACGCTGGTGGAATGGTTGAATAGCTTAGGGAAGCCGGTCGTTTCTGTCGATATTCCGACTGGATTCAAATCTGAAGGGCCGGTTTCTCAGCATGACGTTACCATAAAATCTGATCTTACTATCAGCTTTCAAAGGCCTAAGATTAATTTTTTGCTCCCGGAGTCGGCCTTGTGTATTAAAAGGTTCGAAGTTGTTGATATAGGATTGGATGAAGAGTTTATCGAATCGATAGATTCTCCCTATCGTTTGCTGACTGATAAGGACGTTTCAGTGCGATTAAAACATCGTAATCCTTTCAGTCATAAAGGAACTTACGGGCACGCCTTAATAATAGCGGGCGCTCTCCAAACCATGGGCGCTGCACTGCTCTGTTCCGAAGCTTGCCTAAATTCCGGAGCAGGCTTGACAACCGCCTGTATCCCAGAGGAAGGTTTAAACGCTCTGAATATTCGGACGCCTGAAGTGATGGCTGCTTTGAGATATGCCAATGTACTTCCGGCAGATTTGGATTGGGATAAATATAAGTCCATCGCAATAGGTCCCGGCTTGGGTACATCAGTGGAAAGTAAGGAGATTCTGGCTGCAACTTTAAGTAATTTTAAGCATCCCATAGTCATAGATGCAGATGCAATAAATCTGATCTCGTTAAATCCCGAACTTATCTTTTATGTGCCTAAATCTTCGGTTTTTACACCGCATATAAAGGAGTTCGACAGGCTTTTTGATGCGCATACTACATGGTGGGATAGATTGCAAACAGGGATGTCAAAATCTGTAGAGTATCAATGCGTAATTGTTTTGAAAAACAGGTATACCATCATTTTTACTCCTGATGGGAAATGTACTTTTAATCCTACCGGAACGCCGGCAATGGCTTCCGGAGGAATGGGAGATGTGCTCACAGGAATGATTGCGTCTTTTATGGCGCAAGGATGTAAACCGGAAGATGCGGCGATTTTAGCAGTATACCTTCATGGAAAAGCAGGCGAAGAACTGGTTGCTAAAGCAGGTGTTGCAATTGTTACAGCGAGTAAATTAGTCGGACACATCCCGGAAGTTTTAGGCTTCTTAAGAATTGTTTAATCCTCCTTTTTCTGCAGAAGTGGGAAAAGTCTGATATTAGAATACCTGATCAAAAAGATGCTTTTCCGCGTGATAAGATGATCTCACTAATGGGCCACTTTCTACATATTTGAATCCCATTTTCTGTCCGATTTCTTTGTATTTAGCAAACTGATCCGGGTGTATCCAATCTAATACAGGATGGTGATTTTTAGTTGGCTGCAAATATTGGCCAAGAGTTAATATATGAACACCAGTGTCGGCCAAATCTTGCATAGTTTCAATTACGTCGGCTTCAGTTTCGCCTAGACCTAACATAATGCCCGATTTTGTTCTCAATCCAAATTCAGAAATACGTTTCAGTGCTTCCATGCTTCTGTCGTATTTTGCCTGTATTCTTACTTCTTTGGTTAAACGTTTTACAGTCTCAATATTGTGAGAAACCACTTCAGGGCGTTCTTCGCAAACCCGGTATAAGTTATCCCAAATGCCTCTGAAATCTGGAATCAGAGTTTCCATCGTGGTGCCGGGACTATCTCTTCTGATTGCCCTGATGGTTTCGGCCCAAATGATAGAGCCGCCATCTTTTAAATCATCTCGGTCTACCGAAGTAATTACCGCATGTTTAACGCTCATTAATTTAATTGAATTGGCAACCCGGTTGGGCTCATCCAGATCTACCGCTAACGGCCGTCCGGTGGCAACAGCACAAAACGAACAAGAACGCGTGCAGATATTGCCCAATATCATAAACGTCGCGGTACCGGCACCCCAACATTCGCCCATATTCGGACAATTACCACTCTCACAAATTGTGTGAAGCTTATGAGTGTCTACAAGGCTGCGAACATGCGCATATTCTTTTCCCACAGGTAGTTTTACCCGTAACCAGTTGGGTCTGCGTGCTGCCTGGTTGGCAGGAATAACCGGCAATTCAATCATTTTACAAATGTAACTTATAGATATGAGATGTTTGTTTGAAATTTAAAATTCAAAAGGAAAAATGAAAAAAATGGGAATCTTTTTACATTTAAACTAAACAGGTAAATTCGACATCCTGAGGCTATTTAAATCATTTAATATTTTTCAGTAGTCTGGCGGGCGGTTTTTATTTTTGAATTTTAATCTTTTACTTTAGAATATGACTTCCACAATAACTTATTTAGGCGATTTAAGAACCGAAGCAACACATACACAATCGCAAGAAAAGATAATTACTGACGCGCCTGTAGACAATAAAGGAAAGGGCGAGGCATTCTCTCCGACAGACTTGTTGGCTACTTCCCTGGGAAACTGCATGTTAACCATCATGGGGATTGCTGCCCGCGAACGGGAAATCAATATTGAGGGAACCAGTTGTGCAATTACCAAAATAATGGCAGCGGATCCCAGACGGGTAAGCGAGATCCATGCAGAAATTGCCTTTACTGGTTCATATAATGATAAAGAAAAGGCAATTCTTGAACATGCCGCTAAAACCTGTCCGGTGTTTTATAGCTTGCATCCAGATATTTTAAAAGTGATAACGTTTAAGTATCCTTCTTAAAACAGTGTGATTTATAAATTCACAGACATTTGGTCTGCGGCTTCCTCAGCAGAAATCTCGCTGTGCGAAGCTTCATAAATACATTCTCCTTCTTTAATGAGCAATAATTGAGGCGATTCGTGATGTACATCGAATAATTCCGCAATCGCATTAGAAATAGGGCGGTATTTTATAAGGTCGAGAAAGTAAAGAGATGTGTCTTCGGGAAGTGCGTCCCATTCGAATTCAAACTTTCTTTTAGCCATAAGGCTGATAGAGCAACGTGTACTATGTTTAAATAAAATACTATGTCCGGCAGCTTCTTTAATTTGCTGCAATTGCTCAATTGTCTCTAGCGGTATCCAATTCATAAAAAGTATAAACTCAAAAATAGGCAGGTATTGTATTGCAATCCAAGTTTTCAATCATCTTCTGAGTGAATATTACACACAGATTGCTCAAGGCGAGAACTATCGCCTGTCTTTGGGATATGAGTTATACGCAGGACAAGTTTTAGATGAACAAGATTCAAAGGTAACTGTAGCAGTAAACAGGAGAAGGAATAAAATAGCTATTCTTTTCATAATTATTAAAAGTATCGAATTTCAATCACAATACGAAACTTACGTCAATAAGTTTCAATCAATTAAATTGTTTTGTAATTCGGCCATCAGCAGTGCAGTGGCAGCTGCTTCTTCGCCCTTATTTCCATGTATTCCTCCCGAGCGGGCCTGGGCCTGCTCAAGATTGTTAGTGGTAAGTACTCCGAATATTACTGGCTTATTATATTTTATACTAACCTGACTAATGCCATTTGCAACTGCATTGCAGATAAAATCAAAATGGGGGGTTTCTCCTTTAATAACGCATCCGAGGCAAATAACGGCATCTACTTCTTTTTTGCTTAAAAGAATGTCGGCGCCCGCGGTAAGCTCGAAACTTCCGGGTACTGTGATTTCAATAATGTTTTCCGGTTTTACACCTTGTTTTTCAAGAAGCAATACTGCTCCGTTATACAGGGCGCCAGTAATTTCTGCATTCCACTGAGCGGTAACAATTCCAAACTTAAAGCCCTCGCCCGAAGGGATGCTTGTGTGACTGAAATCTGATAAACTTTTAAGATGAGTTGCCATTGTGTAAAAATATAAATGGTTACCTGAAATTCAGGTAACCATTTTACGAGGGGGAAATTAGTATGTTAATTTAAGCGTGCTTCTGCACGAGCTATATACGCATCAATCAAAGTTGCCTCATAGCTTTCAGGAAAATCCTGTTTTATGGTTTTGTAAACCTCTAGTGCAGAATCAAATTCTTTTTGCGCTTCATAAACAAGCCCTAATTTTTTTAAGAACAACGGCGTTGTAAATGAATTTTCATATTTATCAGAAGCTTTTTTATAATACGTTTCTGCTTTTCCGTATTCCTTCAATTCCGAGTAAGCATCACCAAGCATTCCTAAAACCAGAGGGTCAATTACAGGGCTGCCTGTCGAGCTATAGTTGCCAAGTGCTTCCACGGCGTTTTTGAATTCTCCTTTTTTAAGATATAATCCACCAACGTAAGCGTTTGCAAGATTCGCAGATTTTGTGTTCGAATATTCTTCAGCAATTTTTTCAAAGCCAGGATATGAGCCATCGCCTTTTATAGCACGATCTGCTAATGAGTCTGCCGCCAGATACTCTTCAGCTTTGAACATTTCGTTCGCTGCTTTTTCTGCTCTTGGAGCCAGATAGAATTTCTGATATCCTATGTAAAGCAGTACCAGTGCTACAATAGCACCACCAATTACTGCCAGGCTTTTTTTGTTTTCCTGCACAAAGTTACTTGTGCTGCCTGTTTTTGCGGGCTCTGAAATAGTATCTTTTTGATTAGTCGCCATTTGCGTTTTAAAAAATGAAGTTTGCAAAAATACAGTTTTCACATTTACAATCAAGCCTTCTTTAAATTTAAAAAACAGAATGCCCTTTAAACTGTAACTTTGTGTCTCTTTTGTATGTGGCTTCAGAAAATATCTCTACTTAATTTCAAAAATTATGAAGAAGCAGAATTAAACTTCTCTGCTTCAGTAAATGCTTTTGCCGGTAATAATGGTGCAGGAAAGACCAATCTTTTGGACGCTATCCATTATTTATCCCTGTGCAAAAGCTATTTCAACCCTATTGATTCGCAGCAGATTCGGCAAAGTGCAGATTTTTTCATGATTCAAGGGACTTTTGAGAGACAAAATACTGAGGATGTAATCGCCTGTTCGTTAAAACGAAATCAGAAAAAGCAGTTTAAACGAAATAAAAAGGAATATCAACGATTAGCGGATCACATCGGCTTATTCCCATTGGTCATGATATCACCTTACGATATCAGCATCATTATCGAAGGCAGTGAAGAGCGGAGAAGGTTTATTGACAATGTTATCTCTCAAACAGACAATCAGTACCTCGACGAGTTGATCGTATATAATAAAAATCTGGCGAATCGGAATGCATTGCTGCGTAACATAGCCCAAACCGGCCGGTATGATGCACAGCTCTTTGAAATTTATGATGAGCAACTGATAACGGCGGGGAACAATATATTTAAGAAGCGAAGAGCCTTTATGGATGCCTTCCTGCCTGTTTTTGCATCTCATTATAAGTATCTCACAGATGATGCCGAACAGGTAGAGCTTATTTATGATTCTCAGCTGGCCAAAGAGAACTTTGCTGTTCTTTTAAAAAAGTCGATCGAGCGCGACAGAGTTCTGGAGCGCACAACCACCGGCATACATAAAGACGATTTGTTGTGCTCGATTCATGGTATGCCTCTTAAGAAATTTGGTTCGCAAGGACAGCAAAAGTCATTTCTTATTGCTTTGAAATTAGCTCAGTATACTTATCTTAACGAAAAGAAGGGGTTTAAACCTTTATTGTTGTTAGATGATATTTTTGATAAGCTGGATGATCTGCGGATTACCAAACTGATGCAAATGGTATCTCACGATGATTTTGGACAGATTTTCATAACGGATACCAGTTCTGAGCGGGTAAAAAGAATTTTTAATGGAATAGGCGTAGGTTTGAGTGTATTTGAAATAGAAAACGGAACTGTAAAACAAGATGGGGCGGAATAACGATAAACCTTTAAAAGAGGCCATTGAGCAATTGCTTAAGGTATATAAGCTTAAGCGAAAATTTGATGAAACCTCGCTTATTGCTGCCTGGCCCGAGCTTATGGGCCGCGCAGTTGCTAACCGAACCAGTCAGTTATACATCCGCGAACGGAAATTATTTATCCGGGTCGAGTCGTCGGTATTAAAAAATGAATTGTTAATGATTCGTTCAGAGATAGTAAAAAGGATGAACGAAAGAGCGGGAAGCAGTGTGTTAGACGAAATAGTTTTTATTTAAAAAGGAGTGAGTAAAGGAATTTTATTCATTCACTCACTCATCTTTTCTAAAATCTCTCTAACGCAGAGAAATAAAAATTACCTTCAATCTCAGCATTTTCGTCCGAGTCTGAACCGTGAACTGCATTTGCTTCAATAGATTCAGCGTATTTGTTACGGATAGTCCCAACGTCAGCTTTCTTTGGATCTGTAGCACCAATAAGTTTACGGAAATCTTCTACTGCATTGTCTTTTTCAAGAATCGCAGCAACGATTGGTCCTGATGACATAAAGTCAACCAGGTCAGTGTAAAAAGGACGCTCCTTATGCACAGCATAAAACGCTCCGGCGGTATCTTTAGTAAGGCTGGTGTATTTCATTGCTATAATTTTGAAACCGCCTTTAATAATATCGTCTAAAATAGCACCTGTATGTCCGTTTTTTACAGCATCAGGCTTAATCATTGTGAATGTTCTGTTCGTTGCCATTTGGTTTTGTTGTATTGAAAAATCGCTGCAAACTTAGATAAATTTTACAGATGTATATTTAATTATGTAAAAGAGTGATAGTTTTCTGTCTCTACTTTTTCTTTAAAAATTAAAAAAGGATAAGTGTATTCGCTTCCCGCGATTATTTTTGAATTGTGTATGCGTGTAATCATTCTGTCAAAAGCATTTTGTATCGTAAAGGTTTTTAATAGCTTTGCGTTTCTTTTTTTTAAAGAATGTTGGAACTAGCCTCGCTTAAAGAATTATTAGCTAACCCTCAGCACATAGTAATCACCACGCATCATAAACCTGATGGTGATGCAATGGGTTCATCATTGGGTTTATATAATTATCTTGTTCAAAAAGGTCATCACGTTAGAGTGATAACTCCGACCGACTATCCATTATTTCTCCATTGGATGCCGCATAATCCTGAAGTATTGGTTTATACAGAAACCGTGGCGGAATCAAATAAATACATTGCCGAAGCTGATGTTGTATTTTGCCTGGATTTCAATGCGCTTTCGCGGATAAATGAAATGGGAGAAATCGTTCGTGAATCCAAGGCGGTGAAAGTCATGATTGACCATCATCTGGAGCCTGAAGGTTTTGATGATTACCGGCATTGGTCAATAAATGCATGCGCCACAGCTCAATTGGTTTATGATTTTATCGTAACAGTTATGAAAGAGCCTCATCTTATAAATAAAGATGTTGCATCTTGTTTATATACCGGTATTATGACCGACTCGGGATCGTTTCGTTTCCCAACGACGACGCCTCAGGTTCATCATATCGTGGCCGACTTAATTCAGCGGGGTGCAGAAAATGCAAAGATTCATCAGTTGGTATACGATAACTTCTCGGAAAGCCGTTTACGTTTTCTTGGGTATTGTTTACTAAACAAACTCGAGGTTTTTGAAGAGTATAACACTGCACTTATCAGTGTGACAAATGATGAGCTTGAGAAGTTTGGGATTGATACCGGAGATACTGAGGGTTTAGTTAATTACGCTTTAACCATCAACGGAATCAAATTAGCTGCCCTGATTATCGAACGGAAGGATAAGGTTAAGCTTTCTTTACGTTCTACGGGAGATTTTCCTGCTAATGAAATCTGTAAAAAGTATTTTAATGGCGGCGGACATAGAAACGCAGCAGGTGGATTCTCAGATAAAATATTACAGGATGTAATTTCAGAATTTAAGGGTATTTTGCCTGATTATAAAAGTCTATTAATAGTATAAAATAAAAATGAAGAAAAATTTAATTGTTTTAGGTTTTGCTGCTCTGGCTTTCGCCGGATGTAAGCAATTTAAAAAAGGCCCTGGTGATCTTCAATACATCATTCACGAAGATGAATCGGGCGCTACCGTTAAAGAGGGCGACTTTCTTGCCATAAAGTTTATCCAGAAAACTGAAGAAGATTCAGTACTTGCAAGTTCTTTCGACTTTGATCGTCCGACTTTTTTAGTTCAGCAAAAAGCTGCTTTTAAAGGAGATATTTATGATGGTCTGGCTTTGTTAAGTGAAGGTGACAGTGCAACTTTTAAAGTGAATCTTGACTCGATGGCAGCTAAAGGCATGCCGAAACCTGCAAATACAAAAGGGAAATATATGCTTTTTACCATAAAGCTTGATAAAATCATCCCGAAAGGAAAAATGAACGACAGTTTGTTCCAGACTAAGATTGATGGCTTTTTAAAGGCTGAGGTTGATAAAGCTAAAAACCAGGAAGCAGGCAAGATCAGTGGTTATATTGCTTCGAAGGATTTAAAGCCAACAGTAACAGCCTCAGGCTTACAGTACATAATTACCAAAGAAGGTACTGGCCCTAAAGCTGCAGTTGGAGATACTGTGAAATTAGATTATACAGGAATGTTCTTATCAGGTAAAGTATTTGACACCAGTGTTCAGGCTGTAGCACAAAAATCAGGAACATTCAATGCGCAACGTCCTTACGAGCCGATGAAAGTGCCTGCCGGGCTTAACGGAACTATCCCTGGATTTGACGAAGCTTTATTATTATTCCCTAAAGGAACAAAAGCTACCGTAATCATTCCTTCTAAACTTGCTTATGGCGAGCAGGGAAATCAGGCTATTCCACCTTATATGCCGATTGTTTTTGATATAGAAGTTGTTGATATTATAAAAGGAAAGCCAGGTTCGGTGCAACAGCCGATGCAAATGCCTGGAATGCCTCAATCCGGCGTGCCTCAATAAAAGATATATTAGAGGCTGTTTAAATTCTGTATAATTCTAAAGCCTGGATTTATTTTAGGAATACGGTTAGATAGACTTTCGGACAGCCTCTTTTTCAATTTATATGAAAATAAAAAACATAATAACGGTATTGCTGCTGATAGCATCGGTACATGTGCTGGCACAGGATAACGCAGGAATGCAGCGTTTGCCAAACGGGCTTCAATATAAAATATTTACGTCCAATGCCGGGCCAAAAATTAAGCTGAACGATATTATCACGTTTAACTTTGTGCAAAAAACGGATAAAGACTCTGTGTTGATGAATTCTTTTGAGGTAAACAGACCCGCTACAATCCAGGTTCAGGCTTCTCAAAATATTGCTGATTTAATGGATTTTTTCCCTTTGTTGGCTTTAAACGACAGTGCCATTGTTCGCATCCCGACTGATTCGATTTTTAATAAGCCCGAAATGGAGCAGCAACGCCCACCTTTTTTACCAAAGGGAAGCTCGCTTTTTATTACGGTTAAAATCAATAAAATACAATCAATGGAAGAAGCCATGGCGGAACGTCAGAAGATGATGGACGACATGAAAGGTGCGGAGTCAAGTGCTCTTGCTAAATATCTCTCAGATTCTAAAATTAATCCATTAAAAACAGCCACCGGATTGAGGTATATTATTACTAAACCTTCGGTTAAAGCAAAGCCGCTTAAAGGCGATACTGTTTTGGTGAATTATATTGGAAAAACGTTAGAAGGTAAGGTGTTCGACTCGAGTATTGAAGCAGAGGCTAAGAAAGCTGGTTTAGATCAGCCAGGGAGACCTTATGAGCCTATAAGTATCGTGCTTGGCGAAGGCCGAGTTATCCAGGGTTGGGAAGAAGGTCTGCTTTTACTAAATGAAGGATCAAAAGCCACGTTTATTATACCTTCGGATTTAGCCTATGGGCCACAGGGAGCAGGAGAGGATATAAAGCCGTTTTCGACGCTTATATTTGATCTGGAACTTGTAAAGGTAAAACGAGTGAAGAAGGCGGCGGCGCCGGCGGTAAAAAAACCTGCTGCCAAGCCTGCTGCTAAGAAACCTGTTTCTAAAACCAGTACAACAAAGCCCGCAACGAAAGCTGCACCGGCTAAAACTACAACTACTAAGAAACAGTAAGTTTTTAAGGCATACTATCGAAGGCCTCCTGAACAAGGGGGCTTTTTTTATGGGTCATTTTGTCACTCCTGTCACCATATCTCTTTAAAAATATTGACATAAGACTGTCAATCTGTTTGCAGAACATTATTGGCATAAGGCTTGATAATCAATGTTGATTATTTATTGAAAAAAATTAAACATATATATCATGTCAAAAATTATTGGTATCGACTTAGGAACAACTAACTCCTGTGTAGCAGTAATGGAGGGTAATGAGCCGGTTGTTATTTCAAATAGCGAAGGTAAACGCACAACTCCATCCATTGTCGCTTTTGTAGAGAATGGTGAGCGGAAAGTGGGTGATCCTGCAAAACGTCAGGCTATCACTAATCCTAAAAAAACTATTTATTCTATAAAGCGCTTCATGGGTAACAGCCATAATGAAGTTGCAAAAGAGATCAGTCGCGTGCCTTATGCGGTAGTAAAAGGCGATAACAACACACCTCGTGTTGAGATAGACGACCGGAAATATACTCCTCAGGAGATTTCTGCAATGATTCTTCAAAAAATGAAGAAAACAGCTGAAGACTTTTTAGGCCATGAAGTAACGGATGCGGTTATTACTGTTCCCGCTTATTTTAATGATGCTCAGCGTCAGGCTACAAAAGAAGCTGGTGAAATTGCTGGTTTAAATGTAAAACGTATCATTAATGAGCCAACAGCAGCTGCTTTAGCTTATGGTTTGGATAAAGCTCATAAGGATATGAAAATTGTTGTGTTTGACTGCGGTGGTGGTACACATGACGTTTCTGTTCTGGAACTTGGTGATGGCGTTTTCGAAGTAAAATCTACTGATGGTGATACTCACTTAGGTGGTGATGATTTTGACCAGGTAATTATTGACTGGTTGGCAGAAGAGTTTAAATCTGAAAACGGAATGGACCTTGCAAAAGATGCAATGGCTCTGCAACGTTTAAAAGAAGCTGCTGAGAAAGCTAAAATTGAGCTTTCAAGTTCTAATCAGACTGAAATTAACTTGCCTTATATCACGGCTGATCAAAGTGGCCCGAAGCACCTTGTGCGTACTCTAAGCCGTTCTAAATTCGAACAATTAGCAGAGAGCCTGATCAAACGTACTATTGAGCCTTGCCGTTCAGCTTTGAAAAATGCAGGTCTTTCTACTTCAGATATCGATGAAATTATCCTGGTTGGTGGCTCAACTCGTATTCCTGCTATTCAGGATGCAGTTAAAGCATTCTTCGGAAAAGAGCCTTCAAAAGGAGTTAATCCTGATGAAGTGGTAGCAATAGGTGCTGCAATTCAAGGTGGTGTATTAACCGGTGAGGTTAAAGATGTATTATTACTTGACGTTACTCCTCTGTCTTTAGGTATTGAAACTATGGGTGGTGTAATGACTAAATTAATCGAGTCGAATACAACTATTCCATCTAAAAAGTCCGAGACTTTCTCTACAGCCTCAGATAATCAACCATCGGTTGAGATTCACATTTTGCAAGGTGAGCGTCCGATGGCGAATCAAAACCGTACAATCGGAAGATTCCACTTAGACGGAATTCCACCTGCGCCACGCGGTGTGCCTCAAATCGAAGTAACTTTTGATATTGACGCAAACGGTATTTTGCACGTAGGTGCGAAAGATAAAGCGACAGGTAAAGAGCAGAAAATTCGTATCGAAGCATCTTCTGGTTTATCGGATGAAGAAATTCAAAAAATGAAACAAGAAGCTGAAGCGAATGCTGAAGCTGATAAAAAAGCCAGAGAAGAAGTAGACACATTAAATGCTGCTGATGCTCTTATCTTCTCAACTGAAAAGCAGTTGAAAGAGTATGGCGATAAGATTTCTGCGGATAAGAAAGCTCCGATTGAGGAGTCGCTAACGAAGTTGAAAGCTGCACATGCTGCCAGAAACTTTGCAGATATTGAAACAGCTCAAACAGAATTGAATGCTGCATGGGCTGCTGCTTCCGAAGAAATGTACAAAGCTACTGAAGGTGCGGGCGCAGAAGGTGCTCAGCCGGGCGATGGTCAGGCATCAGCAAATAATGCTGGTGACACTGTTACTGATGTAGATTTCGAAGAAGTGAAATAAAGTAAAAAATCCAATAATTGAAGCCGTTCCATTTTTTGGAGCGGCTTTTTTGTTTTTACGACCAGGATACATTATAAACCGCTATAGTAATTTTACATGGCTGTTTCTTTTTGTTACCCCTTAATGGTTATTTTTGAGGAAACTGAATTGTATTTATGAAAGTTCTTGTATTTCTCCTTCTGACATTATTTGTAGCACCGCCGAAGTCTGTACATGATTTCAAAATCAAAACCATCGATGGCAAGACGCTTGACCTGAGAAAGTTTAAAGGAAAGAAGGTATTGATCGTAAATACCGCTTCAAAATGCGGGTACACCCCTCAGTATGCCGAGTTGCAGAAGCTTTCAGAGCAATACAAGGGAAAGGTGGTTGTTATCGGTATTCCCGCCAATAATTTTAAAGATCAGGAGCCTGGTTCGAACCTAAATATTAAAGAGTTTTGCAAACAGAATTATGGGGTCACTTTTACTCTGGCCGAGAAGCTGAGCGTTAAAGGAGATGACATGGCAGAGCTGTTTAAGTATTTAACTTCTGCTGAGAATCCGGATTTTAAAGGTGAAGTTAAGTGGAACTTTGAGAAATTTTTGATTGATGAGAACGGAAAATTGGTTCACCGTTTTCGTTCTGCGGTTAAACCATTGTCCCCAGATCTAACTAAGTATCTGTAAAAAAGTGGGTTATAATTATTGTAAAATTTATTTTGAATAATAGGGATATGCTTCTATATTTGCAGTCCCAAACGACGGGAGATTAGCTCAGCTGGTTCAGAGCATCTGCCTTACAAGCAGAGGGTCACTGGTTCGAACCCAGTATCTCCCACA
>CBIHLM010000021.1:0-62739 GCA_966210515.1 uncultured Pedobacter sp.
GCTTATTTTATCCCGTAAGGATTTAAGTAATATTGAAATCTTAAAAGAACGCATTTTAATCCAGGGGAAGGACACTTCCGGGATTGTAAATTTATTCGGTACCCTACACTATAACTTGTTAAACCAACTTGCTGTTTTCGAATTAGATTCTGTTGAAAAAAGAGTAGTAGCTTAAAAGCTATCTAAATACTTCTATTACAAAGGCCTGAAATTAAATTTTCAGGCCTTTTTTATTTTAGCGATTTCAATAAACCTTTCAAAACTTTTGTTGGTTTTTGCCGTAACAGGACTTTAACTTATAGAGTTAATATATTAATATAATTACTTCTTATATGATGAACCTGCTCTCCAGCTCACTAAAATATTTCTTTTTAGCTCTAATAGGCTTTTTATTACTCTCTCCATCAATTAAAGCTCAGGATAGTGATGAGCTTTTTCAGCGTGCCCGAAATGCTGCATTTGAAAAAAAGGATTATCCTTTAGCTATAAGATTTTCGCACGAGGCATTGGTTAAGAGTCCGGGCTACAATGAAATTAGGGTTTTTCTGGGACGGCTATATACATGGTCTGCAAAGCCCGATAGTGCAAAAATTCATTTTGAAGCTGTACTAAACAAAGAACAAGGTCATGAAGATGCGAGCCTTGCATATGCGAACCTCGAATACTGGAGCGATAATAATACCAAGGCCCTTAAATTAGTGAACACTGGTTTAGAATCGCACCCTGATTCAAAAGATTTGCTTCTTTTGAAGGCTAAAATTTTAAATAGTCAACGCGATTATGTTCAGGCAGAGAAGATTATTTCTCAGTTTCTAAAGCTTCATCCAAAGAACACCGAGGCCAGGGCAATGTCTCAAAGAATTAAAGAGAATAGTTCGAAAAATAAAATTGGAGTCAGTTATGATTTTGTCCATTTTGATAAACAATTTGAGGATCCATGGCACCTGACGAGTTTTGACTATGGCAGGCAAACTAAGATTGGATTGGTGTCGGCCAGAATAAATTATGCCAATCGATTTAAATCTAACGGACTTCAGTTCGAACTGGATGCTTATCCTAAAATTTCTCCTACCTTTTACACCTATGCAAGTATTGGTTATTCTGCTGACGATATCTTTCCGAGCTATCGGGGAGGATTTTCTTTATATGCCAATTTACCTGCATCTTTCGAGGCTGACGCGGGATTTAGATTTTTAAAATTTGATAATGATACCTGGGTTTATACCTTCGGTCTTGGTAAATACTACAAGAGTTATTGGTTTAATCTTCGCTCGTCTCTAACGCCTTCTGCAAATGTATTGTCGCAATCTTACTCTGTTAATGTGCGTTATTATTTTGGTGGGGCCGATGATTATATAAAATTTGGTGCAGGAACCGGTTTATCTCCCGATGAGTCATCGAACCTTGTTTTGATAGGAGGGTTAACCGATGCGGCAAACAGCTATCGACTTAAATCCAATAATTTGAACTTAGGTTTCGTCCATACAATAAAAACATTCAATATTGTTTCATTAAACGTTTCCTGGCTCAATCAGGAGTTTCGGGAAAATACATTTGGAAATCAAAGTACGATATCGTTAAATTATCAAAGACGATTTTAGCCCTGCAAAATAAATCAAACGTATTACGGGTAGGCTTTCCAATTACATTACATGCAACAGTATCCGTTGTTAATTGTTATGCTTTAGCAATATACTTATGAATAATGGATCTGAAGCAATTTGAAATACAGTACACCAATCCGCAAGAAAATGATGATAGGACAATCCCTGTTAGTCATAAATCCGAAACTTATGATATGGAATTCGATGGCTCAGCAATTTCTTTGATTAATAACGGAGATAATTCATGGAGTTTGGTTGAAGGAAGTATTGATCAGGAGACTGTGAATTTAATTGGTGAGGCAATCGAGAAAAAAATACGGTTAGAGTTGTAAGAGTTTACCCGCCGGCTCATTATTCGAGATAGGCGGCCTGCCTGATCAAAAGTGATCTGTACTTGTTGAATATGGTGGATTTTGAAACAAACCCCATATATTTTTTATCTGCTGTTATAACAGGCAATATCCAGATATCATCTTTATCCATTTTCTTCATGACGTCTTTCATGCTTGTTTTTATAGATACGACATAAGGGGGTAGCTGCATGATGTCTTTTATCAGGATATTATTTTCTGTTTCAAAGAGAGCATCAAACAATTGGTCGCTATATACGATGCCTAACAAAAATCCCTCGTCATTCACTACCGGAAAGATGTTTCTTTTCGATCTTATTATATCAGATCGTTTTTCGTTAGGGCTTTCTTCTGGGTTTAATGTTATAAAGTCCTTATCTATCAAATACTTGAGCTTCATCATTTGAAGGACCGTGCTGTCTTTATCTTCATGCGAAAGCAATTCACCTTTCTCTGCCAGCACTTTCGTATAAATAGAATATTTCTGACTTCTTCGACTAATGAAATAGGAGATGGCAGATACTATCATTAAAGGTGTCATCAGCTCATATCCGCCGGTAATTTCAGCGATCAAAAATATTCCCGTTAAGGGAGCATGCATGATTCCGCTTAACGCTGCGGCCATGCCCGCTACAATGAAATTTGCTGTATTTAATGGAAGTAGTTCCGTTTGATTCACAAATTGAGCAAAAACGAAACCCATAAGGCCTCCCATGATTAAGCTGGGACCGAAAACTCCGCCATTTCCTCCCGCAGCCAGGGTTATTAAGGTGGCCAGAGATTTGGCTAAAACAGTAAGAAGAGTGAAGATAAGGATCGATGCCGGTATAAAACTGTAGTCGGAAAAGATGCTGTTATTTAAAATTGTAAGATAGTCGCCCGCAAGCAACTGTTTAATAGTGATATACCCTTCGCCATATAGTGCCGGGAAAATAAATATGAGAGCGCCGAGTATTAAACCTCCGGAGACAGCACGATAGTAGTCATTCTTTATCTTCTTGAATTTTCCTTTAATATAAAAAGACAACTTTGTAAAATAGATAGAAAACAAACCTATAATTAGCGCCATGATTACATAAAAAGGAAGAGCATTAAAATTCCATCCTTCAGTAACTAAAAAGAAGAGTTGCTCTTTGTAGAATAATCTGGCTACAACGGAAGCGGTTGCAGCTGAAATTAAAAGAGGAATAAATGCAGGAATAGAAAACTCGGGGAGTAATACTTCTATAGCAAATACAATTCCTGCAATAGGACTGTTAAAAGCACCTGCAATACCGGCGGCTGCGCCGCAAGCCAATAATAAAGTGATTTCCCGATACTGTAATCCAAAAAATCGGCCCGAATTAGATCCTATCGCTGCTCCGCTGGCAACAATCGGAGCCTCTAAACCTACAGAGCCACCAAAACCAACAGTCAGGGCGCTTGTAATAATTTGGGAGTAGATGTTATGAAAGTCTATTTTACTAGATTTTCTTGAGATACTGAATAGTATTTGGGTTAAACCAGTTTCAAACTTGCCCGACCGAATAAATCGTTTTACGTAAGTAACTGATAATAAAATTCCCATCAGTGGGAAAAATAAATAAAGGAAATATTTGTATCTCCACTCCAGATCGGTTTGAAGAAAAGCGCTAATGTGATGACTCAAACTCTTTAGCAACGAAGCGGCTAAACCGCCGATAACGCCAACGAAAACTGCTGCAATTATTAGGAAATTCCTATTTGAAATCTGCCGGTGTCTGTAATCATTTAATCGGGTATGTAGATCTTTGATCTGTTGAGATATCATTAGCAGGCAAGGTAAAAAAAGCCTTTTGCTTTTTAAAGCCGCTTTGTATAAGCTCGGGAAAATTTTTAACTGGATGTGTGCTATACCCGATGCCTTAGCACATAAACTATCAATATTCAGAGGGAGATAAGCAGAGAAACGCTCGTAAAAAACGTTTCTCTGCTTAAAGATCAGGACCCAGACCTATCAAACATTGAGCTGTCGGTTGATGTATTACTCTTCAAGGTATTTAGAAAATCTTCACTTATCGGCCTATCGTAGTCAAATTCAGGTCGGTTCTTTAACATATCCGTTGTTTGATCCAGATAAACAGAAGAGGTTTCCCATTCTATTTTCGTTATGCTATTGGTAGGGAGCAAAATTTTGCTTCCAGAATACCAATTCCCTGTTTCTACTACCAGGCCAGACAGGATCCAGGTGGTATCATCAACCAAAAAATCTTCAACGTCGCCAAGCTCAGCGTCGGCTGCATGAATATCATAACCGGTTACTCTTTTTACACTTCTTAAATGTAGTTCCCTTGGTGGCTGATTGATTTCGCCGGGATGTTGTATTTCATCTGATATTCTTTCTTCAAAAGGAATGTCGGGTGCTACAACGCCGCCAACCATTCCCGTTGTCATGAAACCAACGCCTCCGCCTTCATAATAGGGCCACGAATAATGACTATGAAGTTCAGTCTCCTGATCTCTGCTAATAGGTTTTTCTGCATCAATATCAGGACTATGTTTAATCTGATCTTTTGTAAGGTTCACCGGAAATACCCTCGCATTCCAATCGGGTGTTTGTAAAGCTACCGGAGAAAGAAGTACTTTACGTCCAAACAGCCAGTTACCGGTTTCTAGAACTAAATAGCGGATTTGCCATGTTCGATCATCGAAGTAGAAATCCTTTACTTTGCCAATCTCACCATCGGTTGCACCCATGGTAAAACCAAACAAACTTTTAATACTGCGTAGCATAATGCCTCCTGCTTTAATTGTTGAAATAGTATTCGAACTATTTATATAATAATAGTTTTGGTGAATTTGTTTCAAATGAGGGATTTGCAGGTTTCATTTATAGGAAAGAAAAACGCTTACATAATCTTGGGATCACGAAAAGCACTTTTGCAGTCTCGGGCAGGAAATAAAATCACGCATCTATTATCAGTGCCACCGGACAATGATCTGACCCAAAATATTCGTTGTAGATCAGTGATTCTTTTACACTAGGCATTAGCGAATCACTTACGAGGAAGTAATCAATTCTCCAGCCGCGGTTTCTTGCACGCGCATTGAACAGCTGGTTCCAGTAGGTATATTTTATGTCGTCGGGATTCAAATGGCGAAAACTATCAGTCAGGCCCAAATGCAAGAGCTTATCAAAGCCATCTATCTCTCGCTGAGTGTATCCGGCAGATTTGTTATAATTCTCTTTAGCCCGGGCGATGTCAATCTCTTTATGTGCAACGTTCAAATCTCCGGCGATGATGACTGGCTTAATTTTATTGAGTTCGGTTACGTAATTCCTGAAGTCAGCATCCCATTTTTCACGATAGTCGAGGCGCTTCAGTCCCTCACCGGAATTAGGCGCATAAACGGTTATCAGGAAAAAGTTCTCATATTCTGCCGTAATAACCCTGCCTTCCTGATCATGTTCTTCGATATTCATATCGAAGCTTATCCCTAAAGGCTCAGTTTTGCTAAGAATAGCTGTTCCTGAATAACCTTTGCGGGCTTTAGAAGAGTTAACATATGCCTTGTAAGCAGGAAAAAGTTCACACAGTGACTTCACCTCTTCTGAGCTGGCTTTTGTTTCCTGCAGGCATAAAATGTCAGGATCCATAGTTTGGATGTCTTTTATAAAATCCTTCTTACAAATCGAACGAAGACCATTAACATTCCAATTAACGAGATGAATTGAGGGCATATCTGATATTTTTAGCGCTTAAATTAATTGAATTCTTTGAAGATGGTTTTATTTATTTGCAATAACCGCTTCGCGATGCTTTAATCCCCATGCTACCATCGTATCCAGTACGTCTCCCAGCGATTTTGCCGAAGGAGTAAGTTCATACTCAACAGTGACGGGGAGTGTGTCGTAAACCGTGCGCTTAACCATTCCGTTCATTTCCAGATCTTTCAATTCCTTTGATAACATGCGAGGGGTAATTTTAGGAATGTTTCGCTGTATTTCGGTGAAACGTTTTTTGTCGAAAAGCAAGGTGCCTATTATCGGTAATTTCCATTTTCCGTTTAAGACATTTAAGGTGTCGTTTACAGCCAATACAAATTGAATCGGACAGGATTTTGCTTCCTTGAAAGTCATTATTTTATCCATAATTGTTAGAAATCTATTGCCAGTATACTAAAGTATAGCGCTATACTTTAGTATACTGGTATATAAAGTATATCAAATATACGATACTTTTGCTTCTGCAAACAATTAAATAATTAGAATATGATTTTAGTAACAGGAGCCACAGGTCATTTCGGAAAAGCGGCCATAGATTTTTTAATAGCAAAAGGAATACCATCAGGCGAAATTGCCGCATTAGTAAGAGATGAAGCCAAGACAGGAGATTTAAGGGAAAAAGGAGTAGTTGTAAAAATCGGAGATTATTTGCAGTACGATACTTTAGTAAATGCTTTTAAGGGGGTGGATAAACTATTATTGGTTTCCAGTAGTGATGTTGAAAATCGTAGCTTGCAACACACCAATGCCGTGAACGCCGCTAAAGAAGCTGGTGTGAAATATATTTTGTACACCAGTTTTGAGCGGAAGAACGATACCGAAAGTTCGCCCATAGCTTTTATTGCCAAAGCACATCTTGACACCGAAGAGCTAATTAAAAACTCCGGCATTCCTTACACGATTTTCAGAAACAATCTTTATATGGATTTTATTCCGGTATTTATTGGGGAGAAAGTGCTTGAATCCGGGATTTATTGGCCTGCGGGCGACACTAAAGGGGCTTTTGCAACAAGATCTGATATGGCGGAAGCAGCAGCTGTTGTTTTAGCAGGCGATGGTCACGAAGGAAAGGAATATGTTATTTCTAATATTGAGAATGTTTCTTTCCATTCTGTAGCCGAGGTGTTGAGTCAAGCAGCAGGTAAGCCAATTTCCTATACCAGCCCTGGTGCAGATGAATATAAATCTACGCTGACGCAGGCCGGTGTTCCTGCTGTTTATATTGACATGTTTGTCGCTTTCGCCGAGGCAATAAAACAAGGCGAGTTTGAAATTAATAATTCAGACCTGCAGAAATTACTTGGCAGAAAACCTACCACCTTGGCAGAATATCTTAAAGATGTATACGCATCTAACTAACAGTTTGTAATATTATTGAAGGCCGGCAGTAATAGCGGCCTTCTTTATTTTTCCTTGTTATCAGGTTCACCGGTATCAGATATATTGTCGGCTTCAGCTTTTTCAATTTCTTTTATATCTTTTAATATCATTTCTTCAAGTTCGGTTATACGTTCGCTAGTCAGATCCCTGTAGGAGGAAGGTCCAGTTCGGTTTTTGATCATGTCTTTAAGAGCGTCTTCGTCGTGACGGAGAAAGATACGTGCCGCACGGTCGGTTGTATGCGCTTTGAAGCCAAGCATTTTCAATGCATCAGCACCTAACCTTAGCGATGAATCAAGGGTTTCTCTATAAATATTGTCAACCCTGCTTCCATAAGTTCATAAGCGTCTTTACGATCGTATGCTCTGGATAAAATTTTTAAATGCGGGAAATTGCTTTTCACCGTGCTCACCATTTGCAGGCATTGTTCCGGAGTGTCCATTGCGATAATAATTAATTCAGCTTTTTCGGCACCGGCTGCCTTCATCAGGTCAAAGCGTGAAGCATCACCGTAATAAACTTTAAAGCCAAACTTTCTTAACAGGTCCACGCGGTCAGAATCGTTATCGAGGATGGTTGCCGATATGCCATTGACTTTCAGAAACCGACCGATAATATTTCCGTATCGGCCAAAGCCAGCGATAATTACGGAATTTGTTTCGGAAATGTCGTCGTCGTTACGGCCAGCTTTTTGTTTAGTGAAAAAACGCGGCATAATTACCCGTTCATTTAAAACGAAGAGGAGAGGGCTAAGCGCCATACTTATGGCTACCACAGCGATCAGAATCGCTATGCTGCGCTCGTCGAGCAATTGATATTGTCCGGCAAATGAAAAAAGAACAAAAGCAAATTCTCCGGATTGTGCCAGCGACACAGCGAACAGCATGTTCTGATCACCTTTTATCCCGAATACGCTGCCGAGAACATACAGTATGATGCCTTTAACGAGTATTAAAGAAAATACCAGTAGAGTAATCAATCCTGGAATTCTGCTTACGAGGCTGAAGTTTATTGATGCCCCGACAGCGATAAAGAACAAGCCCAATAATAGCCCTTTAAATGGCTCGATATCGCTTTCTAATTCATGTCTGTATTCGCTATTGGCCAAAACTACCCCCGCTAAAAAGGTGCCCAGAGCAGGACTAAGTCCAACCACAATCATCAATTCTGCGATTGAAAAAACCAGCAAAATAGCAGTGGCCATAAATAGTTCGCGTTGGCGCGTTTTTGCAACCCATCTAAAAAATGGGCCGACCATATAGCGTCCTGACAGGATAATACCCGCGATTGCTGCCAAAACCAGGAGTGCTTGCTGCCAGCCGGGGAGGTGATGGGTAAAACTGGTGCTGATAACATCTGTTTGCAATGTTGCTAACAAAGGGAAAATTGCTAGTAAAGGAATAACAGCAATATCCTGCGAAAGCAGAACAGCGAAAGATGATTGCCCGGCAGTTGTTTTTAGAAGGCTCTTTTCGCTCAGTGTTTGCATCACAATGGCTGTTGATGACAGGGCTAGTACCGAACCTATAACCAGCGATGCCTGCCAGCTTTGCCCCATAAAAGAGGCAAGGCTGGCGATGACGAATGTTGATGCGAGAATTTGTATTCCTCCTAAACCTAAAATTAGTTTTCGCATTCGCCATAGCAGATTGGGTTCGAGCTCGAGTCCGATCACAAATAGCATCATCACGACTCCAAATTCGGCCACGTGCATCAGCTCTTTCCCTTCTTCACCTACAAATCCTAACACGTATGGCCCGATAGCTATGCCTGCGAATAAATAACCTAAAACAGAGCCAAGGCCAAGGCGCTTTGCCAAATTAACGCCAATTACGGCAGCGGCCAGATAAACCATGGCTTGGAGTAAAAATGAATTTTCGCCCATAACTATAGGGAATATGGTTTATGAATCGAAAAATTCGAGTATGCAGGTATCCGGATCATTTTATCAGAAATAAACTCCTTAAGGTTTCAATATTTAACCATATTCTAAAACCTTTGCTTTAACTTTTACAAAACCCCGCATTTACGATGTTTTTTAAACGCTTTTATAAAGCCTGAAATTCAATATTTTTTCCAGCAAATCCAAAGGGTTTTAGATCTAACCAAAAGAAAAGTAGCCATGTTTATTATTAATTATCTGAAGCGATCATCAAAAAAAAAGCTAAAAGAATGAATTTTATCTTTTAGCTAATATTGGGTATGTTATGTAAGAATTGACTTAAGCGAGGCGCTTAATTTCTATGGCGGGTAATTTACTCATTCAAAGTTTTCAGCGCTTTTATCGTGATCGGGTATTGCCTGGTCATCTTTGCCGCCTTCCAGGTCTCCATAAGTTTCTTCGAAGTCATCGTCATCCTCGTCAGGTACCAGGGCCTTATCATCATTCTCCCGCTCAATTTCTTCGGCTTCCTTGTCGTCCGAATCGCCGTTTCCGTTAGGGCCATTTGAAGAAAATTTGTGAAGATCCTCAGTATCTTGTATATGTTCTTTTTTTTTAGGCGTGTTCATGATATGTAATGTTAATAGGTTGTAATTTATGAGGGTATAACGTGCTGGTGTAACGCTCTCTGCAATTCATCTTCATTAGTCAGGTCGAGGCGCAGAGGTGTTATTGACACGAAATCATGTTCTACCGCCCATCGGTCGGTGCCTTTTTCTGCAGGTTCTAACGGACTTACAGTAAACCAATAATGTTTTCTTCCCATTGGGTCTGTTCCCGGAATTATTTTTCCGTCGTACAGACGTACAGACTGTCTTGTCCAGCGAAGGTCCACCGGTTCTGGAGGCAGATTAACATTATAAAGTGCCAGTTCTTCGTTGGCAAGAAGCAGTTCAAGTGTTTTTTCAACAAAGGGCGCGAGAATATTAAAGTCGGGTTCGGTTTTTCCAACCGGTGTACTTAATGCAATTCCTTTTATTCCCAGCAATACGGCTTGCTTTGCTGCGGCCAGCGTGCCGGAGTGCCACATTGAATTACCCAGATTTGGACCCATGTTGATTCCCGAGAGTACAACATCTGTATGAGACCAAAGATGGGTGCCTAAAGCCACGCAATCTGCCGGTGTGCCGTTAACCCTGTATGCTTCGATTCCGGGGAATTCTTTAGGCGATTTTTTATAACTCAGCGGTCTTGAATGAGTAACAGCATGCCCCATTGATGATTGTTCAACATCTGGTGCTACCACCCTCACCTCACCGAATTTAGCCGCTACTTCTGCAAGGGCCGCTATCCCCGGACTATATATGCCATCATCATTTGTTACCAGTATTCTCATCTTAATTTGCTTTAACCTCCAACTAATTAACAGAAGCGGTGTTTTAAAGTTTAATTTATTTAATATATGAAGTCAGCTGCCCTATTACATAATCCCGGAGCGGGGGATGAATCTCATACGAAAAAACAATTAAAATCGATGATAGAAGAGGAGGGTTTTAAATGCAGCTATTCTTCTACAAAGAAAAAGGGATGGGATGAAATTCCATCAGACAGTGAATTTATTATTATTGCCGGCGGAGACGGAACAGTAAGAAAGGTTGTTAAAAAGTTTATCGAAAATGATATTAATAAACTTCCGATAGCACTGTTTCCTGCCGGAACAGCTAATAACATTGCAAAAACCCTTGATGTTTCTGATGTGGACGAAGTCGTGATTCGATCATGGCATAAAGAGCGAATAAAGAATTTCGACGTTGGCCGGATCAGTAATTTATCGTCCACTCATTTTTTTCTTGAAAGTTTTGGTTATGGAGTATTTCCTCTTTTAATGAAAGAGATGAAGAATCAGGACAAAAAAAATAGTGGAACTGCTGAGGATGAATTAAATCTGGCAATTCGATTATTGCATACTATTATTCGTTCGTATGAAGCGCCTTATTGCGAACTTGAGATTGATGGCACAGATCATTCGGGCAAGTACCTTTTGGTCGAAATTATGAATATTCAGTCTATTGGTCCAAACCTTCATCTCTCTCCTTCAAGTGATCCGGGCGACGGTGAATTCGAAGTGGTATTAATTCCTGATGAGCAAAAGGATAAATTTTTATCCTACGTAGACAATCTTATAAAGGGAGAGGATGAATCTTTTCAATTTGATATCGTCAAGGGAAAAAATATTCGCATTAAATGTGCTGAATTGTATTGCCATGCAGACGACGAACTTATTAAAGAAAAAAAAGCCTCAGAAATTAAGATTGAATTAGCGGATGGTCTTGTGAAATTTCTGGTGTAGGAGTATTTATATTAAAATATTGACCAGTTTTTTTACCACTAAAACCTCGGCCAATTTAATCGGAATGTCCGAAGGTATAATGTTTGCGGTCTATGGCTTCTCGTTGCAACCCCGTGAAGGGCAATTTTATCCAATCAAAATCAGACTGTTCTCAAACTTATTTCCTGTTTTAATCTTTATATAATATATCAGTGATAGTACAGACTAACCAAACCTTATGACCAACGCTCTTCAGGTCGTTTAAAATAGATTTCATTGAAAAGCATTTTGAAATGAAGTATCCTTTTTCCATATTCCATAGGACAATGTTCCTGTTTTTTGGCTTGTTTTTATTGTTCCAGTCTTCAGCCTCTAAAGCCTATTCAGTACTTACCCATGAAGCCATTATTGATGCCAGTTGGAAAACCAGTATCGAGCCTTTACTTCTTGCAAAATATCCTGCCTCGACTGCAGAGCAATTGCTTGAGGCCCATTCTTATGCCTACGGAGGATCAATTATTCCCGACATCGGTTATTATCCTTTTGGGAGTAAATTATTTACAAACCTGGTTCATAATGTACGAAGCGGAGATTTCACCGTTGCCTTAATCGAAGAAGCCGAGACTCTGAATGAATACGCCTTCGCTCTTGGCGTGCTTGCTCATTATATGGCCGACAATTACGGGCACTCATTAGCGACAAATGTGACTGTTCCTTTGCTATATCCAAAAATTCACGAGGAATTTGGTCCGGTGGTAACCTATGCCGATCACAAAAAATCGCATTCGAGAGTAGAATTTGGTTTCGATTTACTTCAAACCGCCCGCGAGAATTACGCTTCAAAAAACTACCGCGATTTTATCGGGTTCAATGTCTCAGTACCAGTAATGGAAAAGGCATTTTTCAGGACCTATGGACTGGATCTGAATGATGCTTTCGGCAGTATGTCTGTTGCGATTGGTTCATTCAGATGGAGTGTTAAATCGTTGTTGCCGACAATTGTAAGAGCCGCCTGGGTAAACAAGCGTTCTGAAATAAAAAAGATGAATCCAGGCACCAAAGCACGGAATTTTTCTTACCGGATGAAAAATAAAACCTATTACCACGAGTTTGGTCGCGATCACGAAAAAGCCGGTATTGTTCCGAGAATAGTTTCTTTTTTGTTGCCTCTCTTACCTAAAATAGGCCCCCTTTCTAAACTGAAATTTAAACAGCTCAATCCGGAAGCCGAATTGCTCTTTGTAAAAAGCTTCGAAACCACTTTAAGTCATTATTCACTGGCATTAAGCACACTTCATTCTCAACCTTTATCCTTAGCAAACCGTACTCTTGATACGGGAAAAGAAACCTTTCCGGGTGAATATATCATTGCCGATATCAATTATGACGATTACTTATTAAGGTTGAAGGACAGGAATTTTGATAACCTGACTTCGCATGTTAAGAGCCACCTTATCTCTTTTTATAGTAAAGTAAAAACGCCGCATACTCTAAAACGGAAGGCGAAAAAACACGAAAAGATTACGGAAGCCTTGTTTTTATTGCAAACAGCCCCTGTTATTGATGTGAATACAAGTAGCCGGTTATAAACAATTTACAATAATTTATAATGCTAATAAAATTAGCATTATATTTGTTCTCATCAAATTGTTATGGCGAATCTTAGTATTTCAGATAGACTTAAAGTATATACCAGGTATATCGGTCAAACGGTTGTTTTAATTTCCCGGAACGGTTATTCAGAGGAGCAGGTAGGTGTACTTACGGGGGTAAAAGAGTTTTCAATACAACTGAATATCGATAATCACAGTCGTTGGATTCCCTTATATGACGACTTTGATCTGTATGATATTAAATTGGTTCTTAAGCCCTTGAGGATGCTGACAGAAAGAATTAAAGAAACAGCCAACAATTTACCGGTTCAAAATTTCATTACCCAATACTATATACAATTAGGTTTTGATATGCCGATGTTTTTTTCTCCGGATCACCCGGGGAATTGTAAATATGTGGAGGAATTAGGACTGGCTACGTACTCGAACGCTGATGAAACACGTACGATTTCGTACGCATGATTTGAGCGGATGCCGATTAATTAAAATCTTCAAGAATAAACACTAGTGATCCGTAAATTTGAGACGATTTTAGCAAAGCCCAATTCATGTCAGCGAATATAAAACCGGTTACATTAGAAAAAGATAACCTGCATCCGCGGAACAAGCACCGCTCGCGTTATGATTTCCCTGAGCTTATTGCCTCTTGTCCGGATTTGTCACAATATGTCGCCGAAAATCAATTTCATAATTTATCAATTGATTTCAAGAATCCTGAGGCTGTAAAAGCGCTGAACAAAGCTCTGCTAAAATATTTTTACAGGATTGATCTTTGGGATATCCCGGAAGGTTATTTGTGTCCGCCTATTCCCGGAAGGGCGGATTATATTCATTATGTCGCCGATTTGCTGGCAGCAGGAAACGACGGAACCATACCTGTAGGTAAAAAAGTTAGAGTGCTGGATATAGGTGTTGGCGCCAACTGTATTTACCCTCTGATTGGAACCCGCGAGTATGGATGGAGTTTCGTCGGATCTGACATTGATCAGAAGAGCTTTCGTTCCGCAACAAATATTGTAGAAGCCAATGCTTTATCTGATCTGATTTCAATCAGGAAGCAAAATTCTGCGGGGCATATTTTCACCGGTGTCATCAACCCGGGAGAGCTTTTTGATTTAACGATCTGTAATCCACCTTTTCATGCTTCGTTGAAAGACGCCACAGCAGGTAATGCGCGTAAATGGAGTAATTTGGGTCAGTCAAAAGCTGGATCAACCCTAAATTTTGGCGGTCAAAATGCCGAGCTTTGGTGCGAAGGCGGCGAAGAACGATTTATCCGTCGAATGATTGAAGAAAGCGTACGGTTTGGCAAATCTGTTTATTGGTTTACTTCGTTGGTGTCAAAAAAAGAAACACTTCAGGGCTGCTATCGGGTTTTAAAGAAAGCGAACGCTGTAGATATTCAAACCATCAATATGTCTCAGGGACAAAAGGTGAGTCGAGTATTGGCATGGACTTTTCTTAATCAGGATGATCAGAAAGTATGGAAAAACAGGTTTTCAAAAATATAGGTGAAGAACTAGATAGTTTGTCGTCCGTCTTCATTTAACACCGTTTGCATCAATTCCTCCGTCAGGTCTTTTGAAACCTTAAGAATATCTTCAGCTACATGAGTGTTATTTAATACTAGCTTATCGGCGGTGTGCTTATAGGGTAAAAGATAAGTTTTGTAGGCAGGTAACACGTGGTTTTCCCATTGATATAAAATCATATCATGGCTATATCCGCGTTCAGCGATGTCTCTTTTAAGTCTGCGGTTTAAGGTGATTTCTTCCTCCGCATCCATGAAGATGCGCATATCAAGGAGGGGCGCTATCTCTTTAAAGTGAAAAATAAATAAGCCTTCTACAAGAATAACCGGAGCGGAGCAAATAGTCAGCGTACGAGCTTTTTCTTCATTTACATTGAAGGTGTATTCTTTTTTTTGAATAGTTTCTCCCGCGATTAAGGCTTTTAAATCTTCTAAGAGCTTTTTATCGTCAATACACTGAGGAAGATCAAAGTTTATCCAGCCATTTTCATCAATGGGTTGTTCAGATTTTGGTTTGTAATAATCATCCTGCGATACCAGACAGATCTGGCTTTTGTCGAAATGCGTTAAAAAGCAATTTAGAAAAAACGTTTTTCCGGAACCGCTTCCTCCTGCAATTCCGATTACAAAAGGTTTATTCATTCGGTGTGCCGTAGTCGATAGTAACTTGAAAACGTTTGTCTAAGGCACCCAATAAATCAGCTGTAGCTTTAGTAAGTACAATTATTACATCTTTTGTTGATTCGTTTTCTGTGAATTTGCCCACCACTTTTGTAAAAGTTACACGATCTGTCATTGGGTTGGTCACTTTTACCACAGTCCCAACAGGTGCTGTGCGGTGTAGAGCCAGCATTTTTGTCCCGTCCAGATTATCATCAGCAATCCAAATCGCAACGCCTCTTTCAGTGCGTTCTGTTAAGCCAAGGCGGCCAGCCGGAATTTTCAATCTTTCTGGCTCAGGTTCCGCAGCTGGAGCAGGCGGAGGTACCGGAGTAGTGCCACCCTGACGGACTTTGATAATTTGACCAATAGATAAATTGTCGCTTTTTAAATTGTTTAACAATTTAATATCCTCTGCGGTCGTGTTAAACCGGCGTGCAATGGCGTATAAATATTCTCTGGGGCCTACCTTATAATCAATAATGTTGCTATTTTCGGTAATGACATTGGCGGCTTTCGAAGCTCTTTGCGATTCTGTGTACGGTCTTTGCGTAGGGACTTTTATTTTTACTCCCGGCTTAAGAGCGACGTTATTATTTAAATGAATAATTGTTAAAGGTGAGACATTGTATAATCTGCCGATTGAGTAATAAGTTTCTCGTCTTTCAACTTTATGTAAGATAACCTGCTTGCCATCCTGATTTTCGACTCCGATAGAGTCTATAGAGCTAGCGGCTTGCGCGTTTGAAGAGTAAATAGCTATAACGCAGAAAATTGCAAAGAAAAATCGCATTTGTTGTGTGTCCCCTTTTGTTTATTAAGCGTGCAATTATACTAAATACGATACAAACTGTTGTTTATTACTCCGTATACAGAACATATGATTGCGCTCGATAAAGAACGCTTCGGGGTTTAGTTTTTGTATGTCTGTGGCCAAATTATCCTGCAAAATCAGATTCTCATGCTGATAAACAGCTAGTTGTTGACTAAATGAATTTTCATTTCTTACATGATAAACAAGGATAACCTTGTCGTTAAACTTCTTAAAAAAAATAGGTTCGACAAAGTTTTCAGGAAGTAAATTCTTTACCAAAGCTGAATCGCTCAGAATATCGGGAATTATAATACTCCTCCGTACCGGTATAAATTCATTCGGGTTTGCGGATATTTTCGAACCATCAGCTGCTACTATAAGGTCGAAACTTTTAGGTTGGATTTTAGGGTTGTAAATCATCAATCCTTTATCCGTAATGTCATACAATGTTATGTTGAACTGTTGCCAGGATATCTTACCCTGCTTATTTAAGGCAATAATACCTTTATGTTCAGGATGATTTTCGTTAACGTAACTATGCAGAAATACCATTCCCTGATGGACCCTATCAAGACTCCAGTGCCAGCTGTCTTCTACTGTTACTTCTTTAAATAAACATTCGCCGGTGGCATAGTTATATGCCGAATAATGACTGATTCTATCTGAAGAATTCCTTGTCTCTATGGCAACAACAGACTCTGTATCATCTGTCTCAATTTTCCAGATAATTGATTTGAACGTTTCGCTCAGCGATGGTTTTAATGTATATTTATCCATTGAAGACATCTTCCAAAAATAACCTATTTTATGAATCAATATTTAAATCATTTAAGGTTTACGGCACTGCTTCTAATGGTGGTCCTATTTCAAACACTTGTATTTGCGCAGCAAAAAGCTAAAGTATATGCTTTTGATATGAAAGAAGAAATTGGACCTGCCGCCTGGCGTTTAACTCAGAAAGCGTTTGAAGGTGCAAAGGAATCAAAAGCCAGCGTGATGCTGATACGTATGAATACCTATGGCGGTATGGTGGATTATGCCGATTCCATCCGGACCAAACTTCTCAATTCCCCGATAAAAACCATCGTGTATATTGATAACAATGCGGCTTCTGCCGGGGCTTTAATTGCGATAGCATGTGATAAAATTTATATGAAAAGAGGGGCGAGCATTGGTGCTGCAAGTGTTGTTAACCCAAAGGGCGAAGTTATGCCCGAGAAATACCAGTCGTACATGCGAGGTTTGATGCGCTCTACTGCCGAAGCAAAAGGGCGTGACCCGAAAATCGCAGAGGCTTTTGTAGACCCGGATGTTGTAATTCCTGATGTTATTGAAAAAGGGAAGGTACTTACATTAACCAGCAAAGAGGCTATCAAAGCGGGTTTTTGCGAAGCTGAGGCAACCAGTGTGGAGGAAGTTTTGAAAGCCGAAAATATTACTGATTACGATATTCAAAATCATGTGGTAAGCACCATGGACAGAGTAATCGGCTTCCTGATGAATCCCGCCATAAGCGGTGTACTGATTTTACTTATTATGGGTGGTATTTATTTCGAAATGCAAAGCCCCGGAATTGGCTTTCCTCTGCTTGTTTCGATAACTGCAGCCCTGCTTTATTTCGCTCCATTGTATATCGAAGGATTGGCAGCACATTGGGAAATCGCTTTATTTATAATAGGATTAGTGCTTATAGCCCTCGAAGTGTTTGTAATTCCTGGCTTCGGAGTTGCCGGAATACTCGGAATATTGTTTGTTGTTGCCGGCCTGGCTTTAAGTTTGGTAATGAACGACTTTTTCGATTTTACAATTACCGGATCAGAAAAGGTAAGCAGCGCTTTTATTCTGGTTTTAGGCTCGATGGTGCTTTCTGTCGTATTGTCGGTGATATTTGGCCGGTCTTTGTTAAAATCAGCTGCGTTTCAGCGTCTGGTTTTACAAGACGAACAACGATCGGGCCTTGGCTATGTAAGTGGTAAACAAAAACTGGATTTATTGAAGAAAACCGCGATTGCCAGTACCGATATGCGTCCCTCAGGCAAAATTGAAGTGGAAGGCAATTTTTATGATGCCGTTGCATTAGATGGTTTCATTGAAAAAGGGAAGGAAGTTACTATCGAAAAACAGGAAAATTATAATGTTTTTGTAAGGAAGAAGGGAAATTGAAACATTCAAATCACTCTCTGGTTTTGTAATAAAATTAAGTTATGAAAGCAGAAGAAATAGGTTTAGAAGAAGTAAAAGTAAAATCTATAGTTGAGCAGCTGAATGAATTGCTGGCCAATTATCACATACATTATCAGAAGTTAAGAGGCTGCCATTGGAATGTTAAAGGAAAGAGCTTTTTTACTTTACATGTCAAGTTTGAAGAGTTGTATACCAATGCTGTAGAGTCGATTGATGAACTTGCAGAGCGGATACTTACTTTAGGCAAATCCCCTTTGAGTACCTACCAGGAATATATTAATGTATCACGTATAAAAGAAATTGAAACAATTGGCAAAGATGATATGACACTAGTGAATGCCATATTGGAAGATTTCTCTACCCTTATTGAACTGGAACGCGAGATTATGGAAAGTACCTCCGAGGGTGGCGACGATGGTACAAATGACATGATCAACCGGTTTATGCAGTTTAAGGAAAAGAACACCTGGATGCTGCGTGCTTTTTGCGGAAAGCAGTAATAGATAGTTTTTTCTTTTTAAACAGCATAAAAAAACAGGATCCGGAAATTCCGTGATCCTGTTTTACTGCATTGAAAACTTTCTTTTAATTAAGATTTAACCTCGGAAGAAGAAATATACGTTTGATATTCCTGTCCCTCTACATAGTGTTTGAAGTTTGTGATATCCTCACGCACCATCTTTTCAAAAACACCGTTTAATAATTTAGCTACGCCTCTTCCAATATTTCCGGCAGGAGGGAAGTAATTGATTTCGACGTTTAATTCGGTACCCAGGCCATTCATCGCATCAGAAAACTCAACCTTTCCGGCATTATCAATCATTGATCCTTCAACAGACTGCCAGCCAATATAACTGTTCTGCTCCTCGCGGGTGATTTCTGCATTCCAGCTTATTTTTAAAACATCATTTGGAATGTTTGCACTCCATTTAGAATTCGTGCCGTCCATTTCCACTACAGAACTCAGGTGCTTCATAAATCTTGGCAGATTTTCCAGGTTTCTCCAAAAGCTGTATACTTCGTCGCGGGGTCTGTCGACAATGAACCGCTCTGTAATTCTCAGGGCTTGCAGGTCGGTAGTATCTTTTCCTAATCTATCATAGACAGGGCAGAATCCGGTTGCGCCCCGGTATAATAAAACACCTCCCACAGCTGCTTCCTGCAGACCTATAAAAGGATGGCTAAACAACTGCTTTATTCCTTTATAAAAAACAAACGTTCCTGCCGCTATAGACAATAAGCGCTCGGTGGTGTTTACATTTTCAATGTCTTTCGGTTCAAGGAATGAACCTTTTAAGGATTCATTTACTTTACTTGTTAATGTTTCTAACATGATATTTTCACAGATTTGTATATTTAGTTAACAAGCTTTTTCCAAAATAGTTATAGAAATCTTTATTTAATCCATCCAAACAACCTTTACAAATTGAGGTTTAAATACTGGTTTGAACATATGAAACAACTTTTCTTAATATCACACGATACTACAACAGCCGTACAGCTGGGAAAGTCAAAGACAGGAATTCCGTCGGTTGAGCCGGAAAGAATAGCCGCAATAAATGCTTTCCTGACCCTTAATCATCAGAAAAACGTTATTCCTGTTTGGGATGATGACGATATCTTTGAGGAGATATTGGACTCATATACATTCATAACGGTTGAAGATGCCAATAACAGCATTTACAGCAAAGAAAATTTGCAATGATTTACAGCTGTTTGCGTAGCTAAAACGCTATTTACCCGGGCTTATTCATTTTTTCGCTGAAAGCTATTTTGTGTCTTTAAAATAAAATTCGTTTATCTTGGCCATTGTTTTTATAGCCGGGTAAACATGGATACACTCAATACCTTCACTGCAATAGATTTCGAAACAGCACAGGGAAAGCGGAATAGCATTTGCCAAATAGGTTTGGTGCGGGTTGAGCAAGGACTAATCACTAAAACAATGGTCCAGCTGGTTAAACCACCAGACAATTCTTACTCCTTCTATAATATGCAGGTGCATGGTATTACACCGGCAATGACTCGCAATTCGCCAACTTTTAACGAAGTATGGCCATATATTGAGCCTTTTATATGCAATCAAAATCTTGTGGCCCATAATAGTTCTTTTGATGTAAGCTGCCTGAAGCAAACCCTGGCTTATTACCGGTTAAGCGTTCCCGGATTTAATTCGCATTGCACTTATAAACTTTACGGAAAAAAACTGAACCTGCTCTGCAGCACCTACGGAATACAATTACAGCATCATGATGCACTGTCCGACGCCATGGCGTGTGCAAAATTATTTATGCGCTATAATCAGCAATAACTGCCTCTTTTATAGGCAAATTAGAGATTGGTTGAAGCAAAAATTTGTTTGATTTAGCCGTTCTGCTAACTTTATAATATGAAACACATATCTATCCTTATTCCGAAAGGCGCTATTTTGGGGAGTCTTGAGGGTTCCCGCCAGTTGTTTTCACAAGTAAATGAGTTTTTGAAAACGAAAGGCGCGCCTCCTTTATTTAAAGTAGAACTTGTTGGACTTACAAAAGAAACTCCTTTAAGTGGCGGCTCGTTTACAGCACATTCGCACTTGCTTATAGACGAGGTTGAAAAAACCGACCTGATCATTATTCCTGCCTTGGACGGTGATATACCTATAGCTTTAGAAAATAATCGTGATTTTATTCCATGGATTGTTGAAAAACATAAAGCTGGCGCAGAGGTGGCGAGTTTGTGTATGGGGGCGTTTTTACTCGCATCAACCGGATTGCTCTCTGGCCGGAAATGTGCGACACATTGGATGGCAGAAGGTGCTTTCAGAAGTATGTTTCCGGATGTAACACTGGTGACTGAAAAAGTTATTACCGACGAAAATGGAATTTACTCGAGCGGAGGAGCTTTTTCCTATCTTAATCTTATTCTTTACCTGATAGAAAAGTATGCAGGACGTGAAATGTCTAACCTTGCTGCAAAAGTGTTTGCTATTGAAGTTGAGCGCGACAATCAATTGTCTTTTACTATTTTCCAGGGGCAAAAAGGGCATGAAGACGAACAGGTGAAGAAGGCTCAGGAATTTATTGAACAGAACTTTCACGAAAAGATATCTGTAGATCAGCTGGCTTCTATGTTTGCTTTGGGCCGAAGAAACCTCGAACGCAGATTTAAAAAGGCAACATCCAATACCGTTGTAGAGTACATTCAGCGTGTAAAAATAGAAGCTGCTAAAATTAGCCTCGAATCATCACGTGAAAACGTGAACGAGGTAATGTATAAAGTTGGTTATACCGATAATAAAGCATTCCGAAGTACTTTTAAAAAGTTTACGGGTTTATCGCCGCTTCAATATAAAGGTAAGTACAACAGGGATTTGAACTAGAAGAATTTTGACAGCGAGCTGTAATTCTCAATTATAGCTCTGCTGTTTTATAGTGCAGTACCTCGTTAAGGTACTTGCTTTTAACTATTTTCCATTCTTTAAGCTCGTCTATAAATTCAGGAACCGGCATTCCGCTTTTTATCGCCGCCTGAGTGTAAAACTGCATTCTTTGCGGATGGGTTTGAGAGCAGGCATTAAATGTATAGCCAAAAGCATTGTTCTCGATAATGGCTTTGCTTACACCAATGCAATCATCAAGGTGAATTAAATTAACAGGTGCCAGGCCATTCGGGATGTTTTTTTTACCCGTAAAAAACCTGGCAGGATCTCTGTTCGGGCCAATCAATCCGCCAAATCGTAAAATAGTGAGTTTAAAGTCGTTCTGATCTTTTAGAATAATCTCCGCAGCTTCCATCGCTTTTCCCGATTCGCTTTCAGGTTGTGGTGTTGTATCTTCGTCAACCTCCTGATTTTTATCGCCGTAAACCCCCGTGGAGCTGATAAATAATACACGTTTTATGCCGGCTTTTTGAACCGCTGTTTTAATCTGCCGAATTTTCTCAGGGTAAAGGCCCGCTTCGCCAGAACTCCGCTTAGGCGGAATACTGATAATCAGCAAATCGGTTTGAAAAAAGTCCGGCGGATATCTGTCGGTACCTGCTCCGAAGTTCACTTCGAAAGGCTCAATTCCAGCTTCACGGAACTTTTGAAATTTATCGGAGGCAGTTGAAGAGCCTTTTATCCTGTATCCCGACTTAACCAGGTTCTGAGCCAGTGCGAAGCCGTACCATCCGCAACCTAAAATGCTAATCGTTTTTATTTCAGACATTGGTTCAAATTTAATAAATCGTATTAATTAACCCGGATTTATCCGCCATTAGCGAAAGAAGAAAAGATCTTCATAACTATCTCATATTATTGATTTCCGAAACTAAAATTCGATTAAAGGTCAACGAATAACGATCTTTAAAAATGTGATATTGAAGATGAAAAAACTGGAAATCAGATTCTATCGTAATTAGATCTCCTGGTTACAAAGCATACAATTTCAAAATTTTTATAACGTTCAGAAATATTATGGAAACTAAAGAGAAACTTCAGGAAGCTTACATTCAGCATGTGTTAACACATGGCGAACAGCCGAAATCTGTTTACATCTTCGCCAAAGAAAATGATTTAGCCGAAGAAGAGTTTTACAGTCACTTCGGTTCGTTTGAAAGTATAGAGCAGAAAATATGGTCCGGCTTAATGTCGTCGACCATTGCCGAAGTTAAAGCGCAGGAAGTTTGGGCTCAATATACTTCCAGAGAAAAAGCGCTCAGCCTGTTCTACAGCTTCATAGAATTACTTAAAAGTAAACGCAGTTTCGCTTCCTTCAGCCTTAAAAATTCGGAAAGATCTCTCGGATCAAAACGGGTTTTAGAAGGTTTAAAGTCCGAATTTGAAGGGTTTTCGTCAGAGATAATTCAGGAGGGCATTGAATCCGGAGAATTAATGGACCGCCCGTTCTTTGCAAATAAGTATAAAGACGCATTGTGGTTGCAGTTTGGCTTCGTCCTCAATTTCTGGTTGAAAGATAGTTCGGTGGGTTTTGAAAAGACAGATGAAGCAATAGAAAAAGGCGTTAACGTTACTTATAATATGTTTCAGCGTTCGCCGATAGATGAACTATTTGAATATGGCAAGTTTCTGGCAAAAAATGCCGGTATAAAAATGCCTTTTTAGTTATGGACGAAAAACAAGCACAAGAACAAAGCAGCATGCCAACCAGCAAGGTTGAGCGTTCAACTCAATTTGTAAAAACAGGGTTTAAAATTGGCGGTAATTACGTTAAGCATTATTCAAAAAAACTGTTTAACTCGAATCTGAGTAAGGACGAATTGAATCAGGATAATGCAGCTGATATTTACCAGTCTTTAAGCAAACTAAAAGGCAGTGCGTTAAAGGTTGCACAAATGCTTAGCATGGATAAAAACATCCTGCCAAAGGCTTATATAAACCAATTTTCGCAGTCGCAGTATAATGCGCCGCCCTTATCCGGGCCGCTTATCGTGCAAACCTTCAGAAAATTTTATGGCAAAACTCCCGAAAAGGTATTCGATAAATTTAACTTGAATTCCAGTAATGCAGCCTCTATCGGACAAGTGCATCAAGCCGAGTTAAAGGGGAAGAAATTGGCTGTAAAAATTCAGTATCCTGGGGTTGGAGATTCGATTTCATCCGACCTTAAGCTTGTTAAACCATTTGCTTTTCGCCTGTTGGGCATGAGCGAAAAGGAACTGGATATCTACATGCGGGAGGTTGAAGAACGATTGCTTGAGGAAACAGATTATGAACTGGAGGTAAAGCGTTCGATTGAATTTTCTCAGGCATGTTCTGGCTTAGATAATATCGTTTTTCCGGTCTATTACCCCGAACTATCGAGCAAACGGACCATTACCATGGATTGGCTTGAAGGCATGCATTTGAAAGAATATTTGCAAACAAATCCATCGCAGGAAGAACGGAACCGCATCGGGCAGGCGCTATGGGATTTTTATAACTTTCAGCAGCATGAATTGCGTGCGGTACATGCAGATCCGCACCCAGGAAATTTTCTGATCACGCCGGAAGGCAAATTAGGTATAATTGATTTTGGCTGCATTAAGGTGTTGCCCAACGACTTTTATTATCCCTTCTTCTCGCTTACACAAAATGACGTTTTTGACGATAGAGAGAAAACATTGCAGGCCTTCAGAGATCTTGAGATGATTCAGGCTAAAGATAATCCTGACCAGGTTGAGTTCTATTTCGAAATGTACAAACAAATGATAAGCCTGTTTGCTAAACCGTATTCGACAAATACATTTGATTTTAGTGAGAAGGAGTTCTTTGAAAACCTTTACCGTTACGGAGAGATGATATCTAAAATGCCCGAGTTTAAGCAGGCCCGTGGCGTGAAGCATTTTATCTATGTCAACCGAACCAATTTTGGCTTATATAACATACTTCACGATTTGAATGCCACAGTTAAAACAGATACTTACCGCTTTGATGGTAATGCGTTGATAGCCTTTTAGTTGCCTTGACTATAACACTGGACGTGTTTTTAATTCTGACTTTTAATTAAGCTGCCAGTTATGTCAATTCTGACTTTCTAATTTTAACCTTAAAAAGTCACAACAAAATATAATAGAGGAGGTACTAACATTATATAGACTGGAACGATTATGAATGCCGACCGGTTACTTGAACATAACTATATAATGTTAGCTCTAATGGGAACTCTTTTTACGTGGGGAGTTACCGCCCTGGGTGCCGCCTTGGTTTTCTTTTTTAATACCATTAATAAAAGAATTTTAAATCTGATGCTTGGCTTTGCCGCCGGAGTAATGATTGCTGCCAGTTTCTGGTCGCTTTTAAATCCTGCCATAGAAATGGAAGAAGCGAAGAATCCATCAACGGCGTGGATACCAGCGGTAGTTGGTTTTTTATCAGGCGGCGCGTTTTTATATCTGATTGATAGGCTTTTGCCACATGTGCACTCGCGGTTTGCTATAGGTAAATCCGAAGGTATCAAAACATCGTGGGATAGAAGTGTTTTATTAATCCTCGCTATTACTCTGCATAATATTCCCGAAGGGTTGGCTATTGGAGTTGCTTTTGGAGCCCTGGCAGTTAATCCTGATCCGGCGGTATTGGCAGGAGCCATTGTACTTACGGTGGGTATAGGTTTGCAAAACTTTCCGGAAGGTGCGGCGGTTTCCATTCCTTTGCGACGGGAAGGCTTCACAAGAAGAAAAGCGTTCTTTTATGGGCAACTTTCGGCTGTAGTTGAGCCCATAGCCGGAGTTTTGGGTGCATATCTGGTGATTGCTGTTACTCCTCTATTGCCTTATGCGCTTTCGTTTGCCGCCGGCGCGATGATATTCGTGGTAGTTGAAGATTTGATACCTGAATCACAAACCGGGGACGAAACTGATTTATCAACTATCGGGGCAATGATTGGCTTCACAACAATGATGCTGCTTGACGTTGCACTGGGATGATTGAAGGATGAGAGAGAGAGAAGATTTTAAAATAATAAATCGAAATAATATGCCTTCTATGTTGTATTCTGATCATTTTCTTTCAAATAAACGCTTAAAAGGCGACTTTGCCGCTGACGAGTTTATCGGAAAGCATTTCGGCGAATCCGAATCGAAAATGGCTTTATATAATTGGCTGGGGCAGTTAGACGACAATTCTGCTTTGGATCGGATACCGGAACTATACACACAGGAAGCTTTTATAAACGGCGCAGTCGATTTGCCACTATGGGCCGATCGGAAATTGATGGAAAAAGGTTCTGCTTTTTTTATAAAGTATGCCGGACAAGTAATGCAGTTGTTAGGCCTGCTGTCCTTACCTTATTGTTACGCTGCCGCGGATGGGGCAATGGTGCTTTATTTGTCGCAACGCTTAACCAATGATGCCGAAAAGCGCCTTTCGGATACTGCTGGTTTTATCTGGGATGTGATGGATCCCGATGCTTTTAAAAGAGAAGGAAAAGGATTTGTCAGTATTTTGAAGATTCGCTTAACACATGCAGTTGCCCGCTACTATACGCTGAAAAGCGGAAAATGGAAAAGCGAATTCGGTGTACCCGTTAACCAGGAAGATATGGCTGGTACCAATCTGTCATTTTCGCTAATAGTTGTTCGAGGCTTGCGCAAATTGGGCATAAGTGTTACCTATGACGATCAGCAATCTTTTTTGCACCTCTGGAATGTGATAGGTTCTCTTTTGGGACTTGACGAAGATTTGATCCCGGCTGACGGCAAAGCAGCCAGTGCTTTAGAACTCGCCATCAGGCAGAGGCATTTTAAACCATCAGAGCAGGGGCGGGAGCTTACCAAATCTTTAGCTGTTTATTTTCATAGTGTTACGCCCGAGAATGTTTCCGCAAATGATACGCTGCAATTGATGCGTTATTTACTGGGCGACGAAGTTGCAGATATTCTTGACCTGCGCCCCGCATCCAAACCTTTGTATTTACCCTTGATTTTGAAAATAAGCAGCAATCTTCCCGATTTTAATTCCGGTGGATCTCTTAAGGTCCGGTACCAGGAAAAGCTTAAAAGCTTTAAGAAGCAGCGATCAGTCGGTTAGATGCATTGTTGTTTCTACTGCGGTGTTCCGCTGAAGCTTTTCTAACGAATTCGTTACCTTAACTATAAGAGCGCTAATTTCTTTAATTTAGCTATCCTAATAGATTTTACCATGGCCATATATAAGCTTCAAATCAACGGTCGCGCTTACCAGGCGGACGTAGAACCCGATACTCCTTTACTTTGGGTTTTGCGCGATAACCTGGGTTTAGTTGGAACAAAGTACGGGTGCGGAATAGGCGCATGCGGCGCTTGTACCGTTCATGTAAACGGACAGGCAATGCGTTCATGCACACTTCCCGTAGTTGCCATAGGTACGCAGAAGGTAACCACTATCGAAGGTTTATCCGCCGATGGCGATCATCCTGTACAACAGGCATGGGATGAAATTGACGTTCCACAATGTGGTTACTGTCAGGCTGGTCAAATTATGACAGCAGCTGCATTCTTAAAAACAAATTCGAAGCCAACATCAGATCAGATTGATACGGCAATGCACGGAAATATCTGTCGATGCGGTGCCTATCACCGGATTAAAGAAGCAGTAAAATTAGCCAGCACTAAATTATAAATCATGGCAAGTTCAACCAGCAGACGAGATTTCTTGAAAATGGCAGCAACCGCCGGAGGCGGATTAATGCTTGGCTTTGATTGGTTCAGTGTAAATGCTGAGACCCCCACTGTAGTTTCAAAGGCAGCATTGGCAGCCGGCAATGCGGAGTTTAACAGCTACCTGTCTATTTCAAGTGATAATATTATTACCATATTTTCGCCAAACCCCGAGTTGGGGCAAAATATTCTGACTTCCTTTCCGATGGTTGTAGCAGAGGAACTGGAAGCCGACTGGACAAAAGTAAGCGTTGTTCAGGCAGCATTTGACGCTAAGAAATTTGAACGCCAGGTCACTGGCGGCAGTGGCGCTGTTCCCCATTCATGGAAACGCCTTAGAAGGGCGGGCGCAACAGCAAAGCATATGCTTATTGAGGCCGGCGCAAAGCGATGGAATGTGCCTGCGAATGAATGCTCTGCCAGCAATGGAATGGTAGTTCATGCTAAATCCGGCCAAAAACTGAGTTTCGGCGATCTTGCCGACGATGCATCTAAGCTTGCTGTTCCCGCCGAAGTAAAACTAAAAGACCGCAAAGATTTCAAGTTAATCGGTACAGCAGTAAGAAATGTTGCCAACAAAAGCATTTCTACGGGTAAGCCATTGTTTGGAATGGATTTCCACCGCGAAGGCATGCTGACGGCAATTATTCAGCGTCCGGAGGCTTTTGGAATGAAGCTCAAATCGGTTGATGATAAGGCGGCGAAGGCTATGCCAGGTATTATCGACGTGGTAAGTTTTAAGAATAATGTAGCTGTAGTAGGCAAATCAACATGGCAAATACTTAAAGCCAAAAAGCTTTTGAAGATTGAGTACGAAAAAGGCGGTAATATTGAAAGTACTGCAGACCATGATAAGATCTTTCTCGACCTTTTAAACGGCTCAAATGCGCAGATGAGGAGAAAAGAAGGTGATGTGGAGACAGCTTTTAAAAATGCAGCCAAAGTTGTAAAAAGCGATTATCAATGCCCTTTTTTGCCGCACAACCCAATGGAGCCGATGAACTTTTTTGCTCATGTAAGGCCTGATGGAGTGGAACTGGTGGGGCCCACGCAAACGCCCGGAAGCGCACGGTCAGGAGTGGCAAAACTTTTAGGGATACCGGAAGACAAAATCACTGTGGAAATTACCCGCTTAGGCGGAGGTTTCGGAAGAAGATTAATGACGGACTATGTACTTGAGGCCGCAGAATTATCAAGTTTAATCAAAGCTCCTGTAAAGGTAATCTGGACCCGCGAGGATGATATAATGGGAGGCAATTACCGTCCTGCTGTCCGTTATCGTTTTGAAGCGGCGCTGGATGACAAGGGTAACATGATTGGCTACAAGTTAAAAGGAGCGGGAATTAACGCCGGAAACCCGACCCGCGAAAACAACTTCCCGTCGGGCGCTGTCGACAATCTGCTCATTGAATCCGTCGAGCACAGATCGCCCATAACCACCGCTCCATGGAGAGCACCCATCACTAATTTTCTGGGCTATGCAGAACAAGCATTTTTAGATGAAGTTGCAGAAGCTGCCAAGAAGGATCCGGTTCAGTTCAGACTTGAACTTCTTGAAAAGGCTAAAACTTCGCCCGCAGGCGCGGTTCGATATGATATTGACCGCATGATCGGTGTCATTAAACTTGCTGCTGAAAAATCGGGATGGGGAACAAAAAAGAATGTTTCACAGGGTTTTAGTGTGTACTTTTCACATGCTTCGTATGTAGCCCAGGTTGCCGATGTGGTACTAAAGGCAGGAAAGCCCGTGGTGCAGAAAATATACGCCGCAATTGATTGCGGTGAGGTGATAAACATGAGTGGCGCCCGCCAGCAGGTGATGGGCGGTATTGTAGACGGACTCGGTCATGCCATGTATGGCAACCTGACCTTCAAAGACGGCGTCCCTGAGCAAAATAACTACAATAAATATCGCTTAATCAGGATGAAAGAGATTCCTGAAATCGAAACCTATTTTGTGAACAACGGGATTGATCCGACAGGATTAGGCGAACCTGCTCTTCCACCGACCGGAGGCGCAGTTGCCAATGCGATATTTAAAGCTACCGGACAACGAATAAATGCTCAGCCTTTTATACAGGATGAGGTTTTTAAAGGAAAGAAGGCGGTTTAAGGTTTTTTCGGGTTTTAAACCAGCCCTTACTCCCTCCTTGAAATAAGGAGGGGAGTATAGCGCTTTAACGAGGCGCTTTAGGTATTCGGGATTCTTCTTTAGTATTCGATACTGTTGGCGCTTTGTGTTTAGACGAATTGCAGCGGCATACCGCATCACGCTTCATTGATACTCATAACAAGTCCAATGAATTTATTTCAGACTCAAACAATCCTAATCCTAAGGAGTTTATCTTCAAGTCGCTCTTATTAACCCTCTGAAAATGAAATTTATTAAATCTGAAAATCCAGACGGTACATCCGTTAATTTATACTATGAAGATTGGGGTACAGGAAATCCTGTGGTATTTATTCATGGCTGGCCCCTTGACCATCAAATGTGGGAACACCAGATGCGGGTACTCCCGGAAATGGGTTTACGCTGCATTGCCTATGATCGTCGTGGCTTTGGCAAATCGGATAAGCCATGGAACGGCTACGACTACGATACCTTCGCCGACGATTTAAAAGCTGTTTTAGATCAGCTGGATTTACAGAATGTGACACTCGTTGGTTTTTCGATGGGTGGGGGAGAGGTAGTCCGTTATTTTAGCCGCCACGGAGGTAACAGAGTGACTAAAGTGGTATTGTTGTCGTCAATTGCACCATATACATTAAAAACGGACGATAATCCAGAGGGTGTGCCGATCGAAACCCTGCATGAAATTATCACTAACATTCAGGAGGACCGTCCGGGCTTTTTAACAGGCTTTTCAAAAACGTTTTACGGAGTAAGTATTGTTAGCCACCAGGTAAGTCAGGCCATGCTCGACTGGAATTTGATGGTCGCCATGCAAGCCTCTCCAAGAGCAACCGTCGAGTGTGTTCATGCCTTTGGCGAAACAGATTTCAGAACAGAGATGCATACCATAAACGTGCCGACCCTCGTAATTCATGGAGATAGCGATAAAATTGTTCCCATCGAAGCTACAAGCGATCATGCGGCCCGCTTAATTCGCGATGCGAAATACATAGTTTATGAGGATGCGCCTCATGGTTTATTTATCACTGAAAAAGAACAATTGAATGCAGATCTGCTTGAATTTATTGATGTGAAAACAACCTCGGAAGTGCAGAGATAAATATTGGATTTTCGTAAGCATGAGATTCTAACGAAACTACATGCTTATGAAAATTACCGGCTCTCATAATCTCAAGTCTCACATCTCAAATCTTTTCTAATAAAAAATACTATATTTGAATTAATCATGAAACAAAACCAGTATCTAATTTCAGTCGTTGCGGTCGCAGTACAAGCGTATTGACGGGAATTTGATATTGAAAATATACAAAAGAAAAGCCCGTCCATTTTTGGCCGGGCTTTTTTTATTGAACAAAATTTAAATGAACACAACAACTCAATTTATCAATTTTTCAGCAGCCGTTTATGTGATGGTCGTGGTGGGTTTACCCTGGCGGGATAGATTGATTTGAGTTTTTCTAAAGCTTTTAATTCATCAGCCTCCCGCAAAACGGGAGGCTTTTTTTTTATCAAATAAATTGGTTTATGAGTATTTCAACAGATCAACAGTTCAGCTACGCCAAGCGGGTACAAAACGTACCGCAATCATTTGTTCGCGAAATATTGAAAGTAGCGTCAAATCCCGGGATAATTTCTTTCGCCGGCGGTTTACCCAATCCTTCCCTGTTTCCTGTAAAAGAACTGGAAGCATGTTCGGCAATAGCCTTTCAAAAGTTTGGAAGGCAGGCGTTGCAGTACGCATCAACAGAAGGGTTATATCCCTTACGGGAATTTATCGCGAACCGGTATAAAAAGCGGCACAAACTCGACGTATCTCCCGAGCAAATTTTAATCACCAACGGGTCGCAGCAGGCACTGGATTTAATCGCAAAGCTATTTATCAATCCGGGCGATAAGGTTGTTGTTGAACGCCCCGGTTATTTAGGGGCATTGCAATGCTTTTCGATGTTTCAGGCTGATATTTTAGAAGCAGGTTTAGACAATGATGGAATAAATACCCAGGCATTGGATGGTCTGCTGAGCCGTAATCCTGTAAAGTTCTTTTACGGAATCCCCAACTTTCAAAATCCTACCGGAATAAGTTATACGGAAGAAAAACGAAGAGAGACGGCCGGTATACTTGCCCGGCATGGAACACCATTTATCGAAGATGACCCATACGGGGAGATCTCTTTCGGATATAAAACACCAGCTCCCATCTTTTCGCATTTGCCTGATCAAACTATTTTGCTGGGCTCTTTCTCTAAAATAATTGCTCCAGGTTTACGCTTGGGCTGGATGCTTGCAAATCCCGAAATAATTCGAAAAGCCACTATTTTAAAGCAAGCCTCAGATTTGCATTCGGGTAACCTCACACAGTATATTTTGTGTGAATTTTTAGCGAAGCACGATCTGGATATGCATATAGAAAGGATAAAGCAGCAATACGAACATCAGTGCAAGGTAATGCTGGAAGCGATTCATCATTATTTCCCATTTTCTATTAGCTACACCCGGCCTCTTGGCGGGATGTTTTGCTGGCTGACATTGCCTAAGGGCATCACAGCACGCGAGCTGTTGCAGCGTGCACTCAAAGAGAATATAATCTTTGTGCCCGGCGATACCTTTTATGCACGCGATGCAGATCCCCAAACTTTACGTCTTAATTTTTCGAATGTTGCTGAAGATGCGATGAAACAAGGTTTAAGGAAGTTAGGAAGTATGATATGAGTAGTAAGATAAGGCGCCTTTAAAGGTCAGTTTTTAAATAAGGAATGGCTTAGCCCATCGAAACTGATATCCATCAGCCCGCAAGCTGACCAGAAGTAGCTTGTAAAGACTTTTAATTTGTTCTCTTTATACTACGTATACATGTAAGTATAAATGCGGAATCAAATAAGAGATAAGATGAACGGTCAATCATCCGCAATTTACGGACTGGCTTTTATTGGAGCCCTTATCTATTTTATAAAACACGCAGCCACGTTTTGGATGGGTGTGGCAGGTTTTTTTAAAGCACTTGTATGGCCGGCAATTCTTATCTATAAACTTTTTGAATTTTTAAAGCTATAAACAGGCTTCAATTGAAAATGTAATTTATCTAAATACTCCAAATCGGCACAGGCACTAAGCTTCAACTCCTTTGGATCTAATTTAATTAAGGAGGGTGTATGTGTTTTTCAGCAAGTGCCAGTTTTGTTGCCAGTGCCGCACTTTTAACCGGCGGAGTTGCAACATTGAAGCAAACTACAAATAACGGTCAGATTCCATTTGCATCTATCCCGCTTCTGTTCGGTGCTCAGCAGCTTATGGAAGGGTTTTTATGGCTGTCATTCATGAATCCCGACTTTGCCGTCTTCAGAATTCCTACCACCTATATGTTTTTGATTTTTGCCCAGGTGGTCTGGCCGTCTCTGGTTCCTTTATCAATTTACCTTCTTGAGAAAGATCCCAAAAGGAGAAAAATACTAATAGGGCTTTTAGGTATTGGTGCGATAGTTTCGTTGTATATTGCTGTTAGTATGCTGTTTTACCCGGTCGAGGCAGGCATCAATTCGCATCACATAGCATATTATACCGATTTTCCGCATCAGCGGGGCGTAATTCCTTCATTGCTGTATCTGCTGCCAACTGTCGTTGCTCCGTTTATATCCGGATTGAGAAGAATGAATATTCTTGGTTCGATCATATTAATGTCGCTTGTTGTAAGCAAAGCTTTTTTTGCCGAAAACCTGGTTTCTGTTTGGTGTTATTTCGCAGCCATTATTAGTGTTACCGTTTATTTTATCGTAAAAGACATACGAGATGAGTATCACGCAGACATCAGGACCTATGCTTAAGATGATTCTAAGAAAAGATAAGGATTTAAAGAAGCGTTAACAAATATCCAAGCAGTGAACCTCCGATTACAATAAATGCGCTGTTGATTTTCTTAAAGCCAAAAGTTAGTACAATGCTTAATACAGCGATGGCTATTGTTCTCCAGTCGGTTATGCTATCTTTTCCCATCGCATAAGCTACAGAAATAATTATCGCCACCGAAGCAACATTTACAGCATCAAGAAATGCGGAAAACAGAATTGAGTTCCTCATCTTTTTTACCAGAGGATTTAGCAAAGCGACAAATATAAAGGATGGCAGAAATATGCCGATGGTAGAAACCACAGCACCGCTAAAGCCATTGATCTGATACCCAATAAAAGTGACCGATGAAAAAACAGGACCGGGTGTAAACTGTCCAACCGCAATAGCATCGATAAGCTGTTGCCGGCTTAAAAGTCCGGTACTTACCAGCTCCGCATCTAAAAAGGCAAATAACACATAACCGCTTCCATAAAGTATTGCCCCGATTTTAAGAAATATGAAAAATAAGCTCAAATTACTGGTGGATGCCATTACGGTGCCTGACAGCGGGAAAAAACTAAGTGGAAGAATGTTGCTGCCGATATGTGCTTTGTTGTTTTTGAATACAGCCGATAGCAAAGCCAGAAATCCGGCTCCAAACATTAACAGTATTTCATTGAAGTTGAGTAAGGATAGTATGAGCACGGTGATGCCCAGTATTGCCAGTTCAATGTTTTTTAGCGATTTTTTAGCCAGCGGAAAGATTGCTGCCAGGATAATGGCAATGATTGCCGGTTTAATTCCGTAAACGAATGGCTGTACCTGCGGACTTTCGCCATACTCCTTGTACAGCCAGGCGAAAATGCCCGTAATTAAAACGGCGGGTAAAATGAAGCAAAATCCTGCTGTAAGTAAGCCTCTCCAGCCTGCCCGTTCCTTGCCGATGTGGATTGCCAATTCTGTGCTGTTAGGGCCGGGAATTAAATTAGTAGCGCCAATCAGGTCCAGGAAATGCTGTTCGCTTAACCACTTTCGTTTGTTCACTACTTCCAGCTGCATCATCGCTATGTGTGCAGCGGGTCCGCCGAAGGCGGTTAATCCAAGCTTTAAGAATAGTTTCGCTACCTCTAATACTTCTTCGTTTACGCTTCGTTTATCCTGCAATTTTTACTGTGCTGATACGACTGTAAATCTGATAATAATTTAGACTCGAAAAAAGGCTTTTTATGCCTTCTTTTTCGAAGGTTTTTCCATATTCTCCTTCACCCTGTACTTTACAATCTTAGTAACTAAGTCGAGGGGCAAAGGTTTGTCGAGCGGAAATTGAACCGAGCCCTTTGCACCTTTGTACGCAGAAAGTTCGTTTTTAAAGGTTTCAATTCCCGTCGGACCGGGATAAAAGCCGATATGCTTTTTGAAAGCAGCAAAATGCACCAGATTTCCGTTTAAAGTATAGGTTGGTATGGCATAGTTAATAGTTTCCTTTGCTTCGGGCGCTGCTTGCCGGATGGCGGCGCGGATTTGCTCAAGTAGCATCTGAACTTCTTCAGGAAAATCGCTTATGTAGGTATCTATATCGTTTGGCATAGTTCAAAGATAATTCAAAAACTTTTTGTCATTTGGCGTAATGATTTTATTCATCATGCTTGTTATCCGTTAAAGTTCAATTGCCATGAAACGCCATATCTGTCCGCAAGCCAGCAAAACTTTTTGCTAAACTCATACTCGTCGGGAGTCATCATTACCACACCGCCGTCCGAAAGCGTTGCGAAGAGCGAGTCCAGTTCTTCTTCACTTTCGCATTCAACAAAAATTGACATTGAAGGAGTAAAAGAGAAGGCATGGCCCATGGCACTGTCGAATGCCATATATTGCAATCCATCTAGAGTAAATACAGCATGTTTAACATCGCCGGCTTTCCCGCCCGGCACTCCGTCCTTGTAATATTCTAATTCCTTTACCTCCGAGTTTTTAAACAGGGAAGTATATAACCTTATGGCTTCTTCAGCTTTTCCACACTGATCGCCAACAAACATTAGAAATGTGCTTGTTTTTTGCATGCCTGCTATCTTTTTGGGTTCTCGATTTACATATGCTCTTGCACCGTTGTTTAAAAGATCAGTTTAATCTGACGTTTTCGTCCTTATCTTAAAACTTAAGAATTGTCTCATCGTTTCCGAAATTTCTAAATTTTTGTATTCCACTCTTTCTCAGACTGATAATAATTAACACAGAGGTTGATACAAATCAGCTTCATGTGCGCAAAAGAAGTGCAACTTCGACACACAGTGTATAATTACCTATGTGCCTGCACGTAGAATCCCGGCTCTTTACCGTTGAGCCAGGTTCTGATATGAATTTTGAGCCTATGAAGAAAGTATTTACCTTATTTTTAAGCGCAAGCCTTCTTTATTTAGTATTCTGCTCAGATAAAGAAGCAGAGTTTGAAGAATCCGTTCAAACTGTTTCAAAGCCTTGCACATGTCAGATTAAACCTGCGTTTGTGTCCGATCAGTCGAATATCCATTTACTTGAACCTTATTATTATAATGTTTACCAGGGACCGATGGGGCAGGAGTTTGTTCCGCGGCTTCATGCCCTCGATGCAGTAGAATTACAGTTTGGCGATGCGACTTGCAGTAATTTGGGTAGTGTTGGAGGATATGTACAGGTGCGTATCAGGGAAAGATCATTGAAGAGGAAAATTCTGGGTACAAGCGCCGACAATCATTTTGTAAATTGCTTTAGTGGTACGGTGCGTTTTGACTTTCCTCGATATATTTCTGTAGTACCGGGGAAGAAATATGTGATCGAACCCGTTTATGTTTCTGGCAATCATTGCCTCATGTATGTCGATAATGGACCTGCTGCATATACCGGGGGAGATTTTATTATGAATGGAATGATTGACACGGAAAAGGATTTATGGTTCAGAGAGGGCTTATATTATTCTGTAGCCATAAAGACTGATCAGCTAAGCATTCAGGGTTGGGAAAAATTGGTGCGGCACGATGGAACGCCATTTAAAAACCAGAAAGAATGTGTGGAATATATCGACCAATGGCAAAATATGCTTGAGAAGGGTGGGGGGTAATGTGGTAAGTGTCGTCATTAACTTGCCGCTTGACACCAAATTTGTATTTTTAAAACGAAAGCCGTTAAGGGGATCGCGACCCGAAACGAATATCAAATAGTATTATAGAATAATTTCAAATGGCCTTAGACATAATCCAATCAGTTGATATAATTGAAATAATGGAGAATTACATGGCAAGAGTAAGACCTACACCTGAAATCAGGAATCGGATCGACCTTGGCTACGAAATAGAGAACCAGAGTGTAATTTTGAATGAAATCAGACCTTTTTGGAATGATCCGAGTCGGATTATTACAAGCGGCTACGCAAAAGCGACCTATGTCAGACACAAGAACATTTGGAAAATATATTGGAAACGGGCTGACAATAAATGGCATTTGTACCAACCTTCACCATCCGTGGAGCGATTAGAAGATTTTTTAAGGATTGTCTATGAAGATAAGCGTGGATGTTTTATGGGTTGACGATAGGCGCATTAAAGACGGAGGTCCGCTGGTCGGGATTTGTAATCCCGTCCTTAATAAAAATGGATTTGTAATCCTAAAGATAGCGCCCTGTACACCCTAGTTTGATTTAAACTGGATTGCGAATCCAGCTCTAATAAATCGGGACTGCAAATCCCGATAAGCGAGTGATCGTAGCGTTATGCCTCAGCATAACGGAATTATGCTTTTTTGATCCTGTCAACAAACTGTAGTTGAATTTGTCTTATTCCTTATCGAAGTTACAAAATTGGTAAGATCCCGGGTGTAGTTGTCTAAAGTTACTGCCGAGTCTTTCATGCAGGCTAAAAAAGATTTCATTTCATCTTCTGAAAGGTTGGCGTATCCAATTACCTCCGATATCCCGAGAATCTGAACGATGGGATGTCTCATCTCGTGCGAGATTTTAAATAATACCTTCTCCATTTCTTTAACATATAATTCCTTTGCAAGCTCGCTCTTCTTGCGCTCAGAAATATCCGTCGAAAGGATAAGCAAACCCTCAGAAATGGGTTGGATGCTTAAATCATAGTACCCCTTGGTGCCATCAGGATATGTGAATTCATTCTCAAACTTTTTCGAAACCCTTTCTGCCATACATTTTTCGATCACTTTAAAAGTCTCTGTGTTTTCAATGCCGGGATACATTCGCATCATCGTATTTCCCAGTAAATGGTCTGCCTCATATTTACTCTGTTTGCTCAAAGCATCATTTACGTAAACATACCTCCAGTTGTAGTCGATTACCTGAATGCCCTCAGACATGGCATCGAGCACTAAATGGTGATGTTTGTCTTTCCTGCGTATTTCGTTGGTTTTCTCTATTACCCTTGTTTCCAGGGTTTCGTTCAGTTTTTTGATTCTTGTTTCTACTATTTTACGATATGTCAGATGTCTCTTAAGCGCAATAAAACCTATAATTAGAAGGATCGCCGCAATTAGCAGAAGAAGGAAGAAGCTACGGTTTAGTGATCTTGAACTCTCCAGGTTTGCGCGGTTACGCTGTACCAGCAATTCGCTTTCCTCTTTTTGGATATCATTAATAAGACTGCGTATCTCGTCCATCAAATCTTCGCCGATGTTAGTCAATTTGAGTTGAACTATGGGATTAGAGATACCCTTTTCTGTCTGAAAAACTGTTTGCAATGAGTGGTTGATTCTTTGCTCAATTATCTTCCTGAGGCTATCGACCCGTATTTGCTGTGCAGGGTTATCGCCTGTTAAATATTCAAGTGTATCAACATGTGTCAGAACTCTGAGTCTTGCATGCTGAAGATCAATAAGGAATGTTGGGTCTTTAGTAAGCACATATCCGCGTGATGCACCTTGTACATCCTTTATAATTGATAGTACTTCTGCCGATTCGAACAGTACCTGATGTGTACGGATCACCCTTTTGCTGTTGTTGTTAACGGATTTATTGTTTTTGTACGACATAAACCCTAAAACAGCCAAGCCAAAAAATATTAGAGAAAAGAATAGTATAAGTATTTTTTCGAACGAGAATTTCATAGATAGAATTTATTGGCATTAAATCCAGATGACGAAGTTGCCAGGTCGTTTTACGAAATGTCTTTTGAAAAGTTTCGCTGAATGGCAGCCGGAGTGGTAATCCAATAGGTCGGGTTTTTAATCCAAGTCGCGTCATTGCCGAGCTAATCGGCAATCATAATGCGTTACACCGGCGGCAAGAATATCGTTGCTCAGCGTTAAGATTCCTACCTGCGCAGGAAAGATGGTTGGTTAGTTTCAGATGCACCTGGAACTATATTTATTTGTTGATGGCGACACCAGCAAATTCAAAAAAAAGGCAATGCATCCGTCCGATGCATTGCCGTCTCTTATCCAAACTTAACCCACTTATTGCACCACCCTATACAAAATATTACTGTAAGCTTCCTGACCTTTTCTGCCGATAGCAGCAACGCGGCTGTACGCCCGTATTCCGCTGCGGATTCCTTTAAATGTATGCTCCCGCGACGAACTGGCTTTCGATATCCATACGCTATCGTCGGTAAGCGGACCTTCGGTATATTCATGCAGATAGGCAATAGCATTCGGAACCGTTTTAACGCTGAGCTTCAGTTCGCCGGGATTTAAGCCGTCGCTAAGCTCAAAATTTGTCGGGGTGCCCAGCTCCGGAATGTTTTCTCCGTCCGACCCCAGGTCGAAGCCCGAGCTAACCAGCTTCGCACGGTCGCCCTGGGCCAGCGATTCTACATTTGTTGCCAAATTCTTCATGGCTGTTAGCAGCGCCTTTTTTGCCTGATTTTTTAATGCGATAGCTGTTTTATTGCCATCAGCAGAATTTTTCAAGGCATCGTTGTAGGTTTCTCTGATAACAGTAAAGTCGGCCAAAGTAGGTGTGGTAATAAGAAAATAAGGATTGTCGGTTAGATTAATAATCACCATTTCAGCCTTAAAGTTCAGGCTCGTTTCCGATAATCTGCTGTAGCTTTTTAATAACCTTGGTGTTCTCATGTATTCATTTTAGATGCACCGGATCCATTTCCAGTGCCTTGGTATTGCTAAGATAAATTGCAATGTCTGTTTTTAAAAAGCCTGAAAATCAATTTTGTATGCATTATAATACATGGTAAAACTTTATGTAATGATGTATAATCTTTTATCAGCTTTCATAAAAAGGTATAATCTAAGTTGCAATCTGTTACATAAATTCTGCACGAGATCTTTACGCCGGGGCAGCTATTAAAAGCAATAAAAACGGTTTATTTATTATTTAAACAGGGTTTTTCGCCGAAGAGGACGAGGCGTAGACCATTCGATCAGTCGGCAATGTATCGAGAACAATAGTGAATGTTCTGACAACAAAGCCAAATATCTTTAGAACAAAGGGCTTTGTGTTGACTACAAGTTCGTACATCGTCACAACAATGCCTCTTGTTTTAACAACAAAAGCCCCGATCTTTAAAACAACAGCCGATGTGTAAAGGACAAGGGCCTTCATCTTTAATACACGAGCCATTTTGCGAACAGCAATACCCTATGTTTTTCGGACAAAGGGTATTGTTCCGCCAAATATTCAGCCTGAACAGATCATTTACCTGTAAAGCCCAGACTTTATAGCTTTTGCATCATTTATAACCACTATGAAGAATAAACAATACTTAGGAATAATATAGCTTTAAGCTCTCGATAATACTATAAGGAGGTAAAACCATTACTTTACCGAGATGATGTACCGTGAAGAAGGCCTTTGCATCAAGCCCTAACTGACTTTTCCATGCCTTGATGGTTTTTCTGGCGGTTTGCAGGCTCGCATTAATTCTGAACGCAATTTCTTTAATGTTTAAAACATAGCCTTCGTGAAATTTTCTTTCCAATGTGTAGATTTAAAGATGATTAACCAGGTTTGATTGCGCTAAAGTAATGAAGGATTAATTACTATGTAAGTAATTTAGGAATTTTTAACATTTAGGCGGTGATGGGTATAATTAAGTCTCCGCTTGGTGATTTCTATGTAAAAGAGAAAGTTAGGGTATTTTATATTCTGTACTCCGCGGTTACTTTTAAGCACGAGGAACAGGTGCTAGCATCAGTGTAAATTTCAGGAATATCTATTCCGAAGAAAATTATTTTACGTTATAGGAAATTTTTGCTAATATCACGAATTGATATTTTGATGTTCTACCTGCTGAAATTTGCTACCCTAAGGATTGAAAAAGCTGTTATTTAATAAAGGAAAACATCCGGATCGATAGATAGAGGAAGCTCATAAATATTAAAGCTTGTATATCCGTTTATAAACGGATGTACAGGGGAATATCAATTCATAAATCAATATAATATACATGCGAAAATATTGCTTGGCTGGTGTGAATGTGAGGTTTTGTAAAGGTTCACGCGGTGCAGCTATATTGGATATTTGCGCATATGCGTAAACATATATGTTGGGTGCCATATTATGAAGAACCGTTCTCTTACAAATAAGTATCTAATGAAAACAAAAGTTGCAATAATATTTGGCGGAAAATCTGCTGAACACGAAGTGTCTTTAAACTCAGCAACAAACATTTATAACGCTATTGATAAAACCAAATATGATGTTGTGCTTCTTGGAAATGACAAAAATGGTGCTTGGCATTTTAATTCCAATTATGACAAAGACGAAGTTGATTTAACAATCAACAATTACTTTCTACATTCCCAAAAGGTTTTTATAGAAATTGTTGAGAATAAAATTTCAATTATTGATAAACATAGCAACAAAACACTAGAAAATTTTGATGTTGCTTTTCCTATAACTCACGGAACTTATGGGGAAGATGGCACTTTACAAGGGTTCTTAAAATTTTTGAATATCCCCTTTGTGGGGCCTGATGATTTAGGCTCTGCGATTTGTATGGACAAAGATGTAACGAAAAGACTATTAAGAGATAACAACATTCCAATTGCAAACTTTATTTCTATTTACAAATCCCAGCAAAACGAACTATCTTTTGAACAAGCGAGAAAAAAATTAGGAATGCCGATGTTTATAAAACCTTGTAATGCAGGATCGTCAGTTGGTGTTAATAAAGTAACAGATGAAAGTTCCTTCAAAACTGCACTAAATCAAGCTTTCAAGTATGATAATAAAATCTTAATTGAGGAAGCTATTATAGGAAAAGAGGTAGAATGTGCTGTTTTAGGCAATGAAAATCCAAAAGCATCAATTATTGGAGAAATTATACCAACCAAAGATTTTTATTCCTATGACGCCAAATACAAGCATACTGATGGCGCTAAAATGAAAATTCCTGCTGAAATTCCTGACGATGTTTCTGATAAGTTACAAGAAACTGCTATAAAAGCATTTAATGTGACTTGTTGTGTAGGAATGGCAAGAGTTGACTTTTTCTTGAAAGAGAATAATGAGTTTGTAGTGAATGAAATCAATACTTTACCAGGTTTTACAGAAATAAGTATGTATCCAAAATTATGGGAACAAACTGGAATTTCTTATCCAGATTTAATTTCTAAATTAATTGAACTATCAATAGAAAGACATAAACGAAACAATGAATTAATACGGCACACAACAGCGGGTTTATGAAATGGGGGCTGACGTGCTTCGTAGAAACTTTTGTGCAAGCCCGAACAGTTGGGCTTCGTGTAAAGTTTAGTGCTAAAAATCCCCCCACTTCATAAACCCCCGAAACGTTAGGTGTAAAGCTAAATAGACATGACAACAGGAATAAATCTTCATAAAAATTTAGAGACTTTTCTAAGACACATCGACGCTGTTAGAGACACATTACCAATGACGATGTTGCTAGTTGAACCTTATAACAAAAAGGCAAACGATGACTTTGTAGAATTTCTCAAAAGGAATGTAAAAGAAATTGAAGATGATAACGGAAAAAAACGACTTTTAGTAAAAGCAGATGAATCTAAAATCTTTGAAACTCTTGAGAGAAATGCATCTACTTCTGCTCTAGCTGGTAAAATTATCCCTGAAAGCTTGTTTGTTTCCTTAATTTCACAATATGATGCATTTCTCACTAGGCTACTACGCGCTATCTATGAAATTAAGCCTGATGTATTAAATGGTTCTGAAAGAAATCTGACATTTTCACAGCTGGTTGAAATGGGCACGATTGAAAATGCCAGAGAATTTATTATTGATAAAGAAATTGACACAGTATTAAGAAAAAGCCATTCAGAACAGTTTGAATATCTTGAAAAACTTATCGGAATAAAACTTAGAGAAAACCTTCCAATTTGGCAATCATTTATTGAAATCACAGAAAGAAGAAATTTACTTGTTCATTGCGATGGAGTTGTTTCGAACCAATACGTCAAAAACTGCATAGAGCATAGCTGCAACATTAAAACCGTAAAAGTTGGAGAAAGATTAGGAGTGGAACCGAGGTATTTTTCTGACGCTTATGAATGCCTTTATGAGATTGCGACTAAACTAACTCATACCATTTGGAGAAAGTTGTTAATACCTGACTTGAAAGACGCTGACAGAGCATTAAATGATGTGTGTTTTCACTTAATCAATACCGATTCTTTTGAGCTAGCTGACATTCTCCTAGAATTTTCCTGCAATCAAAAAAGACACTACAACGATTCCTTAAAGAACGTTTTCATAATTAATGCGTCATTATCAAAATACCTTCAAGACAAAAAGGATGATGCAAAAATAATACTAAACAAAAAAGATTGGAGTGCAAGTAGTGACGACTTCAAGCTAGCTTACGCCGTTTTAACAGACGATTTTGAACGAGCTTATGAAATAATGATTAGAATTGGAAATGCTGGTGATGTTGATATATCGGATTACAAGCAATGGCCTCTTTTCAGCGAAATTCGTAGACAAGAAAAATTCAAAGAAACATTTAAATCAATTTTTAAAGAAGACTATTCGGTTATGGAAACGCCGATGCGACCACTTCAGGAATTGATAAATAAAGAAATCAAACGAGATAAAGAATTAAAAGAAAAGACTGTAAAGAAAGTGGAATCCGTAAAAGAAATTAAGGAAAAAGAAAGGTCTACACCTAACAGAAGCTTGCCGCAAGTGGGGGCAAAGCCAAAAAAGAAAGTTAGCGTTACCAAATAAAGATACTGCCCGTCGAGGGCTTGATACTTTTAATCCCTAGCTGGTGCGAGCTTGCAGCTCGTACCTTATATGTAATGAAACGATTTACACATCTTAACAATCAATGAAACAAAGACCCTTAGTGATTTTATCGAGTGCACGAAAGGAAAGCGACACTAAGTCGTTCGTGGATATGGTATTTAGGGAATTGCCGGTTGATATTATTGACCTGCTAGACTATAGTATTTCACCTTTTAACTATGAAAACACGTATCCGACCAATGATGAATTTCAAAGTGTGGTAGAGAATATTTTGCAACATCAAGTAATTGTTTTTGCAACTCCTGTTTATTGGTATGCAATGAGTGGGCAGCTAAAGATCCTATTTGACAGATTTACCGACTTGGTAACGGGAAAAAAGCAAACAGGCAGACAACTTAAAGGGAAATCAATTTTTTTAATTGCCGTCGGAGCTGATAAAGAATTACCTCACGGGTTTGAAATTCCCTTTTTGTTAACATCCAATTATCTAAACCTTTCTTACGAAGGATGTATTTTTCGTTCGACGAAATGGCCAAAGGAGGGGGCCGACCTGGAAAATGAAATGGAGTTGTTTAGAAGTAATATAAAAACGAATTAAACCATTAGCAGGTGTGAGCTTGCAGATCGTACCTTATATTTAAATACATTATGAGCCGCAAATCCAAATTCTATAATAAAGAAGGCTCATACTTTGTAAGTTTTGCTACGGTGGAAAGGATTGAAAGGGTATTTTAGAGATTGATTGTTTTTGGGAATGAAAGCGGTACGAGCTACAGCTCGGCGGATAACGTTGTTCTCGAAATTTTCTACATTTAATTCACTTTTGTGCCAGGCGATAATGAACTGCTTTCTGTCCGTCGTCTTCGGAAAGTCAAACGTTGGTATTAATGCTTAATAGACTAAAAAAAACAATTTTACAGTATCCGGCAGTTTCAAGATTTGTTCTTGCTGCAGTTTTACTCGTTGTAGCTCTCATGCTAACAGACGTTGTTGGTAAACATGTCAAATTACTTTACACAGGCTTTTTTCTGCTTTTAATTGCAACCTGGATTTTATATCGTACCGAGAACAAATCGTTAAAAGAGATCGGTCTTAATTTGAATCTAAGAAATATATCATTTCTTTTCTTTGGACTTTTACTTGGTATAGTTGCTTTTGCTGTTTCAACGTATGCCAGAACAGTTTATACAGGAGAACAATGGCACATTAATCCTGCTATTGATTGGTTCATCTTAGCTAAGGGTCTGTATATTGTTCTGCCAACTGTTGCCACTCAGCAATTGATATTCAGAGGTTATCCTTTTATGAAAACAGTAGAAGTAAGTAATTTATTTATTGCCAATATCATCTGGGGACTTCTTTTTGCATTGTATCATAATATTTGGGGAAACCCAATAATATTGCCGTTTACAATTCTATCTTTCCTTATTTCGCATTATGTTTTTTCAGCCTCATTATTAAAATCATCTACTTTATGTTTTCCCATAGGTATCCACCTAGGTCACAATTGGTCTTCTCAATATTTTAATGGGTATAGTGTTACCGACAAGGGGATATTCTATATTACTGACCAGCAGAATTTTAATTCCTGGCAGGCATTTTTGATATTCTGGTTGACTTATAATTTAGGTTTTATTGTTCTGGGATATTTATTTTGGAAATGGAAAGGAGCATCATTATCTGTCAATGCCGTGAAAGGAATAAAAAACATAAAAACTTGAATTCAAAAGATGGTAGTAACGGTTAACTAAATAGAAACTAACAATGACGAATTTACTTGCGCTCTTAGCTTTATCGCATATGATCTAGTGGACGATTGAAGCAGGGTGGGTTAGGCGATGTACTTGAATCCCTCAGTAGCTGGGTAAATTCTACAGATCGCTTCGCAATAAGAAACACTAGATGTTCGAACCATTATTCGACTGGAAAGAATGCAACGACGAGTATCTGTTGTTACAACCTACTTGGAAGCTTCAGGATATTGATTGACATAGAAAATGAAACTGAGAATAGAAAGATCAAATGAAAAGAGATTAATCGGAAAGCGACTAACAATGAGTTTTGCTAACTACAAAGTGGGCGAACTTTGGAGAAGTTTTATGCTAAGAAGGAAAGAAATAACCAACAACTTGAACAACGATTTAATTTCGATGGTAATTTATAAACCGACGCATTTTGCAGACTTTAAACCGACAAACGAATTTGAAAGGTGGGCAACCGTTGAAGTCGAAAACTTTGATAATGTGCTAAGCGATATGGAAACATTCACTTTGCCCGGTGGACTTTATGCAGTCTTTAACCACAAAGGTTCAAGTAACGACCATAGTATTTTTCACCAAATCTTCGAGGATTGGTTGCCAAATTCAAACTATGATTTAGACGATAGACCGCATTTTGAAGTTTTGGGCGACAAATACAAAAGCAACGACCCGGCATCAGAAGAAGAAATTTGGATACCGATAAAACAAAAGAACATCAGCCACTAACGCGGATTTTGCGTCAGATGGGGCTAATTATATTCACGAAAATGCAAGCAGGGGAGAAGACCGGTTAGTTGAGAATCCGGAAGATTATGAACATAGTTCTGCAAGGTTTTATATAGTCGGTGAGCACGGGTGGGTCCCTGTTACAAACTACTTGGAGCTTCAGGATATTGATTTGTCTAAAATTGTAGCGCCGCAGAATCCCTGAAGGAGGAGACTCTGCGCGGAACGAAAGTTTACACTAGAAGTAAACAAATGGAAGAAAGTCAATGCTATTTGTAATCTTCCTCTTTGGCTATTGGAACGATTTCAAATTTTAAATTCCATTCTTTTATGTTTTCTAAAATTGGCAAAAAAGCTAAGCCTTTTTCAGACAACTTGTATTCTACCCTTGGTGGTATTTCCTTATATGCCAATCTTGTCAATAGTCCATCTTCTTCCAACTCTTTTAACTGTTCGGTTAGTACTTTCCTTGAGATGTGTGGTACTATGGCATCTAACTGACCAAAACGAATGTTACGGGTGCCAATGACATTTATAATTATCGGCTTCCATTTATTACCGATTGTGCCAATAGCCCTCGTAAACGGGCAATTTGAATTGCAAAACTTTTCGTCTCTCATGCTTTAAAAATTTGTAGTTACCCAATAGTAACCAGAACACACTATAATGGTTACAAAAATAAACTATCAATGGTAGCTTTGCCAGGGTAATTCTAAAAAAGATTAAAAATGAGTAAATTAAAAAACAAAGTAGCAGTGATTACAGGCGGCAATAGCGGTATCGGGTTTGGTATAGCTGAAGCATTTAAAAACGAAGGTGCAGTTGGGGCTATTGTTGGCAGAAATCAGGAAACTTTAGATAGTTCTGTGAATCAACTTGGTGATAATTTTATAGCCATAAATGCCGATGTGACCAATCTTGCCGACCTTGAGAGAGTGTTTAAAGAAACATCTGAAAACTTTGGTAAAATAGACGTGATTGTAGCCAATGCAGGTGGTGCAGTTACAGGTGCAGCATTTGGTTCTGTGGCAGATATTGGCGAAGCCGACTATGACAAGACAATGGATTTGAACCTGAAAAGTGTTTATTTTACTGTCCATAAAGGACTACCTTATATGAATGATGGTGGTTCTATTATTCTTATCGGGTCAAATGCAGCGCATCGGGCATATACATCATTTTCACTTTATGGTGCTACCAAGGCGGCTGTTATTCATTTTGCCAAAGGATTCTCAAACGACCTTTTAGATAGAAGGATTAGAGCAAATGTGATATCGCCAGGTACAACAGATACACCAGTATTCGACAAATTTATTCCTGCCGAACAACTTGAAGCTGTAAAAAAATACTGGGCAGATGTAATGCCGATAGGTAGAATTGGACAACCATCTGACATTGGCAAAACAGCGGTGTTTCTAGCTTCTGATGATTCATCGTTTATGCTTGGTGCTGAACTACTTGTTGATGGCGGTCTAACCTATTTGTCGCCAAAATAGCTGACCATATTTTTTCAAAATTATAGCCTTTGGTAATTCTGCCAAAGGCTCAGTTTAAATTATAAATAATAGAAAGAATGCGTAAATTAAAAAACTAAGTAGCGGTAGTTACAGGTGCTTCAAAAAGAATAGTTGCGTCTATTGCGAATATTGAATCGTAACAGTCTCTTTGCAGACTCTGACGAATTGATTTTTGCCGCAAATAACCCTGCAAAACGTCGCCTTTACACACTCGTTATACCTCCTTAAATAAGTAATTTTGCTGCCTAACCTAATTATTAAAAAATGAGAAAAATAATTTCATTTATGCACATATCGCTTGACGGTTTTGTTGCGGGCCCCAAAGGAGAAATGGACTGGATTAAAGTTGATGAAGAAATTTTTGATTTTGTGGGCAAGCGGATAAGCGGAGGCGACACTGCATTATATGGCCGGGTAACTTATGAGATGATGGAAAATTACTGGCCTACCGCAGCAGACAAGCCGACAGCGACCAAGCACGATATTGAACATTCTAAGTGGTATAGCAAAGTTCACAAAGTTGTTTTATCAAAAACAATGGAAGAAGCGGGTTTGACCAACACAAAAATTATTAGCGATAACCTATCGGACAGAATAAATGAAATAAAACAACAGGCAGGTGAAGATATTTTGCTTTTTGGCAGCCCGACAGCAACACATTCACTTAGTCAACTGGACTTAATTGACGGATACTGGCTCTTTGTTAATCCAATTATTCTTGGACAAGGCATTCCATTGTTTACGGACATCAAAGACAAAATAAAACTCAACCTATTGACTACTCATCAATTTACTTGCGGGGTAACGGAACTAAATTACATAGTAGATAGGCCATAACAACGGCCTCGCATCAGCAAGGGTCGTAATTCTCGAATTTTTTCTACCTTTAAATATGCTGGGTGCCCGGCGATAATGATTGCTTTCTATCCGCCATTGTCGCAGAGCCCCAAACGTAGCGATAATTGTAAGCCGACTCCACCATACCTATGGAACACAAAGAAATAAAGCCCTGCATAGAATTAGAACCATTTATTCATTCTTTTTGGGAATTGAAAGGTGGCGAAAGCGACCGACAATGGGAGCGAAATTTTCCTGACGGATGTGCAGGACTGGTTTTGAATTTAGGGGACACTTGTATTACAGATAACGGGTCGGTTAATATGGAGTTTGGTAAAACCTATGTGGTTGGCGCTATGACATCTTTTAAAGACAGTTTCATCAGCAATAACACACATTTATTAGGAGTGTGTTTCAAGCCAGCAAGTTTTTCAGTTTTTTATAATTACGCAGCACAAAATGAACTGACAGATAGCACCGTTGAACTTGAGAAAACGCATTCATTTAGTATTGATAAGATCCTAGAAAACCCTGCAAAGTATCTCAACTGCTTTTTTACAGACAGAATTAGAAAAAGAGACAATCAATTACAATCAGTTTTAGAAAATATTCATAGCTCAAACGGACAATTAAGCATTTACGAGCTTGCTAAAAGAAATTGCACAACCGTAAGGCAGCTAGAGCGTAGTTTCAAAACACATGTGGGTATTTCTCCAAAAGGATATTCAAACATTGTTCGTTTTCAAAATGCTTTAAACCTGATTAAAAACTCTGATGATAAACGTAGTTTGTTAGATATTGCGTTCGAGTGCGGCTTTTACGACCATTCACATCTTGTTAACGAAATTAAACGTAACACCGGACTGGCACCCACACAAATTAATTTGTCGCATTTTTCCAAGGCATAAAAGATGTATCTCTTTTTATTTGCAAGAAAAATATAAGAATAATGAAAAGTGTAATTTTAAATCTTGCAGTTACTTTAGATGGGTTTATTGAAGGGCCGAACGGAGAAATTGACTGGTGTATAATGGACGATGATATGAACTTCGACGCATTCATTGAAAGTATTGATACGATGTTTTACGGAAGAGTGAGTTACGATGCCTGGGGGAATTTTCAACCTGATGAAAATACAAGTTCGGCAGAGAAAGAGATGTGGCGGGGAATACACTCTAAAAATAAATTCGTTTTTTCGAGTCAAAACCGAACTGACGAAAAAGCTACGTTCATTTCTTCGGACATTGCCAACAGGGTGGCAGAAATAAAGAAACAAGGAGGCAAGGATATTTGGCTTTACGGCGGTGCAAACCTTATTAAGACATTCATCAACTTGAGATTGATTGACATATACAAAATATCTGTTCACCCGGTGGCTTTGGGCAGTGGCAAGCCTTTGTTTGAGAACTTGAAAGAACGACTTGGATTGAAATTAACAGGCACCAGAGCTTTTAAATCGGGAGTTGTAGAACTGACATACGAACCTGAAAGAACAACGATGAGTTGACGTCGGTTTGGCTGGTGCGAGCTTTGCAGCTCGTACTCTCATTAGTGAATGGCGATTTATTGCTGGTGCCTTGTGCTGGCTTATGGGATCGCTTCGAGAGAAATATGCACCGTGAAACGATTTGAAGACAACATTAATCTATTAAAAATATACTTTGGCAATGGAACAAAAAGAGCAGGATTTAATTAAACAGGGTGCATCACCTTTTGCCCAAACTTACTTTCACGGTACAAAGGCTGACTTAAAAGTTGGCGACCAAATTATAGCCGGCAACAACTCAAACTTCGGACAAAGAAAAAACGCAAAGTATATTTTCCTGTCGGCAACATTAGATGCGGCAATATGGGGCGCTGAACTCGCTGTTGGTGATGGGCAGCAAAGGATATATTTAGTAGAACCAACGGGAGCAATTGAGGACGACCCCGATCTGACCGACAAGAAATTCCCGGGCAATCCGACAAAATCTTATCGTTCAACCGAACCATTTAGGGTTGTCGGCGAGGTTACAGTTTGGCAGCCACATCCTGCCGAACAAGTTAAAGCAATGAAGGACGCATTGGAGAAACTAAAAGAACAGGGTATTAATTCGCTAAACGACTAAATACTGGGTCGAAAAACTTTTAGCGAATGAAGAACAAAGATTCGCTAACAGCGGTTTAGGACTAATTATAAAATATGAACCTGATTTTAGAAAAGGAACTCATTGAAATCATTGAAAACGATATTTTAATGATTGATATTTTGAAAATCGTCAGAGGTCTGGAAGTAAATGATTGTTGGGTAGGAGCTGGTTTTGTTAGGAATAAAGTTTGGGATGAAAAACATGAAATGAAACGAACAGAACTTAATGATGTTGACGTCATATACTTTGATAAATCCATAAAGTGACTATTATTTAAAAAATGATGCGTATTATTCGAAGATTTTTGCTCGGACTAATTTTGTTCCACGGATTGCCTGTTTTTGCTCAGAATGATCCTGTATATTATAATGAGACTGTTAAGCCAAGAGTTCGTGTCATAATTGATAATGATTTTGGCGGAGACCCCGATGGATTATTTCAATTAGCGCATCATATACTATCACCATCTGTTGAAATAAAAGGCATTATCGGTTCTCAGCATTATAAAGGAGGCTTTTATGGCTCCTCGGAAACCGCAACGTATGCGTGTACACAAGTGAAAGAGCTCTTAAGCATAATGCGATTGACAGGGAAATTTCCTGTTTATGAGGGCGGAGCTTCGGGTCTAACTGATATTAAAGCACCTGTAATATCAGAAGGCGCGGAAGCTATCGTAAAGGAAGCCATGCGTGAGGATACAAGAATGCCACTGTATGTGGTTTGTGGTGCTGGCCTAACAAATATAGCCAGCGCTTATCTTATAGAGCCTCGAATAGCTAAGAGAATTATTTTGGTATGGATAGGCGGTGCAGAATACCAGGGATTAGCAATACCCCCGCCACATGGAAAAAATCCTGAGTATAATTTAGGAATTGATATAAAAGCAAGTCAGGTGATTTTCAATGATTCAGATATTCCAGTTTGGCAAATACCCCGGGATGCATACAGGCAAGCATTATATTCATATCCCGAATTGGTATATAAAATCAAAACAAAGGGCATCACAGGGAAATTTTTAGTTGAAAAGCTGGAGGACTTAATGAAGAGAGCAAAGCGTTCGCTTGGCGAAGCATATGTTTTAGGCGATAGTCCTTTAGTTTTATTGACGGCTTTGCAAACTTCGTGGGAAGCCGACCCCGCGTCAAGTAAATATGTTATAAAATCTGCTCCCCGAATTAATGATTCCGGCTTATATGAAGAAACTTCAGAAGGTCGTAAAGTTCGGGTTTACACCAATTTAGATACTCGCTTAATGCTTGATGATTTGGTTGCCAAGCTTGCTTTACGGGAGATGAGGAAATAGGAGACAATCCAGCCCGGGAGCATTGATATAAACACGAAAACATACTTATGGTTTACGACACCAAACTAGCGGACAGGATAAGGGAGTACCTCGCTCAATTCCCGAAGCTAAAAATTGAAGAAAAAGAAATGTTTCGCGGACTCACCTTTATGGTTAATGAAAAAATGTGTGTCAGCGTAAGCGGAGAAAACTTAATGTGTCGCTTCGATCCGGCGCTGACACTAGAGGTGGCCGAAAAAACCGGATTCCTGCCCATGACAATGCGAAATAGACAGTACAAAGGGTATTGTTATGTGGAGCCGGAGGGATTTAAAAGTAAGACCGACTTTGAGTATTGGGTAAATTTGTGTTTAGACTTTAACGACCGGGCGAAAGCATCAAAGAAGTGAGAGGGGAGAAAAGTGGACTTATTTTTGAGGCCGCCGAGACGCAACGACGAATGCGATGGTTTTACCGGGGCCTTCAGGGCTAATACAGAGCAAATAAAACAACCAGATGCTAAACGGGTTTTATGTACTTGGGATCGACGGAGTTTTTATCTGAATAAGATCAATAGAAGCTCTGCACCTGCTAACCGAAAATAAAAATGGAAAAAATGGACCCCGAAATGCATCATGCAAATTATAAGAAATTTGGAATAATGCTTTTAATCTCGTTTTGCATTATGTACGCCGTAATGTTTTTAAATGTCGACGAGGCAGATCATATTTATTTAAGTTTTTCTCGACTTTATATGTCGCTGTTGATGGTGTCACCCATGGCCCTGCTTATGCTCACACTTATGAAAATGATGTATAAGGACAAAAAGTTAAACAGAATTATTTCCGTGTTAAGCATATCAATTTTCATCTTAGCGCTAATTCTCCTCAGGACACAGACGCCTGTCAGCGATACGCAATATATGAAAGCAATGATACCACATCATTCATCGGCTATTATGACAAGTGAAAAGGCAAATATTGCAGATCCTGAAGTGAAAAAATTATCTGAACAAATAATAAAATCTCAAAAAGAGGAAATTGCTCAAATGAAAGCAATGTTAGAAAGGCTGAATTGATAAAAAAGAAGCGTCGCCGGCAGAAATGTTTTAACGCTTTTTAATTGTTATTCAATTGCTTAAATTTAAAAAAGCGTTGAAATGAGACCCCTTCTATTTATTATCCTTAATGTAATTTTCTTTCAATCGGCTTTGTATGGACAGGATACAGCCATTGACTCTCCAGACTCTTCTAAAGCAGTCCATAACAACCTAAGAGTAAATGGGGGAGCATCAAAAATAATTGTCCGGGCAGCCCCGGCCTTGTTGCTTTCCTATGGATTGATATCTTTGGAAAATAAACCTGTTCAATTTCTGGACAAACAAATAAGTCGTGAGCTCATGGAGTCAAACGCGGGGTTTTCGACGCATTTGGACGACAAACTGCGCTACGCGCCTATCGTTGCTGTTTACTCAATGAATTTTTTGGGGATAAAAGGGAGGAGTGATTTTTTCGACCGCACAGCTATTTATATGATGTCAAATATTATTATGAGCAAATCTGTTGATTTTCTCAAAGATAAATCCCATAGACTAAGACCCTCACAAGGAGACTTTCGCTCGTTTCCATCTGGCCATACTGCCATTGCCTTCGGGGCCGCGGAGTTTATGAGGCTAGAGTACAAGGATAGATCACCCTGGTATGGGTATGCGGCATATTCAGTCGCAGCAGCAACCGGCGCTATTAGAATGCTTAAAAATGAACACTATCTCAGTGACGTACTGGCCGGTGCAGGTGTCGGTATTCTATCTACCAAGGCATCCTACCTCCTTTATCCATGGCTGAAGAAAAAGATCCTGGGTCAAAAAGATTTGAAATTTCAGGCGATGCCTTTTATTCAACGTGGAGCCGTGGGTTACACTGTTATCGCCCCTTTGAATTAGATCCAAACATCTTTTTGCCTGACGTATTTTGTTGATAGCCTTTTGATATTAATCATATCGACAGCCTACTACAATCATTTGTCGATTAAAAAAATCTGATCAACTTTAACTATGGATCAGACTCATTTGCATCTTATTATCACCCATCTTCCCATTTTTGGATCGATACTGGGAGCTATGGTGTTAGCCTATGGACTTGCCACTAAAACTCAACAAACATCAATAGCAGCTTATCTTGTATTAATTATATCATCGATTGGAGGATTCATATCCCACCAGACCGGAGAAGCCGCGGAGGAGACGGTAGAACATATACAAGGTATTTCTGAAACCCTGATACATGAACATGAGGAGTCGGCAGAAACAGCCTTGATTGCAATGATAGTTCTAGGTTTATTTTCGTTGCTTGCACTTTTTTTCGCCTATCGAAAATCATCTTATTCTTTTTCTCTGGCCTGGATCACACTCTTTATATCACTTGCAGGTTTTGGTATAGTTGCCAGAACAGGTTATCTAGGCGGTCAGATCAGGCATACCGAGATTAATTCGACCATAACTGTTCAAGAAAATCAGAGAGATGATGACAATGATTAGCGGATAGTATTTGCCTGAATTACAGGTAATAAAGTTTTATAATATGAGTTAGTATAATACAACGCGCCAAATTAGAAATTATGAAATTACTATTGATATCCTTCGTTTCGGCCTTCTTTTTTGTAGGGCCCACCTGGTTTACCGATTACACTCAGGCTAAAACAGAAGCCGTCTCTTCTCATAAATTAGTGTTGATTAATTTTTCCGGATCAGACTGGTGCGGGCCCTGCATCAGGATGAAAAATGAAATCTTCAGCACCGAAGCTTTTGAAAAATATGCCGGCGATAATCTGATATTAGTCCGTGCCGATTTTCCGCGTTCGAAAAAAAATCAGCTCAGTAAAGAACAGATACAAAAGAATGAGCTGTTAGCAGAGAAGTATAATAAAGATGGCAAGTTCCCTTTAACCGTTCTTGTAAATGCCCAGGGTAAAGTTTTAAAAGAGTGGGAAGGCTTTCCTAATGAAACGCCGGCCAGGTTTATAAACGAAATAAGTACCATTGTAAATGCTTCAAAATAGTTCAATTGCGGTGCCTGAAATTCACAGACAGGTGTTAAAGTTGATGGGAAATCGCTTCGAGATTACCGTTGTAAGCGAGGATGAAGTATGGGCACAACGAAGGATACAGGAAGCTGTTGATGAAATCAGACGCATCGAAAAAATGCTTACTACCTTTAGTGATGACAGTGAAACAAGTTTAATAAATGCAAATGCGGGTGTAAAGCCCGTTAAAGTGAGTCGCGAGGTTTTTGACATAATTAAGCGTTCTATCCGGATCTCAGACTTAACCAGCGGTGCCTTTGATATTACCTATGGCTCTATCGATAAGCGCCTTTGGAATTTCGATACTACAATGAGCTCTCTTCCTGATGCTGCCACCGCGAAAGAGCTGGTGCGATTGATTAATTATAAAAGGATAGTTTTAAACGAAAAAACTTGCAGCGTTTATCTGCCTGAATCGGGAATGCGCATAGGCTTTGGGGGTATAGGCAAAGGGTATGCTGCGGATATGGCTAAAGCTAAACTTATTAAACAGGGTGTTAGTAGTGGAATTGTAAATGCAGCGGGAGATTTAACTGCCTGGGGCACACAACCAAATGGTAAACAGTGGACAGCTGGAATAGCTGATCCGAATGCAAAGTCAAAAGCCTTTTCCATGTTAGAAATTAGTGGTTCAGCCATTGCGACATCGGGTAATTATGAGAAATACATCGTGGTAGACGGTCGAAGATATTCTCATACTATTGACCCTAAGACGGGAATGCCTGTCCGGGGAATTAAAAGTGTAACGGTAATTAGTCCGATTGCCGAATTTTCTGATGCAATGGCGACGCCACTAATGGTTATGGGAATAGCAGCAGGCATAAACTTGATTAACCAGATAAAAGGTGTTGAGTGTGTTATTATAGATGAAAACGATCGGCTGTATACTTCAACTAATGTAAAAGTCAACGAGTTATGAGAAAGCCAGGATTCATTAGTCAATCAGTTTTATCTGCCGCGGTGCTATGTGCAGTACTTTCCTCCTGCAGCAGCGTTAGGCCATACCAAAAGAACTTGTTAAACGATTCTGAAATGGAACTTTCATCGCGTAAGATTCAAAAGTTTGAACAGAGCTTTGAATTGTACCGCGAAGGTGCCTCGGGAGCGAATGGAGGAAAAAGCGGTGGAGGTTGTGGTTGTAACTAATATGTGTGGTTATGAGAATTATTCCATTAATTATTGCCGGAATGTACTTCAGTATTTTGAGTGCATTTTCCCAATCGGCAGCACCATCCGACTCAGTTTACAAGAGCAGAAAGCTTTCTATTGATGAAATAAATATAGTATCATCCTATTACAAGCAGGACGGAAATAATTCTGCGGTTACCGGTGGAATCGGAACGGAGCACCTGACGGATATAGCCAATACTATTGATTTACAGTTATCTAAATATGGGAAATCACCATTCATAAAGCATCGTTTTAATTTTGAATTAGGAGTAGATACTTACACCTCAGCCTCATCAGATAAAATAGATCCATCTACTATTTCTTCAGCCTCAATGTCTGATATCCGTATCTACCCATCCTTATCCTGGAATATAGAAAACGAGAAGAAGGGTAGTACCATCGGTATAAGCGCATCTTTCTCAAACGAATACGACTACAATTCCGTAGGAGGGGGAATTAGCTTTTCTAAGATTTCTAAGGATAAAAATCGCGAAGTTGCTTTAAAGCTTCAGGCGTTTTTAGATACGTGGAAAGTGATATATCCGATTGAACTTAGAAATGAAAACAATAGTAATGAAAAGAGTCCCAGAAATTCATTTAACGGTTCGCTTTCTGTCTCCCAAGTGATTAATAAAAGATTGCAGGCACTGATTATGATTGAACCGGCCTACCAACACGGTTTACTAGCAACAAAATATCAGCGTGTGTTCTTTACCGATAATTCTGTGCAATCAGAAACGCTTCCGGAAGACAGGTATAAGCTCCCCATTGGGTTGAGGCTGAACTATTTTGCGGGAAATAAAGTCATTCTTCGTTCTTTTTACCGGTATTATATGGACAGTTGGGGTGTAAATGCCAATACTTTCGAATTAGAGACACCTGTAAAGTTGAGTCCATTTATCTCTATCAGCCCATTTTATCGTTTTTATCAGCAAAGTCAGGCGGATTATTTCGCTCCTTTCGCCCAGCATTCTGTATCTGAATCTTTTTTTACCAGTGATTTTGATTTATCCAGGTTCGACAGTAATTTCTTTGGCGCGGGAATTCGTTTGGCTCCGCCCAAAGGTGTCTTTGGATTCTCCCATTTAAGTGGGATGGAGATAAGATATGGGCATTATACACGAAGCACTGGCCTGAACTCAAACATCGTCAGTCTCCACCTGAAGGTTAAGTAAGTTGGGGGTATGCATTAAGGCGTCATCGTCCTGATAGGCAATGGTAAAGCTTTATGCCGAGTTATCGAAGCAATCGGTTTTCCATCCCCCTCATCACTTTTTTAGCACATTTCACAAAATCGTGTTTAAATAATAGCTTTGTTGCAGGTATGCTGGCCACAAATGCCTGGCTTGAGATGAGAACAATTATGTTTAAGCTAGTCAGGAAGCACAATAGATGATCAAAGAGAAAGTATTTTGGGCAGATGATTTAAGAGCGTTTGCCACTATCGCTGTAATTCTGCTACATGTATCAGCGCCGGTGGTGTCTCGTTATGGAGTTGTTTCAAACCGCGACTGGTGGCTGGCGAATGTAATAGATAGTTCGGCACGTTTTTGCGTTCCGGTTTTTTTAATGTTAACAGGAGCATTAATATTACCCCGGACATATGAAATTGCCGACTTCTTAAAAAAACGTTTCTCGCGAATAGTACTCCCGTTCGTGTTTTGGAGCTTTGTATACATCCTCTATAATTTAAGTACAAAGCGGCTGGGCGCCAGTCTGGATGCTGTTGGATTAAGTAAGTATATCCTGATTCAGCTTAAAAACGGAGCGTCTTATCACTTATGGTACATTTATATGATTTGTGGGATTTACTTATTCATCCCCATAGTCAGCAAATGGATTGTAAATAGCACAAAGAATGAGATCTCATATTATATTGTAATATGGTTTATCGCGATATTAATTAATCTTCCCTTCCTGATTGGAATTAAGCCAAAACTGGACTTAAGTTATTTTTCAGGTTTTCTTGGGTATCCCATTTTGGGATATTTACTGACCATCAGATTCACTGATAAGAGAGTTAAATTTGTTTCCCTGTTGCTGTTTTTAGCGGGGATTTTAATTACAGTACTTGGTACATACTTATTAACAAAACATACCGGGCAATTTTACGGAGGCTTTTATTCTTTTTTGAGTCCGAATGTTATTATTACCTCCATCGGCTTGTTTCTGTTTCTTAAGCATTCTGATTTCAAAAATGGATGGTTCACGAACTTTCGAAGGTTTATCAGTAAGTATAGCTATGGGATATATTTATCGCATGTTTTTGTCATAACGCTTCTGTCAAAAATTGGGATATCCTGGTTGTTTATAAGCCCGGTTGTGGGTATTCCGGTAACAGCTGCTTTGTGTTTGATCATTTCATCGCTTATTACATACCTGATAAATAAATGCGGGTATGGACGATACATCTCGGGATAATAGATGTAGGTTTCTGATTGTCTGTAGCACTTGCAAACATAATTTCTGATCGTACCAAACAACTGGGGGTTAAGGTTTTATTGCTATAGTCTGGAGTCCTTTCTGCCATCCACAAGTTCATAATCGGGTTGACGAGAAAGGTTAGAGATTTTTTTTCAATGATTTTTTTATCAATAGTAATAGCCCCTAACTGATGTTCTAAACAAAATAGACGCCTCGTTGTTATGACAACACTCAATTTTAAATGTTGTTGCATTTCCTCCTGATTTTTATAATTTCGCAAATTGACAAGCGTTTTAAGTATATAAATTGGTTAACTGATGAGTAAAAAGATATTAGTCATTGACGACGATGAAAATGTTCTTGAGGTAATTCGAATGTTTCTGACTCAGGCTGGATATCAGGTTGTTACTTCTGCGACAGGTAATGATATATTTAAATTAATTCATGACTGCCAACCTCATGTGATTTTGCTTGACATTCTTTTAGGTGAATTGAATGGAAGAGATCTTTGCAAAGCAGTAAAGTCTCATCCTAAAACATCGCATATCCCAGTGATCATTATTTCAGGCTTACATAATGTTTACAATACGATAGCTGACGAAGGCGCTAATGACATTATAGCTAAACCTTTTACGGAAGCGACACTATTAGCCAGAGTTCAAAGACAACTGCCAACGGCTTGTTGATAAATCCGCATATACTGTTATAGCGTCCATGCTATATGTTTCAACGAAAGCGGAATTCTTACTGCAAAGTAGAGGCTTCGAACAAAGCAAGCTCATACATATTCGTCGTTATATCGAACCTTTTCTCGTTTATACTATGGTGTTTTGTCTGGTTTATGGATGTTGTACTAATCTATAACAACGCCAACAACATAATTCGTCGTCATGGCAAAGCGTCGGCCTGTTGCGATGTGGCATTGTGCGCCTTAGATTTTTCTGGAGTAAAAAGCGCTCGAGTAAATGTGTGTTTATATTATTTAGCTAATTCAAGTACATTAGCGATGGGTAAACTACGCTGTTATAAACCGAGCCAATGCATAATGAATTAATAATACGCGAGTATAAAAGCTCAGATAAACAGGCCATACTAAATTTATTGAGGTTAAACACACCCGGGTATTTTTCTCCGCAGGAAGAAAGCGACCTTGTTTATTATTTGGAAAATGAGATTGAATACTACTTTGTACTTGAACTGGGCACGCAAACCGTCGGTAGCGGCGGCTTTAACTTCTCTCCAGATAAAACAACAGGTATAATCAGCTGGGATATGTTACATCCCGATTTTCAAAGAAAATCGTTGGGCAGCATTCTGCTAAAACATAGAATCGACAAAATAAGGGAGTTTAAAGACGTGCAAACATTGATAGTCAGAACTTCGCAATTGTCATACAGTTTTTATGAAAAACAAGGGTTTACATTAATCGAAATAGTTGAGGATTATTGGGCCCCGGGCTTTCATTTATATAAAATGGAATATAGTAAGTGGCATTAACGAATGATGGTCCTGGCGCGAAGCTATCAAACATGCGAATAAATCATCAATAAGTCGAACTACGGTGCGTTTTGTCGGGCCATTCAAAAAAGCAACAAAAATTTATGTTCTATAAATCACTGTTGACATAGGGCTGTCATTGGGTGGTCGTTTCTTTGTTTCATAACAAATTAAGCAAAAATCATGGAAACAAATCAAATGACAGAAACTGCAAATTTTGTAATTAATCACGACCAATTGCTTGAACATTGGCAAGGTCATCGCGCCCTTACCCGTAGGATTATCGAGGCATTCCCTGAAGATAAACTTTTCAGTTACTCGATAGCAGGGATGCGTCCTTTTTCTGAAATGGCGATGGAGATGATTGATATGGCAGAAGGAGGTATTTCAGGTATAGTTAGCGGAGAATGGAAATCTTTGAACGACTTGGGGCATGTTAATGGAAATATGCCAAAAACTAAAGATGAGCTGCTAAATGTATGGGATAAAGTAACCGGACAGATTAATGAGTTATGGCCGCAAATCTCTTCCGAAAGGTTTCAGGAGGTGGATTTAGCTTTTGGATTGTATGAAGGACCGGTTTATTCCACGCTTTTTTATTTCATTGATAATGAAATTCATCATAGAGGTCAGGCGTATGTTTACCTGCGTTCGCTTGGCATAACTCCGCCACCTTTTTGGGAGCGTAATTAAATTAACGAGCAAGTTTCATCCCTTTAAAAGGGATGGAATTTGATTCGAAACCGCCTATTACAACTTTAACTTTAAGTATTCGCCAATTAAAATTGCAGTGGGGTAAAGTACTTGTTCTTCAGTTTGTGCATGCAGTTTTAATGTTTCGGTAAACCGTAAAACGTCTGGGTAATTTTCTTCTTTGGCGGCTTTTTTTAATTTTTCAAGAGATGCAACAATTTGCTGATGTTCTGAAAGCATTTGCTGCAAGTCTTGCTTCAGTTTATCCGACAGCACAATTGCAGGCTTCATTTCAGCGCTTATCTTTCCTTTTGATAAATCGCCAAGTAAGCCCAGTGGGGGCAGGGCATATTCTTCCTCTTTTATAAAATGCGGGTGAAGTAATTTAGCCACCTCTTTAGCCGCCATTCCTGTTTTTCCGGGTAATTGTGTGAACTTCTCTAAAGTGTGATGCAGTTCCTTATGCTCCTCCTGTAATGAACTCGGAATCTCAAATTTCATAGTTTTTTTTATTATCTGTTTATCTTTTTTGACCGCGGTACTGTCTTTCTGATCTTGGGCATGTAGACTAATGTGTGTTAGGAAAAACACGGTGGAGAAGTAAAATATGGTTTTCATTTTAATTCTTTTAGCTAGGGATAATGTACCGCAGATTTGATTATAGATACTTGACAGGTGTCAATACTTGTGCTGATATACATTGGTTTTGCGCATATGATTCATTGTAAATATTGCTTTAGATGTGTCTGCCTCCCTCTGTCATTAGACGATGTGTGCTACGGTTTTTACCATTGAGACAATTATTGATTATTCACACGTGATATTTTTTTACATTTAATAAAATTTATGCGGTATCTCGCCACTCTTGCAAGAAGATCGTCCTTATTATGTTTAGACACCATGGCAAAACGCGAACCTTACGACACAATTTAAGAATCGCTTCTTTGTTGTCCTTTGTTGCCGGCATCGTAAATGTTGTCGGGTTTTTATCAGTACAGCGACTCACGACAAATGTTACCGGGCATTTTGCGTATCTGGTTGAAGAAGTTTTTAACCTCAACATCCTGCAGGGCTTTGTTTATTTTCTTTTTATATTTTTCTTCTTTTTAGGTTCGTTTGTTTCCAGTGTACTGGTCGAGCTGGTTTTGAGAAAAAATGATACTTACACCTATGTTATACCTGTTATTATCGAGAGTTTAATTTTGTTTGTTATTGCACTGTTTGGTGGGTTCATCGTTTACACATACCCGAACATCATCGCCTTTGCTCTGTTGTTTGCAATGGGGCTGCAAAACTCCCTGGTTACTACTATATCGAATGCCACAGTCAGGACAACGCACCTTACCGGACTTTTTACAGACCTTGGTATAGAATTATCGCAGTTATTCTATTACAAACAAAAAGAGCAGAAGAATAAATTACTCTCTTCAATAAGGTTGCGTTTAACAATCATTAGTTTTTTCTTTTTTGGCGGGATAATCGGTGGAGTGTTTTATTCTTCGCAAGGACTTCATACTCTCGTGGTAGCTGGGATAGCGTTGCTTTTAGGGATAGTGTATGATAATTTTAAACTCAAATTGTTAAGGTTTAGACGAAGGGTCTCTGTTGAGAAATAACGTGTTTAGATACATTAAATAATCCATCTATGAAACTGTTGATTTTAATAATTGCCTTGTTTGCTCATAGTCTGTGTTAACCGGAAACTGATGACAGAGATTCTTAACATTCTTACAGATACGCTCCACAGGTCTTTTGAGATTCCTTCCGGGCAATGGAAATATTATCAGGAGTGGAACAAAGCGCTTTTTCTACATTGGGAAGTTCCTTTCGAAGTTCTTAGAAGATGTGTGCCTGATTACCTGAACATAGATAAGTTTGGAGGACGATGTTATGTTTCATTAGTGGCTTTTACCATGCAAAACATACGACCTAGATATTTACCATCACTTAGTTATATTTCTGATTTTCACGAAATAAACCTCAGGACATATATTGATCAGGACAATAAAAAAGGCGTGTATTTTTTGAATATTGAGGCAGAGAAGTATATATCCGCTTTCATAGCAAAAAGTTTGTCGGGATTACCCTACGAAAAATCACATATCCAGCGGACAGACAAAAAGTATAAATCCAGTAATGTGATTAAGAATTTCTTTCTTGACGCAGAATTCGTAATCAAGAAAGAGCTGGTGCAAAAAAGTAACTTAGATAGCTGGCTGACTGAACGGTACTGCCTGTATCTTGATATTAACAACGAGATGTTTCGATACGATATTCATCATAAAGAATGGAAAATAAATGA
>CBIHLM010000022.1:0-60455 GCA_966210515.1 uncultured Pedobacter sp.
AATCTATAGAATTAGTAGGCTAAATAACAAAGATATTTTAAACTGCGCAATATTTTTTTTTAGAAAAATTAAAATCCTATGGAAAGATTAAGACATGTTACTTATTATCAAAGCGATAAACACAGCAATTCCGAAACTTAAAAAAGTGCCGATTAAAATATATTCAGTTAGTTTTAGATCGTTTCCATCTTTTAAATCTCCAAATCTGAAAATCGACTTTGCGGCAATTAAAAAACCAACGGCTTCAAAATGATTAGTCAGGATGAATGTGAACACTAGCAGGCGTTCCATAATGCCTATATACTTACCGGCACTTTGTAAAGATGTTTCTTTATTATTTATATGCGGATCAACATTATTGGGAGTCCATTTAGCAATTAATACTTTGATAATTATAGAAGCGGGAAACGTCAGGAATAAAATTGCAGCCGATGTGGCTAAAAAAGAGGGCCTATTTAAAAAACTAAAGTCTAACAGCGGCTTGGAGCTGAGGTACCACACAAGTATTATCGAAATAAGATGTAATAGCTGATCGGCAAAAAACCAGACACGTTTAGTACTACGTTGCTGAAAAACTAATTTGATTACATCTATCAGGCCATGAAAAAGCATTAAAATCAATATAGAGGGCCAAAAATTGAAATCCCAGACTAATAAAAACAATAAAACTCCATGCACCAGAATATGAAGGTACAGTTTGGGAGATCGCATCTTTCTAAGCTCTTTCTCTTTTACCCAGTTATCAGACTGAAAAAAGAAATCGCCAAGTAAATGCGCTATCAGAAGTTTAAGTAGAAGAATGTCCATCAGGGTTTTATTAAGCTGCTTAGTTTTTTCTTATACAAGGCGTCAAGTTCCATGATCTCATGAAATCGTGCTCTCTTTAAAGCTTCACTTACTGTGGATTGAGATTTACCTGTCATTTCAGCTAAATCATTTTGTGCGATACCCCTGTTCTCAATTGATAATTTCACCATCTCGGCCGAGATAGGACTCCAGCCATCCATAGCTATTAATGCCAGGCGAATGGAGATATTCATTTCATAATCAAATTCCTGCCAGGAGCTCTTAACGGCCAGAGTGGAACGTTCTTCTTTTAATTCGTCCAGTTTTTCTCCGGAGTAAATAAATGCCTCTCCATTTGATTCTGTAATTTTTTTTGAAGAGAAATCCTTTTCTCCTATGCCGATTGCAATTCTGACATCAAGGCCTTTTAAGGTTTTTACAGCGGCTTTTACATAAATTGCTTTCAATAAGGCTTCTTCGGCAGTAGACTCTATTTGGAAACTATCTCCCCGAAAAACCTCCCAGTTGCTATCTTCAGCGATTGCTGTTAAAGCTTTTTTTAATACAGACAGCCAGGTTTTCGCTGATGAATCCCGCGAATTAATAATGTCGCCTGTTAATATCGCTACCATATGAAAAGCAATATCGGTTAAATAACCGATAATTGCAAATATCGGCTAATTAACCGATAAGTAATAAATATCGGTTAATTAGCCGATGGCCTAGCGACTGTAATTTGGAGCTTCTTTTGTTATTGTAATATCGTGAGGATGGCTTTCGCGCATACCTGCGGCTGTAATACGAACAAAACGGGCATTTTGTAAATCGTCTATTGTTGCCGCACCGCAATAACCCATACTGGCTCTTAAACCACCAATATACTGATACATAACTTCAGCCAGAGTACCTTTATATGGAACACGTCCCACAATTCCTTCAGGAACTAATTTCTTAATATCATCTTCAACGTCCTGGAAATAGCGATCCTTCGAACCTTGCTCCATCGCTTCAATAGAACCCATTCCGCGGTAAGATTTAAACTTACGTCCTTCGTAAATAATGGTCTCTCCAGGTGATTCTTCAACACCGGCAAATAAAGAGCCGGCCATAATAGCATTCGCTCCGGCAGCAATTGCCTTAGGAATATCACCGGTATGTTTGATACCACCATCGGCAATTACAGGTACGCCCGTACCGCGCAAAGCTTTAGCACATTCGTAAACCGCATACAATTGAGGAACTCCAACACCGGCGATAACACGGGTTGTACAAATAGAGCCCGGGCCAATCCCAACCTTTACCCCATCAGCACCTGCATCAGCTAAAGCTTTTGCAGCGTCTCCAGTGGCAACGTTTCCGGCAATAAGCTGAAGGTCAGGGTGTTTTGATTTAACCTCTTTCACTTTATTAATTACACCCAAAGAGTGCCCATGAGCAGTATCCAATGTAATAACATCAACACCGGCTTTAACCAGAGCGTCTACCCTATCCATTGTATCTGCAGTTACACCTACGGCGGCACCAACTCGCAGACGTCCATGCTCATCCTTACATGCTTTTGGATAGTTTTTAACCTTTTGAATATCTTTAAACGTAATTAATCCAACCAGTTTACCTGCCTCATTTACAACCGGTAATTTCTCAATTTTATAGTCCTGCAAAATCTCTTCTGCCTGTACTAAAGTTGTTCCGGCGGGTGCTGTAATCAAATTTTCCCTCGTCATAACTTCACGAACGGGACGTCTCATATCTTTTTGAAAGCGCAGATCGCGATTAGTAATAATACCAACCAACACATTATCTGCATTGATCACAGGGATACCACCAATACTAAAATCTTTCATGATCTTGAAAGCATCACTTACCAAAGCATCTTCCTGTAAAGTAACAGGATCCTGTATCATTCCGCTTTCGGAACGTTTCACTTTTCTAACCTCTTCTGCCTGAAGGGCGATACTCATGTTTTTATGAAGAATACCAATTCCTCCGGCCTGAGCAATTGCAATTGCAAGTTCGGATTCGGTAACGGTATCCATAGCAGCAGAAACTATGGGAACATTTAAACGGATTTTTTTTGTTAGAAAGGTGCTGGTATTAACATCTCTCGGGAGTACTTCAGAATAAGCAGGTATTAATAAAACATCGTCGTAAGTCAGTCCTTCAGCAACGAATTTTTCGGGATCAAGATGCATAGCAAATATTGGTGTTATTTGCGGGGCAAAGCTAGCGAAAATAATCGGAAGCAGCAATTTTGAAATCAGGAATTGTTTAGTCAAACCCGGAATTCAATATAATCACTGCTTCGCTTTTATGAGATTTAACAAGCCATCAAAAAGAAATCTTATCTACAGCTTTAGGAGCTTAATTTCAAATCAGGATTATAAGTATCTTATTTTCAGACATGCTATCAGGCCATAAAAAATCATCTTTTTCCTACTATCACTTTTTCTAAATCATCAAAACTCAAATATTTTATAGCTAATTGCTGCAACTCCTCAGCGGTAATAGTTTTAACCACATCGATATATTGATTATAATATTCATAGGTTAATCCTGAAAAGAGAATATTTTTAAACTTATCGGCATGAGAAAGAGCATTTTCAAGACTTCCAAGCAATGATCCCATCATGTAATTACGAACAAGTTCTAATTCCTCATAAGGAATTAATTCTGTCTGAAGTACCTTAATTTCCCTCTCAATTTCGTTGACTGCCGCAGTGCAAACCTCTGCACCAACTTCAGATCCGATGACAAAGTACCCGGCATTTTGCAAGGATACAATTGCAGACCCAATACCATAGGTGTAACCTTTGTCTTCCCGAATGTTAGACATTAACCTCGAACTAAAATATCCGCCAAGCACCGTATTTAAAACCTGCAAACCGGGAAAATCAAAATGACTCCTGTTAACACAAAGTTTTCCGAGACGAATGGCAGATTGTAACGCATCCGGACGTTCAAAATAATGTTCAGTTCCCTTTTCCCGTTCAAACGAAAACATGTTTGGCTTTATCTCAGATCCACTTTCCCAATTTGAACCAAAATATTTATTTAAAAGACTAATTGAATCTTTCTCAATTTTTCCGGAGGCAATTATTGTACAGTTATCGGGCTGATAAGCAGCCTCAAAGTATTCCAAAAGCTGCGACCTATCCAACCTGTCGTAGTCGAAAACTTCCGTTTTGTACCCATATATCGTATCGCCAAACAATCTATTATTAAACAAACGCCGTCCCAGGTAATCATTTTTCTCAAGGCTTACCAAGAGCTTTTGCTTTTGGTTGGTTTTGAAAGTTTGCAATTCCGCTTCAGCAAAAACAGAATCGGTAACGATATCTTTCACCACCGGAATAGTAGCTTCAAGATGTTTTGTTAATGTGTATAGTATGACTGTAGAATAGTCGTAATTATAGTCTACCTGCAAAAATGCTCCATAATAATCTATACGTTCGGCAATCTGCTGGGCATTTAATTTACTTGTACCCTCAACCAGCATTGAATTTACCGTGTAGGCCTGTAACGGTTTGGCCGGATTCCAGTTCACATTTTTAAATACCAATTCGATGCGCACCAGCTCCTGCTCGCCTCCGTTAATAACATACAGCTTTATGTTATTATCTAAAACAAAAGGTTCTGCTTTAATTAAATCGATATGTTCAACCTGTCTGAATACAGGTGCTAAAGTTCTGTCGACCATTAGTTTGCTAAATAATAAAGTGTAGTTGAGTTTTCTTTACGGAATATGCTGTTTGCCCGATTTCTAATATCTTCTGATGATACAGCGAGGTAGCGACTGGTTTCCTTATTAAAATCCGAAGCATCTCCAAGCAGCTCAAAAATGGCCAGATTCATTGCCTTATCAAGCAAACTCATTTCAGAAAATGCCATGGTAGATTCTATTTTATTTTTCACCTTGGTTAGTTCATCATCAGCTATTAAATCTGTTTTAAGGCGATTTAGTTCCTCCCAGATTGCAGCCTCAGCTTCTTCCATCGACACACCTTTTACTGGTTTTCCTTCGATTATAAATAATCCGGGATCAAGGCTTCCCGTAGAATGGGCATTGATTTCGCTGAAAAGCTTTTTATTCTTAATCAGGCTTAAATGCAACCTTGAAGCATTTCCTCTCGATAAAAGGTCAGAAATCAAATCTGCTTCATAATACCCCTGTTCTCTCCGAGCCGGACAATGAAACACAGTATAGATTGCGTTTAAAGGAACATCCGCCTGAATAACTTCCCGCTGTTCTGCTGTCTGTTCTGGCTCCATAGGTAAATTTCTACGCGGCTTTTCGGCTGATGGAATACTACCAAACCATTTTTCGGCAAGCTGTTTAACTTCGGCTGTAGTTACTGCGCCACCCACGACCATTATAGCATTCGAAGGATTGTAGAATTTTTTAAAAAAAGCTTTTACATCTTCCATCTGAGCATTTTCAATATGAGAAAGCTCTTTGCCAATTGTCGCCCATTTGTACGGATGTTTTTTATAAACAAGCGGTCGCAACTTCAGCCAGACATCGCCGTAAGGCTGATTAAGATAGCGTTGTTTAAACTCTTCGCATACTACATTCTTTTGAACTTCGAGGCTTTTTTCTGAGAAAGCTAAACTTAACATTCTATCGCTCTCAAGCCAAAATGCAGTTTCGAGATTCACGGCAGGAAGCGTAATGTAATAATTTGTTATATCATTGCTGGTGAAGGCATTATTCTCGCCGCCCACACGTTGTAAAGGTTCGTCATAAGAAGGAATGTTTACAGATCCACCAAACATTAAATGTTCAAACAAGTGCGCGAAGCCGGTTTGTTCAGGGTTCTCATCGCGGGCACCAACGTCGTATAAAACATTAACCACAGCCATTGGCGTGGTGAAATCTTCATGAACTATAACCTTAAGGCCATTATCTAATGTAAACCGGTTGTATGATACCATTTATTTATAACGATTTTATAAAGGACGGACAAAGGTAAAAGTTTGATTGAAGAGATTAGATAAAAGCTAAATAGAAAGTCATTTTAATATTCAATTACCTGCCGGGAAAACTTATGTGTTTATCCACAATTAAATTAATCTCCACAATCTATGGAGGAGAAGAGATTTTTCTTACCTTTGAATCCCGTACAAATAGATTGTTTTTTCTTCCTTCCGGGAAGGCAATTCATAAAAAATTCCAGCATTCATGACTAAGTATATTTTTGTTACGGGCGGCGTTACCTCGTCGTTAGGAAAAGGGATTATTTCCGCATCATTAGCAAAACTTCTGCAAGCCCGTGGCTACCGGGTTACCATTCAAAAATTCGATCCTTATATCAACATTGATCCGGGAACTTTGAATCCTTATGAGCATGGCGAATGCTTTGTAACGGAAGATGGTGCAGAAACCGATTTGGATCTTGGTCATTACGAACGTTTTTTAAATGCTCCCACTTCACAATCAAATAATATAACAACCGGTCGTATTTACCAGAATGTTATAAATAAAGAACGTGAAGGTGCTTACCTCGGAAAAACGGTACAAGTTGTTCCGCATATAACGGATGAAATAAAGCGCAATATCCGCATACTAGGCGAAGACGGCGAACACGATATCGTGATAACAGAACTTGGCGGAACTGTTGGTGATATTGAATCACTACCATACATTGAAGCTGTTCGTCAGTTCAGATGGGAAATTGGCTATAATAATTCACTGGTAATCCACTTAACCTTAATCCCTTACCTTGCAGCGGCAGGAGAATTAAAAACCAAGCCTACGCAGCACTCAGTTAAAACCCTTTTAGAGTACGGCATTCAGCCGGACATTTTGGTTTGTCGTACAGAGCATCATTTATCGCAGGATATTCGCAGAAAAATTGCTCTTTTCTGTAACGTTAACATCAATGCAGTAGTCGAATCAATTGATGCGTCGACCATTTACGACGTGCCTTTACTAATGTTGAAAGAGCAATTAGATAAAACAGTTCTTACTAAACTAAAACTTCCTCATAAACTGGAACCGGATTTAGAAAACTGGAAAGACTTTTTAGGGCGTTTAAAAAATCCAACTTCCGAAGTACACATTGGCTTAGTGGGTAAATACGTTGAGCTTCAGGATGCTTATAAATCCATTCTTGAATCCTTTATTCATGCAGGCGCAAGAAACGAATGTAAAGTGAGAGTACACTCGATTCATTCTGAAAGTATCACACCAGAAAATGTCGCTGAAAAACTTCAGGGCCTAAACGGACTGTTAGTTGCTCCCGGATTTGGTAACCGCGGTATCGACGGAAAAATCACAGCAATTCAACACGTGCGGGAAAACAACATTCCATTCTTCGGAATTTGTCTTGGAATGCAATGCGCAGTAATCGAATATGGCCGAAATGTACTTGGATATAAAGACGCTCATAGCATGGAAATGGATGAGAACACTGCACATCCGGTTATTTCTATGATGGAAGAACAGAAAAAGATTGTAAACAAAGGCGGAACGATGCGTCTTGGTGCTTATACCTGCGAAATTAAGAAGGGTACAAAAGCAGCTATGATCTACGGAAAACCAACAATAACTGAAAGACATCGTCATCGTTATGAATTTAACAACGATTATTTAAATGAATACGAAAAAGCAGGTATGATTGCTTCCGGTATTAACCCTGAAAATAACCTTGTAGAAATAATTGAGCTTAAAAATCACCCTTTCTTTGTTGCAGGTCAATTTCACCCTGAATTAAAATCAACAGTGGCTAATCCCCATCCACTTTTTGTTAACTTTGTCGCCGCTTCAATGGCTCAGGCGAGAAAAAAATAGTTTTAGAAAGAGCATATACTTATAATGGATAAAAATACTTTTACCGGACTTTTTTTAATCTTGGTTATTCTTGTTGGATCGATGTATTTAATGCAGCCATCTGATGAAGAAGTAAAAAGAGAGAAATATGTTCAGGATTCTATTGCACAATCAAAAACAGCGAGTAAACCCGCTGCAAAACCAAAGTCAGCCACCGCTGCTGCTGCACCGGTGGTACCGGTAATCGACTCAAACGTTCTAAAAGGCCCATTTGGTGCTGCGCATAGTGGCACAGACCAGGCAATTGTATTGGAGAACGAACACCTAAAAGTTCTAATAGGATCAAAAGGTGGACGCATTCAATCGGTTGAACTAAAAGAGCATAAAACGTTCGATAACAAGCCTGTAGTAATGTTTGCTGCCGACAAAAGTAATTTTGGTTTAAGTTTTAATGCAGGCGGTAAGGCAATAAATACCAGCGATCTATACTTCTCTCCTTCAGCTCAAAATCTAAAGGTTTCTAAAACCGACTCTGGTTCGGTTACAATGCGTTTAGCCTATTCAGCGACACAGTTTATTGATTATGTTTATTCATTAAAAGGCGACAGCTATAAAGTAGGATTAAATATCGTCACCTCCGGTCTTCAAGGAGTATTGGCGCAAGGACAAGCAATCAATCTAAACTGGTCGGCAACTTTAACTCAAAAAGAGAAAGATCTGAAAAGCGAACGCGAGCGGTATTCAGGAGCTTATTTCAATCATGGAGATAACGAGCTCGATCATATAGGATCAAGCGAAAGCGAAGAAAAAACTATTGGTGAGGATGATGACATAAAATGGATATCCTTCAAGCAACACTTTTTCTCATCCGTTTTGATTGCTAAAAATGGCTTTGACAAAGGCAAGTTAGCAGTTGAGTTTTCAACCGAACCAGGTGTACTGAAATCGTTCACAGCAAATATGCAACTGACGGCTAACAATCAGCCAAACAATACTTATCCTCTGGAATTCTTTTTCGGACCAAACAAGTTTAATATTTTAAACGACCAGGGATATGATATTGAGCGTCAGATAGATTTAGGATGGGGGCCATTGAAATGGATTAACCGTTATGCTGTACTTCCGGTGTTCAACTCACTCGAAAGACTCGGCTGGAATTATGGTTTAATTATCTTAGCTCTAACGATCATATTAAAGGTCGCCTTAACTCCGCTAACGTACAAATCGTATCTATCTATGGCGAAGATGCGCGTGTTGAAGCCAGAGATGGAAGAGATTAAAGCCAAAGTTGGAGAAGATAACCCTACCCTGCTTCAGCAGGAATATATGAAGCTTTATAAAAAGGCGGGCGTGAATCCACTCGGAGGATGTATTCCGATGCTTTTACAGATGCCGATTATTATGGCTTTCTTTTTCTTCTTCCCAAATCTCTTTGAATTAAGGCATGAGAGCTTCTTATGGATGAAAGATTTGTCGACGTATGATTCTTTGATTAGTTTTCCGGAAATACCTCTGATTGGAATTAATCACATTAGTTTGATGTGTTTATTAATGACAGTTTCAACATTAATTTACACCTATTATAACAACCAAATTTCCGGAGCAACCGGTCAAATGAAATATATCGGTTATATCACTCCAATAATATTCTTTGGTGTTCTTAATAGCTACCCTGCCGGTCTTAATTATTATTACTTCCTGGCTAATATGTTAACATTTGCTCAGCAATTCATCATCAAGCAGTTTGTAAATGATGAAAAGATTCATTCACAAATTCAGGAAAATAAGAAAAAGCCTAACGCAGATAAAAAATCCAAGTTTCAGCAAAGAATGGAAGATTATATGCGGCAGAAGCAGGCACCAGCCAAGGAGATACCTGCTAAGCCGGCAGCAAAAACTCCGAAAAAGAAATAAACTAATTTAAACCGGCCTCGGCCGGTTTTTTTGTGAGCAATCCGACAGCTTTTTTTCTCTTAAAATTTCATTTACATATAAAAAATGTAAATTCAGCCGCAGACATTGCAAATAAAACCAACAAAATGCCAATAAACTATATCTGGATAGCTTTCTTTATTATTGCATTCATCATAGCTCTGGGAAAGTTGATTTTTCTTGGGGACACCACCTTATTCTCTGCTGTCATTACGGGTATGTTTGACAGTGCTAAAACGGGCGCCGAAATATCATTAGGCTTAATTGGTATCATGACCTTCTGGTTAGGTATCATGAAAATTGGTGAACGAGCCGGAATGATAAGTCTTTTCGCCAGAGGGGCAAGTCCGTTTTTCAGCAAACTCTTCCCAGACATCCCGAAAGGCCATCCCGCAAATGGTTCTGTTATTATGAATTTCTCTGCCAATATGCTGGGGCTGGATAATGCAGCAACTCCGCTGGGTTTAAAAGCAATGCAGGAATTGCAAGAAATCAATCCCGAAAAGGAAACAGCGAGCAATGCAATGATCATGTTTCTGGTGTTAAATACGGCGGGACTAACCCTAATTCCGACCTCAGTTATTGCACTGAGAATGGCAAATGGAGCAGCAAACCCCGCAGATATTTTCATTCCTGTTTTAATCGGCACCTTTATATCTTTTTTATCCGGAATGATTGCTGTGGCGATTTATCAGAAGCTCAATCTTTTCAAACTTCCCATTTTGATCTTTATTGGGTTCTTTATTGGCTTAATGCTTCTTTTATATTATTCTTTAAGAGGACTTTCGCCAGCAGAGATGGAAGCCACCACCGGCTTAATTGGAGGCATTGTAATATTTTCCATCATTATACTTTTTATAGTTTACGGAGCGATCAAAAAGCTGAACGTTTATGAAGCTTTTATAGATGGGGCAAAAGAAGGCTTTACTACAGCGGTTATGATTATCCCTTTCTTAATTGCCATTTTAGTTGCAATCAGCGCTTTTAGAACGACCGGGGGAATGGATTTCATCGTCAATGGAATTGCTTACGTAGTGGCTGCTGCGGGACTGGATACCGCATTTGTACCAGCCCTACCCGTAGGCTTGATGAAAACTTTAAGCGGAGGAGGGGCCCGGGGATTAATGATCGATGTTATGAAAACCTACGGAGCTGATTCTTTTCAAGGTCGTCTGGCTTGTATTATACAAGGCTCTACTGAAACTACTTTTTATGTGCTTGCAGTTTATTTTGGCTCTGTTGGAATAAAAAGAACGCGTTATGCAATTGCCTGTGGCTTAATCGCCGATTTTGTCGGGCTGATTGCCGCCATTTTTATTGGTTATATGTTTTTTAAATAAATTATTTATGTCAGTTAAAACACTTGCGTTAATTGCCCATGATGGAATGAAAGCCGAAATGGTGGCCTTTGTTAAAGATAATATTGAGATACTTAAAGACTTTAGTCTGGTTGCCACCGGAACCACCGGCTCGCATATTCAGCGTACAGGTTTAAATGTTGATCTTAAGCTTAGCGGCCCCAAAGGTGGTGATGCTCAAATTGCCTCTATGGCCGCAGAGGGACAACTTGCAGGAATCATTTTCTTTCGTGATGCTTTGGGCAAGCACCCGCACGAACCTGATGTGCAAATGTTATTGCGCATTTGCGATGTTCACAATGTCCCGCTTGCTACAAATCCTGCTACTGCTAAGTACCTGCTTAAAGGTATGAGTGATTCATAATCATGCCCGAACAAACAAGGGAAGTGTATGGTTTTATAATTATTCTGATTGTTAATTTAGACATTTTTGATTTTGGCTGACGCCTGATTATTAAATTTGTTTCAGAAATTATAATATTATAAAACACTGAAAACAAATAAATTACAGCAAAAACAAGATTGTTAATTCATTCCTGACCTTAACTTAACATCGCGCTATTATTTTGGCATTATTCATGAAACGAGACACTAAATACTGATTTATGTTATCTAACGAATTAAACCAAAATTCTTTTTCTGATATTAATCTTAATCCGCATACTGTAGAGCGGCTTTGTAATCAGCACAAATCATTGAAATGTTATATAGATGATCTCCCTCCGGAAGCCATCTATACCAGGCTAAGCTCGGATAAATTTTCTATTCACGAAACCATCGCTTACCTTACAAGGTATCATCATATCTTTTTAACACGACTGGTAAAAATGATGGAAGAAGTAAATCCATTTTTTGAAGTCTACAAACCGGATGACGACGCAGAGTTTCACTTTACCTGCGCAAAATCAACAGGTTCACTTCTTCATGAATTGTATCGTTTAAGAAGTGATATTATAACAAAAATTGAATCGCTGCCTGCTGAGAATTTTTCGCGTGTAGGTACTCATTCTGTTTTAGGGAGAATGAACATTAGTCAATGGGTGGAGTTTTTCCTTCTTCACGAATCGAATCAGTTATTCAGAATTTTTAAACTGGCTGGAAGTTTCTGGACCACCGAACTGGGTCAACAAAACAATGTGATATATTTACCCCGATTGTCGGACTATATTGATGAACTGGCAGTGTAATCCGCTGACATACACAAAAAGCAGCTGAATTTTTCAGCTGCTTTTTTATTGTTTTAGAGTATACTACTAATTAACCTCGGCCGAATACTTAATCCTGAAATCCGTTTCAGAAGTATTTCCCAACTTCAACAAGGAGCTTTCACAGTTATCTAATGAAGAATATATTCTTTCCCATCAAATTTGCTTTGATGCCAATATTTTTCGCAAATGAAATTGGACAAAACCGTCCATGGAATCCGAGCGTTTCGAGTTGTTATTGAAATTAAGAGGTTTTATGAGATAACCTGAAATCCCTAGTTGCTCTGTAGCTCTTCTATCGGCTTCTTCACCAGAGGTAGTCATAACAAACACCTTAATATTTTTCAATCTTTCATCTGCCCTCAGAGCTTTTAAAAACTCAATACCATTCATTTTAGGCATATTCAAATCCAGTAAAATCACATCGGGCAGTTGATGTAACTCTGCAGAACTGTCTTTACCGTTCAAAATATCGAGAGCTTCAATCCCATTATAAGCAGTGTAGAGCTCATAATCCTCATCAAGCTTCTTGAGAGAACGCTGAACACTAATAACATCCAACTCATCATCATCAACTAATAGAATAACATTTTTTGAACTCATTTTTTATTAATTTTTAGGCCATGTAAAAATGAAGTTTGAACCCTTTCCCGATTCAGAACTTACCTTAATTGTGCAATGCTGATCGTCGATTATCTTTTTAACGATCGATAAACCAATCCCTGTACTTTCTTTTGCATGTTTTTCCCGTAAGGTTTGAAATATTTCGAAGATTTTATCGTGAAACTGCGGATCGATGCCTATCCCATTATCACTTACGCTAAATTCATAGAAATTTTTAAGTTCTTTGCAGCTAATAGTAATATGCCCATTCGTTTTTGAATATTTAACAGCATTGCTAATCAGATTACTGAATACTTGTTCCAATCGAATCTTCTCTGTGATCAAAACTGGTAAATCAAACATATCTACCTTAAATCCCTTTGGAACGAACAGGTCTGTAATATCTTCAATTAAGCGCTTAACATCGACTTTTTCTTTCAAAGGCTTTTCTCTGCCAATGCGGGCGTAATCCAACAAGCCATGAATAAGATCCTCCATTCGCTTTATCCGTTCTGGAATAATATTCAGGTATTTACGCATTTGTGAAGAAACTTCTGCGCCCAAATCCTCTTCAATCCATTGAATTACATTATAGATACCCCTTATAGGTGCTTTTAAGTCATGAGAAACCACATAAGCAAACTGATTAAGCTCTTTGTTTCTCTTTTCAAGTTCTCTGATATTTTTACTGAGAGTTTCTGACATAGAGTTTAACGAGACTGAAAGGCTGGTTAACTCGTCATTTTTATTGTCCTTAACAATGGCGAACTCTCCCTTTGATATGTTATTTGCGAGATTAACCATCAAAGCAATCCGTTTTGTAATTAAACGGACAATATAAAGAGTACTTATGATACCAATTATGACTGTCAGGATTATAAAGATCAGGGAGAACGTTCTGGTTCGTTCAATCGATTGAGAAAGAGCATCACGTCTCAACTCCCGGACACGGTATTCGGCGCGGTCAAACTCTTTAAAAATGTTGCTTATCTCATCATTAAGATTTTTACCTACTTGTTTCCGTAGTTTATTTTCAAATAAATCCCGATACAATCCCGAAGATGGGCTTGTTAAGGATTCCTTTTTGGCATTTATCAATAAATTACTATAATCTATCCATTTATGATGAAGAGAACTTATCGAGTCAAGCTTCGAAGTTTGCCCTCCAAAGTTCGTGATCAAATTTCTTTGAAGTTTAAAAAGCGGGGGCAGCTCTTTAAAACCTATATAATACAGCTCCAGGAAGGTTGTGTCCGAGGTTAATAAATAACCCCGAAAAGCACTTTGCATATCGATAATTCCCTTGTGAAGTTTGGTGGAATTACGAATAACGGCTTCGGATCTGGCCAGGAATTCGGTGTTTCGATTAACCTTTTGCGACAAGTTATAATTTACATATGAATCTATTAACGAAATTCCTATAACAATCGAAAAGCCAAGAAATATCTGTGCAGCAAGTTTCATTAATTTTTACGCTTCAATTGACGACGCGCTTTCATATACAAACGCCGGTATGGTAAACCGAAAACAGGTGCCTTTATTCTCATTACTTTCAACCTGTATAGTTCCACCATGTTGTGTTACAAAGTCCTTCACTAAAATCAAACCCAATCCTGTTCCATGTTCGTTATTTGTTCCTTTTAAGGATGGATTAAAATCATCGAACAACCTGCCCATCATTTCCGAATTCATTCCAATACCTGTGTCCGCAACACATATCTCAACCATTTTATCACTCTGATTGGCACTGATCGTTATTGAGCCTTTTTGAGGAGTATATTTTATTGCATTTGTAACAAGGTTTTGCACGATAGACCGAAACATTAGCGAATCCGCACTTACATACATCTCATCCACAATAGTATTTACCAGATCGATCTCCTTCTGTGCGGCGATGCCTTTAAGTAATTCCAAGGAATCATTCATCCCCTCAACCAAATTAATCTTCTTCGGACTAAAGCTGGTTTTTTCCCGTTGCTTTTTAGCCCAGTCCACTAGTTCATTTAATTGCTGCACAATTTTATGGGCTGTTCTATGAATTATGTTCGATAAGTTTTTAATATCAGCCGTACCCAGCTTCACAATATCACGATTCAGCTTTTCTGAAGTTGCAATTAGCGCGGTTGCCGGATTTCGTAAGTCGTGAGAAATTACGGAAAGAAATTTGTCTTTTGACAAGTTTAACTCCTTAAGTTCAGAATTTAGCGTTTCGAGCTGAAGTGTTCGTTCCTTAACCCTGTTTTCGAGTTCCGAATTAAGGCGCATCAAATCCTCGTTAATTATTCTGAGACGTTCCTCCTGCTTGGTTAAAAGCTGATTTTTACGATGCAATTCTGCAAACACGGCAACTTTCGACCGAAGTATTTGCGGGCTGAACGGCTTCCGGATGTAGTCCACGGCACCTGCCTGATACCCTTTAAACATTGCGGCCTCTTCATAATCCTGTCCGGTTATAAAAATAATAGGCACCAGTCTGAGTTTCTCTCTTTGATAGATAAGCTCGGCGGTTTCATACCCATCCATTATAGGCATTCTTACATCCAAAAGGATCAAAGAAAAATCATCTTCTTTCAGAAGGATTTTCAAAGCGTCTTTGCCGGAGGTTGCCTTATAAAACGTATAGCCCTGATCTTCCAATACGATCTCCATCGACATCAGGTTATCAGGCCGGTCATCAACCAGCAATATTTTTATAGTAGTTTGCTCAGCCACGTTATCCATCTTTGTTTAGTAAAGTGAAAAATTTAGCTAAATTAAACCAACCACACCCGCATCAACGAAAGTAGCTGAGGTGTTTTCACCGGTTTCGTTATATAATCCGAAGCACCGGAGGCAATACATTTCTGACGATCACCAATCATAGCCTTTGCAGTTACTGCAATAATAGGCAATTGCTTATGACGACTTTCTTTTCGAATCCATTGTATAGTTTCATAACCATCCATTTCGGGCATCATAATATCCATCAAAACGATATCGATATCTTTATTGGCATTCAGTAATTCCAATGCCTCACGTCCGCTTTCTGCTGTAATTACTTCAAGTTTCGAACGCTCAAACGCAGCAGTTAAGGCAAATAGATTTCTGACATCGTCATCCACAACCAATACCTTTTTACCATCCAGAATATCTCCGGTGTATTTCGCAGTCTGTATCATTTTAAACTTATCTGCCGGAAGCATTTTAGTTTCAATATGAAGCATCCGCATAGTTTCATCTAGTAAATCGACATATGAATCCGGATTTTTGTTGATTGCCCTATAGTTTAACCGCTTTAAAGTGATTAACTCTTCCTGGCTAAAATCTTTGTCAGAATGTATAATAATGGCACTTTGATTGTGCTTATTTAAATTCAGAAAATTAGGAAGTAATTTTGCATCGGAGAGAGTATAATCGACGATAATACAATCAAAATCTTCATTTTTAAGCAAGGAAACACCTTTTTTTGCCGACGGAACGGCAACAATCGAGACACTATCATTGCTAAGAAGATCAGAAAGATGTTTAAGCTCCTCTTTGTTTTCTTCTATTATAAGAATTTTCTTGATTTTGGTTTCATCAAATGCTATTATGCTGGAAATAAGTTCGTCAAGCGATTTATTCGAAAGTGGTTTTAAATGAAAGCTTTTTGCACCATTCTTCATTGCCAACGCTCTGTTATCCTCACCTGATACCAAATGGATAGGAATATGTCGAAGATTTAAATCGGTTTTTAAAAGCTTTAAGATCTTCCATCCATTGGATTCCGGCATATTAACGTCCAGGGTAATTGCAATCGGCTGATAATTCTGAATGCTATCGAAGATCTCCAGATAGTTTATGGCCACAATTGCTTTTAAGCCAAAATCATGGGCTTTATCAATCATAATTTTGGTAAACCTCAAATCATCTTCAATTACCAGGATAACTCGATCTCCTGCCTGAATATTGTGACGGTCATCATCAATCATAGGCTCAATGATCTCTGCAGTCATGTTAGCTTTATTAACTGCCGTCATGTAAGGCATCGAATGTTCTGAGATCGCTTTAGTTCCTTCCTGATATTTAAGCGGCAGAAACAGCGTAAATGTACTACCCTTTCCGAGCTCACTTTCAACTATAATAGTACCGCCTAAAAGTTCTGCAAAACCTTTACTGATAGAAAGTCCAAGACCTGTACCACCGTATTTGCGACTCGTTGACCCTTCTGCTTGCTGGAAGGCTTCAAATATTATTCCCTGAGTTTTCTTGCTGATACCAATCCCAGAGTCTTCAATCGAGAATGATATTACCTCGTCAACGCCCTTCAACGGATTTTTCTGACTTAATTTAGGTCGCTGAATTCTTAATTTAATACTTCCTTTCTCTGTGAACTTGAATGCATTTGAAAGTAAATTCTTTAAGATCTGATTAAGACGCTGAATATCCGTTTCCATTATCTCCGGCAGAGTTTCGTCAACATCTATCTCAAAAATAAGATTCTTGGTTTCTGAAATAGGTTTGAATGTCGACTCAACGAACGAGGCTATCTCCCTAAAGCTAACCGGCATAATATCTGCGGAAATAACACCTGACTCAATTTTGGAAAGATCGAGAATATCGTTTATCAGCTGGATCAGGTCATCACCGCAAGAGTGAATAGTTTTTGCATACCTGATTTGTTTTTCTGTTAAGTTCCCTTCATGATTTTCAAACAGTTGTTGAGCAAGAATCAACAAACTGTTAAGTGGAGTTCTCAGCTCATGAGACATGTTTGCCAGGAACTCAGATTTATACTTCGAAGTTAAAGTAAGCTGTTCTGCCTTTTCTTCCAACGATCTTCTCGCTTCCTCAACTTCTTTATTAATCTGCTCAACCTCTTCTTTTTGTTTTTCAAGAAGTTGCGCCTTGTCATGAAGTTCATCATTGGCACGTCTTAACTCCTCTTGCTGCGCCTTTAAATCTCCTGAAAGAGATTGCGACTGAGAAAGAAGTTCTTCTGTCCGTGTATTCGTTTCGATGTTGTTTAGTACGATACCAATAGACTCCGTTAACTGATCGAGGAAGTCTAAGTGAGTAGGACTAAAATTATCAAATGAGGCCAGCTCAATTACAGCCTTTACATTATTCTCAAACAGTACGGGCAAAATAACCAGTGCTGAAGGTGCCGCGCTACCAATACCTGAATTTATCTGAAGATAGTCGACAGGAACGTTGGTTAAAAGGATACGTTCTTTATCTGTTGCACACTGCCCAACTAAGCCTTCACTTAATTCAAAGTCAGTATTAATAGTTTTTCGGCTATCCTGAGCATAACCGGCGAATAATATCAGCTTAGGATCTTCTTTGCTTTCTGGTTGCTCCAGAATATAAAACGCTCCATAACGCGCATTCACCAACTCGGCCAGCTCAGAAAGCACTTTGTTTGCCACCGCGTTTCTATCTCGCTGACCTTGAAGCATTTGCGCAAATTTTGCAAGGTTGGATTTTAACCAATCCTGTTCGTGGTTCCGTAATGTTGTGCCTTTAAGGTTGGCGATCATCTGATTGATCGTATCCTTTAGTGCTTCGAGCTCACCTTTTGCATCCACACGAATGGTTCGTGTTAAGTCACCCTTGGTTACCGCCGACGCCACCTCCGAAATTGAACGCACCTGTACGGTTAGGTTTTCTGCCAGCTGATTTACGTTTTCAGTTAAATCTTTCCAGGTTCCTGATGCACCCGGAACACTTGCCTGTCCGCCTAATCGACCTTGTACACCCACCTCACGCGCCACAGTAGTTACCTGCTCGGCGAATACAGCAAGGGTATCAATCATCTCATTAATCGTATCGGTTAACTGCGCTACCTCGCCCAGGGCGTTGATGGATAAACGCTGCTTCAAATTACCTTTTGCGATACCGGTTGCCACTTTAGAAATACCACGAATCTGTCCGGTTAGATTGGAAGCCATCTGATTTACCGAATCCGTTAAATCTTTCCAGGTTCCACCTACACCTTTTACGTGTGCTTGTCCACCCAGTTTACCTTCCGTTCCTACTTCTCTCGCCACACGCGTTACCTCAGAGGCAAATGAGTTAAGCTGATCCACCATCGTATTGATGGTGTTTTTCAAATCCATCATCTCCCCTTTTACGTCGATTACCACCGTTTTTGAAAGGTCACCAGATGCTACCGCTTTTGTTACCTCGGCAATGTTACGCACCTGAGAGGTTAAATTGGAAGACATCTGATTTACTGAATCCGTTAAATCCTTCCAGGTTCCAGCTACACCTGGCACAAAGGCTTGTCCACCCAGGTTTCCATCGGTACCTACCTCCCTTGCCACACGCGTTACCTCTGATGCGAAACCACGCAGCTGATCCACCATCGTATTAATGGTTTCCTTTAATTGAAGAATCTCGCCTCGTACATCGACCGTGATCTTTTTGGACAAGTCACCATTCGCTACAGCGATGGATACGTCCGCTATATTTCTTAATTGGGCCGTTAAGTTACCGGCCATTTTATTTACACTATCCGTTAAATCTTTCCAGGTACCATCCACACCGGGTACATTCGCCTGACCACCAAGCTGCCCTTCGGAGCCTACCTCACGTGCCACACGGGTTACCTCGGATGCGAAGCCACGCAGCTGATCCACCATCGTGTTGATCGTATTTTTCAACTCCAAAAGCTCCCCTTTGGCGTTCACCGTAATTTTTCTGGAAAGGTCACCCTTTGCCACCGCCGTTGTTACCTCGGCAATGTTACGCACTTGAGATGTTAAGTTATCGGCCATTTTATTTACCGAGTCTGTTAAATCTTTCCAGGTTCCACCTACGCCCGGTACGTTTGCCTGACCACCCAGCTGCCCTTCAGAACCTACCTCTCTCGCCACACGGGTTACCTCAGATCCGAAAGAGTTCAGCTGATCCACCATCGTATTTATAGTATTTTTAAGCTCGAGCATCTCCCCTCTTACGTCCACCGTAATTTTTTTGGAGAGGTCACCTTTGGCCACCGCTGTTGTTACCTCGGCAATGTTACGCACCTGACCGGTTAAGTTACCCGCCATCTGATTCACCGAATCTGTTAAATCTTTCCAGGTACCACCTACACCGGGTACGTTTGCCTGACCACCCAACTGACCTTCAGAACCCACCTCCCTCGCCACACGAGTTACCTCGGATGAGAACGAGTTCAGCTGATCCACCATCGTATTAATTGTATTTTTCAGCTCTAAGAGCTCTCCTTTTGCATCTACCGTAATCTTCCGGGATAAATCACCCTTCGCTACCGCCGTTGTCACCCCCGCAATGTTACGCACCTGGTCGGTAAGGTTACTACCCATCTGATTCACCGAGTCGGTCAGATCTTTCCAGACCCCTCCGACGCCCTTCACTTTCGCCTGACCTCCCAATTTTCCTTCTGTACCTACCTCGAGAGCCACACGCGTTACCTCAGAAGCGAAAGAGTTCAGCTGATCCACCATCGTGTTGATCGTTTTCTTCAGCTCAAGCATCTCCCCTTTTACGTCCACGGTGATTTTCTTGGAAAGGTCACCGTTTGCTACCGCAGTAGTTACACCCGCGATGTTACGCACTTGTGATGTCAGGTTACCAGCCATCCGGTTTACCGAATCTGTTAAATCTTTCCACGTTCCCGCTACCCCGGTTACTTTAGCTTGTCCACCAAGTTTTCCCTCTGTACCTACCTCAAGCGCCACACGCGTTACCTCGGATGAGAAAGAGTTCAGCTGATCCACCATGGTATTAATGGTATTTTTAAGCTCAAGGATCTCACCTTTTGCTTCCACCGTAATCTTCCGGGATAAATCGCCTTTTGCTACCGCAGTTGTAACCGTAGCGATATTACGTACCTGTGCGGTTAAGTTACCCGCCATCTGGTTCACAGAGTCAGTTAACTCTTCCCACACACCGGCTACGCCTTTAATTTTCGCCTGCTCTCCTAATTGCCCTTCAGAACCTACCTGCCGGGCAACACGGGTTACTTCCTGCGTAAACAATCGTAATTGCGAAACCATCCCGTTTGATTCTTTCGCGATTCGTAAGAACTCACCTTTTAATGGTTGCCCGTTAATTTCTAAAGGAATTTCTTTTGATAAATTTCCATTCGCCACAGAATTGATCAGTCCTGCAATCTCTAATGTGGGATATGTTAAGTCGGTTATGAGGTTATTCAGAGATTTCACACCTACGGCATATTCTCCTTTAAAATCCGGAAGCTCAACCCTTTTTGAAAGGTTACCCTTCTGACCGATGGTTCTTTCTGCTGTGCATATTTCATTTACCAGTCGCTCATTGATATCAATGATATCATTAAGTACCTCGCAAATTTTTCCGCTGATTCCTGCCTGAGTTATCGGAATTCTTACATTGAGCTTTCCGTTCTTTACTTGAGACAGAACTTTCAAAAGCTCCTTCAGATCAAGAGAATCATCATCTCTTTCTTTGTTATCATCCACTTTTCCCGATGACTTCTTTTTTGGTTTCACAATGGTTTCAAGGTAATCGTTTGCCATACGCAGAGTTTCAAATACTTTAAGTACAAAGAATGTAAACTGATTGATTGATGAATATATTTCGAACTAACAAGGAGCCAAAAATACGGAGGAAAATGAGAGTGCATTCCTGCGAAGCTTGCATAATAGAATCCCTAAATACACACATCTTAAAAAAATGTTTTTCCCTCAATTCTATAATTTTCTTTAGAGCCTAAATCAGTCGAGCGATGAGCAAGATAAGTCTTTTAAGACAAAAAAGCTTTTTTCTGATCGCTATTTTTTTTGAAAAAGTACATGATTAACATCAGGATATATTTTTTTGTTTTAGCTGAAAGATTTTTTCAAAAGCCCACACATGTTTAGCTCTAACGACAAAAGCTATAATGAAAAAATCCTAGTTCAATAAAAAAGTGAAGGCACAAGAAGCTGTGTTCACGTCACTGATGTTAGTGATTACGCGTCATTTTGTATCAAGAAGCAAAGTGTTGATTAGTAAATTTGATATCCAAGACTAAAATTAAAAAGCCTCAATTTTGTATCCTCGTAACCTGATCGGCTGACGCGGCTCAGACCATTTTCATATCGAAGATCCAACGAAATTTTTCTGATATCCAATCCCACGCCGAGCTGCCAGGCCAAAGCCTGATCCCGATACCTGAAACGGGCTGCGTTACCAAGGGCATCATTAAAGGATTGCTCTTCACTAATCAAAAATGAAACGACGGGCCCTGTTTGGAACCTGACTCCCAGTCCGAAAGCTCCCATCTTTGTACCGACCAGGATTGGCAGATCTATGGTATTAAAATCGACACTGCTCGATTGCCCGTTATCATCTTTCACATCGGTAGTTTTAAGTGTATAATATAATTCCGGTTGGAGGTGCAAACCCATAGCTCCCGCCCTGGCCCAGATTCCGGCTAAATAGCCCGAGCGGTTATTGCTGTTAAAACCATTTTCTTCCGAAAGCTTTGAAAGGTTGACACCCGCCTTTAATCCAAAATCGAAATTTGGAATTATTTGAGCCTGTGAAACAGTAGCACAGGTTAAAAGAACTGCTAAAATTAAAATACGTGTTTTCATGATATATTTTATTAGGTAAGCACTCTTGTTTAACAAATTTATAAGTGTTTTGTAATAACATCCCAAAATACTCATTTATCAGCGAAAATCGGGCGACTTTGATTGCTACATCAAAATTAATTAAACTCTACCGAGAGATTTTTTATAAACGGGTGAGGTGATTTAAGTAAGTTGATTTTTTTTCCATAGAACTTTCGTCACTAAACTCACCCCTCAAGTCTTTCATACTGAAATTTTCCAATATCTAATAATATTTGCTTTTAAAATAACTTTTAACCATCAGTTGCCGTATAAAGAGCGCAGTTACGCACTCAAGGCTTTTATGGGAATTTTTTACTTTACTTTATTAAGCTTTCTTTCCACGATAAAATCACCCTTTAATGGGTCAAAAAACGCGTTTTCGTTTGCCGGGAAAATAATTATTGTATTATTCGTTTTATTAACAAGCTTTCAGCTTAAAGGGAAAGCACAGTGCAACAACGCGGTAACTTCCGGTGATTTTTCAAATATTGCAGAAGGTGAGTATAGTTCAATTGGCACTTTAACTCCGGCCACACCAGGTGACGTTATAAAAATCGTTAGTAACGACGGAAATAAAGGAGCACGTATTAAAGATTTCTACAATTATTCACTAAAACAAACTCTTGAAAATCTAACCCCCGATTCGACTTATCTTTTTTCCTTTAATTACAAGCTATTTGTGGATTGTAATAATTCTTCAAATAACGAATTCAAGGTCGAAATTTACAGTGGTGCGAATCTTTTATCTGCTAAAACAATACCTGTTACAAATAATACCGGATCAACGGTTACTGAGTCGCTATCCTTTACTACTCCTGTCGGAGTTAAGTCTGTTACAGTTGTATTTAACGATGTAGACACAAAGAAACCTCCGTGCGGAGTGGTTATCGACGACCTGTTTGTACTATCGCCCCTGGTAACCCAAACATCCCAAACTAATATTACTTGTTTTAACCTGTCTAACGGAAGTTTCACTGTTAGTGGAACCGGCGGCGCAGGCGCTTACACCGGTAAATATTCATTTAATGGAGGCCCCAGTGTGCCTTTTACAGTAACAAATGGCAGTGGTACTGTTAATAATCTCCCGGCCGGATCATATGCTGTTACTTTAACAGATGCTAACGGATGTTCGCTGACAAAGACAATCACTATTACGCAGCCAGCAGTCCTCACATTATCAGCAGTAAAAACCGATATAAGCTGTTTCGGATTAACAAACGGCTCTGTAGCTTTGGGCGTTAGCGGCGGAACGGCTCCTTACACCTACGCGTGGAGCAACGGGGCAACCACTCAAAACATCTCAAATCTCGCTACCGGTTCGTACAGTGTAGTGGTTACAGACGCAAATGGATGCTCATCGAACGCCTCCGTAAATATAGCTCAGCCTACGTCGATCAGTCTCTCAGAAATCACGACAAATCCAACCTGCTTTGACAGCAATGACGGAACAATAAATTTAACAGTTTCCGGAGGCACAAGTCCATACACCTATAGCTGGTCTAACGGCGCTGTTTCAAAAAATCAAACAGGATTAGTTGCTGGAACTTATACAGTTGTTGTAACAGATTCAAAAGGTTGTACCAGCACCAAAACAATAACTCTAACTCCACCTCCTGCCATTGTATTATCAAATACAATCACTTCTGTTAGCTGTTTCGGAGGAAACACTGGTGCAATTGACTTATCCGTTTCTGGCGGAACCGCACCTTATTCTTATGTATGGTCGAACGGCACTACAATTCAGGATCTTTCAAACCTTACCGCAGGAACCTATACAGTTACCGTAACAGATAATAAAAACTGCTCGTCAACGTCGAGTATTGTAGTAGATGAGCCTTTAGTGATAACCTCTAATCCTACGACAGTAAATGTAAGCTGCGCCGGTAATAACGATGGTTCTATTTCCCTTTCAACTTCGGGAGGAACCGCACCATATACCTATTTGTGGAATACAGGAGCTACTACTAGCAGTATTTCAGGCTTGTCTGCTGGCACCTACAATGTAACCATAACGGATAGCAAAGGATGTACAGCTGTTAAGATCATCATTATTACACAGCCAACTGCTATCTCTTTATCTACCGCCCAGACTAATATCAATTGTTTTGGAAGCAGTACAGGAGCCATTAATTTAACAGTTAGCGGTGGTACTGCGCCGTTTGCGTATGCGTGGACAAATGTATCTTCAGGTTATACGTCATCGAACGAAGACCTTTCCACTTTACCTGCAGGAACCTATTCAGTAACAGTAACAGATTCTAAAGGATGTACATCAAACACAAGCGTAACTCTCACTCAAGCCCCTGAGATAATTTTAACCAGCGTTACGACAGATGTAACATGTTTTGGCTCAAGTACTGGAGCTATAAACTTGTCGGTAAGCGGCGGAGCAGCGCCCTATACCTATTCGTGGACAAACGCATCAACATCTCAGGACCTTACTAATTTGCTGGCCGGGGATTACACGGTTACCGTATCTGATTCAAAAGGCTGTTCAAAAAACTTAACTGTCACGGTAGCACAACCAGTTTCAGCAATCAGTGTTACTGGCACCGTAGCGAATGTTAACTGTTACGGCGGCAACACCGGCAGTATTGATATTTCAGTCACGGGAGGAACGAGCCCTTATACGTACAACTGGTCAAATGGTAAGTTCGCTCAAGACATTAATAATCTTACCGCCGGAAATTACACGGTAACTGTTACGGATGCTAAAGGATGTATTGAGACGCTCACATTAAACGTTTCTCAACCAACGCAAATACAATCTAATTTTACATCGGTTAACCCAACATGTGTCGGTGGAACTAATGGTTCGATAACGTTAAGTTCAACAACAGGTGGTGTGGGTCCTTACGCCTACAGCTGGACAAAGGACGGCGCTGCTATTTCATCGTCTGATCTGAACACTTTAACCGAGGGCACTTATCAGGTTACTGTTACCGATCAGAGCGGATGTTCTATTGTAAAAAATATTGTATTAAATGACCCTTTACCTATAGTTATTGATGTAAGACAGATTGATATTATTTGCGCAGGGTCTGATCCTACGACGAGTATCAGTATAGACATCAGTGGTGGCACGCAACCTTATACAAAGTCGTATTCGACTATTGACGCAACTTCATCTCTGCTAACAGTGCAGGATTTTTACGGATGTATACAAACGAAAGTAGTTCCTTATTCTGTAGAGCCTCCTATTATCATTGAATCATCACATGCAAATGTTAAGTGCTATGGAGATAATACGGGCAGTATAAACATAAGTGTTTCTGGTGGTAACGGACCCTACCAATATATTTGGAGCGATAATGCATCTTTAAATACAGCTACCCGTAATAACCTCATTGCAGGAACCTACACAATCAAGATTCTGGATAATACAGGATGTGAATTAAACTCACTGGTAGTAGATATCACTCAGCCCGCAGCACCATTATCAATTACACAATCTGCATTACAAAACGTAACATGTAATCAGGGATCAGATGGATCGATCTCAGTGAATGTTAGCGGAGGTACCGCTAATTATTCGTATTCATGGTCTAACGGAGCCAGCACGAAAGATATAAGCAATCTTTCTGAGGGTTCATATACGTTAACAGTAACTGATGCGCAATTATGTCAAAAAACTTTAGAATTTGAAATAACAGCTCCTGCACCTATAGTTATTACTCCTACGGCTGTAAATATTACTTGTAATAACGCGAATGACGGGCAGATAAGCTTAGCTACCACCGGTGGAGCAGGAACATATACTTATGCATGGGCAGATCTTCCATCTGGCTCGAATAATGTAAGCAATCGCACCGGGCTGGCAGCTGGCACTTATAATGTTACCGTAACCGATGCTGCCGGATGTACCACTTTCAAATCCATCACTTTAACTCAGCCTTCTGTGTTAACTCTTACGTCGACGCAAGTTGATGTAAATTGTTTTGGCGCTCAAACGGGATCGGTAAGCATTGAAATTAGTGGAGGTACTGCACCATATACTTATATGGGAAATACGATCTCAGGAAACCTGGAGATCAGCAGTCTGCCTGCGGGTCCCTTTACTGCTACCATCACAGACAGTAAAGGTTGCCAGGCTACTTTAAATATTACCATCAATCAGCCGGTGGCAGCAATGAACTTTACCGCTGCAACTACAAACGTCAGCTGTTCTGGAGAGACCGATGGATCGATTACCCTCAGTGGTAATGGTGGAACCGCTCCGTACACGTATTTATGGTCGAATGGTTCAACAACAGCTAATTTAAACACACTTCCAGCAGCAGCTTATTCGGTAACAATAACCGATGCGAACGGTTGTACTTTCCCGATTACAGGCATAATTATCAGTGAACCAGCTCAACCTGTTACCATAACGGCCACCTTAACACCAGTGAATTGTTTTGGCGGAAACACAGGAGCGGTTAACATTTCGGTTAGTGGCGGAACTGCACCTTATCGTTATATCTGGTCAAACGGACAGACAACAGAAGATATAACCACTCTTACAGCCGGAAATTATGAGGTTACGGTAATTGACTCTAAAGATTGCCAAAGCACTCAATCGTTTACCATTAATCAACCGGCTTCTCCAATCAGCGCAAGCATCGTAACGGAGGACGTTAAATGTTTTGGTGCTCAAACCGGTAAAATCACCGTAACCCCTTCAGGCGGAACCGGGCCATATACTGTAAAATGGTCAACTGGCGAAGAGACAAATACCAGAACATCGCTGGGAGCTGCAATTTACTCGGGTCAGATAATTGACTCGAAAGGATGTACATATGATTTCAATTCCAGAATCTATGAGCCTGCGAATCTTGTTTTAAGCATCAGCCAAACCGACAATCTTTGTCCAGGCCAAAACTTGGGATCTGCTGATGTTATGGTAACGGGAGGAACAGCGCCTTACACTTATTTATGGTCAAACGGCCAGACAAGTTCAGAAATAACTAGTCTGCTTGCCGGAACTTATACAGTTGTCGTAACTGACGCGAACAATTGTGTTTCGTCCCAGGGTTCGGTTACAATTACCGATCCAATTCCAATTAGCGTTAGCATAACTCAAAAAACAGACGTCAATTGCTTTGGGGATAATTCAGGTGCCATAAACATTTCCGCTACGGGAGGATCCGGATCATATTTTTATGAGTGGTCTAACGGTGCAACATCTCAAAACTTAAGTGGGCTCTCAGCCGGCACGTATTCAGTGAAGGTGATCGACATGAATGGTTGTTCGACCGTAAGCTCTGATATAACCATTACTCAACCTACTGCGCCGCTTTTGGCAACAGCAACACAACAGGATGTTACTTGCTACAACGGAACGAACGGCTCTATCAATTTAGCCGTGACCGGGGGAACATCAACGTATTCATATTTATGGAACGATGGCGCAACCTCTGCTAACAGAACCAGCCTGCCATCTGGGTTATATTCGGTAACGATTACAGATTCTAAAGGATGTACCTATGCACTTAGTCTACAAATAAATCAGCCTACTCCGATAAATGTTGCATACAATAAATCAGATGCTTCATGTTTCGGATCCAATACCGGCATAATTCAACTAATCGTAACCGGAGGAACACCTGGTTATTCTTATTCATGGAAAAAAAATGGCCTTAGTATAAGCGCACCGGACCTTAATGCCCTGTCCGCGGGAACATACGAGGTGACAGTAACTGATGCAAATGCTTGCACTCCTGTAACCCAAACGATCACAATCACTGAACCGTCGGCGGCCCTGACAATTTCGGCTGTAAAAACAAAAGATGTAAGTTGTAATGGTGGAAACGACGGATCAGTAACGGTTACAGCCAATGGCGGAACGCCGGCGTACACTTACTCATGGACAAAAGATGGAAACGCTATTGCTGCACCCGATCTGAATGCCCTTTCTGCTGGTGTGTATCTGGTTACGGTAACAGATAATAATGGATGTACAGATGTTTCGAATTCCTTTACTATTTCTGAACCTGCCATATTAATAGCATCAGCTTCTGCTGCCGATATTGCATGTGCCGGAGGCACAACAACCGTAACTGCATCTGCAACTGGCGGAACCGCAGCCTATACTTACAGCATCGACGGCGGGCCATCCCAGGCTTCGGCAAATTTTAGCGGGATAACAGCAGGCGAACACACCATTAATGTAACCGATTTAAATGGTTGCACGGCATCATACCGACTGGTAATACAAGAACCGGAAGCACTTCAGTTTACTATCACAACTAACCCGATCCTTTGTAGCGGTTCAAGTTCTTCAAACAGTATCGTTGTTAACGTTAATGGTGGTACAGCGCCTTATACTGTGACCACTACACTATTATCAGGGACTACTTACAGGGTTACTGTAACAGATCAAAGCGGATGTACATCAAGCCAGGATATTGTGATTACCGAACCCAATCCTATGTTGGTAGAAGTTTCTAAGGAAAACATCAGCTGTTTTGGTCTTACTGACGGAAAAATCAATCTGGAAGTAACTGGCGGCACGGGACCGTACACTTATAGTTTAGATGCTGTAGATTTCTCAAACACCTCGGGGGTTTTCGGAAACCTGGCAGTCGGAAATTACACGATTACAGTTAAAGACGCCAATGGTTGCACAGTTGAAATTCCGGTAACCCTAAGCAGTCCGGCATCCACGCTAAGTGCTGTTATAGCCCAGGGAACCGCCATAAGTTGCGAAGGGGGTACCAGCACTGCTACGGTTACTGCTTCGGGAGGCACAATAGGATCTGGCTATTCTTATTTATGGAATACCGTACCGGCCCAAACTGCTGCTACCGCAACCGGGTTAGAAGCCGGAACTTATAGTGTCACTGTTACAGATGCTAATGGATGTGCACAAACTGAGTCAATTACTATCACCCAGCCCGATCCGATCAGCTTAACAAGTGCTGCAGTTACCACGCCAATAAAGTGTTTCGGAGAAAAAGCTTCTGTAACATTTGCTGCCACCGGTGGCGTAGCTCCTTTCTCTTACACGTTTAATGGAGAAACTAACACAAGCGGAATATTTAATAACGTTGCCGCCGGAACTGCCCTGCCTTACAGTATAACAGATGCAAACGGATGTACTCCGGTAACAGGAACCATTGATGTAACGGAACCGGCTTTACTTCTGGCTCTGGTGACAGATGTGACAGACGCCACTTGTTTTGGAACTCAAACCGGTTCGATAACTATTGAAGGAAGAAATGGTACTGCGCCATATACTTTCAGCGCAGACGGAGTAAATTTCCAAACAAGCGGAACATTTGCTAACCTGGCAGCCGGGACCTACACTGTTCTTGTAAAAGATGCTAATAACTGTACGGCTGATCAGGAAATAACAATAGTGCAGCCAGCCGCTTTAAGCCTTGCCGCTTCATCTAAAACTGATGCTTTATGCAATGCTGCTTCAACAGGAAGTGTAACTGCCGGAACTGTAACAAATGCTGTTGGAACAATTATTTACAGCTGGAAGAATGCTTCAGGCACTGTGGTAGGAACGACTGCGACCGTAAATAACCTTCCAGCCGGAACTTATACATTATCGGTTAATGATGACTGTTCTACCCTATCTAATTCAGTAACAATTGATGAGCCTGCTGCTTTGGCTCTAGCTGCTTCTTCTAAAACCGACGCTCTATGTAATGCCACTTCGACAGGAAGTGTAACCGCAGGAACAGTGACCAATGCCTTGGGTACTGTAAACTACAGCTGGAAGAATGCTGCTAATACTATAGTGGGAACTACTGCTTCGGTAAACAACCTCCCTGCAGGCACTTATACTTTAACAGTTACCGACAACTGCTCTGCCCTATCCAATTCGGTAACAATTGCTGAGCCCGCTGCTCTAACCCTTGCTGCCTCTTCAAAAACTGACGCTGTATGCCACGCTGCTTCAACTGGAAGCGTAACAGCTGGGACAGTGACGAACGCTATCGGTACAACCATTTACAGTTGGAAAAATGCTGCGAATACTGTTGTAGGAACTACTGCTTCCGTTAGTAATCTTCCAGCAGGAACTTATACTTTAACCGTAACAGATGACTGCTCTACCTTAACAAACTCTGTTACTATCGGTGAACCGGCAGCTTTAGCGCTGGCCACTTCTTCGAAAACAGATGCTTCATGCAATGGGTCTTCAACAGGAAGTGTGACTGCGGGGACAGTGACCAACGCTGTCGGTACAATAAATTATAGCTGGAAGAATGCTGCTAATACTATTGTTGGGACTACGGCAACGGTAAGTAACCTTCCTGCGGGAACATACACCCTGACCGTAACAGACGACTGCTCTACCCTATCCAATTCAGTTACGATTGAGGAACCGGCTGCTTTAGCACTGGCTACTTCTTCAAAAACCGACGCAAGCTGCAACGCCACTTCAACAGGAAGCGTAACTGCGGGTGCCGTAACCAATGCCGTGGGCGCAATTAGCTACAGCTGGAAGAATGCTGCCAATACTATTGTAGGAACTACTGCTTCGGTTAATAATCTTCCGGCAGGAACTTACACTTTGACCGTAACCGACGATTGCACCAGCCTCAGTAATACAGTTACAATAAGTGAACCTGCGGCTTTGGCTCTTGCCTCTTCTTCTAAAACTGACGCTTTATGCAATGCTGCTTCAACTGGAAGCGTGACTGCTGGGGCCGTGACAAACGCAGTTGGTACAATTCAATACAGCTGGACAAATGCTTCAGGTACTGTGGTGGGATCTACCGCTTCAGTAAGTAACCTCCCGGCCGGAACTTATACCGTTACAATCAACGATAATTGTTCTACCCGAAGCAATTCAGTAATAGTTGGCGAACCGGCTGCTCTGGCTCTTTCCCCTTCAAGTAAAACGGATGCTTTGTGTAATGGTACTTCAACCGGCACTGTAACCGCAGGAACCGTAAACAATGCAGTAGGTACAGTAAACTATAGCTGGACAAATGCTTCCGGAATTGTAGTGGGCTCTACAGCTACAGTAAGCAATCTGCCAGCCGGCACTTATACCCTTACGGTTAGTGATAATTGTAATACATTAATTAATACTGTCAGTATCTCAGAGCCTCCTGCTTTAGCACTTGGCGTTTCCAGCAAAACCGATGCATTGTGTAATGCTGCCTCTACAGGATCTGTGACCGCTGGAGCGGTAAGCAATGCTGTAGGTACAGTTACTTACAATTGGAAAAATGCCTCAGGAAGTGTGGTAGGAACAACGCCTACGGTGAATAACCTACCAGCAGGAGCTTATACTTTAACCGTAACTGATAACTGTTCGAGTTTATCGAATACAGTGACCATTGCTGAACCTCCGGCTTTAGTACTTGGCTCTTCATACAAAACGGATGCTTTATGTCACGGCGCTTCTGACGGAACAATTACTGCGGGAACCGTCACCAATCCTGTTGGGGCGGTTAACTACAGCTGGAAAAATGCTGCAAACACTATTGTGGGAACTACAGCAACCGTAAGCAACCTTCCTGCAGGCACTTATACTTTAACCGTAACAGATGACTGCTCGAACTTAACGAATACTGTTACCATTGCTGAACCAGCTGCCTTAGCTCTGGCAGTTTCTTCTAAAACTGATGTAACCTGTCGCGGCGGAAATGATGGAAGTGTAACCGCGGGTACGGTAACAAATGCCATAGGTACTGCAATTTACAGCTGGAAAAACGCTTCCGGAACCGTGGTAGGAACTACTGAAACTGTCAGTGACCTGCCTGCAGGTGTCTATACCTTAACTGTGAACGACAACTGCTCGACTCTAAGCAATACTGTAACTATTGAAGAACCCGCTGCCCTGGCTCTTGCGGCTTCTTCCAAAACAGACGCTTTATGTAATGCCGCTGCAACCGGCACTGTTACCGCTGGTGCCGTGGCAAACGCGGTTGGTACCATTAACTACAACTGGAAAAATATTTCTGGTGCTATTGTCGGAACTACGGCTACGGTTAATAATCTGCCTGCCGGGACTTATACATTAACGGTTACAGATAACTGCTCCAGCTTAAGCAATACAGTTACCATTGATCAACCTGCTGCTTTAGCGATGGAGGCTCCTTCTAAAACTGACGCATTATGTAATGGTGCTTCAAGCGGTACGGTAACAGCAGGAACAGTAAGCAATGCTGTAGGTACTGTAAATTACAGCTGGACCAATGCTGCTGGTACGGTGGTTGGAACAACTGCTACAGTAAGCAACCTACCTGCCGGAATCTACACTTTAACAGTGAACGACAACTGTTCTGCCTTAATCAACACCGTTACCATCGCCCAACCTGCTGCGCTAGCACTTGCAGCTTCAAGCAAAACTGATGCAAGCTGTAATGCTGCTTCAACAGGAAGTGTGACTGCAGGGGCGGTAACAAACGCTGTGGGTACGATAAACTACAGCTGGAAAAACGCTGCTAATACTGAGGTTGGAACGACTGCCACAGTAAGCAACCTTCCTGCCGGAACTTATACCTTAACAGTAACAGACAACTGCTTCAGCAGAACTAATTCAGTTACCATTACTGAACCTGCCGCTTTAGCACTGGCTGCTTCTTCTAAAACAGATGCAACCTGCAATGCCACTTCAACCGGGAGCGTAACTGCAGGAGCTGTAACAAACGCAGTGGGCGCAATCAGCTACAGCTGGAAAAATGCTGCTAATACAATTGTGGGAACTACTGCTACCGTAAATAATCTTCCTGCCGGAACGTACACTTTAACCGTAAGCGACGACTGCTCTACCCTTACCAATTCAGTTACCATTACTGAGCCTACTCTCCTGGCAGTTACTCTCACAAAAACCAAAGACGTAACCTGTAACGGCGGTACCGACGGAGCTGTATCGATGACAACCAGCGGTGGAACTCCTAACTATAGTTATACCTGGACAAAAGATGGAAACCCAATTTCAGCACCTCAGCAAAATGCGCTTTCAGCAGGTATTTATATCGTAACTGTAACAGATGCAAATGGTTGTTCACAGATATCATCTTCCGTAACTATTTCCGAACCTGCTGCATTGGTTTTATCAGCATCTGCATCTGATATTTTATGTAATGCGGGCACAACTACTATAAACGCATCCGCAACCGGAGGAACTCCGGGCTATACATATAGTCTTAATGGCGTGGCCCACCCTACTCCTGGCGCTTCAACCTTCACAGCCATAGCCGCCGGAGAACACCTGCTTACGGTTACTGACCAGAATGGTTGTTCTGCAACTTATAGATTAGTATTACAGAATCCGGAAGCCCTACAACTCACTATAACTACCGCAACTATTTTGTGCAGCGGCTCTGCTACCTCAAGTAGCATAATATTAGACATTACAGGCGGGAAAGCACCTTACACAGTTGATCGCGCACTCATTTCAGGAACTGACTACCGCGTCACAGTTACAGATCAAAATGGATGTTCTTTAAGTCAGGATGTCGTAATCACCGAACCGAATCCAATTGTATCTACGGTATCGAAAAAGAATATCAGCTGTGCTGAGATTACAGATGGCGAAATTGATGTAACAGTTACGGGCGGAACACCACCATATACCTTTAGCAAAGACGGTACTACTTTCCAGTCAGGAGGCACTTTCTCAGCACTTGCTGCTGATAATTACACAATTACGGTTAAAGATAACAATGGATGTACCGTTACTATTCCCGTAACTATAACAAGTCCGGCCTCTCCTCTCAGCGCTGTCATATCGCAAGGCGCGGCTATTAGCTGTTACGGAGGCACTACTACGGCCACAATCACTGCGTCAGGCGGAACGCCGGGATCCGGCTATTCATATTTATGGAATTCAGTACCTGCGCAAACCACTGCTACGGCCACAGGGTTAAAAGCTGGAACGTACAGCGTTACTGTTACGGATGCGAATTCTTGCAGCACATTGCAATCAATCACAATTACTGAGCCTGATCAAATAATCTTAAGCAGCGCAACAGCTACTTCTCCGATAAAATGTTATGGAGAAACAGCGACAATTACATTTGTCGCCACTGGCGGAATTGCGCCAATATCTTACACGTTTAATGGAGAAACTAACACAAGCGGATTATTTAATAACGTTGCTGCCGGAACAGCCCTTCCTTATAGTATCACCGATGCAAACGGATGTATTCCTTTAACCGGAACCATTAATGTAAATCAACCTGCCCTGCTTCTGGCTACGGTAACAAATAAAACTGATGTTAATTGCTTTGGAACTCAAACAGGTTCGATAACTGTTCAGGGAACCGCTGGCACCGCTCCATATTCTTATAGTATCAATAATAGCCCTTTCCAGGCCGACGGTACGTTTAGCACTCTTGGCGCTGGATCGTATAATTTGATTGTTAAAGATGCTAACAACTGTACTGCTTCTATAAATTCAGTGATAGTTGAAGAACCTGCTGCTTTAACACTTGGTACATCGTCTAAAATTGATGCTTTATGTAATGCTTCTTCAACCGGAAGTGTAACCGCAGGTACGGTAACAAATGCCGTAGGTACTGTAATATACAGCTGGAAAAATGCTTCAGGAACCGTGGTAGGAACTACTGAAACTGTCAGCGACCTGCCTGCAGGTGTCTATACCTTAACTGTGAACGACAACTGCTCGACTCTAAGCAATACTGTAACTATTGAAGAACCCGCTGCCCTGGCTCTTGCGGCTTCTTCCAAAACAGACGCTTTATGTAATGCCGCTGCAACCGGCACTGTTACCGCTGGTGCCGTGGCAAACGCGGTTGGTACCATTAACTACAACTGGAAAAATATTTCTGGTGCTATTGTCGGAACTACGGCTACGGTTAATAATCTGCCTGCCGGGACTTATACATTAACGGTTACAGATAACTGCTCCAGCTTAAGCAATACAGTTACCATTGATCAACCTGCTGCTTTAGCGATGGAGGCTCCTTCTAAAACTGACGCATTATGTAATGGTGCTTCAAGCGGTACGGTAACAGCAGGAACAGTAAGCAATGCTGTAGGTACTGTAAATTACAGCTGGACCAATGCTGCTGGTACGGTGGTTGGAACAACTGCTACAGTAAGCAACCTACCTGCCGGAATCTACACTTTAACAGTGAACGACAACTGTTCTGCCTTAATCAACACCGTTACCATCGCCCAACCTGCTGCGCTAGCACTTGCAGCTTCAAGCAAAACTGATGCAAGCTGTAATGCTGCTTCAACAGGAAGTGTGACTGCAGGGGCGGTAACAAACGCTGTGGGTACGATAAACTACAGCTGGAAAAACGCTGCTAATACTGAGGTTGGAACGACTGCCACAGTAAGCAACCTTCCTGCCGGAACTTATACCTTAACAGTAACAGACAACTGCTTCAGCAGAACTAATTCAGTTACCATTACTGAACCTGCCGCTTTAGCACTGGCTGCTTCTTCTAAAACAGATGCAACCTGCAATGCCACTTCAACCGGGAGCGTAACTGCAGGAGCTGTAACAAACGCAGTGGGCGCAATCAGCTACAGCTGGAAAAATGCTGCTAATACAATTGTGGGAACTACTGCTACCGTAAATAATCTTCCTGCCGGAACGTACACTTTAACCGTAAGCGACAACTGCTCTGCCCGATCAAACTCAGTTACCGTTACTGAGCCTGCTGCTTTAGCGCTCGCACCTTCTTCTAAAACAGATGCGACCTGCAACGCCACCTCAACAGGAAGCGTAACTGCTGGTGCCGTAACAAATGCATTAGGTACTATAAGCTACAGCTGGAAAAATGCTGCGGGTATCGTGGTGGGAACTACCACTGCGGTAAACAACCTTCCCGCCGGCACTTATACCTTAACCGTAACAGACAACTGCTCTACTGTAAGCAATTCGGTTACTATCGAAGAACCTGTTGCTTTAGCGCTTGCGCCTTCTTCTAAAACAGATGCTTTATGTAATGCTGCTTCAACAGGAAGTGTATCTGCCGGAGCTGTAATCAACGCTGTAGGTTCAATCAACTACAGCTGGAAAAACGCTTCTGGTACTGTGGTAGGAACTTCCGCTACGGTGAATAATCTTCCTGCAGGAACGTATACGTTAACCCTAAGCGATAACTGCTCTACCCTAACAAACACAGTTACTATTGCCGAGCCAGCCGCTTTAACCCTCGCTGCGTCTTCCAAAACCGATGCTTTATGTAATGCTTCGTCAACAGGAAGTGTGACCGCAGGTGCGGTAACAAACGCACTGGGCACTCTTAGTTACAGCTGGAAGAATGCTTCAGGTACTGTGGTAGGGACTACGCCTTCGATAAACAACCTTCCTGCTGGCAGTTATACCTTAACGGTATCAGACAACTGCTCTACCTTAAGCAATTCTGTCACCATTGCCGAACCGGCTGCTTTGACTCTTGCATCTTCTTCTAAAACAGATGCAAATTGCAACGCTACTTCAACCGGAACTGTAACTGCCGGAGCCGTAACCAACGCTGTCGGGCCAATCAGTTATAGCTGGAAAAATTCTTCAGGTACCGTTGTAGGAACCACTGCTACGGTAAGCAACTTGCCTGCAGGAAACTACACATTAACCGTATCAGACAACTGCTCTACTCTTACAAATACAGTTACTATAGCAGCACCTGCTCCTTTAGCGCTTGCCGCCTCTTCTAAATCGGACGCTTTATGTAATGCTTCTTCAACAGGAAGTGTAACCGCAGGAACAGTGACTAACGCTGTTGGCGCGATCAATTACAGCTGGAAAAATGCATCAGGAATTGTTGTAGGAACTACTGCAACTGTAAATAACTTACCCGCAGGAAACTATACCTTAACGGTGACAGACAATTGTTCTGCACAATCCAATGCAGTTACCATCGGAGAACCTACAGCTTTAGCGCTTGCTCCTTCTACTAAAACCGATGTTTCGTGTTATGGCTCTTCAACAGGAAGTGTAACCGCAGGTACAGTTACTAATGCCTTGGGTGCAATAAATTACAGTTGGAAAAATGCTTCTGGTACTGTTGTAGGAACTACAGCATCCCTTAACAATTTACCGGCCGGAATCTACACTTTAACTGTATCAGACAACTGCTCTACTTTAACAAATTCTGTTACCGTCGGCGAACCTGCTGCTTTAACAGCCTCGATAGTTAGTCAAAGTCCTGTTCTTTGTTTTTCGGATGCTACCGGATCAGCCAGTATTGCAGCATCAAATGGAACTGCTCCGTACACTTATAGTATAGATGGTAGTATCTTCCAGTCAAGCGGAACATTTTCCGGCTTAATAAAAGGAAGCTACACAATTACCGTTAAAGATGCGAAGGGTTGCACAACAATTCTGCCACTAAATATCGCTGGACCGACAGCTGGTTTATCTGCCACCGTCGTTAAAACTGATGTTGAATGTTTTGGCTCTGCTACAGGCACTGCGTCGGTATCCGTTTCAGGAGGAACTGCTCCCTACTCTCACTCATGGAACACTTCTCCGGCTCAAACTGGATTTAACGTAACAAACTTATTGGCGGGTACGTACACAGTCACCATTACGGATGCAAATGGCTGTAAAATGAATGAAACTATAACTATTCTTCAAAATAGTAAATTAGCAGGAGCTCTTCAGACAAGCAAAACTATTTGCAAAAACACTGCTGACGGCTCTATTACTGCTTCGATTACCGGAGGAGTAGCACCCTACACCTATAAGTGGAATAACAATACCTTATTAAATCAAGCGGCTCTAATGAATGTCGTAGCCGGAAATTACCAGGTTTTGGTGACTGATTCAAAAGGTTGTACTTTATCTTTATCAGGTACAATCCTTCCGGGTAACTGTACCCCGGTTGCACTTGACGATACATTTAACGGCAATAGAGACATCTCGTTAACCGGCACGGTAGCTACAAATGACACAGACCCTGATGGCGATGCATTAACGTTTACCCTGGCAACCCAACCTCTAAACGGACAGATAAATTTTAACTCAAATGGTAGCTTTACCTTCACTCCAAATGCAGGTTGGGTTGGTACCACCACATTTAATTACCGAGCTTGTGATTCTCAAAGCTTATGTGCAACAGCGACAGCAAGTATTACAATTAACGCAGTAAATTATCCGCCGGCTCTGGTTGACGACATCTATACTACTCTTAAGAACAACCCGGTTGATGGCAATATTTCGCAAAATGACAGTGATCCGAATGGCGATGTTCTTAGCTTCTCGATAGTTTCATTGCCTACCAGAGGTAACCTAACCCTCCAGGCGAACGGAACATTCAATTATATCCCTGCACAAGGATTTATTGGCCAGGTAAAGTTTGTTTATAAAGCTTGTGATCCTATGGGATTGTGTGCGAATGCCACTGCAACTATAAATGTATTGCCCGTAAATGAATCTCCGGTAGCTAATGATGATAACTTCACGTTGAAGGAGAATCAAATCTTAACTGATGCTGTTAACAAAAACGATACTGATCCTAATTCCGATCCGCTAACTTATACAATTATAGCGCAACCTATTCATGGTCAGATCCGTATAAACTCGGACGGAAGCTTTACTTACACTCCCGACAAAGACTACACGGGCAATGATGAATTTACATACAAAGCATGTGATCCAGCCGGGGCTTGTGATGAAGCTACAGTAAGCTTAGTGATACAGGCAGTTGAGAAAGATTTAGTGATTCCAAATGTATTCACTCCAAACGGCGACGGTGTCAACGAAACATTCGAAATCCGCGGACTTAATATATATCCGGAAAATGAAATTTCTATAATCAACCGTTGGGGAAATACCGTTTACGAAAAGAAAAATTACGAGAATACCTGGGAAGGAAATGGATTGGACGAAGGCACTTACTTCTATGTATTAAAGGTAAAAAACGTAAGCGGAACCTGGAAAGTCTATAAAGGTTACATTACCCTGTTAAGATCAAAAGCTCAATAATTTAAAAAAATGAAATAAATCATGGCGTAAAAACGCATTATAGTCATTTCTTCTAAATTAATAAAATATTCTCTCATGAAAAAAACACTCTTATTATTACTACTATTTGCGAACACATTAATAGTAAGTGCTCAACAAGATGCTCAATTTAGCCAGTACATGTTTAATGGCTTATATATTAATCCTGCTTATGCGGGATATAAAGAGCAGGCAAACATCCATACTTTTTATCGCTCACAATGGACAGGATTCGAAGGTGCACCACAGACGATGTCACTCGCCGGAGATATGGTTCTTAACGAAGGAAACGTGGGTCTCGGAATACTACTCTCAAATGATTTTACCGGAGCACAGAGTAATTTTTCTGCTTATGCAAATTATGCATACAGAATTCAGGTAGGCGACTCAGAGTTTTCGAGACTGAGTTTTGGTTTGGGCGCAGGTATTGTACAACAGGGAATTGATGGTGATCTGCTTACCGCAAATGATGTCGATCAATATGTTCCATTTGGAAAACCTACCGAATCTTTCCCTGATGCAAGAGCGGGAATCTTCTACTCCACCCCACGTTTTTTTGCTGGCTTATCAGCCGATAACCTGATTGCTAGTTACTTTCAGGCTAGAAACCGTTCTCAAAATGTTCTCCTTCCTAAAATTAACCGTCATTATTATTTCACAGCGGGTGCGTTATTTACATTGAATGACGATGTAAAACTTAAGCCAACCATTTTGCTGAAAGATGATGAACAGACGTACACCAGTTTGGATATAAATGCCTTTACTTTATTATACGACAGATTCTGGGTGGGTGGTTTTTATCGCACTGCCGTTAAAACATACAAAAAGGAATTTTTGTATGATGATTTGCAGAAGAAAAATGGATTGGGTGTAATTGGGGATTTTTTCATAAATGAAAATTTGCGGATAGGTTATGCATTCGATTATTCGCTATCCAAGCTACGGAACTACAATTATGGCTCGCATGAAATCTCTATCGGCTTTATGCTGAGTTCTAAAAGGCGCGAAGGGCCGAAATGTTATTTTTAAGCAGCACGTTTCAAGATAGTAGCTGGAATTTAATTGACATTTTAAGATTAAATACTACCTATTAATTGTAATTTCCGGTTTTCGAAAATCGATTATGAAAACGCTTCTATCGCTTCTGTGCATTTTATTGCTGGTATCCTGTCAAAGGAATAAACCACAATCTCATATTGTAAAAGACACGTCTGCTATCGCACAATCTTCAAGGCTATGTTTTCAGCGAGTGGAGGGATCATCAAAACAAGATACAGCCACAGTCAGCTTTTTGATTCAAAATAACGAGGTTACAGGGATTTTCAACACTATTCCTCACGAAAAGGACTCACGGACCGGAACGATTAAAGGACAGAAAAATGGGGATATCATCAAAGTTCTCTGGTCTTTTATGCAAGAAGGTATAAGGGATACGCTTTCAGTTGAATTCAAACTTTCATCAAACAAACTGTATCAACGAAGCTTCGATATCGATGAAAAAACAGGAAGACAAAAATTGGGCAAAGATTCTAAGTTCTCAATCGAATACCAACCAATTAACTGTGAATACTAGCACTTGGAGCTTTTTATGACTGGCTCCCATTCATCTTAAAATAAGCGACATTACCTAGGAAAACATGATGATTAGAATAAAATCCGTCACACTCCTGTTAATGACTCTGGGATTCCAGAGTCTCAATGCACAGATAAAGGTCCCCTCCATTCTGAAGCAAATACCGTCTTCTCAAGCCGGACAACCTTCGGTTGAAGAGATAGGATCAGGAATAAAAGAAGCACTACAAACAGGGGTCTCAAACGGCACCTCTCGCCTTTCGGCCGTTAATGGATTCTTAAATAATCCTTCTGTTAAAATCATTTTTCCGGCTGAGGCACAAAAGGCCGAAAAAACGTTAAGAGGCTTAGGATTTAATGATATGTGTGATAATGTTGTCAAAAGCTTAAATCGTGCTGCCGAAGAAGCTGCAAAAGAGGCTTTGCCTATATTCATGTCATCGATAAAACAAATGACGTTCAAAGATGCGAGAAATATTCTTCTGGCAAAAGATCAGGACGCAGCAACTCAATACTTCAAAACTACAACCACATCACAGCTTAGTGAAAAATTCAAACCTATTATCCAGTCTAATCTGGATAAAGCCGGTGCTACCAAATATTGGACAACAGCCACCAGTCAATACAACAAAATTCCGATGACGGGCAAGATCAATACAGATCTGAATGATTATGTCACTCAAAAAGCGTTGGCAGGTTTATTTCATGAAATTGCCGAGGAGGAATTAAAAATTCGAAAAAACAATTCATATAGAGCATCGCCACTTTTACAAAAGGTTTTCGCTTACGCGGATAAGAATAAATAATTTCTAAAAACCAACTCTATCTTTCTTCAATAAAAAACTGAAGGAGGCGCTAATAAATCACTGAGGCTTCCTCCTTTTTTTTCCATACCGGGCCGCTACTATGGTGGTTCTTAGTTGCCGTCCTAATTTAAAACCCCGAAACGCTGCGATGGAAATCCTGACCGGTCAATTCATATATATATAACGGAGATCAATTGCAATTAAAATGTTACAGCAACAATCCCCCTACACCTGCCCACAATAAATATTTGAACAGCATATTTGCGCCAGCAAGTTCTATAAATAGACAACCAATAAATACACAGCATGAAATTTAATCTGTCAATTGTGCTTCAGGCTTTAACATTCTTTCTGGTAACAGGTGCTGATGCAAAGCCAGACAAAAACCTTAAAGCATTTTCTGTAAATCCTGCCATTGGAAAGCGCTATAACATCGCTGAGCGCGGTGCAGTTGGGGATGGAAAAACCCTGAACAGCAAAGCCATCCAAGCGGTAATCGACGAGTGCGCAAAAAACGGCGGCGGCACCCTGTTAATACCCAAAGGCATATTTTTAAGCGGTTCCCTTTTTCTTAAACCCGGAGTAAATATAGAATTAGAGCAAGATGCAGTGCTTAAAGGCTCAACAGACATCAACGACTACCAAAAGATAAACACGCGCATTGAAGGTCATTTCGAACCGTGGCGTGCAGCTTTAATTAATGGAGATCATGTTGATCATCTTCGCATTAGCGGACCGGGTACGCTTGACGGCAGCGGAGAGCCTTTTTATAAATTATTTTATGACACCCGCAATTCTGTTAAAGGCACCAAAAACTTAGATGTAGAACGGCCCAGACTTATGTTAATCCAAAATTCTAAGGATGTAAAAATAAGCGGTTTGCTTTTTCTCAACTCGGGTTTTTGGAATCTGCATATCTACAGATGCCAGCAAGTTACAGTTGAAAAATGCCGCTTCCAGGCCCCATCTGGAGCTGTTCCAAATCGTGGCCCCAGCTCGGACGGTATTGATATAGATAGTTCGCAGGATATTATAATTCGCGGATGCTCTTTTTCTGTTGGCGATGACTGTATTGCGCTAAAAGGCTCAAAAGGTCCTTTTGCTATGCAAGATAAGGATAGCCCAGCTGTAGAGAGAGTGCTGATTGAAGACTGCATTTTTGAAGCAGGCGGAGGAATTGTAACCTTCGGAAGTGAGGCCACTCTGGTACGCAACGTGGAGGTGAAACGCTGTATTACTCGGGGACCGACTGTGCTACGCTTAAAATTGCGTCCGGACACCCCGCAGCAATACGAAAACGTCCGTATGAGCGATATTACAATGGAAAATGGCGGAGTCATCTTTAAAGTTTCACCCTGGACTCAGTACTTCGACCTAAAGGGTCAGGAACCACCTAAAGCTTTGGTTCGAAATGTGAAGATTTCAAACATTCGCGGATCCGGCAATTCTTTCGGCGAAATTTCCGGGCATTCTAAGACTGAAATCATGGATATCTACATCAAAAACGCTGACCTAACTTTAAAAACGACAGATTTCAAATTGGGCGATGTGAAAGGCTTGAAATTTAAAAATGTAAAAGTTAATGGCGTAAAAATGCTAGCTCCGCTGGCAAGTTCACAGGCTAACAAATAAAACTAAAAGTGCAGGTTTGGTAATTCATGCTGAATATCTACACCTGCGCTTTATCAAAAAATCTACCTGGAAAAAATCCATTTCGGTATCAATTTCAATAATACCAACTCATTTCACACTATCCTAAATCACAGCAACAGAACAAAAACACTCATTTTGGGTTAGCTATACAGAACGGTTAACAAGATTTATTCTTAACCGTATCCTTCATTATGATTATCAATCACTTAAAATTTCCATTACTCTCATTATCAATCCTTCTAGCTTCCAGTACTTTTGCGCAGGAAACCAATAACTCTCAAACGGTCGCACCTTTTGCCAATGCAAAATCTTTCCGTACCTGGTCACTGGGAATAAATGCAGGCGCACTGGCTCCTATCGCTCCCTTTGGTAAAAACGATTTTACAAACTGGGAAACTGACATGGGTTTCGGTGCATACATTAAAAAACAATTAAGTCATAACCTAAGCATTCAGGGTAACTTCTTAAGGGGTAACTTAAACGCGAATAATGATAATTTACTTGGTAACGGAACAACTTCGACCAGTACAATGAGATCATTTGAAACCGAAATCCATGCAGCCGGAAGTCTGACTGCTAATCTTACCATCGGCAACTTCTATTGGCTTAACAGAAAAAGCATGATAAGCCCCTACCTAACAGGAGGTGCGGGTTTGATGTCGTACAAAACCATGATTACTTCTACAGCCGGTACAACAGCAGAATATCAACCCGGTGACCCCATCGAAGAGGTTTTCTTTCCGGTGGGTGCAGGATTTAAGATAGGCCTGTCGCCTTCAGTAAATTTAGATCTTGGATATACCATGAATTTTGTTGATTCGGATAATCTTGACGGTCACTGGTCAGGGCCACAGAACGATAAATTTTCTTATGCCTCGGTGGGACTGGAGTTTGCATTGGGTTCCAAATCTAAGCCCCAGTTGGCTACACACAACCCGGTGGCTGCTTTAGAGTACGATTATATAAAACGAACTACAGATCTGGAAAATCAATTGGCCGAAGAACGAGCGAAAAGTGCTGCGCAGCTTCAACAAATGACCACTGACTGGACCAGATTTAAGAGCGATGAAGATAAAGACGGGGTTTCAGATTACTTTGACAAATGTCCAGGTACTTCAACGGGAACCCAGGTTGATGGAGGAGGTTGCCCTATAACGGTTACTGTAAACAATCCGACAAAAACAATCGTGATAACGGAAGAAGACCGAAGAATAGTTTCGGAGGCCATTAAAAATCTCGAATTTGATTTTGGTAAGGCTACCATTCGTTCAAGCTCTCTCCCTAGTTTAAAGCGTGTTGCAGATTTACTGACAACCAAAAACTTTAGTTTAAAATTAGCTGGTCATACTGATAATGTAGGCAGTGATGCAGCAAACCTTAAACTGTCAAAAAACAGAGCAGAATCTGTTAAAGCATATCTGGTAAGCCAAGGCGCAAATCCATCAAGAATTGAAGCAACAGGTTATGGTGAAAGTCAGCCGATTGAAACTAATACCACAGATGAAGGACGTCAAAAAAACAGACGCGTAGAGTTTACGTTGTATTAGAATTTGGAAAACAATAAATAGCATCTGAACTAATTTCAGGGATAAATTTGACACATCTATATCGGTGTGAATTGATTTATCCCTGAGGCCGTTCAGCCTAGTAAAATTAAAAATTTATTGTCCCGTCCCTATAAGTTCAGTCTTAACCTAAAAACAAGGGAATGATATGCCTCTCGTACAGATTAGTGGTTACATGGGCAGCTACAACATCATTATATTTTTTTAGTGCGGCGTAATAACGCTCACCATTTTCAGCGGCAACTTTGTATGCAACATGCAACAATTGTCTAAAGTTCGGATTGAAATCGGGATGCTGCTCATTATGGCGAAGCGTATTAGCAAATTTCTCACCGGTCCATCCGTTTACCTCTTCTACGCTTGGCAATTTGCCTTCATTTATATCAATAACAGTTGCGTAGGGCCCGCAAAGTTCGTCAAAACGACCTAAGGCAATGGAATAAATTTCCTTGGCGAGTTCCAGAGCCTCATTGCCTGCTTCAGCAAGGCCAGTCATTTCTTCCAGCCAGGTTGTACCTGCTGTTTTTAAATGAATTCCGGCATCGTGTTTCTTGATTAGCTTACTTATGGGTTGATAAAGCGAGAACTTGTCGCTTCCGGAGTGCACACTTAATTTTAAGTTTTCCGGCAGGCCAAATTCTTTTACAGCGTGTTTTATCACCAGAATATCTTCTTCAAACTCCTTGGCAAACTGCTGTAAGTCACCTACATAATCAACGCCTTTATTAAACCGGCCGGTAAATTTGGGAGCAATGGTTTGTGCTTTTATTTCATTATCAGCAAGTGCGCTTAAAATAAAGAATAGCTCTACCGGGGTTTGCGGATCGTTTACTTCGTCCATAGAAACCTCCGCAATAAAATTATCATCACCTTTGGCAGCGGCAATATGCTTATATAGCTTTCCGGCTTCAATAGCTGCCAGTAAAAACTTGTTAGCAATGTCGCGAAGCATCTCCACGGTAATATCAAATCGCCCATCAATACCAGGTATAAAAAGATTTCCTATATATTTTTTACGACGTTCTATAAATGCACTTATCTCCGCATCAGGAGCGGCTTTACCGATGTAATCAGCAACATCTAAGGTGAAAAAATCAGAACTTTCGATAAAACCATCTACAGTAGTTAACGTGATATGGTCGGCATCCACACGATATGGATCAGTCCAGCCTAAAGCTTTTACCGCCGCATCCGCTTCTGTTCGCAATGCTTCAGGAGATGTTTTAACAGCTTTGTGCTCCCGGTTAGATTTGTTCCATACCGGAGTAATACTGACACCCTGTTCTCTAGCTTTTAAAACGGCATTTAATTGTGCTTCACCCTGATGCGCAAAGCGATCGCCCATACCGAAAGAAAATTTTTCCAATTTCATAACGTCGTCCTATACATGTAGAACGGCTACTATTTAAGTTTGTTTGACAAGACAAACCCGGTGGATTATATGCAAAAATAGAGGCTAATCCATCTGACAGTGGCTTACAATGACTCGATGTATTTACAAATTTCAGCCTGAAATTCTTGTATTCTCCTAAGTATTCGCACCTTTATTATCGATAAATTGATTTATATGAAAGAACTCTTTCTGGTTACGCTTGCTTTACTCATACTACAAAATACACAGGCTCAAAACACATCAGGAATAACAAACAAACCTGACACTGGTTACACCACCTATTCGGCCTATAAAAGTACTGTTAAAACTCATCCTGAAATCACGATAGTAAAAGAAGAACAGTTTAAAAATGTAAAAGAGAAAAGAAATTTGGTCTATTGTAGAATATCGGACCGACAGCTTAAAATCGATGCATTTCTGCCAAAAGGACGTAAAAAAAAGCCGGCTGTATTGATTATTCATGGGGGTGGTTGGCGAACCGGAAATCGTACCCAGCATTATCCGCTGGCTCAACATCTGGCAAAGGAAGGATATGCCAGTTTCACTGTAGAATATCGATTATCGACCGAAGCACTTTACCCTGCGGCAGTTTACGATATAAAAGCAGCCTTAAGGTGGATGCGGGCAAACGCCTCCAGATTTAGAATAGACACTTCCATGATCGCAGTGCTTGGATTCTCGGCCGGGGGTGAGCTCGCCGCATTTGTTGGAGCAACGGTGAACAACCCGAAATATGAAGGTGATAAATGTCATAAAGAATTCTCCAGCAACGTTCAGGCAGTTGTAGACATCGATGGAACGCTCTCATTTGTTCATCCAGAGTCTGGTGAGGGCAACGACAGCCGATCAACCTCGGCCGGAACTTATTGGTTTGGCTATTCTAAAAGGGAAAACCCAGCTTTATGGACTGAAGCTTCTCCCCTGACTCATGTTGGGAACCAAAAAGCTCCCATCCTATTCCTCAATAGTTCGGTAGATAGAATGCATGCTGGCAGAGAGGATTTCAGAAAAGTGCTGAGTCAAAAAAACATCTATTCAGAAGTTCAAACTTTCAAAAACGCTCCTCATTCTTTTATTTTATTTGACCCATGGTTTAAGCCTTCTGTGAATTATATAGTGAGTTTTTTAAACAAAGTATTTGATGTTAAAACGCGTTAATATAACAGCTTTCACGCCCCTTTTATCTTCATTATCTCTTCAATCAGCTGGGCTTTAATATTTTCGATAAGCTTCAAGTTCCGCCCGGATCTTTTTTAAGTCAAGGGGATACTACGAGTACTATTCTTGCCAAGAATTACAATTGCTTTATAAATGACTTAAAAATTTCCCGGTGGTTTCTGCATTTCTACATTAATAAGATTAGTCGAATTAATAAGGCGGCACAAAAAGGGAAGTCATTAGAATCACAAAATGAATAGTTGACAAACCAGGAGGCAATTTGTATCGCGTTGATAGCTATTAATTATTAGTTGTTAAGGAAAATCCTTGCGGTGATTACAATACACCAAATTGACCTAAGCAAAAACCGTTAAGGAATTTCAGCAGCAGAAGCATTTTCTTTTGCTGGGGAGCAAAACATTTGTGGTAATTATTTGATATTCTTAACGTTTAACTTTTCCTCCTCAATTTCCAGTATTGCTTTTTGAATCGCTTCCCAGTTTTTCTTTATTTCTTCTTCCGATACAGCTTTGGAACTGAACTTGATTGGCAGAGGCTCGTTCTCTTCAAAATCTTGTTCGTGTGTTTCCATTCTATTATTATGACGAAAAAAAGAGATCTATATTCCTTATAAACGCGAAAATATATTACATGTTATTTTTGACAATATACAAGAAAACAGCCAGTACTTTCGCGGCAAACCATTCCATCAACCGGTGTCAACAATTCTGTATATTTCAAACCTTTTAACGGCATAATCAGCTGTTTTGTTTGCGTCATCATTCATGATAAGCACAGTATCTGCCTTTTCGAGTATTAACTACTCAGGCTTTGCCTAAATTAAGATTCTTGAAATCCTTACGATTTGCTTTCAAAAGTATTCAAGGAATGAGCGTCCAAAAGCACGTCTAAAACTTTAGAATCGAATTAACAATCAATCGCTGTAAATGATCTTTAAAGTTTGCCTTTGGATTATAATAACTCGGATTTACCTTCGCAGGCACTTTTCCGCTAGCAATAAGCTGATTATTATCTTTCGAAGAAATAGAATGTCTCAACAAGCTGGAAGAATAAAAAGAAAGATTTAAAGCTCCTTTTCTATTCGCCTTTATACGAAGCACCAGAATATTATCAGGAGCCGATATGAATATCTCCCGAACATACTCTACTCCGTTTACAGTAATTTTAGTAGTCGCAACTGCGTTCTCAATATTAAGGTCACGATAATAAGCGCTTGCTTTTGCGCCTTTAAAATCCTATTTAATAACCAAATCAACTAAAGGAAAATAGGATTGTGAATACATTCCCTGAATTTTTCGCGTAAGCTTGTCAGCAGTATCGTATTCTTTCTTCTTGAGCAGAGCCTCGCGAACTTGAGTCAGGTACTCAGGAGCCTCGGGATTTACATTGGATTTTACCGGACCGCCGCTCCAAAGAGTCGATTCGTTTAATTGAATTAACTCTTGTTCCATGCCCTCAAATACCATCGCCCCTATTTTACCGTTTCCGAGAGGCAGGGCTTCAAACCATTTCTTGGCAGGCTGTGTGTACCATGATTTTAACGGTTGTTGAGCCATTGAAACAAGAAAGCCAAAACTCAACAAAACAGATAAATGTATTCTCATTTTTTAAATATAAGATGTGTCTGCGGGTGTATACTATTGCTATGAAGGCGCCAGTTATTTAAGAGATATACTAGGTTTTGTTTATAATTGCTTTGAAACACCAGAAAGTTAAGCGGGTAATATTCATTTCGTAGGCTCTCCCGGGATTACGGATTCTTTGATTTAATAAAGTTGAGCCCCTCTACATGTTCTCCTACAAAAATATTTGCCATATCGCCCGTTTTATACCATCCTGGTTTATCGGGCATATCGTCTGAAATGACTTTCCCATTTATTTTAAGATTCTCAAATATTATATTTTTGATCCCCCTCGCCTCATCATATCCAGTAAAAACCGCAAGGTTGGCATTATTTCCGGTATAAGAAATATCCTTAAAATAGATGTTCTCTATACCCCTTCCCGGCGCGGTATTGTATTTACGATTGTACATTACACGCAAATTTACTAGTTTTCCACGCCGAATATTCCCTATCCGTATATTTTCGAATCTTACATCCTTCACAAAGTTAGCATCCCCGGCATTGATTGCCATACAGCCCTGGTAATCCAGTTGTGCCTCATTGTGGTCGAGAATGTCAATATTGGTAAACTTTATATTGCTCAATGTGTCAGGATGCGCGGGATCTCCGTGTGTGCCGATAAAAATAGGATGAGCAACGTCGGCCCACAAAGTCGAATTTTGAACAATTACGTTTTTAACATTCCCGTAATAACGGCATCTGTGGCCATAAATAGCGATACAGTCGTCTGAATTTCGCATAAATACCCCGTCTATCAGAACGTTCGAGCTGCAGTATATATCAATGCCGTCGCCCCATCTTGCATCACTGAACGATTTTAGATTTTTTATATTTATGCTGTCACTTTCTGCAATATTTGCAGTATTACGAAGGGTGTTTGCCATGATAACTCCCTCGATATGTATATTCCGGCTCAAAACCATATCTATAGGTCCTTCCGGATGAAAAATGACACCACGTCCGAATATCCTTACATTTTGAACACGATTCATTTTGAAGCTGCCGTTTACCTGTGCCCCGCCGGCTATATATACCGTCTGGTTTGATTTAAGGTTGACTATACCAACTTTGTGAATTCCAGGTCCGTAATATATTACACTGGTATCGGATGCCAAAGGATTGTATGTTTCTAATGGGTTGGCAAATAGATGAAGGTTGTGAAAGACATCTCCATTCACCTCAATAGAGAAATTTCCCGGGCGGGATAACGAAAATATTATGGAATTTCCCTTCACTCGGGCGCTTCCTTCTGAAAGCGGCCTTACCAGTGCTGAATCAACCTTTCCTTTATTATAGCTTACCGATACTTCAACTTCGCCCGAGAAATCAAAATATGCAAACGAAGTTTTTTCAGACATCTTTCTACCGTCTTCCATCCTGGCTACAGTGGCCAGATAGGTAGCTATAGATTGCCAGGTCTTTCCTTTTTGTCTCACCTTTACTGTAAAATCAGTATTTAAAGCACTTCCGCCTGGAGCGTCGTAAGTGATCAACTGTGCGTAGATACAATTTGATAAACTGAACAACATCAGCAGAAATAAGGCGACTCTTTTTATGCTATTTTGCATTTGTATTGGCTTAAATATATTATATTAACCCTATATGACATAAAAACATTAATTCAATACTCCCGTAGATCATTGTTTTTTATATTTAAATATCTTAAAACACACCGACGCACCTCTCAATTATATTGAGACGAATTGCAGATCCTCTTTAAAATAGCTAGTGGCGAAGCAGGAAACACTTCAATCTTAACCGCCCCCTGCAAGAGAATAAGTGTAGGCAGTAACTGGTAGCGTAAATGGATCATATTAAACTGATTCTCGTAGAACGGCTCACCAGGCTTTCGAAGTCCTCTATTTTTACTCAACTTTAAAGACTATAGCTGTTTCAAACGGCATTTTCTTGGGACAAATAACTTCAAGTCCGTCTGCTATCTGTTTCCATTTCAATTTGCCTGTATGCCCCAGAAGCTTAACCGTTTTAACCGTTTTGCCCAGGTATTTTGCGTTCTTACCCAGAGAACTAATCTTTAGCCTGGTTCCTGGTGCTGGTGCAGTCATACAAAACGCGTAGAGAGCGCCGTTTTTGCCGACTGTAAAACGGAAGTCCTGCGCACTAAACTTAAAATCTGCATGGCGACGTTCCAATTTACCTCCGGGAAGCATTTTTAATTTACCGTTAATCATTTCACCTTCTCCGGGAATTGCCCAGGCACGACTTCCATATACCGCTTCACCGTTTCGGCGCATCCACACTCCAACGTGCTTCAACATTTTCTCGCAAGCAGGCTCGAGTGACCCATCGGGCAAAATTGGAATAGATAGTGCCGCATTTCCGTCGCGTGCTATAGCCTCAATAACGTAGCGGATCATCATCCCGGGGTCGTAGGTGAAGTTTGGAGCATAAAACCAATCTCCAACCGGTGCTTCTGCAATCCAGGGTTGATCGGTTTTAATATCCGCCGGAACTCCGAATTCCTCAGTGTTCACTGTTCCATTCGTTTTGTGCCGAAACTTTACTATGCTGAATGTATTTACTTTGCCCCGGCGCTGTAGCGTCCGATTATAATAGTCTGCCATAACACGCGGCATGGCATCGGCCTTTAATCCGGTGCCGGTACCATCTCCGGTAAAAGGCCCCTGCACTGTGCCGTCCGTGTAAATAAAATCGGGATTATAATTTTCTACAACATCCATCATTCGCAGGGCCCATTGAGTGGCGTACCATTTTGCATAAGGTAGATGTTTTGAAAATATCCCTGCCGGGGGTGGCGACCATTCAGAATTAGCCTTTTCTTCAACGCCTTTATATTCGCGGAGGTCAATACCGTAAAGCAAGCGGGGATCATAGCCTTCCCACCACTTACCTTTACCATCGGCCAGGCTGAGGTTGCCATCGTAAGGAACACCTTTTTTGTTTCCTTCTTTATCACTGCCAAATGCGGTTTGCCACCACCACCATGTATATTCGTGATGAAAAGTTACGCCGAAGTGTATACCCGTAGCGCGTGCAGCCTTTTCCCACTCGCCTATCAGGTCGCGTTTGGGCCCCATGTTCACTGAATTCCATGGTTGATAACGGGAGTTCCACATATCATAATTGTCATGATGCACGCCCTGGATCATAAGAAAACGTGCTCCTGCGTCCTGATATATTTTCGTGAGTTTTGCGGGATCCAGCTTGCTTGGATTCCAGTCTCGCAAAACTTCTTTATAGCCAACTTCTGAGGGATGGCCGTATCTTTTCAGGTGATTCTCATAAGCTTTTTTGCCTGGAGAATACAGTTTACGGGCATACCAGTCGCCGCTTTCACCGGCAGCCTGAGGACCAAAATGAACCCATATACCAAACTTTGCGTCGCGAAGCCAGGCCGGCTCGCCAGGGTAGTTTTTCTCAATGGATTCCCAGGTTGGTTCGAAAGGCCCGGATGCTATGGGAATATCCAGCTTCATTTCCGGGAAGGTCTTCCAATCGCCCATCGGCACGCTATTAACAGGCTCTTTGGTCGGACTCACGGGAATGGGCGGAACCTGGGCAGGTTTAGCGCCCGGTTGCGCGCTTGCCCTAAATTGGATTAAAAAGAGAACGGCGACCGCTGATTTTATAAAGATATTATTCATACTAAATTCGAATGATTCTGATTTATTACTTTGTTAATATTAGCCTGTAGTGCCAACTTATTAGGGCAAGCCTATACACATCTGTTATAATTGAAATACTTTATCCATTACCACCCATTTTTCTCCGGGCTTAGCATAGGTATAAGCTTTTGAAATTTCCACATTAACGTCTCCCATTCCTGAACTTTAGGATTTTCTATATCCACGCTTCATTATTTTCAAACGAAAAAGATGCACCGGTTTCCATGATCATAAAAAGCCTGTTAGTGGGATAAATTTCCATTTCAGTGATGCCGAGGGCCTTAATTCCCGCCTTTATTTCTGGCCACACATTTTCATGCCATTGCTCGTACTCCTCAATTAAGGCCAGGTCGTACTTCAGGCCCAGCACTAAACCGTATCTCATTTTTGTATTCAAATTTGGGTGCATGGATGTGTATGAAAATGCGGTGCTAGCTGGAGTCGATAAAACCTCAGACGATTTCGACTAGCGACAATTTCGATAGCATTTGAACTTATAATTAGTTCCATTTATTATTGGCTTATAAAGGTTGGGCAAATATCTTACAGCTGATCGGAAAGGCTATTCGCATAAACAAAACTAAATAAACTCTCCCACGCTGAATTACACCAAACAGACTTTATTTTATACAAATCCGACATATATACAACATTATACATGAAATATTAAATAAAGAATAACAGACAAACGGATAAAATCAGGGCAATTACCTGACTAAGATACGGCAAATCATATTCAAAAAAACAAAACGTCCTCCGCCTACTTTTTATGAAAACAACACAAATCAGACAATTATATTAACTTTACAATCACAAACCAGTTTATATGAGCCGAAGGATTCTAAAGCACTCTTTTTCTCTTTTACATGTTGACTATGTCAAGCTGGACAACAAATGGAATTATACCAACATAGTCAGCCCCTATTACCGATTATATCTGATAGACGAGGGAGAAGGACATGTTTCAAATTCAGAAAGCACGGTAAAACTAGAGCCGGGCTATATGTACCTGATACCCAGTTTTACTTTATGTAACCTACACTGTTCAAACTCTTTAGGTCAATACTTTATACAATTTTTTGAAGAATCGTCTGATGGCATCTCGTTGTTCTATAATAACAGGTCAATAATGAAATTAAAGGCAAGTTTGTTAGACATCGAAAACTTTAAAAGAATTCTTGGCATCAATCCCGGCCGAAGCATTAACCGGTCTAATAATCCTAAGGTCTATGAAAAAAATATTTACTATAAGGAATATCAGGAACTAAACAGTATGCAAAGCATGTCGGTATTTATGGAGACCCAAGGCATTATCTTGCAATTAGCCTCAAGGTTCCTGACGCCTGAAACCTTCGAACAGAATAAGCTCAGTTCTATCCCTTCAAAAATTCTAGACGCCATTAGTTATATTCAGGTTAACCTTCGCCAAAATCTCACCGTCAGATTGTTATCAGAGAGGGCGAATCAACATCCTGACTATTTTTCCAGGTTATTTTATCAATACACAGGCGAGCGGCCTCTCTCCTATATTAATGATAAACGCATTGAACGGGCTCAATACCTGATTACAACCACCAATATGCCGTATGTTGATATAGCTAAAGAAACTGGCTTTGAAAACCTACCGTACTTTTCGCGAATTTTTAAAAAACTGACCGGCATGACGCCTGGCGGGTATAAAAGAAAAAACCAAAATATTAATACAGTGTAGGGCCATAGCATATTAGCACGGTTTGATATACTATCTATCAAACAAAAACAGACTGGGTGTCTGACCATTTCTGTTCTCCAAATTAGGAAACAATGTTTTTTTTACAAACTTTCTAAGCAAACGCATCATTTTTAGGCGGTTATAGCTTTATCAATTAAACAAATAATCATAAATTTAATTATATAATGAGCTATTCTGCGAAAACACCATTTCCTTATGCTAAAAAAGCTTTTCATACTATTTCTGGTTTTGCCTGTTTGGGGGGTCTGCCAAAACTACAACTATAGATTTAACCAGATTTCTGTGCTTGAAGGCTTATCAAACAGTCACGCTAAAACCACCTTACAAGACTATCTGGGATTTATATGGATCGGCACAGAGAATGGCTTAAACAGATACGATGGTTATTCCTGTAAAGTATTTAAACATCGTTTAAATGATTCCAGCAGTTTGCCACAGAATGAAATTTTTCGAATTTTTGAAGATTCTAATAAAGACCTTTGGATTTGCACCGCTTCGGGGCTTTGTAGGTATGACAGAAATACCAACTCATTCATTAACCATACAGAAATTAAGAGGTCATCAAGAGTAATTAATCTAATTGAAGATAAAGATAGAACGCTTTATACATCCGCCAGCACAAATGTGTATGCAAAAGGCAAGAATGATAAAAAATTCCGATACCTCTTCGGATTTATAAAGGATGATGAAATAACGGCCTTGTATATTGACTCCCGGGGAATTTGCTGGATGGTTACCAGAGAGAACTTTATTTACAACTATGATACGAAATTAAAAAGAATAACTGAGCGAAAAGATATCCCTGTAAAAGGTGTCATCTCAATACTAGAGGATCGTGATCATAATATCCTCTTCGCAACTCTTACCGGCATTTATAGCTATTCCCCAAAAGAAAATAAGCTGGCGCCTTTTCTGAAAAAGTCTCAATTAAATGCCATCATTACCCATTTCATTGAGGATGAATACGGAAGAATATGGGCTGGAACAGTGAACAAAGGCCTTTATATTATAGATAAAGCCAGAACTAAGGTTTACAATTACACGCATCATACAGGAGACCCGGAAAGCTTAAGCTCGAATTCTATAACTAACATATATATAGACAGGAACAAAAAGTTTTGGATAGGTACTTATGCAGGCGGTGTAAATTTATTAACTGAACGAAATTTTGACACCTATAGAAGCAATCTGGCATCGCAAAATAGTTTAAGCAATAACAATATAGCTTCCTTATGTGAAGATAATCAAGGAAATATCTGGATTGGAACAGACGGTGGGGGCTTAAATAAATTCAACCCAAACACTAAAAAATTCACCAGATATCAGGCTTCACCTGCTATTGCGAACACTATAAGTACCAACGTAGTTACCTCAATTTTAATAGATAGGAAGGGGGATATGTGGCTTGGGTATTGGGATGGAGGCTTCGATCATTACAATCCTGTTACCAATAAATTTACCCATTACAGGAAAACCGACAAAAATGGTCCCGGTAAGGATTTAATAGACCCCAACGTAATGTATCTTTTTGAAGATAAGCTGGGAAATATCTGGATACAAACACTTGGCGGCCTGATGCTTTTTGATCAGAAGGCAAACCGGTTGATTAATTACCCTGCGGCAGAGTATGGAAGAGATATGTATATTATAGATATGCTGGATGCCCGCGATGGGAATCTGTATTTAGCTTCCTGGGGCGGGCTTCAAATACTGGATAGAAAAAGTAAAAAAAGGATAAAGTTTACACATAATGAAAAAGACCCACGGTCTATTTGCAATGATAAGCTTTATACGGTAACTGAAGATCGTAAAGGCAGAATATGGATAGGCACAAGTGATGGACTTAGCTTATTCGATAAAAAAAGCCAGAAGTTTTCTAATATCTATGTCAAAGACGGTTTACCCAGTGATATTATTTATGGAATTTATGAAGACAGAAAAGGAAACTTATGGCTAAGTACCAATAATGGAATTTGCAGTTATAACCCTGAAACCAAGGCAATAAAAACATATGATATAAGCGATGGAATTCAGGGCAACGAATTCAAAATGAATGCACATTTAAAGCTAAAAAACGGCGATCTTGTTTTTGGTGGAATTAATGGATTTACAATTTTTAATCCGGAGAAAATCACAGAAAATAAGAATCCTCCTCCGGTAGTATTTACCGATTTTCAAATTTTTAATTCGTCGGTTAATTCCTCAGATCCTCAATCTCCACTAAAAACCGACATCAGCTTAACGAAGGAAATTACTTTAAACCATCATCAATCGGTATTTACTCTGGAATTTTCAGCGCTAAATTTCATATCGCAGAAAAAAAACCAGTACGCTTATATTCTTGAAGGGTTTGAAAAGAACTGGAATAAAGCCAGTAATAACCGCAGAGCCACATATACCAATTTAGATCCCGGAGAATACACGTTTCGCGTAAGGGCCTCTAATAACGATGGTGTATGGAATATGGCCGGAAATTCTATAAAAATAATTATCACTCCCCCCTTCTGGTTAACCTGGTGGTTTAGGTTATTGAGCTTCTTAATTATTTTAAGCGGCATCTACTTTTTTTTCAAATACCGCACTAGCCAAATCAGGGCGCAAAAAGCAGAGCTTGAAAAAGTGGTAACCGAACGTACAGAGCAAGTTGTGAGTCAGTCGGAAGATCTTCAGCTACTAAATGAAGAACTTCAGGTTCAAGCAGAAGAATTACAGCTAAAATCTGAGCTCGAACAGCAAGCCCGGGAGGAAGCGGTGAAAGCGAATCAAGCTAAAAGCGCTTTTTTAGCCACCATGAGTCACGAAATACGCACCCCCATGAACGGAGTGTTAGGCATGTCTTCCCTATTATGCGCCACCCAACTAGATGATGAGCAAAGAGATTACGCTGAAACTATCCGCAACAGCGGCGAAGCCCTATTAAGTGTAATTAACGATATTCTGGATTTCTCGAAAATTGAATCAGGAAATATGGAGTTAGACCCGCATCACTTCGACCTGCGTAAATGTATTGAAGAGGTGATGGATTTATTTGCGAGCAAAGCTGCTCAAATTGGCATTGATCTGGTTTATCAAATTGATTATCAAGTTTCTCCATCCCTTTTTGCAGATAGCTTGCGGTTGAGACAGGTGCTGATAAATTTAATTGGAAATGCTATCAAGTTTACCAATAAAGGGGAAGTATTTCTTGGAGTCAACCTCATTAATCGGAACCAGGATGATCTGGAAATTGGCTTTGAAATAAAAGATACAGGAATAGGAATTCCGCAAGATAAGCTCGATCGTCTTTTTAAGGCTTTTTCCCAGGTAGACTCCTCTACAACCCGACAATATGGAGGGACAGGCTTGGGCCTTGTCATCTGCGAACGATTAATTAAGTTAATGGGTGGCGAAATTAAGGTTAAAAGCGAAGAAGGACGAGGAAGTATCTTCAGTTTTAACATTCACTGTAAAACCGGCGAGCAGTCGATCCGGCACCATGTAAATCTTGAATTTTCGGGAGAAGGGAAAAAGGTTTTAATTGTAGACGATAATGAAACAAACCTGCAAATTTTAAGAATCCAGCTGGAACGATGGAAGCTTAGTACAGTTACCGCATCATCGGGTGAAAGAGCATTAGAAATTTTAAACAGGGAAAAAAACTTTGACCTGGTAATTACTGATATGAAGATGCCGGAATTGGATGGTATACAGCTTTCCAAAAAGATAAAAGAAGCAGATCCAATGCAGAAAATAATTTTGCTTAGCTCTATCGGAGATGAGAGTCCAAAAAAATCCGGAGCCCTGTTTGCCGCAGTTCTTACAAAGCCGGTAAAACAGCAGCAACTATTAAAGGTGATACAATTGGAGTTAAAACAAATTAGCCAGCCAGAGCCCACACATGAAGACAAACAAGCTAGTTTATTGTCTGAGGAGTTTGCCGTTAAATATCCATTAAACATTCTGATAGCTGAAGACAATCTTATTAACCAGAAATTGATTATCAAAGTACTGAATAAACTAGGTTATAAGCCTGATCTGGCCAATAATGGACAGGAAGTTTTGGAAATTCTTACGGAGGGAGCCTATGAGGTCGTTCTGATGGATGTCCAAATGCCCGTTTTAGATGGGATTAGTGCAACAAGAAGAATCAGGAGTGACTTTGACCGGCAACCTGTAATTATAGCTATGACCGCGAATGCCATGGCGGAAGACAGGGAAGAATGCATATCGGCAGGAATGAACGATTACATATCCAAACCCATAAATATGGAGGAACTGATTGATGTTCTTAAAAAAACAAGCATGGCAAAATAAAAGGCTACATCATCTTTGAGATATAAGATTGCTGAGCCAACGGGATCGACATCTTAAGGCAGTGAGTTTACTTTACCCTTAGTTTAAGTGTTCCAGAGGACCACTTAGACTATCTTTCTGAGAACAGAGACTTCGTCCTAATTTTTTATCACAAAATTTAAGCCTTGAAAAGTATCCCTTTTGGTGTTTGTATATGTGACTTTACTTCTAGTAAATCCAAAATAAAAACAAGCCCGAATTTGCCCAATCTAGAGCCCTTTCAGGGTTGTTTTTATTAATATATCAAAGAGTTTAACGTGCTACAACATTAAACCCACATCAATCTGAATTGCCAGGTTTATAGATAAACTTATCAAAATCAGCATATGCTTTACTATTCTTACTTTGGGATGCGGCATATAATCCAATATAAACTCCGGTAAATCCTCCATTGGTTTCAGAACTCAAATACCATACGTTGATCTTATTTAAGAAATTAGATTGCTTACCATCCGTAGAATAATAAAACGAGTAAAAATCCTTATCTCCTTTTACTTTTAAATAAATTTTATCGCCTGGAATCTCCATCTCATATGCGGTGTGGTTCAGCACCCCTATACGATAACGTACTACCAATTTACGCTTGCCTTTTTCCGATTTTTTTAAAAAGATGTCATAATGCGCCTGAGGTGAGTAGTAAATTGTCATTCCCGCTTCGTCATCATACATTGCATCATTTAACGACAACACAGTGGTAGCCGAAAAATCAATATGTTCCTGTCTGCGTCCCACAAAAGTAGGGGAATCGGCAGCATCCAAAGAAACCGGGCTTGCTTTGAGCCTCAATAAACCATTCTTTTCTGTCAGGGAATAATTATTCATAAATGGGTTTCGGAGGTAGTTCCAATCAACACCTAACTTCGCTTCATCAAAATCGGTAGAAAGGTCATGTGGCTTTACAGGTTTTAACGGTAAAGTAGGCACATTTACGTCAATATCAACTGTACCGTTGCCATTTATTACAGGCCAGGCATTAGTATCCCATCTTACCGGAGCTAAAAATGTTTCACGTCCTATTACGTGGTGCAGTAAGCTTTGTGGTCGAAAACCGAGGAATATTATCCACCAGGAACCATCATGAGCCTGAACAAAATCGCCATGCCCGGTGCCCTGAATTGGATTGCTTTGTGCATTTTCATTTATGTGCGTAAAAATCGGATTAGAAGGGTTCGACTCATAAGGTCCATAAATAGATTTGCTGCGCGCAATCGTCATTTTATGTCCATATTCGGTACCGCCCTCAGAAATCAATAAATAATAAAATCCATCTTTTTTATAAACATGCGGCGATTCAGGATAACGCCCTCCTGTACCATGCCATACAATTCTACTTTCAGTAAGTTTTTTTCCTGTTTTAATATCTATTTCAGAAATGGTGATGCCTTTGCCATTGGATATAAAGTAACATTTACCGTCTTCAAAATATAACTAGGGTCAATACCTCCCTGATCCACATAAACAGGTTCAGACCATTCACCGGCAGGATTATCTGTATACATAAAAATTTCCACTGGATACATTTGTGGTAACCATATAAAAAAGACCATTATGATAACGGATAGTAGCTGCATAGATTCCTGCAGAGGGTGGGCATTTATCTAATTTGAGCTGAGAAGGACGAGTTAAGCAATGACCGATTTTTGTCCAATTAATTAAGTCTTTGCTATGAAAGACCGGAACCCCCGGAAAATATTCGAAACTACTGGTTACCAAATAATAATCATCACCAACCCTGCACACACTCGGATCCGGATGAAAGCCGGAAATAACAGGGTTTTTATATCCCTGGGCGTTTGAGTAGTGATGGAAACTAAAAATATAAGCTAAAAGAATAATTATTTCTTTCATGTTACGAC
>CBIHLM010000023.1:0-60197 GCA_966210515.1 uncultured Pedobacter sp.
ATTCTGTTCCAAAGAAATAATTTTTTTATAATATTCTTCAGCTCGTTTATTATTTCCTGCCATTTCAAATGAAAACCCTGCAAGATAGATTAGGTTTAGATTGACAGGCGCATATTCCAATGCCTTTTCTACCAGCTTTGAAACCATTTCGTAGGCGCCGTTGTCGGCATAGGTGTTTATCTCCTTAAAAAGCAAATCCCGATTTCCTGGAAACGTTTTCCGTCCGTCTTGTATAACAGAAAGAGCTTTAGAACTGTTTCGTGATTGTTCGTAAAGATTTGAGAGTGCTAAATAATATTCAGGTAAAGAGCGTTTTTTGTCAGAAATCAGATAAGAGTAATAATTTATTGCTTTATCTGTGTAGCCCAGCTTCTCGCTTAGTACGCCAAGGTTATGTCTGGCCAGGTATTTATCAGTACTTAGAGAATCTACCCACAAAAAAGCATTATAGGCATCGAGGTAATTATAGGAATTATAAGCTTTTTGCGCCTTATACAACCATGCATACGAAAGTTGCTTGCGTATGAACTTAATTTCTGCTTCGTGAATATAATTTTGCTTCGGATTTTTTAATTTATCTAAAGCAAATTGAGCTTCGTCAATCGGATCTTTTACATGAGAGATTTTTCGGGTTGAATCCGCATGTGCCAGAGATGAGTAAACTAATCCTCTTATCAGGTTAACCCTGTAGTTTAGCGAATCTTTTTTGGTTTTATAGGCATCGTCAATGTTTTTTTTGGCTTTCACCAAAGTACTTATCTCAGGTTTTTGAGTATAACTGGCAAAATTATTCATTGCTTCTTTAGTAAGAGTTTGTGCCTTTAAAAAATTAAGACACAAACACATACTCAATATTAAGAATAGAGATTTATTCATTAGATGATTTTAATCTTCTAACGGTTCATCCTCCTCATTGGTATCCTCATCTTCATCCAGATCAGAAGCTTCGGATAAATCAGATGATTTCACAGCATTTATCACTTCTTCATCTGTTACCGGCGGTTCAGAAGATTTATAACCTTCAGTTTCCAAAATGCCATCGGCTTCTAAAGTAGCTTCAGCATCATCCAAAACTTCCTCTTCATGCTCGACTTTTGCAACCGAAGCAATTTCATCATCCCCTTTTAGGGTAATTAAACGAACACCTTGTGTAGCTCTCCCCATTACCCGAAGCTCGCTTACCGCAATCCTGATAACAATACCAGATTTGTTGATAATCATCAAATCATCCTTATCGGTAATGTCTTTAATTGCAATCAGGTCGCCGGTTTTTTCCGTAACATTAAGTGTTTTAACACCTTTACCACCGCGGTTTGTGATACGGTAATCTTCTAAATCAGTACGTTTACCATATCCTTTTTCGGAAACAACCAGAATGGTCGACTCAGGGTCATTGATACTGATCATTCCGATCACTTCGTCTTTATCATGTGCCAGGGTAACTCCACGAACACCTGTTGCGGTACGTCCCATCGGTCTTACCGTAGATTCGTTGAATCGAATAGCACGACCGGAACGAAGAGCAACAATAATTTCGCTGCTACCATCCGTTAAATTAGCTTCAAGTAATTGATCTCCTTCATTAATATTGATAGCATTAATTCCGTTTGCACGCGGACGGGAATATGCGGCTAAAGAAGTTTTCTTAATTGTTCCCTTCTTTGTGCACATAATAATAAAGTTATTATCAAGATATTCCTGATCTCTTAAGTTCTTAACTTTTATGTAAGCCTTGATTTTTTCCTCTTTTGGAATATTAATTACATTCTGGATAGCCCTCCCCTTGCTGGTTCTTGAACCTTCTGGAATTTCGTATACACGTAGCCAGAAACAACGTCCCGCTTCGGTAAAGAATAACATGTAATTGTGGTTTGAGGCAATAATAATATGCTCAATAAAGTCGGCATCACGAGAGTTTGATCCCATAGAACCTTTTCCACCCCTGCCCTGCGTACGATATTCTGATAATGGAGTACGCTTGATATAGCCTTCATGAGAAATGGTGATTACAACACCTTCATCTTCAATAAAGTCTTCCATTCGCATGTCTTCTGCAGAATGAACTATGCTTGTTTTACGTTCATCACCGTATTTTTCCTTAATCTCCGAAAGCTCATCTTTAATGATCTGCATTCTTAAGCCTTCATCAGCTAAAATTGAGTTTAAGTACTCAATGGTTTTCATCAATTCAGCATACTCCTCTTTAATTTTATCACGCTCTAGTCCTGTTAAACGACGAAGCGTCATATCCAGAATTGCGCGGGCCTGAATATCTGACAAGCCAAATTTCTCGATCAATCCGGTTCTCGCATCTTCTGGTGTATCCGAGCTGCGAATCAGCTTTATAACCTCATCCAGATGATCTAAAGCGATAAGTAAACCTTCTAAAATATGGGCACGCTTTTCAGCTTCCGCTAACTCAAATTTGGTTCTTCGTATTACAACCTCATGACGGTGATCAACAAAATGCCTGATGATATCTTTCAGGTTCAGCATCATCGGTCTTCCATGAACCAACGCGATGCTGTTGATACTGAATGAAGTTTGAAGTGCGGTATATTTATAAAGGTTATTTAAAACGATTGAAGCATTTGCATCGCGTTTAATTTCGTAAACAACGCGCATACCATCACGGTCAGATTCATCACGAATTTCCGAGATTCCTTCAAGCTTTTTCTCATTCACCAACTCAGCAGTCCGCTCAATCATCATGGCTTTGTTCACCTGAAAAGGTATCTCGTTCACGATAATACGCTCCCGGTCGTGACCATAGCTTTCGATTTCTGCTTTCGCACGAATTACAATCCGTCCCCTTCCGGTCTCGTAAGCATCCTTAGCGCCAGAATGGCCATAAATAATACCACCAGTCGGAAAATCCGGAGCTTTTATATGCTGCATTAAGCCGGAGATCTCTATATCCTTGTCGTCTATATAAGCAATCGTTGCATCAATAACCTCATTAATATTATGGGGCGCCATATTGGTTGCCATACCTACGGCAATACCAGATGCACCATTCATTAAAAGGTTAGGAATTTTCGAAGGAAGAACAGTTGGCTCTTCTAATGAATCATCAAAGTTCAGCTGATAATCAACAGTATCTTTGTTGATATCTGCAAGCATTTCTTCGGCAATCTTCTTTAGACGAGCCTCAGTATAACGCATCGCAGCAGGGCTGTCGCCGTCAATCGAACCGAAGTTACCCTGTCCATCAACCAGTGGATATCGTAAGCTCCAGTCCTGAGCCATACGAACCATCGTATCATAAACCGACGAGTCACCATGTGGGTGATACTTTCCGAGTACATCCCCAACGATACGTGCAGATTTTTTGTGGGGTTTACCGCTGGTTACACCTAAGTCTAGCATACCATAGAGCACACGTCGGTGAACCGGCTTCAATCCGTCACGTACATCAGGTAAAGCACGAGAAACAATTACCGACATCGAATAATCGATGTAAGCGGCTTTCATTTCTTCTTCAATATTTATTAAAATTATTTTGTCGTTAGGAGAGTTTTCGTTTTCCGTTTCTTCGGCCATTTTTGATTTTCCTTTTGTGAAAAATGTGAGGTCTAAATTATTAATGCGAAGATAACAAAATAAGCCAATCTGACGGCCTCTGTGGAAAAGTTTTAGAGTGTTAAAAATCTTTAAAAACTATAATAAGAGTTATAAAAAGCAGGATTTCGAACGATACGAAGATAATGACAATAGCATGTATGTCTGATGCTCAGATAAAAGGAAATTCTGCTAAAATAATGGAAGATTGTAAAGGAAATTGTTCGGGTGTAAATTAATTGAAAATCAGCTTACTGGCCTTCGTTGTACTTGCAATCCCGCTATTCATTACAAGCTCATTTCGCTCATGATTCAACGCTGGCTTTTCATTTCTATCGGGCTTAGACGGATTGGCTTCTTCTTTTTGGCGGGAGCTTCTAAGAAACCTTTCTAAAAGTTTAAAATTTGGGGAAAGGCAGCTTGGTCTAAACCCAATCAATTCCTTTTCTCAATAATCCCAAAGTCTTCTCTTCCTCGCTTCCTTTTTCAGGTTGATAATTATATTCCCAATTTGCCTGTGGAGGCAGGCTCATTAATATTGATTCAATCCTTCCGTTGGTCTCTAAACCAAATTTCGTCCCTGCATCGTACACCAAATTAAATTCTACATAGCGACTTCTTCGCTGATATTGCCATTGCTTTTGTGTGTCCGTAAACTCTTTCAGACGGTTACGATTAACTAATTCAGAATATATTGAAACAAATGACCGACCAACAGCTTTTGAAAACTCAAAAATTTGTTCCCAGCTAATTCCGGCAGTTTCCGGAGTCAAGCGATCATAAAATATCCCGCCCACGCCTCGAGTTTCATTTCTGTGCTTAATGAAGAAATAATCATCAGCCCACTTTTTAAACTTTGAATAGAAATCGGACTTGAATTGATCACAAACGCCCTTTAAAGAGTTGTGAAAAAAGCGGGCATCATCTTCAAAAACATAATGAGGTGTCAGATCAATGCCACCACCGAACCAACGTGTATTTTCATCGATTTCAAAGTAGCGAATGTTCATATGGATGATTGGAACCAGGGGATGGTTTGGATGGATTACGATCGAAATACCGGTAGCAAAGAAATTTTCTTTTTCAACTTTGAAAGCCCTTTTGATCGGTTCAGGTAAACTGCCATGAACTTCGGAGAAGTTTACTCCTCCTTTTTCAAGAATGTTTCCATGTTGAATAACCCGGGTTCGGCCTCCCCCACCTCCTTCACGCGTCCAGATCTCTTCCTGAAATTTTTCTGCACCGTCAAGCTTCTCAAGCCCTGAAGTAATTTCATCCTGAATAATCTGATATTGACGGGCGATCTCTTCCTTGATAATCATGCCGCAAAGATGCAAATTGTTGTAGGTTTATTTAAACCCTAAAGTTTGAAACTTTGTAAGTCGAGGTCTTTACGACAAGCCCTCCTCGACATAATCCAAATCTTTTCCAAAGCTCTCTTTTAACTGGCTTAACGAGAACAGTCCTAATCCAGCCAGAATAAACATTACGATATAGGCTGCTGTAATGATACTATATTGACCAACGAAAAACTCAAATACAAATGTGATAGGAATCAACGCTCCGCGAACAAAATTTGGAACTGTTGTAGTTACTGTTGCCCGAATATTTGTACCGAACTGTTCCGAGGCGATGGTCACAAAAGTCGCCCAATATCCAACAGAAAAGCCCATGAATAAACACAGCCAAACGAACTTCTCCGGTGTCAGATTGCTGCTTCCCAAATACATTAACACACTTATTATCGATAATAAGTGAAAAACAAACATCGTGAGTTTTCTTGATTTTGTGATCTGGGCAAATAATCCTGCGAAAACATCTCCTACCGCAATGCCAATATAGGTATACATAATTCCCCTCCCAGCCTTTAACGGCTCGGTCACACCAAGTGCTTTTCCAAATTCGGGAGATTGCGTAATTAAGATACCAACGACAAACCAGAGCGGTGCGCCGATAAGGATGCAGTAGATATACTTCATTAAGTTTTTTCGGTTGCCAAGTATCAGCATCACATTTCCTTTGGAAATATTTTTATTAACCACCTCATTAAACATACCTGACTCATAGGTTCCAATACGAAGAAACAGTAGTAATAATCCTAAACCACCTCCGACAAAATAGGATGTTTGCCAGGTAAACAACTCATGAATTACGTTTGCCAGAACCGCCCCAAATAAACCTACACCAGCAACGATCATTGTACCATACCCGCGGTTTTCTTTACTCATGGTTTCACTAACCAGGGTTATTCCGGCACCAAGCTCTCCGGCAAGACCGATTCCTGCAATAAACCTGATTACTGCATAGGTGTTGATATCGGTTACCAATCCGTTTGCAATGTTAGCGAGCGAGTAAAGTAAAATCGATCCGAATAATACTTTAATTCGGCCTAATTTGTCTCCCATTATACCCCAAAGGATACCGCCGATCAGCAGGCCCGCCATTTGCATATTTAGAATATATTCACCCTGAACCCGAATGTCAGCTTCTGCTATCCCAATGTCTTTTAGACTTTCAATCCTCACAATAGAAAACAGCACCAAATCGTAGATATCTACAAAATATCCCAATGCAGCTACAATTACCAGGAAGATGATATTTTTTTTAGAGGATGCAGTTTTATTCATTTCGGTTGTGGTTTAACCGATGAAACTACAATAAAATTAAGAAATGAGAAAATTAATATTAATCTGCCCGATACGCATACAGGCAGATTGATTAAAACTTTTAAGGATTTCGCGGCATCGTGTCTGTTCTTATTGTGTCGCCAGTGGTGCCGGTTGTCGTAGTGTCCATCATCATGGTGTCGGTACTCATACCTTCTGTGCCCATCATTGTAGTGTCCGTATCAGCGTCTCCTTCTTCGTCTCTGTTCGCATTACATGCCGTTATTGTAAAAGCAAAACATGCCGAGATTAAAGCTAATTTTAAAGTTGTTGTTTTCATCGCGATAGTTTTAGTAAGTAGATTAATGTTTATTAAACAGCTTTAACCTGTCTGAAATTATTTTGTTTACAAAAAATCAAACTGTTTAATAAAAATCAGATATTCGCTAATGCTTGTTTCTGAAAAGGTTCTAAAATGGGCCATGCGTCTTTATCCACCTTTTTTATTTCAAGGGATCTGGACTCAAAAATTCGAGGGTGATTTCAAAGGTGCACAAGTAAAAATTTGTAATTGCTTATTAAATCGAAATTATAACGGATCAATTTTTGGCGGTACAATATTCTCTGCTGCGGATCCTTTTTATGTGATCCTATTCGACCAGATTCTTAAAAGAAAAGGCTACAAAACACAGTTGTGGCTAAAACAAGCAAGTATTGACTATCTAAAACCCGGAACCACCAATTTATATTTTAGCATACATGTAACGGAAGAAAATATTTCGGAGGCTCTACAAGCCCTTGATACAGCCGGAAAATTTATAAAGACTTTTCCCGTTAAAATAACTAATAAACAAGGCGCCGTTTATGCAGTAGTGCATAATGAGATTTACATCAGGAAGATAAGCCCTGCTATTTAATTTTTTTTAGATGAATTCTTTAAGACCCTACCATATAAAACAACTCATATTTGAAGGCGAAGGTGTTAACGTCGATTTCAAAAAAACAATTACATCCTGCGAAAAGATAGCGAAGACCATGGTTTCATTTGCCAATAATAAAGGCGGAAGGTTGCTAGTTGGCGTAGCTGATAACGGAGACATTAAAGGTGTTAAGTCTGAGGAGGAAGAAAAATACATGCTAACAAAGGCAGCAAATTTTTTCTGTCGTCCTGCGGTTGAACTTTTATTTGAAGAGGTTTACTTCGATAACAAAATAGTTTTGGTAGCCGAAATAAAAGAAAGTGATTCAAAACCTCATTATGCTCTGGGCGATGATAAAAAATGGTGGGTGTATATCAGAGTGAAAGATAAAAGCTTATTGGCCAGCAAGATTGTTGTTGATGTTTTAAAAGGGAGCTCTAAAGAAGAAGGAGTATTTATTGAGTATTCATCTAAAGAAAAAGCCCTGCTTCAGTACCTTGATGAAAACGAGAAGATTACCTCGAAAGAGTACGGCAAAATCTTGAACCTATCTCGAAGGCGTGCTCAACGAATTCTGGTGAATTTGGTGCTATCCGGAGTTATCCGTCTTCATACCACCGAGAAAGAGGAATATTATACAGCTTCTTAAGTTTCTGCTCCTGCAAATATTCTAAGCAGCTTAGATCCTCTATCTTTGGCAAAATGTTTTCTACATACAAGCCTCATTATAAAAGTAATTTACTACTGGCTATCCCTGTTGTAATTTCACAGCTGGGACATACACTCGTCCATATGGCCGACAGTGTAATAGTGGGACATTTTGCCGGAACGACGTCTTTGGCTGCGGTATCCCTAGTAAACAGTATTTTCACAGTAATGATGGTTATCGGGATTGGTATTTCTTATGGCCTCACTCCTCTCATAGCACAGGAAAACGGTAAAAAAAATTACCGAGAATGCGGAAAATTATTGTCAAATAGCTTGTTTATTAATACGCTTAGTGGAATAGGGTTGTTCGTGATTATTTATTTCGGTTTGCAATTATCAATTGATCATTTAAAGCAATCAACCGCCGTTGTTTCAGAAGCCAAGCCATACTTGGGACTTCTAGGAGTTTCAATTGTTCCTTTGATGGTTTTCATGACATTTAAACAGTTTGCCGAAGGTTTAGGCTTTACCAGGCAGGCAATGGTAATATCTATAGCAGGAAATATAATCAACGTTATCCTCGGTGTAATATTTGTTAAGGGGTTGTTTGGGATTAAACCTATGGGCGTTTCCGGGGTCGGGCTAAGCACGCTGATAGATCGTTGTTTAATGGCGATAACTATTTCATTCTACATCGTAAAATCTCCACATTTTAAAATTTACCTAAAGAACTTTGCTTTAAAACGGATCAATAAGATCCGTTCATTTCAAATTTTGAAAATTGGCGGCCCTGTAGCTATGCAATATGCTTTTGAGGTAAGCGCATTTAGTGTCGCCGCTATAATCATAGGCACAATCGGAGTAGCAAATCAGGCTGCTCATCAGGTGGCAATAAATCTCGCTGCAATAACTTATATGATGGCCAGCGGAATAGCTGCTGCTGCGACTATAAAAACAGGAAACAGCTTTGGTAGGAAAAATTTCGATGAATTGAGATTATCTGCAAATTCTAACTATCATATAGTGCTGGTTTTTATGCTTGTTACAGCATTTCTTTTTATAGGCCTAAATCAATTACTCCCTCTAATTTATACCACCGATGAAACTGTAGTTATGATTGCCTCACAATTGTTAATCATTGCCGGAATTTTCCAACTGTTCGACGGTGCGCAGGTGGTTGGTTTAGGCATTCTGCGGGGCATGGGCGATGTTAATATTCCCACGATCATCACATTCGTCGCGTATTGGATAATAGGCTTGCCTTTAGCTTATATTCTGGGTATCAATTCCTCTATGGGGGCAAACGGTGTCTGGTACGGACTTACACTCGGTTTATTGGCTTCAGCAACTTTGCTTTTTTTAAGATACCGGCACACGGTGAAAAAATTAAAACTCAGTTTATAGAAGATCCAATTCAATAAATTACTTTTGTCGCAAATTCAATAACATGATAGACGTAAACGAATATTTTAACGGAACCGTAAAATCTCTTGGATACAATTCAGCAGAAGGTAAATCTACTATAGGCGTGATCGAACCTGGCGAATATGAGTTTGGAACTTCAAGCCACGAAACTATGGTAGTGATAGAAGGCGAACTAATAGCTCTTTTGCCAGGGCAAACCGAATGGAAAAGTTTTAAAAACACCCAATCATTTGAAGTCCCTGCAAACTCAAGCTTTAAGGTAAAAGCAAACAGCCAGGCTTCCTATTTGTGTAAGTATAAATAATTTAGCTTTCTAAATTAAAAATATAGATCCATTGCAAGCCTGAAGGTATTGCAATGGGCTTCTACAATATCATAGATCTTTTTAGAATAGCCTCCACCCATACTCACCTGAACTGGGGTGCCATACTTTCTGCACAACTGAAATACTATTCGATCTCTTTCTTTGCAGCCTCCCCTGCTTAGGGACAAGTGACCAAGTTTATCGGTAGTAAGTACATCTATCCCCGCGAGATAAAATACGAAATCAGGTTTTGTCTGTTCAAAAAGACCGGTTAATGTATCGCTGAGAATCTTCAAATACTCATCATCTTTCATACCGGTACTTAATCCGATATCCAAATCCGACTTCTCCTTTCTAAATGGAAAGTTCTTTTCCGCATGCATTGAGAAAGTAAATACGCGAGGTTCGTCCTGAAATATCTCAGCGGTTCCGTTACCCTGATGTACATCTAAATCGATAATGAGGAAGGAAGATGAAACGTCTTTTTTTAAAAGATAGTTCGCTGCAATAGCCTGATCATTCAGGAGGCAAAAGCCTTCGCCCCAATTTGTGCCGGCATGATGGGTGCCACCGGCAATATTAAATGCAATACCATTTCCTTGTGCAAACTTACATCCATCAATAGTTCCCTGTGCTATACGCATTTCCCGATCGACCAATTGCCGTGTCAGAGGAAATCCTGTTCTTCTCTCCTCTTGCGGGCTTAATTTGAGGTCGCGTAAACGCTCCCAGTAAAGTTTTTCATGAGTTAAAAGAATTGTTTCTTCATCTACCTTTTGGGGAGAAAAAAGATTTTCGGATGTGATTAATCCCTCTCGTAACAATTGCTCTGGAATCAACTCATACTTTATCATCGGGAAGCGGTGCCCTTCAGGCAAAGGATGTGAGTAAATTTTATCGTAAGCAATTTTTAACATAATGACGGATCGATCAATAATATTCAGGAATTACCGAAAACTAAAAAAGGTTGTCTGTTCTCACAGACAACCTTAAAATTATATCGAGAAGTTTTATTTATTGAAATATTCAATAATCAGACTTGCAAGCTCAACACCGATACGCTCTTGCGCTTCGTTAGTAGCTGCTCCGATATGAGGCGTTAAAGAGATTTTTGGATGAGACAAAATCTCCTGACGAGGAGTAGGCTCATTATCGAATACATCTAAACCAGCAAATCCAACTTTTCCTGAATCTAAAGCTTCGATTAAAGCAAGTTCATCAATTGCTCCACCACGGGCGCAATTAACAACTCCCACACCTTTTTTAACTTTCTCAAATTCTTCCTTTCCAAGAATCGCTTTATCAACAAAAGGAATATGTAAGCTGATGAAATCAGATTCTGCTAAAAGTTCGTCCAAACTTACCTTCTTAACGGGCACTTTCACACTTACTCCACCTGCAAGATTCAATTCAATTTCTGTTTCAAAATCGTAAACATCATAACCTAAAACTTCCATACCTAAACCAAGAGCCATTTTTGCGGTCTCTCTTCCGATACGTCCTAAACCGATGATTCCGATTTTTTTGCCTTTTAGTTCAATACCTTTAGCATATGCTTTTTTCAAATCATTGAACTTTGCTGCACCCTCAACAGGCATTTTACGGTTCGAATCATGTAAAAAACGAACACCGGTAAAAAGGTGAGCAAAAACAAGTTCGGCAACCGACGGAGATGAAGCTGCGGGTGTGTTAACTACAGCACGTCCTTGTGATCTTGCATAGTCAACATCAATATTGTCCATTCCAACGCCACCACGACCGATAAGTCGTAAATTCGGACAAGAATCAATTAAATCTTTACGAACCTTCGTAGCACTGCGAACAGTTATAGCATCGAAATTTTTTAAAGCTTCTGGTAACTGATCCTGAGGGATATTTTGAGTCTCAACGAAGAAACCAGCTGCTTCAAGCATGCTTTTCCCTGTGGGATCTATACCGTCATTGGCAAGAATTTTAATCATTATTATTACGTTTAGTATTAAATATTTTATCTAGCACAGAAGATTAAAATTATCTGGCTGTTTCAGCAAACTCTTGCATTACATCAATTAACCTGTGAATGGCAGTTATTGGCAATGCGTTATAAATGGAAGCTCTGAAACCACCAACGCTACGGTGACCTTTGATTCCAACCATACCACGTTCTTCTGCTAATTTCAAAAATGGTTTTTCCAATTCAGGATTCTCCATTACGAAACATACATTCATTCTTGAACGATCTTCAACTTTACAAGCGCCTTTGAATAAAGGGTTGCGGTCGATTTCTTCATACAAAGCATTCGCTTTTGCGATGTTTTCTTGCTCAATGGCAGCGACCCCACCCTTAGATTTTAACCATTGCAGGTTAAGCATAGAAACGTAAATCGCAAATACTGAAGGTGTATTGTATAGTGATTTGTTATCTGCATGAATTTTATAGTCGAACATTGAAGGCAATTTCCTTCCTGATTTTCCAATCAATTCATCTTTAACGATTACTAAAGTTACACCAGCAGGTCCCATGTTTTTCTGAGCTCCGGCATATATAACGCCATAGTCAGCCACATTAATCACACGACTAAAAATGTCTGATGACATATCACATGCAATGGGAACAGAGGTCTTAGGTGTCTCGAATAATTCCGTTCCAAAAATTGTGTTATTGGACGTATAATGGAAATAAGCAACATCTTCAGGAATCTGATAATCCTTAGGGATGAAAGTATAATTAGCATCCTTTGATGAAGCTACAATTTTCACTTCACCAAACAACTTAGCCTCTTTAGCTGCTTTACTTGCCCAGGCACCTGAATCCAGATAGGCAGCCGATTGACCTTCTGCCATCAAATTCATTGGAACCATAGAGAATTGAGTACTTGCTCCACCTTGTAAAAACAAGATTGAATACCCGTCAGGAACATTCAATAATTCTTTAACCAGCCTAATGGATTCATCCACAACAGCCTCAAATTCAGGAGCTCTGTGTGAAATTTCCAGGATTGATAATCCTGTGTCGTTAAAATTTAAAACGGCCTGTGAAGCTTGCTTAAAAACTTCTTGTGGTAAAATACAAGGGCCGGCGCCGAAGTTACATATCATTTGGGTCAGTGTTTTATTGTGTCAAATTTAGAATTTTTATATCTTTTTCTATCTTAATTTTTGATTTTTGCAATGAATTTTATATTTAACTGACGGGATGTTAAATAATTGGGAATTGCGAATTGGTTATTATTTACATCTTTTATCCATAAAAAAGATACCGTGTTGTATATATTTAATAAATTAAACACCTCAGCATAAGCAATTAACGAATTGAAATACCTGTTTAAAGGCTTTAATTTATACTTTGTTCCACCTTCCAGAAAATCTTTTGAAAAACCTATATCAACCCGTCTATAAGAGGGGATTTTAAATTCATCGCGATATCGCTGGGTTTGTGGCGGTCCCACCGGAAGTGCCGAACCATACAATAGCGTCAAATGCACTTTATAAGTAGGGCTGTTAAACAGTTCATCCTGAAAAAAAGCAGAAAAATTTATCCGCTGATCTGTGGGTCGTTTTAAATACCCCGGATAAAATGTGGAAATAGTACCATTTTCATCTTTAACTGGATATGAATCGCCATCTATGTCTTCAGCTGTTTTCATTAAAGATAGCCTGAACGACGATTCCAGACCGGGAACAAATTCCTTGCTCACTGAAAAATCTGCGCCCGTTACATATCCATGCGATCGCTGATCTGCGAAATATCGGATTCTTAAGTTTTCAATTTTATAAGGAACCAGATTATTCAGCTTCTTAAAGTAAACTTCCGATGTGAATTTAAACAATGTTTCTCCCCTTTTTTGTATTGAATAGTCAGTTGCAGCTAAAAAGTGAACAGAGCGTTGCGTGGTCGATTCCTGGTTTAAACTCCCGTTAAAGTTCCTTAATTCGCGATAGAACGGGGGTTGATTGTATAGACCACTAGAAAAACGCCAGATTCGTTTTCCCTCTGAAGGATGATAAACTGCGCTTATTCTTGGACTAAGCAAAAGATCGTTGGTATACGAGCTATAGTTACTGCGTAAACCAGCCGAAACAGTGACTTGTGAACTTAATGGAAAGGTATTTTGGACAAAAGCGGTAAGCCTGTTAGTTTTAATGGAGTTCCGGGCGCTTACAACATCTGTGAGGATTAGATCTCCATCTGCATTGGGTAGAGTATATCCTGCAGAATCAATAAGATGATATTCATTTAAATTATCATGTATCACGTCATATTGATATCTAATCCCAGACTCCCAAAATGATCGTTGTTTTTGGAAATATGCTCGGATTTCAGAACTGTAAATGGATGTTTTAAGACGATTCCTTGCATAGTCATAACTAACGCCAATTCCGCGATTTGCGTTAACGTTTTCAAATTCAGTATCGGTACCAGGCTCATCGAAAATATAGCTTCCTTCGATATCAAAGGTTTCCTGCTCGGAATTCCTAAAGCTAGTTGTAATCCATTTAAACCATGCGTTTTGTCGGGGCTTGTAAGTGAGGGTGACTGCTCCGGCTAAAGATTCGTACCTGTCTTTTTCCTGTCCCTGGTAATGAATTTTTAGCCTGTATTGTTGGTCAATGGTTCCGAAAACTGTTTCACGACTTTCGGGAATTAAAGAAAACCGGCTTAAATTATAATCTCCAAATACCGACAGATTAAGTTTTTTATCGAGATTTAATGAATAAAGCCCTTGAAAATCATAAAAACTTGGTTGATAGCTTCCCACAACCGGCTGAGATCGTAAAATACTTTGATTTGTTTTTTTTCGGATTCCGGTAAGAAGAAATCCATTTTTTAAAGGTTGTTTTAGTGTGGCAGACAAGCCTAGCAATCCTGCAGACGCTATAATTTGTGCGCTATCGGGCCTGTTATAACGCACATCTAATACAGATGAGAGTTTATCGCCATATTTTGCTTCGAATCCTCCGGCAGAAAAATTAGCCTTCGATACCAGTTCAGGATTAATAAAACTTAATCCTTCCTGCTGTCCGTTACGCACGAGTAATGGGCGATAGATTTCGATGTCATTTATGTAAATTAAGTTTTCGTCAAAATTGCCGCCCCGTACCGAGTATTGAGAACTTAATTCATTATTGGAAGAAACTCCCGGTAAGGTTTTTAATAACGATTCAAAGTTTCCGGATACGCTTGGAATATTCCTGATTAAATCAGCATCTATGCTGTGAAGATTGCCAAATTCGTTTTTAGAAGATTTTACCGTTACAGTATCAAGCTGTGTGATTTCAGAAACCAAGAAAACGTCCTTTTTAATAGTTCGAAGGCTCGTCTCAATTGAAATAATTTGTGGGATGAATCCTGTACGGCTGAACGATATTTTCAACTTCGGAGAGGCAGATACAATATAAAGATTGTAGCTGCCATCTTTTTTGCTTTTTACAGACGTAGAAGAATTAAGTACTTGTATGTCAACTCCTTGAAGTGCTCCGCCATGTTGATTTTGCACCTTTCCTGTAATGGTTACAGAAGTTTGGGCAGAAGCAAATGTGCTTAAAAGAATTAAATTAAACAGTACTATAATCCTCATCCAGTCAGGCTTGCAATGTATGGCCTTGTGTTTGTTTTAATTGACCGATCACCTGTTGAGGATCCGAAGCTGTAAAAACAAAATTTCCAGCTACCAAAACGTTTGCCCCGGCTTTTAATAATTCGGCAGAGTTACCCAGATTTACACCTCCATCAATTTCGATATAAAGACCGTCGTTTCTTCCTGCCGCCATCGCCTTTAGCGAACGTATTTTGCGGTAAGTATTAGGTATAAATTTCTGTGCTCCAAAACCTGGATTAACCGACATTAGAAGAACCATATCCACGTCTTCAATAATATCTTCCAGAACGCTTACTGGTGTGTGGGGGTTGAGTGCGACGCCGGCAATACATCCCAGACTTTTAATTGCTTGTATTGTACGATGCAAATGTGTACAAGCTTCGTAATGAACCGTTATTGTTGCTGCTCCTGCATTTTTACATTGCTCAAGATAGCGATCGGGGTCTACGATCATTAAATGAACATCCAGCGGCTTTTTAGCATGCCGCGCTATCGCGTCTAAAACAGGAAAACCAAAAGAGATATTGGGAACAAATACCCCGTCCATAATATCGATATGAAACCAATCGGCTTCGCTACCATTTACCATGTCAATATCGTGTTTTAGATTGGCAAAATCTGCAGCTAAAACAGAGGGCGCTATTAGATGATTCATGGCATCAAATATACAGCTTTGGCATGTAAATACAGATGATCGGAGTTGTCTTTTGAAATTGAACTGCTTCAGGCAAGTGCTTTATTAAGCAGTTCGGCACCTTTCTGGGAGAAACTTAGAGTTAAGGCAGCTTCTCTTCCAGGCTCGCTCATTTTCCCCCACGATTTCTGAAGAATACGAATTAGTTTTGGATCATCATGCTTTTTTATGAAGTCTTCGTACTCGAACTGAAGAAAAACGAGGCACAACGCATTTTCCATTGTTTGAACATCGGGATCACTTTTTATCTGTTGTTTGAGCACTATTTGCTGTACCCGTTGAATTGTTTCGAGATCGTATCCAACTTCGCTCAGTATGTGCGAGGCTTTTTCTGCATGATATTTTGCAAGATTACTGCGCCAGTTTAGATATCCAGCTTTTCCTTCAGGATACGATTCTCGTGGTACTTCCCATCTGCCTATATGCTGGCAGCGCGAAGCAAGCAATAATGCTTCTCTCGCATTCGGCTCAAGTTTCTTAACCCATTCATGCAGCTGAATCGCGAAAAATAACTCTTGAGGGAAAATAGTGTCGTTGTACGTATATTGTTTCGGGTCCTTCCCGTTATAAGTATCGAACAGTTTGAAAGCTGCTTCAAGTTTCTTTGCATCCATTACCTTAAAAGTATAAAAAACAAAGTTAAAACTGAAGATTTCGATTTTTTTCAAAAAAAAAGACCACTCCTTATTGAAATGGAGTGGTCTTTTTTTATATTTTATTTACTTAAAGAACTATAACGCTATTAGTGCTGCCAAACTCATTTGGCTGCTGTAAGTCAGCATCCTCATCAATCAGCCATTTTGTATTGTCTACACGATATTTAAATTCATGTTTGGTGTCTTTAGGTAAAGCTACTTCTGTAGAAAACGAACCGTCTTTCTTCTTACTTAATGGGATCGGAGTTTCCCAATCGCTATTGAGGCCAAGTAATTCAACTGTTTCTGCATGATCTGGCTTTAAAGTAAATTTTACTTTATAGGAGCCTTTTGACTTTACGAATGTTTTCTGTAGCATTTCTGTAGGATTTATTAATTTAATACAAAATAAGTGAAAAATATACCTAATTCATAATAGTTCAGCAAATTGTATAAAAAAATTACAAACGTACAATACCTGTTTTTGTTTTATACAGATACAAACTGCCTTGCCATAAAAACCCTACGTTCCAGTTTATCTCTTTGGTAATAATTAAAATAAAAAACCCCGGTAAACCGGGGCTTTTCTTATGCTGTTGGAGCAGAACTTTCAGGCTTCTTCTCTTCCGGTTTTGGAGGACGAGGAATAAGCGCTTTTCTGGATAATTTAAGTTTACCTTGTTTATCAACTTCAAGCAGTTTAACTCTAACTTCATCACCTACATTGAATACGCCTTCCATTGATTCGTAACGTTTCCAATCAATTTCAGAAATATGCAGTAAACCATCTTTACCGGGCATGATCTCAACAAATGCACCGAACGGCATGATTGACTTCACTTTACCTTCGTAGATTTCTCCAACCTCAGGCTTAGCCACAATATTTTTGATACGCTTAACTGCGGCATCAATTGCTTCCTTACCGGGAGCGAAAATGCTTATCACACCTTGATTATCTTTTTCTTCAATAGTGATTGTAGCACCAGTTTCGCGTTGCATTTCCTGGATAACTTTTCCACCTGGACCGATAACCGCACCAATAAATTCTTTATCGATTCTAAGCATCTCTAAACGAGGTGCATGTGGTTTCAATTCAGCACGAGGTTCAGAAATGGTTTTCTTCATTTCGTTTAAGATGTGAAGACGACCTTCTTTTGCCTGATGTAAAGCATCTCTTAATACTTCCCACTTTAAGCCGTTGATTTTTAAGTCCATCTGGCAGGCAACAATACCTTTCTCAGTACCTGTAACTTTAAAATCCATATCTCCTAAATGATCCTCATCACCTAAGATATCAGACAACACTGCGTATTTTCCGGTTTTCTCGTCGGTGATTAATCCCATAGCGATACCAGAAACCGGTGCTTTTAATTTAACACCCGCATCCATCAATGCTAATGTACCGGCACAAACAGTAGCCATAGAAGAAGAACCGTTAGATTCTAGAATATCAGATACGATACGAACTGTATATGGATTTTCATCATCACCCGGCATAACTTTTTTCAACGAACGCTGAGCTAAGTTACCATGCCCAATTTCGCGACGGCCAGCTCCCCTGTTCGGGCGAACTTCGCCAGTTGAGAAACCAGGGAAATTATAGTGTAAGATGAATTTTTGATATCCGTTGAAGAATGCACCATCGATCATTTGTTCATCAAGCTTAGTACCTAATGTTACCGTTGTCAATGATTGAGTTTCTCCACGGGTAAATACAGCAGAACCGTGAGCAGCTGGTAAATAACCGATTTCACTCCAGATCGGGCGTACAGTACGAACGTCACGACCGTCTAAACGAATTCCTTCATCAAGAATTAAGTTACGGATAGCATCATATTGAACATCATGGAAATATTTCTTAGCCAGGGCCTTGGTAATATCATCAATATCCTCTCCTAACGACACGATGAAAGTATCCTGAATAAGTTTAAAGCTGTCAGAGCGATCATGTTTAGATGAACCTGACTTTGCAATATCATAAACCTGCTGATAAGTAGCCGCAAAAACCTGCTCTCTTAAAGCGGGGTTGCTATGTTCGTGAGAATAAGTACGTTTAACCGTCTTACCTGCCTCAGCCATTAATTCTTTTTGAACAGCAACCTGGATTTTAATGGCTTTATGAGCGAATTCAATTGCTTCAATCATCTCCTCTTCATCAATCTCGCTACACTCGCCTTCAACCATGCCAATATCATTTTCAGAACCGGCAACGATAAATTCTAATGTTGCACGCTCTAAATCGCTTAGGTAAGGATTAATTACAAGCTTTCCGTCAATTTTAGCAACACGCACTTCAGAGATAGGTCCGTTAAACGGGATATCTGACACAGCAAGAGCAGCCGAAGCAGCTAAACCAGCCAAAGCATCAGGCATTATATTTTTATCAGCAGAAATTAGTGAAATCATCACTTGTGTGTCTGCATGATAATCTTCCGGGAACATCGGGCGCAACGCACGATCTACCAAACGGGAAATTAGAACTTCGTAATCAGATAAACGAGCTTCGCGACGAAGGAATCCACCCGGGATACGTCCTGCGGCAGCATATTTTTCCTGGTAATCAACAGATAAAGGAAGGAAATCAATTCCCTCTTTAGCCTCTTTTGATGACACAACAGTAGCAAGCAACATAGTGTCGCCCATTTTTACTACTACAGACCCATCAGCTTGTTTCGCAAGCTTACCGGTTTCGATTTCGATTATACGGCCATCGCCCAAATCGAAAGATTTTTTAATTAAGTTATAACTCATTTGTTTTCAGTAATGATGCGCCTTTCCTCTTTAATAACGCATCGGGGTATTTATTTAAAATTTTATTGCGAAGTTAAAAAAAAAGCCACCCTTTATAGGATGGCTTCTAAACTTTTTTTTTAAAAGATTATTTAATAATATCTCTTAACTCTAAAGCTTTGATAATAGCACGATATCTGTTGATATCTTTCTTGTACAAATAAGCCAATAAACCGCGACGCTTACCAACTAGTTTCTGAAGAGCTAATTGTGTAGAAAAATCTTTCTTGTTTTTCTTTAAATGCCCAGTTAAATGAGCAATACGAGAAGTAAATAACGCTACCTGACCTTCGGTAGAACCTGTATCAGTTGCACCTTTACCATGTTTGGCAAAAATTTCTGCCTTGTACTCTGTACTTAAATACATTACGTGAATAATATTAAAGCGATTAAATATTTTTGTTAATTAGCTGCAAAGGTAATGAATGTAATTGATTAAAAAAATATTAAAAAACCTTACTTGGTCGACCCTTTTGTGGAATTGTCGAAAAGGAAAGTATTGCTAATTTTACGAAAAAAAGCACCCTTGGGGTATGGTTTTAGAGCAAAATCTTTAATGGAGAAGCATAAGGAATATAGCAAGTTTACTACAGCACTTAAAGTGAGGCCCGATGATATCGACATGTTTAACCATGTGCATAACAGCAAGTATTTAGATTACGTACTGGCTGCACGTTATGACCAAATGGAAACCTGTTACGGTATGTCAATGGAAGAGTTTATGGAACTCGGTTACGGCTGGGTTGTAAAAACCGCTCATGTTGAGTTTAAACGACCTTTAACTCTGGGCGAAAGTTTTACCGTAACCACCTGGATTGTTTCAATGGATGAAAAAAGCAGCAAGGTTAAATTTGAAATTTTAAGTTCAAAAACTGGTAAAATATGCAGCGATGGCTGGTTTGATTATGCTTTAATTGATATTCAAACAGGGCGGGGTATGAAAATTACCGAAGATATGATTGAAAAGTATTCTATTTAGTCTATTCCTTTATTAGTGGACAGTTCATTAGTATAGGAAGTCAGATTGCTTTTCCTTAATTCGCCAATAAACTGTCCACTAGTGAACTTCTATTTAATAGCAACTTCAATCAATTCAGTATAAAAATCTTTGATCGTTCTGCCTACCGATCTCACCTGTTGAGGAATTATACTATTTTCGGTTTGTCCGGGTACTGTATTAACCTCTATAAAAAAGAACTTACCTGTCGTTTCTTCAAGAATGTAATCGATCCGCACTACGCCTTTGCAATTTAATTTTTTGTAGGCTTCCTGAACGACCGCTTCCACCCTGATTTTCTCCTCGTCAGACATTCTACCCGGTGTAATTTCTTCAGTTACACCTGTCGTATACTTAGCCTCAAAATCGAAAAACTCTTTAGAAGTTACAATTTCTGTAGCGGGAAGTACCTTAATTCCATCATATCCTTTATATACACCGATCGTAAATTCTCTGCCTTTAATATATTCTTCAACTAAAACCTGCGTGTCTTCTTTAAAAGCCTTTTTCAGAGCGTCAGGAAGCTCATCGGCAGATTTTACTTTACTCATGCCAATGCTGCTTCCGCCATTATTCGGCTTTACAAATAAGGGGGTATTAAGTTCGGCAAGTACTTTCCTTGATGTTTCAGAATTGTTAGAGAACAGTTGAACTGATCGGGCAATATTTAAGTCCTTTACTCCATTCACAATAGCCTTAGTATAACCTTTATTCATTGTTATGGCTGAAGTTACTGCATCGCAGGTTGTGTACGGAAGACCAAGCATATCGAAATATCCTTGTAGTTTTCCATCCTCACCGGGCGAACCGTGTAAACCGATGAAAATTCCGTCAAAAAGGATTTTTTGATCTCCAACTTTCAAGGAGAAATCATTTTTGTCAATTTCATATTTAGCTCCCTCCTGCTCGTAAAACCAGCTTTCAGGTGTAATAATTACCTTGAAAACTTCAAACTTTTCCCGATCCAGATTTCTATCTATAACTTCCGCACTTTTCAGTGATATAACCGATTCGCCTGTAAATCCTCCTGTTACTAAAGCAATTTTCTTTTTCATACAAAATATGGGTATGATCTGTTGATATTTTGGCGAAACTAAAATAAAATCACGGCTCCTTTACTTATTTTCAATAAAAAAATTACCTTAGGGTCTTAAAATCTAAAACCTTTCAAAAGCACATGAAAACCGTTCTCGTAATTGATGATATAGAAATCTCTACTTTTATTGTCAGAAAATTAATCAATCAGGTTTCACCGGAAACTACTGTTTATGAGTGCAATGACCCCGTTAAGGGATTGGAATTGATTACCGAAATTAATCCTGATTTTATTTTCCTGGATCTGAATATGCCGCTAATGGACGGATGGCAGTTCTTAGATAAGATGCAAAAAAGGGATCTGGATCATAAGGTTATAATCCTCACATCTTCCACCAGTGCCGATGATCATGGCGAGTCCTATAATTTTCCGAATGTGTATACTTTCCTGGTTAAACCTTTAAAACCATCTGATATTACAACTTTACTTCATACTTTACCTTCTTGATGAAACTTCTTTCGGACTGTGGCCCCAGGATTTACTCGACCTATGCTAAAAATTGAGAATATTGTAAAGCAGTATGCTGAACACAGGGCTCTTGATCATGTGAGCCTGGAAGTTAAAAGAGGAAGCATATTCGGTTTGCTGGGTCCCAATGGGGCCGGAAAAACATCCCTGATTCGCATTATCAATCAAATAACAGCTCCTGACGAAGGCACAATTTATATTAACGGCGCTCGTCTAAATCCCTCCCATATCAATATTATTGGTTATTTACCTGAAGAGCGCGGCCTGTATAAGAAAATGCAGATCGGCGAACAAATGATTTATCTGGCTCAATTGAAGGGGCTTAGTAAAAAAGATGCACTTGAGCGTTGTAATTATTGGTTTGAGAGGATGGAAATGGAGGGTTGGTGGAAAAAGAAAGTAGAAGATCTGAGTAAAGGGATGCAGCAAAAAGTGCAGTTTGTTGCAACTGTTATTCATCGGCCGGAACTTATAATATTAGATGAACCCTTTTCCGGATTTGATCCGATTAACGCTGAAGTTATAAAGAATGAGATTCTCGAATTAAATAAACAAGGAGCGACCATTATATTCTCAACTCATCGAATGGAATCAGTTGAGCAACTTTGTGACAGCATCGCTTTAATAAACAAATCGAAGAAAATTCTCGATGGGAGATTAAAGGATATCAAAAATTCATACCGCAGCAATATATATTGTATTGAATACCGTGGTGATGAGCTTACTTCCTTGGGAACAAATCTTTATAATGTACTTGATAGACGAAATTTAGAAGATACAAGAGAAGTAACGCTACAGTTAAAGGAGAATGTTCGTGTAAATGATGCCCTGGGATATTTAATTCCCTTGGTCGAAATACAGCAGCTCAAAGAGGTAATTCCAACGATTAATGACATTTTCATTCAGCAAGTAAAAGGTATTCAGCATTATGCGTAAAACTTTTCTCATTATAAAGCGTGAATACCTGAGTCGGGTAAAAAAGAAAAGCTTCCTTTTAATGACCTTTTTGGTTCCCCTTTTATTTCTGGGTATGACAGGACTAGTGGCTTATCTTACCCAAAGTGGCGGAGATTCTGTGACTGAAGTGAGAGTAATTGATGATAGCGGAATTTTCGGCAAGGACTTCTTCAAAAACAGTAAGGGGCTTGTCTTCTCAAAAAGTTCCGAAAGTTTTAATCAAGCTAAAATCGCTGCCAGAACCGATGCGACATTTGTATTATATATTCCTGAAAACATTGAGCAAGAGGAAAAAGTAGAGCTTTTGTCTGAAAAAAAGGCGCCTATGTTTGTAATGAGCGAAATTGAGAATCAGGTTAACAATATACTTCGTAACAAACAATTAGAAGATGCAGGAATAGACATTAAAGTACTTGAAGGCATAAAGCCCAACATTTCTATCGAATATAAAGAACTTACAGATGAGGGAGAAAAAGAGAGTGATGCTTCTGCTGCTTACGCGATAAGCTTCTCGGCGGCAATTTTAATTTATTTAAGTCTTTTCATCTACGGCGCACAAGTAATGCGGGGTGTTATAGAAGAAAAAACAAGCAGAATAGTAGAGGTAATTATATCGTCTGTGAAGCCCTTCCAATTAATGATGGGAAAAATTGTCGGAATTGGAATGGTAGGTTTAACACAATTTCTCCTTTGGATAATATTATCACTACTGGCTGCTAAATTCGTCAGCGCTGAACTATTACCACCTTCTATTTTAACTGCGATACAGACAATACCTGTCGGTTATATTCTGGTTACTTTTCTGATATACTTTTTAGGCGGCTACCTTCTTTACAGTGCGTTGTTTGCTGCTGTCGGGTCTGCTGTAGATAATGAAACCGAAACACAACAATTCATGTTTCCGATAACTTTGCCGCTATTATTTACCTACATAATGGCGTTTAGTTTTATTGTTAATAATCCGGGCAGCACTTTATCATTCTGGCTCAGTATGATTCCATTCACCTCTCCTATTGCGATGATGGTTAGAATTCCGTTTGGAGTTCCCGAATGGGAATTATATCTGTCTGTTACAATTTTAATTGCCGGTTTTATTTTCACCACCTGGATAGCAGCACGGATTTACAGGGTAGGTATTTTAATGTACGGCAAGAAAACCAGCTACAAAGAGTTGGTAAAATGGTTTTTGTACAAAGAATAATACTATGAAACGTGTTGCAGCCCTTGATTTAGGCACCAATACATTCCACTTGATAATTGCAGAGATTAATCAGGGTCAGATTCAAAAGATTGTTTTGGCCGATCAGAAACATGTCAAGCTGGGTGAAGGTGGAATAAATAGCGGAAAAATTACTGAAGCAGCTTTTGAACGAGGTTTGGATGCATTATCTGCGTTCAGTAATGTCATTCGTCAAAATCAGGTCGATATAGTAAAAGCAGTAGGCACGGCAGCTCTTCGGACCGCGGTTAACGGCCCTGATTTTATAAAAGCAGTAAAGCAGAAGGCCGGAATGCAAATTGAAATTATTGACGGCGATCGAGAGGCTGACCTAATTTACAGCGGAGTTCGGCAGGCAGTTCAGTTAGATCAAAACTCCCTGATAATGGACATTGGTGGGGGAAGTGTTGAATTTATTTTTGCCGATGCAAGAGGTATCGAATGGAAAAAAAGCTATCCAATAGGAGCTGCGAAGTTAATGGAGATGTTTCACCATTCAGATCCAATATCCGGAGACGATTGTAAATCCATAGTTGCGCACCTTGATGCAGTGCTTTCAGATCTATTCAGTTTTTCATCAGAATATAAGCCAAAGGTTCTAATCGGTTCAGCGGGTGCCTTTGAAACATTCGCCGAACTTTGTCAGATGAAGACCGCAAATAAGTTGCCAGCCGCGAATGGATCATTTGATTTTGATTCCGGTCAATTAGGATTAATAATTAAAGAGATATTAGATTCGACACACCAGGAGCGCCTGACAAACGAAGCTATTTTATCTGTCAGAAAAGATATGATTGTTGTGGCAGCTTTGCTTACTCAGTACATCATCAATAAACTAAAAATAGAATCGGTTAAACTGAGTGTTTATGCGCTGAAAGAAGGTCTTTTGCTTGATTGAAGATAATCAGAGCGCAGAAAATTTTAAAAGTTCTTCGTAAACTCTGTGGGTTGGAAGTCCCACAACATTCGTATAAGAACCTTTAATTTTCTCAATAGCTACCAAACCCGCCCATTCCTGAATTCCGTATGAACCGGCTTTGTCGTAAGGATGGTACATTTGTATGTAATAATTGATCTGACCAGTGCTAAGCGGTCGAAAATAGACTTCTGTGACCTCATAAAAGGAATGCAGATGATGATTTTGAAGAAAAGCAACGCCTGTTATAACTTCATGCTTCTTTCCGGATAAAAGACTAAGCATCTCGAAAGCATGAGCTTCATCATTTGGTTTGCCTAAAATTTGATCCTCAATACAAACTATTGTATCCGCAGTAAGGACAAGTTCATTTTCATTTAAAGATTCATCAAAAGCTCTGGCTTTCATTTCGGCAATGTAAACAGCTACTTCTACCGGATTTAAGCTTTCCGGATAAGATTCATCTACCTCTTTCAGAACCACCCGAAAATTTACGTTCATAGAGGTAAGTAGTTCTTGCCTTCGCGGAGATTTTGATGCAAGAATGATTGTTGGAAAATTGGTCTTCATTAGTAGATTATACAGATGGTATGCTATCTTCCTGAGCAGTTGGATTAACATCAAACCAATTATCCTGAACTTTCAGTACCTTCTCAATTAGGTCGCGAACACAGCCATCTCCCCCATTTTTTGCCGAGATATAGTCTGATACTTCTTTTACCTCCTCAACTGCATCGGCTGGGCAGGCGCTTGCTCCGGCAATTCTCATCACCGGAATATCCGGAATATCATCACCCATATAAATCACATTATCCGCTGTAAGTTGGTGCTGGCTGATAAATTTATTATATACCTCAAGCTTCCGGGTGATTCCGAGGTGCACTTCTGTTATTCCTAATCCCTTCAATCTAAGAATAACACTTTCAGATTTACCTCCGGAGATGACACAAATTAAATAACCCTTTTTTACAGCTAATTGCATGGCATATCCATCACGTACATTAAAACGACGCAACTGCTCGCCAGACTCTGTTACATGAATAGTGGCATCGGTGAGTACCCCATCAATATCCAGAACAAAAGCTTTTATAGATTTTAATTTGCTGAGAAACATAGCTTAAGTGTGCAAATGAAATTGAATCTGCGGATATGTAAATTGAATTGATGTGTAAAAAGAACACATTAATAAAGCGCTTATATTTAGTTGCGCACATCAATAAAGCGTTCTTAATCCTGATTATCTCTCCACTCATAAACCCAGGCCGACTGGATCTGCTCCAGGTGACCTTCATTACATTCCTCGCGGGTGCCTGCAAAATTCGGCAGACTTAGAACCCAATCCATCAATTCGGTAAAACGAATTCTATAGATTTTTGATTCGTTAAAATCGTCGCCAAACTTCTCATAAAGCCCCATTGCAATGTCTTCATGATCTTTCCAATGTATGGGTAATGCGAATTTATCTTGATTCATATATGAATATTAATGTCCTAAGAACTGGTTTTGGTCTGGTAAAGTAACTTCAATATCACCGTCAATTACAACACACTGACAGCCTAAACGGGAATTGATACGAGGATTAACCGCACGGTCGATAAAATCTTCTTCTTTATCAGAGATATCCTCAATATTATCCATGCCTTTGTTTACATAAACGTGGCACGTGCTACAACCACAAACACCGCCGCAGTTATGCTGAAGCTCTATTCCATTGTCAAGGCAAACGTCAAGTACTGATTCTCCTTCTGCGATAGGTAATTCAATAGACTCAAGGCCTTGTTCTTCAAAGTTTATTTTGATTTTGTAAAGATCCATTGGCGCAAAATTAATAAAAATGAGCAGGCATCATGCTTTTTGATCGAAATTGATAATGCTTTGACTTAATTGCTCGTATAGATCTTTAAAAGCTGTCATGTCCTTTAAAAAATCGAGGTGTTTATTCAATGTCATCTCATCTCTGCGAACAGCCGGACCTGTTTGTACAGTAACGGGAGAATTGAACTGAACTTTTTCGGCCGTTTCAGTAATAAGCGGCTTAATCAGATCAAAATCTAATCCATTGTTAGAAAGTATCTTATCAGCAATAGCGTACAAATGATTGCAAAAATTACAAGCGAATACCGCTGCAATATGTAACGCTTTCCGTTGCTCAGAATTCAACAATACAACCTTTAAGGAAACTGATTTTGCCAGATAATTTAGCTGTTCAGTAACTTCAGAATTCCGTCCTTCAATGGCAATCGGGATTCTAGAAAAATCAACATCTTTCTGTTTGGAAAAAGTCTGCAGGGGGTAAAAAACTCCGGATATCCCGGGAATATCTAAGTCTGTGGTGCCAGATGTATGAACTAATATTTTGTTTTGCAAAGGAAAACTACTTGCAACTTCATCAATTGCATCATCGCTTACCGCGATGATATAGATTTCACCTTCTTCATTTATATGTGATAAATTGCTCGTAAAATCACATTGCAGACTTTCGCCCAGAGCTCGAGCATGCCCCAGGGTTCTGCTCCAAATCTGCAATATTATGTGACCGCTATCTTTTAATGCTTTTCCAAGATGCGTAGCCACATTGCCGCTTCCTAGCAAGACGATCTTCATCGGCTAGTTGCGTTTAAGCTCTTTTTGTCTGCGGAAAATTGAAAGCAAAAATCCGATAACCATAATAATTGTTCCACCCCAGAATAGATTTATAAATGGGAATTTGATAGCTTTCAACACAATCCATTTCTTTGGAGCCAGTGGTTTTTGATAGATCATTAATTCCAGTTTATCTTTTTCCGGATAAATATTGGAAAAGCGGAATTTTAGACCAGCTTCATCAATGGTTTTGCCAAAGTCGAATTTGTTTCCGTTTTTTATAAGATACAAAGGTTGTACTGTGTACGTTTTTCCTTTAGTTATTACATCCAGCTCCATGCCTACAGCCACATCATTCGCCGTTAACGGAATTTTTTCAATTGTGGCATTTCGGTTAACAGCCTTTACAACGATGGTACCATTAGAATAGTTAACAGTGTCACCCAGCGAAACTTCTTTGGTTATCGGTGTATCATACTCTTCTTCATCTGAATGGCCTTCATGCGCTTCATGTTTCTCTTCTTTAGGAGGCGCAGCGGTTGCATGAGTATAAATATCATATGTGAAATAGTGGCGGGTATCAGGCGAAGCAATCAGTCCCATTTTAGGATTTTGCTGCGCATTAGGATAAAGATCAAACTCCTCTTTAATCTTGCCCGTTTCCTTGTCGATTGTTTTGTAATTAACCTTATAATAGACATTTGGCCCGTCTACTGAATCGCCAACGTAGGTTATGGTATATTTATCCATCTTCATCGGTTCACCCTGATAAAGCATCAAGTTTTCGCGAGGTTTTTCAACCTTATCAAATCCTTCTACAGCGATTAAACCTGTACTGTTGACAGAAACTACATCGCTGGTGGCCGCTGAAACCAATGCTCCGATAAGAAGTAAGGCGAAGCCGATGTGTGCAACAGAAGATCCTGCCAGTTTCCACTTCCCTTTCAAGGCATCAAAAAGAATATCAAAGTTTGCCACGATTGAAAAAATCCCTGCGAAGGTTAACAAAATATACATTAGGTTGGTATACACCTTCGCGACAAAGACAAAGCCTGCAGTTACTACCGCAGCGACTATAATAGAAATGACGACCTTTCTCCAGAACTTTTGGGTATCTGTATTGCGATATTTTAAAAACTGAGTGAACCCTGAAATAATTGCCACGATTACCGCAAACGGAACTTGCCATTTATTATAATGCTGAATCTCGTTCGGCGGCGGGGCAATCTTTGTTCCGAACGCGGCATTAAATACGGGTATCGAGGTTGTCGCGATTACCTGTATGCAGGATACTGTTAAAACCAGTGCTCCGATGAACAACCAGAACTCTCTGGAATAGGTTTCTTCATCTTTTTGTGTAATCGGCATTCCCTTCCATCGCACGATAATCAGAACAATGGGAATAACAGAAAACACTGCCAGATATAACAGCAGGTGCCCAAACATGCCCAGATCTGTAAAAGCATGAACAGACGTTTCGCCTAAAATGCCGCTTCTTGTTAAAAATGAGGCATATAACACTAATACAAAACTTATTAGTGTTAAGAAAGTAGCGGTAAAGTAAGAATGTCCTGAACTTTTGAAAGCCAAAATCACATGGACTGCCGCAATAAGCATTAACCATGGAATAATTGAAGCGTTTTCGACAGGGTCCCAGGCCCAGAACCCACCAAAATTAAGAGCTTCGTAGGCCCAGAATGAACCCATTATAATTCCTGTTCCTAAAATCATGACTGCAAAAAGAGCCCATGGAAGTGCTACAGTTGGCCATTCTTTATGACGTTTTTCCCAAAGACCGGCAATCGCGTAAGCGAAAGGCACTATCATGGATGCAAAGCCCAGAAAAAGAGTTGGCGGATGAATAACCATCCAGTAGTTTTGCAATAGCGGATTCAGCCCATTACCATCGGGAATCAAACTCAAATAGTCTGGTCTTGAAAAGATAGGTCCGTCTATGGCGTCGCGTAAAAGAATGAAAGGAGAACTTCCGATCCTCGTTCCAAACAACTCAACCCCAAGAAGCATGGAGGCTATAAACGTTTGCGACAACATAACCGTTGTCATTACAGAATTCTCCCAGCTTTTAGCTTTCCAGATCAAAATGGTAGACAATACCGACTGCCAAAACATCCATAGCCAGAAACTTCCCTCCTGTCCTTCCCAGAAGCAGGAGATAATATAATAGGTTGGTAATGCTTTTGACGAATGTGCCCAGGCGTAATGATATTCAAAATAGTGGTTGTAAATAATATAGAAAAGACAAGCACCAACACCAACAACGGATAGAAAGTTTAATCTGCAGGCCATACGGGCAATTCGTTGCCAGGAATCATCAAGCGCATCCTTTATTGTTGCAAAGTAATATGAGACAGTGGCTAAGAGTGCAGTACCGAAAGATAATATAATAAAGAATTGGCCCAGCTGGCCGGGTAGCAGGTGTTCTCCTGCAAATTGTGTATCCATTTATAACGATTAATTAAGAAGCAGAATTTACTTCTTGAACTTCAATTTGGTCTTTGTTGTATTTTGAAGGGCATTTCATAAGAATTTTCGAAGCATGAAATTCTCCATCCACCATTTTTCCCGTTAAAACGATTTGCTCGGAGCGTTCGAAATCCTGAGGTTTAGTGCCATTGAAAACAACCTTACACGCCTTGCCATTATTATCTTTCATATGGAAAGCAAAATAATTGGCATCCTTTTGAGGATTATAAATTAGTTCTTTCTCTTTGTCAAGCTTTCCTACAACATGCAGTTCGGATGTTGTTTCCTGCGCATCAGAAAAAGTTCCGTAAGTACTTGAATCAGCATACGTGCTTATTATTGTACCAATTGCAATTGCAATAATAATAATTCCAATGATTGAACTTCTTTTCATGAATTTCTAAAACTTTACCTCTTAACGAAATTGGGTTTACAAAATTACAAAACGTTCATCATTCATTAGACTATTATCAAATGCTATCTTTATTAAGAATTATTCTAAATAATTTAAGGCCAAATACCCAAATTCATATAAGAAACCGCGACTTTATCAATCGCGCCAACAAAAGCAGCCGTTCGGAGGTCATTGATTTTAGGATTGTTTTGCTTTATGTTTCGAATTTCGTGGTACGAGCGGATCATAGTTTCCTCAAGTCCTGAATTGACTAATTCAAGTTCGGAAGGGCCCTTTACCACCAGACGTTTCTGTTCTTGAGTTAAAGAGACTCCTGTCATTTTCTCCATCAGGTTGATAAGGTTCAAACTTGTGTTTTCTTCGTAGCGTTTGTCCATCCTGCCAAATGCCACGTGCGAAAGATTTTTCAACCACTCAAAGTACGATACAGTAACACCTCCCGCATTGCAATACATATCTGGAATGATTATGCCGCCCGTCTTAATAAAAATTTCGGCAGCCTGAGGTGATGTCGGGCCATTGGCTCCCTCTGCAATGATTTTTGCTTTAATATTTTGAATATTACTTAAGGTGAGTTGATTTTCTAAAGCGGCAGGCACCAGGATATCGCAGTCCTGTTCCAAACCTTCTGCAGAATTTTTAAAATCAATTGCGCCTTTAAAGCCTAATATCGATCCGGTTTCTTTCCGATGCGCAACAACAGCTTCTAAATCAAGGCCATTACTATTATAAATGGCACCCTCAAATTCACAAAGACCAACAATTGTGGCGCCAAATTCTATAAGATATTTTGCAGAATGATATCCAACGTTACCTAAACCTTGAACGATCACTCGTTTTCCCATCAAACCTGTACTTAGTCCTAATGGCTGCATGTCTTCAGATAAACTCACACATTCTCGTATTGCAATAGCTACACCGCGCCCTGTGGCTTCTTTTCGTCCATGTATTCCATGCAGTGCCAATGGTTTTCCTGTTACGCATCCTAAGGCATCTAACTGCCCAGGGTTCATGGTCAGATATGTATCCGCGATCCAACTCATTTCCCGTTCGCCGGAGCCGTAGTCTGGAGCCGGAACGTCAATCGCAGGACCGATAAAGTTTTTCTTAATCAATTCTACGGTATACCTGCGGGTTATATTTTCAAGCTCAGCAAGTGAATAATTCTTTGGGTTAATTTTTATCCCGCCTTTTGCTCCTCCGAAGGGAACATTAACAATAGCACATTTGTAAGTCATTAAAGCCGCCAGCGCCATCACCTCATCTTCATTCACAATTTCGCTGAAACGGATACCTCCTTTTGTAGGCGACATATGATTTGAATGCTCTACCCGCCATCCATCAATCACCTCAACTACATTACCTTTTCTGATCGGGAAACGGAAATGATAAACACTATTACATGCTCTAATCTGATTTAGAAGTCCGCCAGAATGTGTTGTAAATTGTGCAGCATAGTCAAAATAGGCACAAACGTCATCAAAAAAACCAGATGGATTAGGGTTCACAATATCTTTTGCCATAATATAGGTCTATATTCTTTTTTGAGTGTGGTAAGTATAGCGATACTCATAATACAAAACAAGAAGCATTATAAACCTGAACGAAAAAATGCGAAAAAAGTTCCCGTAAGTTGAGGCTTAGCGCCTTTAGTCTTTCTTTTCAAGTTTCTTTAAACGTCTGTCGATAGAAAACAGATATACAAAAAGTCCCAGGAAAATAACGCAGATAATTATCACCACCACATATATTTTACCAGAACTTCTTAAGCCGGTAGCCATTTCCACCTCTTGTGCCGTGGCCTGGATAAAGAATAGAAGAAGGGTAAAAATGCTTAATAATATTTTCATTGGAATATATTTGTTTTTAATGGATACGAAGCTTGCATGGGCGTTTTATTTCCTTTTGAGAGCGACAAGTTCATGCAGTTATCATTAATTTGAGTTTTGAATGTTTTCTAACTTACGCATACGATAGCGTAACGTCATTATCCAGGTTCCAACGAGCATCCAACCTAATACTGCCGGTCGAAACACAAGCTTCATATTATCATCCAGATCGTAGCCGGAAAAACCTGGGTTACCCCCGTTTCCTGGATGTAAGGAATCTGTCATACGTGGTAAAATGAATAACAGTACTATCATTACAGGAAATGCGAAAACGTTGTAAACAGCAGAAATCTTAGCACGCTTTTGCTCCTCATCTATAGAATTTCTAAGCACCAGGTAAGCCATATACATTAAAGTTGATATAGCAGAACCGTTCAGTTTAGGATCGTTGGGCCAGGGCTCTCCCCAGGTAATATTAGCCCAGAGCATTCCTGACCCCAAACCTAAAAAGCAAAAAACCACTCCGGTATTCACACTTTCCACAGCAATTAAATCGTGATTGGTTTTACCCGATCCTAAATATTTAATACTATAAATTACCGAGATGAAGTACAATAAAATCATCGAGAACCACATTGGAACATGGTAAAACAGATTTCGAATGCTTTCGTGTAATATAGGTAATGCGGGAACGTCTATCAGCAACCCTGCTACCAAAGAGTAGAGCACTAAAACTGAGGCAAGTAATTTCCACCAGTTTTCTTTCATATTTTTTTAATTAAAGTCCAAATGTAAAAAACAGAGACCGTGCATCAAAATGAAATATGATATCATTTAATCCATGCCTTAATATGTTTAACTTTGACTAATCAAATAACAGAAAGTGTGAAAACAAGCAAGGACAAATTTTCTATTCAAGCTAAACAGTATCAAAAATTCCGACCACATTACCCGGCCTTATTATATAGTTTTTTGTATAGCAAAGTTCAGAATTTTGACACTGCCTGGGATTGCGGCACGGGCAACGGACAAGTTGCTATTGAACTTTCTGAACGGTTTAAAAAGGTCCATGCCACAGACATCAGTGAAAACCAGTTAAAGGAAGCAAGTTTAAAGGATAATATAACTTATTCTTTAAGCAGAGCTGAAGAGTCGGATTTTGCTGAGAATAGCATTGATTTAATTACTGCGGCCCAATCTGTTCATTGGTTCGACATAGATAGTTTTTTTAAAGAAGTTAGACGAGTGGCTAAACCGAACGCGGTTATTGCGATTTGGGGATATAATCTTTTACGGATTTCGCCTGAAGTTGACCGGATCATTGACAAACTGTATAATGAAACCTTAAATCAATATTGGGATGCTGAGCGTAAGCTAGTTGAGGATGAATATGAGTCTATTGCATTTCCCTTCAAGGAACTCGAAGTGCCAAAATTCGAGATTGTTGTAAACTGGGATTTTGAACAGTTGCTTGGATACTTAAACTCATGGTCTTCGGTTCAAAATTACATAGAGAAAAATGGCGTAAATCCTCTGGACGAATTTGAAATTCAGTTAAGGCCGTTTTGGGCGAGTGATGTAGTTAAAAAAATCCGATTCCGGGTTTTTGCCAGAATCGGGATTGTAGAAAAATAAGTTCGGAACATGAGACTTTCTTTCCAATAATCTGAAACCTCATTCCGCTTTTTGGGTTAATATAGAAAACCAAAAAGTAATGGGAAGACCATCCTTAAATAAAGAAACTAAGTTTATTGTCCGAGGTTTCAGAGATTCGCTTATAGTATTACTGGCTGCCGGTGCGAGTTTAGCTTCGATGTACGCTTTTTATCACATATAATTTAGCTGAGTTTTTATTCCTTCCACAGGTACGGAAAAAGGAGCAATGATACTGTTACCACAATTAAGTTAATTGCAGCTAATACGCCAATTTCATTTAAACTAACGCTTCGGTCCAGTCCGTCCATTGCATTCTTTGAAAACTTTATCAGTACCATAAGCAAGGGGATAATTACTGGGAAACTCAGTACTGCCATCAGTGCTCCACTATTGCTCGCTTTCGAAGCTATGCCCGAAATCATGGTAAATACCGTAGCAAAGCTTATGCTGCCTATCAGTACAGCCAACAAATAAAACAGCAGATCACCGATAGGATTACGAAATACAAGCGTATAAAATACAAGTGCAATAATCGACAGTAATAGCATCAGGAAAATATTGTATATGATCTTTGACAATATAACAGCTTTCGCACTCGCAATACTATAATAGTAAAGTTGCCGACCTTTATTTTCCTGAATAAAACTTTTCGCAATTGCATTTACTGACGCAAACAGCATAATTATCCAAAACAGAGCATTCCAGGTTATCGGATTTATTTGCTTGAAAGATAAAAAGCATACGAAAATAGTTGAAACTACATAAAGCAGAATTCCATTGAAGGCGTATTTTGAACGCCATTCTAATATTATTTCTTTTTGAATTAGGAATTTTACCTGACCAAATAAACTCATTGGGTTCAAATATAAAGATTTGTTATTGGTAGATTTGATATTGAAGTTTGTTTTCGTTCTAAAAGGAAATTGTAATTTCCGCCATGTTTTGTTCTAAACTAATTACGCCTATAGGTATACTCTGGATAAAATCATCCGAAAATGCTTTAGATTTTATTGGATTTGGCGATGAAATAGATGAAAATCCATGCGAAATAACTGAATACGCCAAGCTGCAGCTGCAAGAATATTTTGATGGGAAACGGGACTCTTTTGATTTTCCGACAGAACAAACAGGAACGGATTTTCAAAAAAAGGTTTGGGATGAGCTGCTTAAGATTGAGCCTGGCAAACCAATTAGTTACTCTGCACTTTCAAAACGGATGAATTCTCCGCTGGCTATACGAGCAATTGCCTCTGCTAATGGAAAAAATAAACTCATGATTGCAATTCCTTGTCATCGGGTTATAGGCAGCAGCGGCGATTTAGTGGGTTATGCGGGAGGTTTATGGAGAAAAAAATGGCTTTTAGAACACGAGGCCAGGATGATGAATATCGGCCAGGCCTCGCTATTATTTACCTGATAACCTTCTTCTTTCCTGAACCAATAATCGAGACAACCGAGCCTAAAATCAATAACATCCAACCGGTCCAGCGATAGTGTACAATTCTTGATGCCAGATTTGCCAGCTTTTTAAATGGAATGAAACTGAAGTAATCATTTACTTTGAAATACACTGCCGCAAGAGTGAAGAGCACAACAATTAAGGATGCCCAGCTTGCGAAACGCAACAAACCGGGTTTATTAATTAATGATGCGATTATTCCCAGCGCCGCCAGAACCATCACGATGGATGCCAACGCTACATCTATATCATAATAATTCCAGTTTCCGATAATCGGAATGTGAAGCATTGGACTAACTGCTCCGGCAATGATTAGTATTGATCCCAGCAGACCAAGGTAATTAACAGATTTCATTTTGAATTGAGATGTTAGATGTAAGATATTAGATTTTAGATTACAATCTTCAGATTACTTATATTACTTATTCTGAGTGATTTCCATTTTTTCGGCAAAATGAGCACAATAATCACGAAGATCTTCCACAATGTTTTTTTCGCCGGTAGCCCGTAAAAAGCTATCGCCCATAGTTTGAAGGGTTTCATAGAAAAAACGCTTCATTTCATCAACTGGCATATCTTTCGTCCATAGATCAATGCGTAAGGCGTTTTTATAATTATGATCCCACAAGGCGAGCATCATTGATTTTACCGGCAATTTTTCTTTGTTCTCAGAATCTGTAGATTCCCAGGTTATGTTTTCCGGAACGTTATTGTCATCTAACTCTATGGTGAGTTTAATTTCTGCTTTCTTCATTATTATCGTATTATGATTACACTGATTTGGGTGATTGTACTGATTTTTTACTTTTTACTTTTCATTTTTACTTCAAACCTTGAATCAGGAGCATCAATATTGTCGCAAATATGATAAATACTAATTCTATAATCCAAATACGTTTTATATCCGTTATAAATTTCCGGAAGATAAGATCTGTAAGGAAGCTTAATAGGGCTAAAAACATCAAGGGAACAGTGCCTAATACTCTCCAGCCTTCGTCATCTCTATATATAAGTAAATAGATTATACTAACTATTAGGGCCGATGTAAGAATATTTAAAGGAGTTAAACGCAGTTTCAATACTTCCTCCTGCTATTTCCTTTAAACCCTCCCTTTACGCTGCTAGATACTTTTTGCGACTTTTTCGCCTTTCCGGTTCCGGCTTTATTACTTGCTTCAAGCTTTGATTTAGCTATTTTTTGCGCAATCACCTTCGCATTTTTCTTCTCGTGAAAAGCACCTTTAAAATCAGGATCTTCTTTGCGTTTTTGATTGTCGATTTCCTTAGCGATATCCTGACGCTCCTGATAAGGCGTTTCTTCAATAAAAACTTCTGCAGGAATATCCTGAACAGGAATTTGCTGTTTTATCAACTTTTCGATTTTATCTATATAATATCTCTCAGCCTCATTACAGAAAGTAATGGCATCTCCAATATTATTTGCGCGACCGGTTCTTCCAATTCTATGCACATAATCTTCAATGATAATCGGCACGTCAAAATTAATTACGTGACTTACCTCACTCACATCAATTCCGCGGGAAGCTACATCCGTTGCAACTAACACTCTCACGCCACCTTCTTTGAATGCATTGATTGAATTAATTCTGGTGTTTTGACCCTTATTGGCGTGGATAACCCGAATTTCATCCAATGCAAATCTGCGCTCTAAAAATTTAAATATATTATCGGCGGTAGTTTTTGTTTTGCAAAAGATTATTAGCCTGTTAAACTCCTCCCCCTTAAGTAAATATTGAAGCAGGTTTATTTTAGTTTTAGTGTTTGGTACGTAAAACAAAACCTGGTTTACAGATTGGGCAGGCGTCGCTGGTGCCGATGCTTCTATAACAGTCGGAAACTTCAAGAAATCGCCCGCAATTTTATGCACCAAATCACTCATTGTAGCTGAAAAAAGCAGGTTTTGCCGCTTACGCGGGACAACTTCCAAAATGCGATGAATTGAACCAATAAAACCCATATCAACCATTTTATCTGCCTCGTCCATGACCATAAACTGTATGGATCTTGTATTTATGTCGCCAGAGAGATATAAATCAAGAAAACGACCAGGGGTAGCAACTAAAATATCCAGACCTTTAGCAAGCTTTTCTTTTTGTCCTTTTGGACCTAAGCCCCCGTAAATCACAACTGTTCTTAAATCGGTATACTTGGCAAATAGCTTAATATTTTCTTCAATCTGCATGGCAAGTTCGCGCGTTGGAGCCAAAATAAGAGCCCTCGCATCGTTCCCCTGTGCATATTTAAGTTTCATGAGTATCGGTAAAACGAAAGCCGCAGTTTTGCCCGTGCCGGTTTGCGCAATGCCCATTAAATCCTGCCCTGACAAAGCAGGTGCAATTGCTTTTTGCTGAATTGGGGTTGGAGTTGTAAAGCCCGCATCTGCAATTGCATTTAAAATTTGGGGGTTCAGTTTAAAATCTTCAAAAGATTGCGCCATGCCGCAAAGATACATCGGATTTGGTATTTTTGATTTACGATGGACGAATTATCATAAAAGTCTTTTCTTGAAGCAACAATAATCGTAATTCCCAAGTCTTATCTTTGCGCTCGATACAAATCGTAATTCAAAAATCAAAAATCGTAAATCCAATGTCTTCTCTTCTTATAAAATCTGCAATTATAGTTAATGAAGGTCAGCAAATTGTTGGCGACGTATTTATTAAAAACGGCTTTGTCGAACAAATCGGCTCCTCCTTAAATATACCGGCTGATAGGGAAATTAATGCGGAGGGGAAATATCTCCTACCGGGATGTATAGACGATCAAGTACATTTCCGTGAACCGGGATTAACCCATAAAGCCGAGATATTTACAGAAAGCAGGGCTGCCGTGGCCGGAGGGATTACTTCGTTTATGGAGATGCCCAATACTGTTCCAAATACTGTTACCCAGGAATTATTGGAAGAGAAATACAAAATCGCCTCTAAAAGGTCATTGGCTAATTATTCCTTTTTTATGGGCGCCACTAATAATAATCTAGAGGAAGTGCTTAAAACCGACCCTAAAAATGTGTGCGGAATAAAAATCTTCATGGGATCTTCAACCGGTAATATGCTGGTTGATAATGAAAGAACGCTTGAATCAATCTTTAGCTCCACTCCTATGCTTATCGCAACCCATTGCGAAGATGAGGAGATTATTAAACATAATATGGAGGTTTTTAAAGAGAAATACGGAGAAAATATCACACCTGAAATGCACCCCCTTATCAGAAATGCACAGGCTTGTTATAAATCTTCATCCTTTGCTGTTGATCTTGCAAAAAAGCACAATTCTCGTTTGCATATTCTTCATATCTCTTCTGCGAAAGAAATAGCCTTATTTGATAATTCCATTCTGTTAAAAGATAAAAAAATCACTGCAGAAGCTTGTGTTCATCATCTTTGGTTTTCTGATATAGACTATGCTGAAAAAGGTAACTGGATAAAATGGAATCCTGCTATTAAAACAGAAGAAGACAGAAAGGCGATTTTTGAAGCGGTGTTGGACGGAAGAATCGATGTTATTGCTACAGATCATGCCCCTCATACAATTGAGGAAAAATCGAAGCCGTATTTGCAGGCTCCTTCCGGCGGCCCTTTAGTGCAACATTCCTTGCTGGCAATGCTGGAATTTTATCATAAAAATGAAATTTCGATCGAGAAAATTGTAGAGAAGATGGCTCATAACCCCGCCATTTGTTTTAATGTTGAAAACCGAGGATTTATCCGTGAAGGTTATTGGGCCGATTTGGTATTAGCTGATTTAAAGGCGCATTCTCTTGTTTCGAAAGATAATATTATTTCAAAATGTGGCTGGAGTCCTTTCGAAGGTTATGAGTTTAAATCTGCTATTAGTCACACCATAGTTTCGGGTAATCTAGTTTATGAAAATGGGAAATTTATTGAGTCTGGTAGTGGCCGAAGATTGAAGTTTACTTAAACATTAATGAATGAGAAAGCCGACAGTCTGTACGAGAAAATCTGGTTGAAAAAGATAAGTTTATGACCTCGTTTTTCTTGCAATTAACGACAGAATTTAGTAATTTTAATATAGTAATACTCCCATAAGATACGTTGATCGGGCCGGAGGAACTACACTCTTACTCGTTAACAAAGTCCCGACGCTTACATTTCTTTCATACTGAAGCGACGGGGCTTTTCTGTTTTGCAACGATTTATTCGTTAGTGAATTATTTTAAAAACCAACTCTTTCAGTAATTCTCCATCTGTTGTATTCCCGGAGGAATCGACCCCTTTAGATTTTAAGTCGTATTCGCGCAGGTAGCTAAAAATATTAAAAACTTTAAAAGCATCGTAGTTTTTAGCGGCAAGCTCATAATCTTTCAGAAAATATGGATTGACACCAAGTTCCCTTGCTAAGTTCTGCGGAGATTTATCGGATACGTAATGATACTTCAGGATTTTTGTGAACCAGGTATTTAAAGCACCAAAAACCAATTGGATAGGGTTTGCTTTGGGGTTTGCTGCAAAGTAATCGATTATCTGGTTTGCTTTAAAAGGGTCTCGCCTGGCAAGGGCATCCTGAAGCTCGAACACATTATATTCCTTACTGATTCCGATGTTGTTCTGTATATCATCCACTGTGATTTCCTGCCCTTTCGGCACATTTAACATCAGTTTTTCAAGTTCATTGGATATTTTAGACAGATCGTTTCCAAGATATTCGGCAATCATAGCAGATGCTCTGGCATGTATACGGTAAGATTTTTCCTTAACAAAATCTTCTACCCAGGCAGGCACTTTATTTTCGTAAATAGTGGCGGATTCGAAAACTACACCCGATTTTTCAATTGCTTTATATGTTTTTTTTCTCTTATCGAACTTTGCATGTTTAAAGCAAAAAACTAAAATTGTGCTTGGAACAGGGTTCTCCAGGTAATTTAACAATGGATCCGCAGCTTTTTTATCGTCGCCTTCTTTCCCCCATTTCATCTCCTGAGCCTCTTTGATGAGCACAAGCTGGTACTCGCTCATCATTGGAAAGCGTTTTGCAGAGTTCAGTAACCCCATCACATCAGTATCTCTACCATACAACACTGTTTGATTAAAGCCTTTTTCAGCGTCGGTAAGCAAGTTATTCTCAATGTAATCACTAAACAAGTCTATGTAAAAGGATTCTTCTCCGTGGAAAAGATACACGGGTTTAAATTTCCGGCTTTTTAAATCGTTTTGTAATGCAGCAGCAGTCATATCAGGTCGCCAAATTAAGAAAAAGCGGAAAGTAAAAGGTGAAGAAAGATAAACGTTTAAAAGATTTTGCTGAAATTCGCTTTGTGATTTTCGAACCTGTTCCACTTAATTTCCCTTCTTATCCTTTTAAAATAAAACAGGAAGCATCTGTGAATTATATTTTTGATGAAATCAGAAGAAAATATTTGGTATTAACACCGGAAGAGTGGGTCCGGCAACATGTGGTGCAATATATTATCAAGGAAAAGGGATACCCTAAAGCTTTAATAAAACTTGAAGGTGGCCTGAAGCTAAATTCGCTTCAGAAACGCACTGATATAGTGGTGTTTAATACACAGGGCGAAAAAATACTTCTTGTAGAATGCAAGGCACCGACAGTCAGAATCACGCAAAATACTTTTGATCAGATTGCCCGCTATAATATTATTCACAAAGTACCTCTGCTATTTGTGAGCAATGGATTGCAACACTATGCCTGTAAAATCAACATTTCAACGCGAGATTATCACTTTGTAGAAAATTTGCCTCATTATTAAAATATTTGTAACCTCTTCATTTAAAAGTTCGTAACAGTCTGAAAAATAAAGAGCTATGCAAATACATTTATTCAAGCAGAATTCTATATCAACGCACTCTCCTAAGCGGAATATCTCGGCTATTAGCATTTTTATAGGGATATCTGTAATTTCAGCAACATTAACTGCTATGGTCTTGATTCCGGGCTACTCAACGTACGGCGCCGGAGCGTTACTAATTATCGGTACAATCCGTTATTTAGTTAGAGAAACCAACAGAAAGCCGCTTCTATTAGAGATTACAGATAATAAAATCATTTATTTGTCTGAAGAAAAGAATGAACTTGTCACGATAAATTCTGACGAGATTGTCAGCATTCACAACAAGTTCTGTAAACTTCTGGTTTTTACGAAAGACGAAAATGTTCACAATATTAATCTACTGAATTCAGGAAGTGAGCAGAACCGCTGGGAAGTTAAAGAACATGTAAAAAGATTAACAAAGGAAATACGATAAACGCAAAAAGCCGACATGCTCGTCGGCTTTGAGTTTTCAAGATCAAATCTGCGCTACCTCTTATTATTTCGGGCTTATTCTGATCGTGCTTAGTATAACATCATATCTCTGGAGAATTCTGTCAAAAGACTTTACTTCATCCTGAGCCTGAAATTCTCTCATCTCATTTACATCAATCGGTTTTTGGTCTGTCCATTCTAAAATTCCTCCGAAACAAGGATTTGAAGTTGGGATTTCACCATTGTTAAAGCCTTTTATAACTCCCGGTTCGCGCATTGCACTGAAGTTCTTGAAAGTGAGAGCCATGCCTCCATTTTTTTTAACTAAATCTTTTATAGATATACCCACCCCAATGCTGTCTTTTGTCATATATGGAGACATTCCATCGATTATGTCAATATATTTTATCGTCTTAAAAGGGGCCTCCGTTTCTTTCCAATAAATATTAAGTTGTCGCGGATCGTTCTCCCATACCGAAGTAAATTTACCCGCTACGTTATTCTCATGAGCAGAGAGTACCGAATCGCCTAGTTTTTTTTGCAAATCAGCGTAGGTATCCTTTAGCTTCACAACACCAACACCTTCACAGCTAATTAAAAACTTTGGGTCAATGGTTTCAACTTTTTTCTCGGTTTTCTCGTTGCAGCCAAGCAGGGCAATAAATAATAGTAATAGATAAGAATGTTTCATGCGCTAAAAGTATAAATGATTATGGAAATAATCAGATGATAAACATCTTTTACAATTATTAAAGTGAATTAAGATTGTTTTCCAAAATTTGAATTTTGGCTTCCGCATCCGCTTTTTTATTTTTTTCGTTAGCAATTACCTCTTCTTTAGCATTTTGAACGAATTTATCGTTGGACAATTTCGCATTAACAGATTTCAAAAAGCCATTTAAATAGACTAGTTCTTTTGTGATTCTTTCCCTTTCAGCCTCAACATCAATATTACCGGCAAGTGTGACAAAAAACTCGTCCCTTCCGATAATAAAACTTGCCGCCCCTTCGAGCTTATCTTTAACAAGGGACACGTCCGTGATATTTGCCAGTTTATTAATTATGTTGAAATAATCTGAATACGCTATACCTGAATTTATTTTAATAGCAAGCGGAAGAGCCTCTTTGGGTGAAATCTGTTTGCTGTTTCGAATATTTCTCACTTCAGAAACTGCCTGTTTTATAGCCTCGATATCTTTTAATAGCAAATCATTAACTTTAGCCGAGCGCGGGTAGCTGGCAACAACACAACAATCCATTTCACTCCGTTCTCCAAACAGCTCGTCATGCCAAAGCTCTTCGGTAATAAAGGGCATAAACGGATGCAGCAAGGCAAGTATTCTTTCAAAGAAATTGATTGATGCTTCGAATGTTTTTTTATCAATAGGCTGCTGGTAAGCGGGTTTTACCATTTCAAGATACCACGCACAGAAATCGTCCCATACTAATTTATAAGTGGCCATCAATGCTTCAGATAAACGGTATTGAGAAAAGTGACTCTCAATTTCGGCTAAAGCATCGTTGAATCGATTCTCATACCAATCCACAGCTTTTGCGTTAGCAAAATTTAAACTCTCATCAACTTCCCAGCCCTTAACAAGTCTGAAAGCATTCCATATTTTATTTGCAAAATTTCTTCCCTGCTCACAGTACGACTCGTCAAACATCAGGTCATTTCCTGCCGGAGAGCAAAGCAACATTCCCACGCGAACACCGTCTGCACCAAATTTTTCGATCAGATCGATAGGATCGGGAGAGTTTCCTAATGATTTAGACATTTTTCTGCCTAATTTATCACGTACAATTCCCGTAAGATAAACATTGGTAAACGGTTGTTTGCCGCGAAATTCATGACCTGCCATTATCATCCTGGCAACCCAGAAGAATAGGATTTCCGGGGCTGTAACTAAATCGTTTGTTGGATAATAGTAATTAAGGTCTGCGTTTCCTTTTGCCTCCGGATTTCCGCAAACCGTTGGATCGAAAACCGAAATTGGCCACAACCATGATGAAAACCAGGTATCAACAACATCCTCATCCTGTTTTAGATCACTAAGTTGAAGGTTATGATTTGCAGGCTGAATCTTTGCCAGTTCTAATGCCTCTTCACGGGTTTTTGCAACCACATATTGTCCGTTTGGAAGATACCATGCCGGAATTTGCTGTCCCCACCATAATTGGCGACTGATACACCAGTCCTTCACATTTTCCATCCAGTGGCGATAGGTATTAATAAACTTGTCCGGAATCAGCTTTACGTCGCCATTTAAAACGTAGTTAAGTGCAGGTTTCGACATTTCCTCCATTTTGCAGAACCACTGCATGGACAGCTTGGGTTCAATCGCCGCGTCGGTGCGTTCAGAAAATCCAATTTGAGATTTATAATCTTCAACTTTCTCAAGCTGACCAGCTTCTTCGAGAAGTTTCGCTATTTTTTTTCTGGCAATAAAACGATCCTCCCCTACTAGTATTTCAGCTTTTTCGTTGAGTGTTCCGTTATCGTTCAAAATATCAATAACCGGAAGATTATGCTTTACACCAAGTTCATAATCGTTTAAATCATGAGCCGGAGTAACTTTCAGGCATCCTGTACCAAATTCCATATCCACATATTCATCCTCGATAATTGGAATCTCCCGATTTATTAAAGGGATAAATACATTTTTTCCCTTCAAATACTGGTAACGCTCATCATTAGGATTGATACAAATTGCTGCATCGGCCATTATAGTTTCAGGGCGGGTGGTGGCGATGGTTATGTGTTGTAAGTTGTGAGTTGTGAGTTGTGAGGTAGTGGTACCTTCATTCAACCCATCACCTGCAACATAATATTTTATATAATATAGCTTTTGATTTACTTCTTTACGGATTACTTCTTCATCAGAAACCGCAGTTAATCCCTTCGGATCCCAGTTAACCATGCGGATTCCACGGTAAATCCATCCTTTTTTATGAAGATGGATAAAGGTTTCTAAAACTGCGTCAGAAAGTGCCTTATCCATGGTGAAACTAGTCCGGTCCCAATCGCACGATGCTCCCAGTTTTTCTAATTGCTTAAGAATGATGCCGCCGTATTTTTCTTTCCATTCCCAGGCATATTTTAAAAATTCTTCGCGACTTATATCCTTCTTCTCAATTCCGCGCTCTTTAAGCATGGCAACAACTTTTGCCTCGGTGGCAATTGAAGCATGGTCGGTTCCGGGAACCCAGCAGGCATTTTTACCTAACATCCTGGCTCTACGAATCAACACATCCTGAATGGTGTTATTAAGCATGTGTCCCATATGTAGAACTCCGGTTACATTCGGCGGAGGTATTACAATGGTGTAGGGTTCACGCTCGTCGGGCACCGAACGAAAAAATTTCTTGTCGAGCCAGTATTTGTACCATTTATCTTCAGTTTCTTTTGGATTGTATTTTGTTGAGATACTCATATTCAAGTTGCCTTCTGCAAAGGGATGGCAAAAATAAGTTTTTAAGTTTAGTTTTTAAGGACAGAAGCAAGCAAATGAAATATTTTGCTTTGGCCGGTAACAATATTTCGCGACTGAATTAGTTAATCTATTATACACGTAAGTACTATGAAAACTCTGTTGAATCTTAAACTTGCTGGTTTAGTTGTAAAAGCATTGTGCGTTAGCAGCATTATCAGGTGGTTTAATAAGTAAAAATAGGTTATCAGCTTTTCGTAGGATTACATGGGACTGTAATACAACAGAAGAGCTTTTTATCCTACCAATTAGAACTGTTTAGTTTCCTCTCAAAAATTCATCCATAAAAACCGTAAATTCGCGCCGTGATAGCGATTAACAACCTTACTTTCGAGATTGGTGCAAGAGCATTGTACGACGAAGCAAACTGGCACATTAAACCAGGAGAAAAAATTGGCCTGATTGGAGCCAATGGTACCGGTAAAACAACTTTACTTAAAATAATTGTAGGAGCATATAGTCCAACCAGCGGAACTATTTCGATGGCAAAGGACCTAAAAATGGGATATCTTAACCAGGATTTGCTTTCCTATCAAACAGACAAAAGTATCCTGCATGTTGCTATGGAAGCGTTTGAGCGTCAGAATCAGCTTCATACCGAAATTGAAATCCTTCTTAATAAATTAGAAACAGATTATTCTGAGGAAGTACTTCATAAGCTTAGTGATAAACAGCATGAATTTGAGGCTCTTGACGGTTATAATATCGAATTTAAAGCTCACGAAATTTTAGCAGGTTTAGGTTTTAGCGAAGAAGATCAAAAGCGAAACTTAATGACCTTTTCGGGTGGCTGGCGCATGAGAGTTATGCTCGCAAAAATCCTTTTGCAGACTCCTGATATTCTTTTATTGGATGAGCCAACCAACCACCTTGATTTACCTTCTATTAAATGGCTTGAAACTTATCTCCAATCGTATGAAGGTGCAATAGTAATTGTGTCTCACGATAGATATTTTTTAGACAGAGTAGTTAAAAAAATAGTTGAATCCCGAAAAGGAAAACTAATTCCATATGCTGGTAATTACAGCTTTTATTTGGAAGAAAAAGCTCTGCGTGAAGAGATTCAAAGTGGGCAATATAAAAATCAGCAGGCCAAAATTAAACAGGAAGAACGCCTAATTGAACGTTTCAGAGCCAAGGCTAGTAAGGCTAAGATGGCACAATCGCGTATTAAAGCGCTCGAAAAGATGGAACGCGTGGATGACGTGGATGACGATAATCCAAGTGTGAATTTCAGTTTTAAGTTTAGTAAGCAATCTGGCAGGCATGTGGTAAGAATGGAACATGTGAGCAAAGCTTATCCAAACTTGCAAATATTAAATGATGCTCATGCGGTGATTGAGAAGGGCGACAAGATTGCTCTGATTGGTGCCAACGGTAAAGGAAAGTCGACACTATTACGCATTGTAGCAGGTGCTGATAAAGAGTTTGAAGGTATGGCAGAAACGGGACATAATGTTACAACCACCTTTTTTGCGCAGCATCAATTAGAATCACTTCATTTAGAGAATGAGATTTTAAGAGAATTACAGGCATTTGCGCCGAAGCATACAGAAACTGAATTGCGTTCTATTTTAGGGTGCTTTTTATTTACCGGAGACGATGCATTTAAGAAAATCAAAGTGTTGTCAGGAGGCGAAAAGTCGCGGGTGGCATTAGCGAAGGCATTGACCGCCGATGCGAATTTTCTGATTCTGGATGAGCCTACAAATCACCTGGATATCCAATCGGTTAATATTCTGATACAGGCCTTACAACAATATGAAGGTACATTAATCGCTGTATCTCACGACAGGTATTTCCTTGATAATGTAGCGAATAAGATTTGGTATATCGAAAACCAGCAGATTAAAGCTTATCCCGGAACGTACGCAGAATACGAAGAATGGCAGTCGAAACGGCCGCCGGTTATTGAAAGACCATCGACTCCCGTGGTTAAGAAGCAAGATAAACCTGCAGAAAAATCAAACGTTAGTGATGATAAGAGCAAAAATCTTAAGAAGTTAAATCAAACCTTGCAGCAGTTAGAGGAGAAAATTGCCGATTTGGAATTAGATGTTAGAAATATTGAAGCTGAGTTGGGGAATGATACCCTGTATAATGAGCCGGCAAAATTGAATGCCGTTAACGAAAGATACAAAATAGCAAAAGACAATTTGCACACGGCACAAACCGAATGGGAATCTTTAGCTGAACAAATATTAGAACTTGAAAACGCCACAATCTAATTTGCGTTAATAAAGGAGTATGAAGAAAAATACTCCTTTATTATTTCTGGGTCTGCTCCTTGCATCCTGCACGGTTCAGCAAGGATCACAGTCGTCTGGTGCAAATACCTCAGCTACAGCTCAGACTCTCATTTATCAGGATCATTCTTATCTTCCTTCGATAAAAAGTGTTGAATTTTATAACAGGGTAAAAGAACAATCGCTGCCAATTATTACGCTGGGTTCAACTGACGAATTGATGCTGGCATTTGATGATTTGCGGGCGGGGAGCCGAAATCTTTCCTATACCATCGAGCATTGCGATGCCAAATGGAACAGCAGCCGCCTCTCGCCTATTGATTACCTTGAAAACTTCACAGAAGACCGGATTAACGATTACAGCTTTTCGTTTAACACGCTTCAAAAGTTCACTCATTACGAGCTGATTCTTCCGAATTTCAGTATAAAGCCGAAGATTTCAGGAAACTATCTTCTGAAGGTTTTCGAAGACGGTGATCAGCGAAAGCTTGTACTTAGCCGGAGATTCTTTGTTGTCAACCCAAGCGTAACTATCACCGCTGAAATAGTGGCAAGTAATCAGGTGTCGTTACGCGAAAAACATCAAAAGGTGAACTTCATAGTCAACCATTCGCAACTTAACATACAAAATCCATATGTGGATGTAAAAGCGATGGTTATGCAAAATGGCCGTTTTGACAATGCGGAATGGGCCGACAGAGCTGCCTATGTAAGGCAAAATCAATTGGTTTATAATGATATCAGAACGTTCGACTTTGCTGGAGGAAATGAGTTCAGAAGGTTCGATCTTAGGAGCTTACGTCTTCAAACAGAACGCATTGCCAAAATATTTCGCGATTCGGTAAACATTGTTCAATTACTTCCAGACCCGAATCTGAGTGGTAGTGCTTATACCTTTAACTATGATGAAAACGGTGCCTTTTATATAAGGAGCCAGGAAGGAAGAAATAACCGGACCGACGCTGACTATGCCACTATTAAATTGGAGCTGGTTTCTGATCCACCCTCGTCCGATGGGCAAGCCTACGTCGTCGGTAAGTTTAATGACTATCAGTTAAAAGAAGAGAACAGAATGACTTATAACGCTGCCCGACGCCGGTTTTATGGAAGCATGTTTATAAAACAAGGTGTTTATGACTATCAGTATGTTTGGGTAGATAATAATGGCGCAGATCCACAGCCATTTGAAGGATCATTTTTTCAAACGAATAACGCTTATCAGATTTTCTTTTACTTTCGCAAGCCAGGCGGTAGATGGGATGAACTGGTGGGATTTTCTGAAGTGAGAAATTAGTATGCTTTATTTCCCCCGCTATACATATATTTAGGCATGACTATCGAATCAAAAACAGCCAGCGAATCGTTTACGATAATGAATGAGTTGGTTCTCCCAAACGATACGAACACCTTAAACAATCTTATGGGAGGCCGTTTACTTCATTGGATGGATATAGCTGCTGCAATTTCAGCACAGAAGCATAGTAATCATATTGTTGTTACCGCATCTGTCGATAATGTTTCATTTAAAAAAGCTATAAAATTAGGCGATGTTATCACTATAAGTGCAAAAGTTACCCGGGCGTTTACGACGTCTATGGAGGTGCGTCTGGAAGTGTGGACTGAAAATATCCCGACAGGTGAAAAAAACAAGAGCAATGAGGCTTATTATACCTTTGTAGCGCTCGATAATGCGGGTAAAGTTGCCAGGGTGCCTGAACTGATCCCTGAAACAGAGGAAGAAAAATATCTTTTCTCACATGCTTTGCGACGCAGGCAGTTGCGACTGATTTTAGCCGGAAAAATGAAGCCGAACGACGCAACAGAGCTTAAAGCACTTTTCTTTGATGATGCCGAATAATATATAATTAAGAAACGGATTTAATATTTCATTGGTTAGCCAATTCCAGAATTCTATCGAATTCTTCCGCTTTTAAGCCCATAACAGATAATCTTCCCTGTTTTACCAGCCCTATATTTTGCAGACGTTCATCCGCTTTTACCTCTTCGAGAGTTACCGGTCTTTTCAGCGTTTCAACGGGCGCTAAATCCACAACAACCCAGTTTTTATCATCTGTAGTCGGATCCTGATAAAATTCTTTTACAACTTTGGCCACACCCACTACCGCTTTACCCTCGTTGCTATGGTAAAAGAGAACCAAATCGCCCTCTTTCATTTCTTTCAGATTATTACGAGCCTGATAATTGCGTACACCGTCCCAGAATGTTCGCTTATCCTCATTAAATTTATCCCAACTATATTTAAATGGTTCGCTTTTAACCAGCCAATAATTCATTTCTTCAATTTATGCCGTAAAAGTGAGAAAAACTCAAGAAAAACCAAACAAGTTTATGACTTTATCGATTATGCTAATTCATAATCTTTGTATACTTGCAAGCAAAATAGATTCAATAAAATTAAATAATATATATGCACGAATTAGAGCCATCCGTACAACAAAAAATTAACACCTGGCTTCAGGGAAGCTACGATTCAGACACAAAAAACAGCGTTCAAAAGCTTTTAGACGGTAAATCATTTACAGAACTAACAGATTCTTTTTACAAGAATCTTGAATTTGGAACTGGCGGTCTTAGAGGTTTAATGGGAAATGGCTCGAACCGGATAAATAAATACACCATCGGAACTGCGACCCAGGGCCTTTGTAATTATCTTTTAAAGAAATACCCGGGCGAAAAAATCAAAGTAGCAGTTGCACATGACAGCCGGAATAATTCAGATTATTTTGCAAACATTACTGCAGAAGTTTTTTCTGCAAATGGAATCCATGTTTATTTCTTCAAAGAATTAAGACCTACCCCTCTCCTTTCGTTCGCTATCAGAGAATTGGGATGCCGCAGTGGAGTAATGTTAACAGCATCGCATAATCCAAAAGAATATAACGGATATAAAGCTTATGGAGCTGATGGCGGACAGTTTGTTTCTCCCGACGACAAAATGGTGATGGATGAAGTAGCGAAGATAAGCAGTATTGATGCGGTTAAATTTAATCGTGTCGAAGAGAATATCGAACTTCTGGGTGAAGAGATAGACAAACTTTATCTTGATAAAATTACAGAGCTTTCAGTTTCTCCCGAAGCAATAAAGCGACAGACCAATCTTAAAATAGTATTCTCTCCGATCCACGGAACAGGAATTACTCTTGTTCCGCAAGCATTAGAGCGCTTTGGTTTCAGTAATGTAATTCTTGTCGAAGAACAGATTAAGCCGGACGGAAATTTCCCAACGGTCGTTTATCCTAATCCGGAAGAAAAGGAAGCCTTAACACTCGCCCTGGCAAAAGGGAAAGAAACAGATGCCGATTTAATTATGGCAACCGATCCGGATGCTGACCGTGTCGGAATTGCGGTGAAAAATGATGCCGGTGAATTTATTCTTTTAAATGGAAATCAAACAGGTAGCTTATTGATAAATTATTTGTTAACTGCCTGGGAAGAAAGAGGTAAACTGACCGGAAATGAATATATTGTTAAGACAATTGTAACCTCTTATATAATTGATGAGATTGCTAAATCTAGAAATGTTGAATGTTTTAATACCTTAACAGGATTCAAATATATTGGTGAATTAATGACCAGCCTTTCCGGAAAGAAAACCTTTATAGGTGGGGGTGAAGAAAGTTATGGATACCTGATTGGAGAGTTAGTGAGAGATAAAGACGCTGTAATATCTGCTGCTTTCATAGCGGAAATGACTGCTTATTATAAAGATAAGGGAAGCAGCCTGTTTGAGGCTATGCTCTCGATGTATGAACAATATGGTTTTTATAAAGAAAAACTGGTTTCAGTAACTAAGACAGGAAAAAGCGGTGCTGAAGAAATTAAGGCAATGATGGAACGCTTTAGAAATAATCCACCGGCAAGCCTCGGCGGATCCCGGGTGATTTTGCTAAAGGATTATGAATTGCAAAAAGAAACTGATTTGAGTTCAGGCTCAACCACGACTCTGGATTTTCCTAAATCTGATGTTCTGCAATTTATTACCGAAGATGGCTGCATCATTTCTGCCCGTCCATCTGGCACCGAACCTAAGATCAAATTTTATTGCAGTGTAAAAGCACCTTTAGCTAGCAAGTCAGCTTATAAAGAAGTTGATAAACAGCTAGATGAAAAAGTTAATGCGATAATGAAAGATCTGGAAGTTTAGATTTTCAGTAATGATCGGATGGTTAATTCATCCGATCATTACATTATTAGAATACCGTTTTCTAATTTGAACCTACTTCACTCTGACATTTCCCTCTCTAGTTTACCAGATTTATAGGTTCTCCGTTCAAAAAAGCCTTTATATTTTCGAGAGTTATTTCCATGATCCTGATTCTTGCTTCCTTGCTCATCCATGCATTATGAGGAGTAATTATACAGTTATTTGCACCTAATAAAGGGTTATTTGCTTGAGGCGGTTCAGTTGATAACACGTCTAAGGCCGCCCCTGCTATCCTACCGGAGTTTAAAGCGTCAGCTAAATCCTGCTCATTAACCAGCTGACCGCGTGCAGTATTGATCAGAAAAGCATTTTTTTTCATTTTTTCAATCAGATTCTTGTTTACAAAGCCTTTGTTTTCGACTTTTAGAGGAACGTGAAGGGATACAAAATCACTCTCAATAAAAATGGAATTCAGGTCTCTGTATTCACCTAAATCGGTATCCTTCTTTTGTGGAGTATGATAAAGTACCCGCATGCCAAACGCTTTTGCAATTTCAGCTGTTCTGCGCCCAATACTTCCGAAGCCGACAAATCCTATGGTCTTATCTTTTAACTCGGTTAAAGGAGTTAATGAATAGCTGAAATCAGGTGATTTAACCCAATCACCCTGATGAACTGACGAAGAGTGTGTTCCAACCTGATTTACGAGTTCGAGAATAAAGGCAAATGTATGCTGCGCCACAGAGTCTGTTCCATAGTCGGGTACATTGCACACGCTTATTTTTTTTTCACGGGCTGCTTCCGTATCGATGATGTTGTACCCGGTAGCTGTAACCACAATCAGTTTAAGATCAGGTAACTGTTCAAGGATGCGTTTATCAAAAGCAACTTTATTGGTTAAAATTATATCCGCCCCGGTACATCTATCAATTAATTCGGCAGGGCTTGTACGGTCAAAGAGTTTTATTTCAGCGAGGCCGGCTATCTTGTCCCAGGAAAGATCGCCGGGGTTTAGTGTGTAAGCGTCTACTACAACTATTTTCATGTAATTAAAATATACAAATTAATAAAGAAAAGCCGGGTGGTTCCCGGCTTTTATAAGGTAAACTAATGCGTTAAATAAGATATCCAACGCAGGATTTATAGTTTAAAAGCCTGGCGGGCTAGTAATTTCCATTCTCCTTTTTGCTTTTGAAATACTAACAAAACACCAAGATTCACCGAGCCGGGCTTGCCATTATCGCTTGTTTGAGCCGACAATTTATGTCTGACTAGGGCCGTTTTACCGGAAACTGTAATTGTTTGACTGCTCAAATCAAGTGTAACAAAGTCGGATTTTCCGCTTGCGATACTTTCTACAAAAGCTGCTTTATCTTCGATTTTCCCACTAGAGTGACCATAACTAAGGTCGCTTGCCGCAATATCATTTAATGCTGACCTGTTTCCGTCGAGCATCGCTTGTTTTAAATTTTCTACAGCCGATGCCACCTTGTTTACGGCTTTTGATTGGGCATTTACTATGGTTGTCATAATTACGCATAGTAGTAACAGATAAGTTTTTCTCATGTATTCAAGGAATTAAAAAATCAATTGAGATGCTAAAATAAAAGATTTAAGTTAATTGACACATTGGTTTAGGCTTAAAATGATGCAAAAAAAAAGAGGTGATTTCTCACCTCTTTTTTTACCATCTATTTCCGTCTTCTTTATTTCGATCTCTGTTTCCGGATTTATTATAATCTCCGCGGCCGGAGCCGCCTCCTTTACTGTATCCTCCCCCACCATTTCCGCCTTTATATCCACCGCCACCACTTCTATCAGGGCTTGAAAAAGTTCTTTGAGGACGAGGGCTGCTTTCGCGCTTGTCTTCGGCTTTAGAAACCGATATCGTTCGGCCGAAAACTTCTAAACCGTTTAGTTCGGTTATCGCTTTCTGAGCTTCTTGATCGTCTGGCATTTCTACAAATCCAAATCCTCTTTTCTTTCCTGTTTCTTTATCCAGGATTAATTTAACTGAAGAAACTGTTCCGAATTCTTCGAAAGTCTCTTTTACATCAGCTTCTTCAAGCTGATAAGGCAGGCTGGCAACAAAAATATTCATGTGAAATTAATTGGGTGAGTATCAGGGGATTTGAAATTAATTAATAATTTATAAGTCTATATTTTTTTTAAATATATCAATAATTATAATACAGATTATAAAATGTTTTGTTCAACTAAAAAATAAAAAAAGCAGAAAAAAGTTGAATTAACCTTCAAACAGTTTAAAAAAAGGATTGAAAACCGGAGTTTTAAACTCGAGTATATGAAGCCGTTGTCTGAAACCTGTTTATGTAAACAATGGTCGCCCTGCATTGCAAATGGGCAATACTTTGAATGAAACATAACCGAGGGTTTCCCAGCACGCTGAAGATATTGCTTCTACCTCTTTCTTTCTGCCGATTTATCTTCCTTTGTTACGCCTTTTGCCAAAGTCTCGTTATACTTCTCGAGCAGATAGATATACTTATTGATCCAGTATTGAACAGAGTTGGATTCTGTTTCTGCAATAACATCAGCTTTTTTGTCAGATGCAGGCGGAGCAAATTCCTTGTTCTGAATGAATTGTTCATTGAAGAACTCGGGAAGCTTTACAGAAAAATTATGCACCAACACATAACAAATTCTATGCAATGTGTAAGGGCGTAATGACTTCTGTTTAAACCAATTGTATACAGATCTTCTGTTTACATGGATTTTTCTGGCAACATCGCTGATGCTGATTCGATTGGATCGAATTACTTCTTCGATCATTTCTCCAACATGAATTTCCTCATTCATATATTATTTGAAATAAGCAGGGTTTAGCAACTTCGCAAATGAAGAGGTCGGTTTTTTAGGTTTTTTGTTAGTGGGATGAGATCACTCCATTGATAAGAAGGAAGTATAAGCCTGAGAATTAATCCTGGTTCTCCAGGATCAAATCAAGTTCTTCAAATTTTGAATTGTTGCTTTTAAATTCCGGAATAATTTCCTTCATCTTGCTCACAATTTCTTTTTCATTAGCGCAATCATTTAATATCAGCAATTCGTTGATCTTTTGCTGAACGTAGTCGTACGAATACAGAATGACGCTAGAAATTTTGATTTTCTGATGGTGGGTTGGAATTGTATACTCTTCTTTGTTTAATAGCTCTTCATATAACTTTTCACCAGGACGCAGGCCGGTGAACTCTATTTTAATGTCCTTTCCGGGGATGAGACCGGTAAGTTTGATCATATTACTCGCCAGATCCACAATTTTAACCGGCTCGCCCATGTCGAAAATAAATATCTCGCCCCCCTTACCCATTGCCGCAGCTTCGAGCACCAGTTGAACAGATTCGGTTATCGTCATAAAATAGCGGGTTATTTCAGGATGAGTAACCGTAACAGGACCTCCACGTCCAATTTGAGCTTTAAATCGAGGTATAACAGAACCATTCGAACCGAGAACATTTCCGAACCGGGTTGTTATGAATTTTGTCTGAAAGCTTATTGTATGGCTATTATTTGACAGTACATCTTGAAGGAACCCAGCTTCGTGCAACTTCGTTTCTTCCAAATTGTTTAAGGATTGAATATACATCTCGGCCAGACGTTTGGATGCACCCATAACATTGGTCGGATTTACAGCCTTATCGGTAGATATCATGACGAATTTTTCGACGCCAAATTGCACGGAAATATCTGCCATGTTTTTAGTTCCAAGTACATTATCCAGAATAGCTTCACAAGGATTGTTTTCCATCATCGGAACATGCTTGTACGCCGCTGCATGAAATACAATTTGCGGGGTATATGACTTAAATATTCCGCGCATTGTTTTGACGTTCTGGATATTTCCTACGCATATTTTAACCTTTTCGGCCATCCCCTTATCTTCCAGTTCAAGTTGTAACTCATGTAATGGCGACTCTGCCTGATCGCAGAGAATAACCAATTCAGGGTTATACGATACAACCTGACGAACAATTTCGGATCCAATGGAACCGGCCGCGCCGGTAATTAAAATTCGCTTACCGCATAATTCATTCAGAACATTGGCTTTGTTTAAAACAATCGGTGGCCGCTGTAGAAGATCTTCAATTTTCAAATCAGCTACCTGATTCAAGCTTAGATGCCCATTCAACCATTGATCTGCGGGAGGAACCGTAAGAACTTTAATCCCCAGCTCAATACATTCTTCAATTGCGTGCTTTTTACCGTTAATATTTAGGCAGTTACTATTAACCACCAATTCTGCATGCGCATATTTTTTCTTTAAAAGTTTTATTGAAGACGATCTGAAAACTCTCTTTTGCTCTATATATTTGCCTACCTTATCCGAGTCATCGTCAATAAACCCTAAAACCTCATATTTAATTTCGGGATGGTCTTCGAACGCTTGTTTTATGAGAACGGACGAGCGATCTGAGCCGTATATAATAATTGGCTTGATCAGTTCCCGCTTAAGGCCGGTATAAAAATTATACACGCTTTTTACGACAAGGCGAAACATTATCAACAGGGTTGATGAAATAAAAAAATTAAAAATTATTGCTTGCCGGAGCTGCAGATGAGCAAATCGTTCGGACTGCTGCAAGGGGCTTTGAATTGCAATCCAGAAAAGGATATTGCATAAGAGTGTCGCCGAAAAAATAGTAAATATATCCTGAGTATTCGAATATCTTATTATCCCGGTATGGATTTTCATCATTATAAAAACAAGCATTGTTATAACACAATACAAACCCAGGTATGAGAGGTATTCAAAAGTTAATATTTCCAGATACCCAAACCTGGTGGCTACTAAAAATGAAAGAATAAATGCCCAGGTTACGACAATAAGATCAATCAATAATATAAGCCAACGACTCTGTGCTTTCCCAAATAAAAATGTCTGTATCATGGGTAAAATGATTTAGAAGAGTTAAAAAACTAAAGGAATTTTATTTTTAGAATAGGTGGTATTGAATGATTTATCCGCTCAGCGATTACCGAAACTGGTACAAACAATTAAACCACAGATTAATATATCTACCGGTTATATTTTGGATTATCAGTTCTAGAGATAAAACTTTAATCACATAGATACGACATTACACCTTTGATATAGCTTTCAGGTAGATTTTTACAATAAGCGTTTTGAAGTTACAGGATTATGCGACGACCGGCACACGATCCAGGCGTTTGGTGAAACATTCCTTGACGTGGCTGATCACTGTAAGGATATCATGTTTTGTCAAATTAGAGCCCGACGGAAGGCATAGACCTCTTCTAAAAAGCCGGTTACTTGTTTCATCACCATAGAACGGATTACGTGCAAAGACAGGTTGTAAATGCATTGGCTTCCAGATGGGACGGGCTTCGATATTTTCTTTTTCGAGCGCCATACATATGTCTATATTACTCATCCGGCCCTCTCCTTCTTCAATAGTTATCGCACTCAGCCAATGATTAGAAAAATAATCGCCATTCTGCTCATTTTGAAACTGAATGCCTGGAATGGATGACAAATATTGCTGATACAGTCTGAAATTCTTACGCCTTTGAGCAACCCTCAGAAGCAACACTTCCATCTGTCCGCGTCCGATACTCGCACAAACATTGCTCATCCGGTAATTGTAACCAACTTGAGAATGCTGGTAATAGGGCGCGGAATCACGTGCCTGGGTAGCCAGGAACTTCGCTTTTGCGATCCACTCTTCGTTGGCAGAAATCATGGCTCCGCCGCCGGAGGTAGTAATAATTTTATTTCCATTGAATGATAAGATACTGATATCTCCAAAAGTCCCGATTTTTTTGCCTTTATACGTCGAGCCCAGTGCTTCTGCAGCATCTTCAATAACAGGAATTCCATAACTTGCGCCAATTTCAACGATCCGGTCGATTTGTGCCGGCATTCCGTAAAGGTGAACGACAATAATTGCTTTGGGCTTTTTGCCCTTTGCTATACGGTCGAGAATAGCTATTTGAAGAAATTCCGGAGACATGTTCCATGTACTTTCTTCGCTATCTACAAAAATGGGCGTGGCACCCTGATATTTAATTGGATTTGCTGACGCAGAGAATGTCAGCGACTGACACAGCACCTCGTCCCCGGCTTGTACACCCAGAATAATCAGTGCAAGATGTAATGCGGACGTGCCTGAGTTTAGCGCAGCTACATGAGTATCACCACCAAAGTAAGTTTCCAGGTCTTTTTCAAAACCGTCAACGTGCGGACCCAAAGGCGCTATCCAGTTCGTATCAAATGCATTTTTCACATAGAGCGATTCATTTCCTCCCATATGTGGAGAGGACAGCCAGATTTTTTGATTCATAACGGTAGGATTAAGTTGTTGAATAAAAACAGGAATTTTCATTGCCTTCCAGGTAGTGGCGGCAGTGAGCAAAATTGTGATGTGTATGATAAAAAGTTGATCTGACCTGGTAAAATCCAGTTAAGACATAGGCTTTGAAGAAAAAATCGAGGCAGATGAACCTCGATTTCAAAAAAACTATAAAGCACCCGGAAAGGATCTTTATATAATTATTTACGCCATAGAATCCCAGGCGTTAAAATATTACAATCGATATAGGAGATGCGAAAACTATCAAAGCTATCTTTCAGATAGCTTTGATAGTGGATTAATTTAATGTGGGACGCGTTTGCCTGTCCCGGAAATAATTGTGAGAGACTGATTTTCTATTATATGTTATCTTGGTCCAACACCATTTAAAATAGCCGACGGCACATCTGTTGAAGAATGTAGTGCAGACTTGTATTCATAAGCCGGCGCCCAAGTAGATGGAGCAGTTTCCACATATAATGGATTTGGGCAATTATCCATGGTGTTATTAAGGTTAAGAATTTTACCGCTGCCATACTGCGTTAAAGCACGAATAGCTCTGTTTGCAATATTTTTGAAGTAGTTATTCTCTACTCGGATATTAACTTGATTCCAAGCATCAACCTGCGGCTCGTTGTATGGAACGTTTTGGTGATGAACATAGTTATTGAAAAAATGTACGATTCCGGTAGAAGCAAATGGCACACGCTCTGCGATATCATAGAAATAATTATGATGAAGTGTTACATTTAACTTTCCGCTGTTCATTGATTCTACCGCGCCACCACCTATAAGCACTCCATAATTAGTTCCGGTGAATTTAGTCCATGATACAGTCACAAAGTCACCACCCCGGGAAATATCCACTAATTCATCCGAAGCTCTATCCAACCAGCAATGATCAATCCACACATGATGCGCATTATCTCTGATAGTAATAGCATCAATTGGCGAATTTTGAATTCTAATATTTCTGATAATAACATTGCTATTATTCCATATTGATAGGCCGACTCCATTTAAAGTTGCACCGGATAATCCGTTGACTGTCTTATTCGATTTTACATCAAGCATTGATGATCCGCTTATCGTACCCGAAATATTTATAATCATCGGGGATGTTGAAGATAAGGCGCTTTGCAATGCAGATAACGAGCTTACAGTAACAGTTTGTCCGCCTTCGCCCCCTTTGGTGCCACCATTGGCGGCTGCAAATCCGATTAAGCCCGAAGTGTTGGTAGGACTTGTAGTTGTCTCGGTGGTAGTAGGACTTGTTGTCTCCGTTGTCGGACTTGTAGTTGTCGAAGTTGGTGATGTACCATCAACTGTGTACGTATACGTTTTTCCATTGGTCTTCGGATTGCTGTTATCTGATGCTGAAAACCGTAACCCCGTGCCCCAGTGGCTAAACCTTCCCTTGCCATAATTTCTGATATCTGCGTGTACAGCATGAGCCGGGCCAATTTCGACACCATTCTCGAACAGTCTCATTTTTGAAATGGTGAGCTGCTCGTTTGAGTCGCCTACTATATTAGGATCTACATCTATATAATAAGCAAATCCTCCATCAGAACCAGCACGCGAAAGATCTAATACAACTCCTGATGATGTCGTAGTGGGAGTAGTAGTAGTTGTTGTTGCTGTGGTGGAATTAGTATAGGTATATGTTCTTCCGTTTGTTTTAGGATTTGTGTTATCCGATGCAGAAAAATATAAACCTGAGTTCCAATGGCTAAATCTTCCGGCACCATTTTTTCTGATGTCGTTGTGAAGCGAATGTGCCGGGCCAATTTCTTTTCCATTTTCAAAAATTCTGATGGTTGAAACTGTGGACCCGTTGTTGGAATCGCCAGGTGTTTGTAAGTCCTGACCGATGTAGTAAGCGTAGCCACCATCGCTTACTGCATTCGAAACATTTAGCGTACCACTAACTACGGTGGTAGAACTGGTTGTTGCCATCACGGCACTTGGTGTAAGGTCTGCAAAGGTCTCTTCCGTGGCGTCTTTTTTACACTGTGAAAACAGAATTACCGCACATAATAGAAGGCTCATTGAGAATCTACTTTTTAAACTTTTCATTTCTTTCATACTGTGTTTATAAATTACACCTCTTGAACGGTGCAACTGCACATAGACTTATGTGCACATACAGTAGGAAAAAATGAATTTTTTAATTATGTAAATCGTCTTTACGGACGAAATTTTTATTTAATAATGACTTAAAAACGTCGATTAATGTTGTAACATCTTTTCTAAAGTGATTAAAATTATATTAAAATTAAATTTGATGCCTTAAAAGTTAAACCCGCCTGTCATTTTCAGGTAAGATTTATATTTGAAATATTTTACAAAAAAAATAAAACTTTTTTTTTCGTGTTATTTTCAGTGTAAAATTATTTCTCAGGTTTCTCATATTGTCACGGAAATAAAAGCCGAGAATTGTAAAAATAATGTCATAAAATTAAAATAGAATTATTT
>CBIHLM010000024.1:0-59675 GCA_966210515.1 uncultured Pedobacter sp.
CCCTGTGATATTAGAAAAAATAATCCACATACCCAATAATTAGCGACAATGTTCTACACCAACATCTCTAAACCCGACAGAAAAGGATACCGGCCTCCGCGCCTAAGGCCTGCAGGCGTATGAGTGTATGGCGGGGCCACAGCACCCACGAAGCCGCGCCTATCCTTTTCAAATCATCAAGCTGCCTCATTCTACCAGAAAAGAAATTGTTAAATCTTTTTCGCCGGAATCTTAGCCCCGTTCTGATAGATCACCAGGCTCTCGACCACACCACTTGCGTTCTTAATAAATTCAAGACCGATGGGCGCTACCTTTACGAAGTACTTATTTTCTGCTTCGGGGAAGAGATCCAGTTTCCCCTGACCGGTGGCCTGAGCTTTTAACTGTCCGCCCTCTTTGCTAATGGTTAAAATAAAACCGGGACTGATCTCATACTTACCCACATACGCAGAGGAGATACTATCGGGGACAGCAACCAGCTTTTTAACCTGGGGCTTGTAAAAACCGTTCCATTGATACACAGTGGCTACGCTGTTAATGATCTCCTGCATGATGGCTCCGTTATCAGAGTTTACCATTACTACTACGCCATTTCCGCCGTCCATGCTTCCGAAGTACTGGCAACGGAAACCTTCGTTAGCCCCGCCATGACTAAAGAAGTTTTGTTCGCCCAGCTTTTGAACGAATACACCCAAAGCCGCCTGACGATCGATGTATGGTGTAAGCATGAGCCGGGTGGTTTCCTGAGAAAGTACTTTATTTGACTTGCCCTGCAGGGAAAGCTGTGTCTCGATGATGAATTTAGCCAGATCTGTTGGGGTGGTCCATAAGGCTGCTGCTGCCATTTCGGGATAGGTATGATATTTACCGGGCACCGCATTGCCGTCTGCACGATAAGCGGTGGCGAGGTGTTTAGCCTGACCTAAACTGGGGTGCTGATAGTAAAAGCTGTGGTTCATGCCCAAAGGTTTCAGAACGGTTTGGAGGGCAAAATCCTGGTAGGGCTTTTTGCTGATATCCATTGCGATGAGCTGCGAGATGGTTGTTCCGCCGCCGGAGTATACGGACTTGATACCTGGTTCGGCATTTGAGCGCACGGCAGCAGAATTAGCCGGTGCCGTTCCGTTTAGCACCTCGATCACTGATGGTATTTTATCGCCCTGCTTATAGCCGCCAAAGCCATGTACGGTTAAGCCGGCGGTATGGCTCAGCAGGTTGGCCAGGCTTATCTTCTTGTTTTTCGATATGGAATCGTAAGGGAATTTCCAGGAGCTGAGATACGTGTTAATATCGGCATACAGGTCGATCTTCTTATCCTGTACCAGCTTGAGCATGGCCATGGCATTGAGTGATTTGCTGATGGAGGCCGCCTGAAAACGGGTGGTGGGACTGGCAATTCTTTTTTCGGATATGTCTGCATAGCCGTATGCCTTGGCCCAGTCGATCTTAAAGTTTTTTACTACGGCAATGCTCACAGCCGGGATTTTATGATATTGTATGCGTTGACTTAGAGTCCATAAGCTGTCTCCCTCTACCACCACGGCTCCCGCAAGGCTTTGTTCTACTTTAAAGATCCGGTCTTGTACTTCTTTGGAATACCCGGAAGACTGAGCAAATAGGCTGAGCGGAGTTAAAATAGTTAAGTTTAGCGCCAGCAGAAAGAGGGTTTTGGTGATTGGTTTCATGTTGGGGATGTTTTTATGTTTAAATGTAAAAATAAATTGGAAATAGGTGGGTAGGATAACCTCACCCTTGATCCCTCTCCTCAAGGAGAGGGTGTTGGCGCTTTAGCCGGTATGGCGACTAAGAATAAATGTTGTTAAAAAGCTTAATCGTTGTATTACTCGCCTCTGGTTCCCTTCTCCTCGAGGAGAAGGGTTAGGGATGAGGTGATAGACAAATGGTGTAATCACCTCAGCCTTGAACCCTCTTTTCAAGGAGAGGGTGTTGGTGCTTTAGCCGGTATGGCGCTTAAAGTAAAATGTTGTTAAAAAGGTCAATCGTTGGTTGTATTATACGCCCCTGGTTCCCTTCTCCTTGAGGAGAAGGGTTAGGGATGAGGTGTTAAGATGATGGTGTAATCGCCTCAGCCTTCAAGCCCGGCGCACTGCTTCCCCCATACTCTCTTCCATTGTTGGTGTTCCCCACCAACAATATATTGCTTGCATTAACCACCTCCGCCTTCGGCACCTCCGCCAGCGGAGGACAGCATAAGGCCTATCTGTCCTTTACTGACATTCTCGTTTGAAAATGTGTCATTGTTCATAGATCTCCGTTGCTGTCCTGATTTCGTGACCTCAAACAGAAGAACTTTTATTTAGTTCGTGAACGCTACCTGTTGGAGATTAAGCCACTTGTCTCGCTGGTGGGGACACAATAATGGGATAACATATTATCCGGATTGCAAATGTTGGCGCTTTAGCCGATACGGCGCCTAAATAATAAATGTTGTTTAAAAGTTTAATCGTTGTGTTGCCTGCCTCTGGTACCCTTCTCCTGGAGGAGAAGGGTTAGGGATGAGGTGATAGACAGATGGTGTAATCACCTCACTCTTGATCCCTCTCCTGGAGGAGAGGGTGTTGGCGCTTTAGCCGGTATGGCGCTTAAATAAAAATGTTGTTTAAAAGCTTAATCGTTGTGTTACCTGCCTTTGGTTCCCTTCTCCTTGAGGAGAAGGGTTAGGGATGAGGTGATAGACAGATGGTGTAATCACCTCAGCCTTCAAGCCCGGCGCAGTGCTTCCCCATCCTCTCTTCCATTGTTAGTGTCCACCATCAACAATATATTGCTTGCTTTAACCACCTCCGCCTTCGGCACCTCCGCCAGCGGAGGACAGCATGACGCCTATCTGGACTAGCTCAGCTTGTTATGCATCTTCATAAGGTCTGTGGTTCGGCCTGTGCCAGAGCTGTTTGCCTTTTTAAAATATTGTTCTGAAACCCTAATGCACTCTTTTTTACAAGAAAATTGTAGTCTATCGTAATAGAAACAAAAGCATTCATAGCATCGTTGAGTACCTGAATTTCATCATTCAGATATTGCGCCGAGGTATAATAAATATGATCACTATTGACCAGCTTCTCGATGCACTTTAAATATTCTGTCAAAGAATCTTCAGCTATCAGTTTGTCATCATTTAATAATGCCTCGAAGCGTTCCTTCAATTCCTTCTCTTTCCGGATAATCTGCATAACCTGAATTTTTATGTCCTCATGCTGCATAGTGGTATATACCGGGTTAACTACATCGATCATTTCATTGTACAGCTTAAGATCAAGCTCCGCAAGCTCAACCTGGCGAAACATGTCGGCATAGGCCAGTTTTAACTGTGTCCTCTCACTTGCTGAGGTACATGCCCTCAGAGTATAATGATATATCGCTTTATCGCGATCCGTTATTTTAAGTCTTGCCTCTTCAAGCTCTTTATTAAGTCTTCCTTTAATGATCTCTGCTTCATAGGCAGGAAATTTTTCTCCATCAAAGTCGAAAGACCGGATTCCTGTATTTCCTTCGCTCAGGGAAGCAAGAACATTAATATCATTTTCCAGATTTGCGATTAATGCAGGCAAGCGGCTATAATTATCAGAGAACAAGTCTCCGGATAATGCCCCGCCCGCGTCCATTTCTGAGTATTCCAGTTCGAACCGCTCGATGTTCCTGTTATTATAATAGCCGTTAAACTCGGGCTGAAGCGAGGTGGAGCCCAAATGATCAAGGTATTTTACTTCAAATTCTTCAGCACTCAAAAGCAATGGACTATCTTCAAACTGAACGTCTTCGTAAAGTTTATCGGTAAATTTCTGCTGAATGCGCGCTGCGTCGCTAAACAATTCCCAGGCCGAATTGTCAACCAAACCGGCATCAATATTCATCTCAGAAAAGAAAGCAATCCGGTCTGATGTGTCAGGATGCGAGGCCCATTGATCTTTGATGATAATACGGCTCTTGCCAAGCAGATCGAAGCTATTGGCATCAATCATGGGCAAGCCGTTGTTCAGAGGGATTTTATATTTTGCTGCATAAAGCTGCATCAGTTTAAAATGATGGGTGTATATATTTTCGGCTTTCCAGTTCTCACGGATCAAGGTGCCGTAAAAATTAAGCAGTTCGGTATAGCATTCTGTCGCAAAATCACTTCTGTACTGTGCAGTGATATTGCTTCTGGAGCCACTGACACTCGCAGCAACAGCATCTGCATGAAACTCCATCTGTCTTGACAGGCTCATATGTTCTTTATTGAGCAGAACATATACTTTGCGCATAATCCATTGCATTGCCTGAATGATCAGGCTAGCCAATTCTTTAAATATCCGAAAGTACCAGGTGGAGTTTCCCCAGTTTGTGAGGGCGTTGTTATAACGTTCGTTATCGAATAAGATCTTGTGGATAATCAGGTTGAAATGATAAACATAGGCTCCGAGCGCCATACTCTTTTGCGAAAAATGCCCGAACTCATGTCCGAGAACCCCTTTAAATTCACTTATAGTTAGCGAATTAACCAATCCAGCTCCGATATACAAATTCTTGCGCTGAGGAAAAAACATGCTTAAAAAGACAGAGTCGTATGCTACCATTGCGTTAACATCCTCAACAAGAAAAATTTTCTTTGGAAAAGATGATCCTGCTTCGGTAGTTACCCTCCTTATAAATTCAAATAAAAGTGGCTCATCATTTTCGAAGATCTGAACGGCACCCTCACGGCCTCTGTTTAGTTTGATTACTAGCGAATTAAATACAAAGATCACGATCATTACTGCCAGACCCAGTCCGCCTATAACGAGCAAAAGCGTTAAAGTATTTCGGGCTTCCAATGCAATAGCGCCCACCAGCAAAACAACCAGTGCAGCTATTCCCAGTGCCATCGTAACGACAGCTATGTACGATAATAGAAATAATACACAGAGCAGGAATACTTTAATTACCTGTCTTTTAAATTCTGATGTAGGCTGTATATACTGCCTGTTAGACTCCTTAGGTGGTAAAGGATACTCGGAAATGGTAAATGGCATAATATTGTTTAGGTGATGAAAGATAAGGAAAGTTTGAAAATTTCAAATGATCGCGTGTCTCCACATCGCAAAATATTCCCACCTAACTATACTGCGGCTTTCAGGTTGTCACCGGTACAAATTATCTCAACATGCGAATAACAAGGAGAGATTAAACGAACTATTCACAAATCGAGTTACAAGCGAGAGGTGATTTATGATGGTTTTGTTTTTATAGGGCTTATGACTGGTTTAATTTTTATTTATCAGTTAAATGTTGCTAAAAAAATGGATCTTTATTAAAATACTTTGTCATAATTATTGAAAATATATGAAAAAATATGATTTTCGTCATATTTTTGGAGGTGTTTAAGACGATTTTGGTGAAATAATATGATAAGATCTGTATTTTTATTGAACAGAAAAGCGCTATGGAATGCAACGGTGATATCTCTGATAACCATTGCCCTGGTGTTTTACGGTTCCAGGGAGCTTCAGAACTTTGATGCGGCTTTAATTGCGTATTTATTCGGTACTGTATTTGCCTTTTTTGGAGTGATTTACAGATATTCGGTATGGCTACAAAGACCTCCAACCCGTATGTATTTCCGCCGGGGAAGGGAGCTGATTTTTAGCAGGCGCTTTTTCTCACATGCAGCTTTTTTAATGAAGGACACTGTTGAGAATATTGCCTTTCAGAAATTTATCTACAAACGCGGTCGCGATCGATGGATTGGTCACTTTCTTATGGCCTTCGGTTGTACACTGGCCTTCGCAATAACATTTCCTTTAACTTTTGGCTGGATCCATTTTACGCTGAAAGAGGGATCAAGTTTATTTCCTGATAGTATTCGTTTATATGAAGCTCATTTCTTCGGCTTTAAAATGATGGAATTTGAACTGGGTTCGGTAATGGCATTTTTTGTATTTCATGCGCTTAATTATTCATCCTGGATGGTGATAGTAGGGGTGATCGTGTTTATGCGTCGCCGCTTAACCAAACCCGGATTAATTGCTACGCAATCGTTCGAGGGCGATCTTTTGCCGCTTATTTTGCTGTTCGCTATTGCTGGCTCGGGCCTGGGTTTAACCTACAGCTACGAGTTTATGAAGGGCTTTGCTTACGATTTTATGGCTGTAACACATGCCATCACCGTAATTATGTTCCTTATCTGGATTCCCTTCGGCAAGTTCTTCCACATCATACAAAAGCCTGCACAATTAATGGCTCATGTTTATAGAAGAGAAGGGGAAAGGCGTGGCATGGCTGTTTGTCCGCATACAGGCGAGGAGTTTGCTACGCAAATGCATATTGATGATTTAAAACAAGTAACCAAAGAACTAGGCTTTGATTTTTCGCTGCCAGATGGGAGTTCTCATCTTGATTTAAGTCCTGAAGGAAAACGCGCAAGGCTTGCAATGGCACATTTAAAAGCCCGCGAGGCAAACAACGGGAGGCTTTTCGGTTAACAATAATTTACCAACAAGATTTTATGGCAACACTTCCAGTTTCGGCAGAGGAACTTATAGAAAAATTCGGCCCCAGTTTAAACTATCCGCCTAAAGAAGGATATCCGGGGCGTGATGAACCTGATAAAGAAGTTAAAACACATTGTTGTTTTTGCGGAATGCAGTGTGGTATGAAACTCCTGGTTAAGGATAATACCGTGGTGGGCTTTGAACCATGGATGGAGTTTCCATACAATGAAGGGCGTTTGTGTCCTAAGGGTGTTGAGCGCTATCTGCAAAATAACCATCCCGACAGGCTGTTGTATCCTTTACGACGTGTAAAAGGGGCTGGCTTTAGACGTATGGACTGGGATGATGCCCTTACACATACTGTCGATGAAATTAAGCGTATTCAGGAAAAATACGGAAACAATGCTTTCGGAATGCTTTCAGGTGTTTCTTTAAGTAACGAGAAAAGCTACCTGGTTGGAAAGTTTGCCCGCGTTGCTTTAAAAACAGCAAACCTTGATTATAATGGACGCCTGTGTATGGTAAGTGCCGGGGCCGGAAATAAAAAGGCATTTGGGCTCGACCGTATATCCAACAGTTTCGAAGACCTGGAGCGGGCTGAAGTTATTATTGTTACCGGCGCTAATATCAGCGAAACTTTCCCTACGCTTACACACTGGATCTGGAGGGCGAGAGATTATGGCGCTAAGCTGATTGTGATAGATCCGCGTATGATTCCGCTTGCCAGAACTGCCGACTTACACCTGCCGGTAAAACCCGGAACAGATTCTGCACTTTTGGGTGCCATGCTGAAGTACCTGGCCGATAATGACATGCTTGATCATGACTTTATCCGCGATCATACCAGTGGCTTTGACGAGGCTTTAGAGATAGTCAAAGATTATACGCTGGAATGGGCCGAAGAGGTAACCGGTATCGAAAAAGAGAAAATTGAAACCGCTGCTAAATGGTGGGGACAGGCTAAAACCAGTTTCTTACTGCATGCCCGCGGTATCGAACATCATACCAAAGGTGTGGATAATGTAGTGGCTTGTATCAACCTTGTACTTGCGACCGGCCGTATTGGTAAGCCTTATTGTGGTTACGGTACGATTACGGGACAAGGAAACGGACAGGGGGGCAGGGAGCATGGTCATAAATGTGATCAGCTTCCGGGAAACCGTGATATTGAAAATCCGGAGCACCGTAAATACATTTCGGAGGTTTGGGGTATTGATGAAAAGGATATGCCGGGAAAAGGGCATACTGCTTTTGAGCTTATAGAAGCTATTCATCGTGGTGAAGTGAAAGGGCTGATTTCCTTATGTTTTAATCCTTTAGTGTCTCTGCCAAATAACAGTTACGTTCGCGAAGCTTTTGAGAAACTGGAGTTCTACATGTGTATCGATTTCTTTATGAACGAGACTTCGCGACATGCGGATATTATTTTGCCGGGATCTTTACATGAAGAAGAGGAAGGAACCGTTACTTCAGCAGAGGGAAGGGTGATCCGGATACGTAAGGCAGTAGATTGTCCCGGAGAAGCCCGTCCGGATACTGAGATTCTTCTGGATATTGCCAACAGGCTTGGTTATGGTGATAAGTTCAACTTCAAAACCAGCGAAGAGATCTTTAATGAACTGCGGGTAGCCTCAAAAGGCGGTACGGCAGATTATTACGGAATCACTTATCAAAAAATTGAGGACAATATGGGCGTTTTCTGGCCTTGTCCTTCTTTGGATCATCCGGGAACGAAACGACTTTGGGAAGACCGGAAGTTTCATACCAATGATGGTAAAGCGCATTTTAACCCTGTAAAATACCGTGATCCGGGCGAGGTTACAGATGAAGAATATCCGGTTGTGATGACAACCGGCCGTGTGGTTTCGCAATATCTGAGCGGAACACAAACCCGTCGTATTGGTAAGCTGGTAGATAATTTCCCGGAACCTAAAATAGAAATGCACCCGGAGCTCGCAGCAAAATACGGTATCCGTAATAATGAACTGGTGAGGTTAAGTACCCGCCGCGGTTCGGAAGTGTTTCCGGCACATATTGTAGAGACTATACGCAAGGATACTATTTTCCTGCCTTACCATTGGCCTGGTAAAAAATCGGCAAATCAGTTTACTACACCCCATTTAGATCCTGTTTCCAAGATTCCGGAGTTTAAGGTTTGTGCCTGTAAAATAGAGGGAACCGGCGAGTTTGCCGCACCTTCAAAAGATTCAAAAGCATTTCAAAGCAGTTAATCCTAACCATTAAGAAGATATATGCCTGTTACTAATTATATACAAAATCAGGAGTTTTTTATAGACATGCAACGCTGCATTGGCTGTAAGGCCTGCGAAATGGCTTGCGCCGAATGCGAAACCAATGGTCAGGAATCTATGATCCATGTAAATTATGTGGATCGTGCTACCACCGTGCAAACTACTGTGCAGGTATGTATGCATTGTGAGGAACCGGCATGTGCGAGCGTTTGTCCCGCAGATGCGATTTCTAAAGACGAGTTTGGCGTTGTTCATACGGCAAATACTTCGCGCTGTATAGGTTGTTCCAACTGCGTAATGGCCTGTCCGTTCGGCGTTCCTAAAAAGAACGAAGAGTACGATTTGATGATGAAGTGCACCATGTGTTACGACCGTACCAGTGCGGGTAAAAAGCCAATGTGTGCTACTGTTTGTCCTACCCAGGCGCTGTATTACGGTACCCGTGAAGAAATGGCCCGTATGCGCCCGAACAGTTCGCCGGTAAGCAACTTTATTTTCGGGAATCAGAACGTGAATACCAAAGTTAATATCATGATGCCGAAAGGCACCACCGAATTTGTAGTTTATTGATATATGTCTTCAAAAAACAAGGATAAGCATTGGAAAGAGGATTTCCCGATCGAGCAACTGGAATCTACCCAGGTTTCGCGTCGCAATTTTGCAAAGTTTTTATGTCTCGTTTCAGGAGGGCTTGCTGCCGGTAGCGGAGCCGTTGCTGTAAAGGCCAATTTCTTTCCTGAACAGAAAATTGAAGGCGAGCATTTTGTATGTAAGAAAAGCGACATTCCGGTAGGCGGAACCCGTTCGTTTGTAATCAGCGGAAGCATCATTCCCTATGTCTTAATTCATTTGGAAGACGGCCAGCTGCGTGCTTACGAACAAAAATGTACCCACTTATCCTGCGCCGTTTTTTACAAGCCGGGCACTGGAAAAATAGAATGCCCATGCCATAACGGATGGTTCAATGCACTTACCGGCGAGGTTCTTGCAGGGCCGCCGCCAAGACCGCTTCCACGTTTAGACGTGCTGGAAAAACCAGATGGTGTTTATGTAAAGGCATTTGTAGAATCTAACCAGAAAGAAACAGTTTAATTGTATGAGTACGTTTAGAGAGGCCCAGAATCAGGCCCATCCCAATAAAATCAGTACCTTATTACTGGCCTTAATCATTGTTATGATATTTAATGTAGCTATGCAGATATGGCTGTTGTATACCGCATTGAATAATGCTCTTGCAGAGCATAAAGATATTGCCTTCCCGGCTTTTCTCGCTTCTTTGTTCCTGTTTCTGATAGGATTTTTCTGGTTGTATTATTTGCCGGGAGGAGTTAAGAAGCACACCGTTAAAGAGTTTTATACTACAGTATACAGATAGTGCCCTGTGTCCGAGTGTTTTTATTAAATAAAATAAGCGATTTGTATTCCCCTTGCCTTGAGGAGAGGCATTGGGTTTATACCTCTCTGCCTTCAGCATCTCTCCCCGGGGGAGAGAAGGCCCAAACACCCGATTAAACGCCCATAACAATCGATCTCAGCGTAAGAGTATCTGCCTAAAAAAGAAACAGTGATGATTGCAGAAGCAAGTCCAACATTAAAATCTCATAAAATTTTAGCCTTAAGCACCTTCGGTTTTCTGATGTGCTTTTCTGCCTGGATGATTAACGGCGTATTGGTTACTTATCTAACTGATAATGGCATCTTTCGGTGGGATATGATGCAAATAGGGTGGCTGATGGGGGTCCCGGTTTTAACCGGCGCTGTTTGCCGCTTGCCAATGGGTATTTTAACAGACCGGTTCGGCGGTAAATGGGTATTTGGTACGCTAGCTGTGGTTTGTGCTATCCCGATGTTTTTGCTATCGAAGGCAAATGTTTATTCAGACTTTTTAGTTCTTAGCTTTTTCTTCGGCCTGGCGGGCTCAAGCTTTGCGGTTGGTATTGGATTTACATCGGTATGGTATCCAAAAAACTGGCAAGGGCGGGCATTAGGTATTTTTGGTATGGGTTCTGCCGGCGCATCGCTAACTACATTGATTGGACCAAGCTTATTAAACAGTCTTACAGATAATGGAGCTAATCCGGAGGGTTGGAGAAACCTCCCGGTAATTTATTCGGTAGTTCTTTTAGCAGTAGGTTTATCGTTCTTTCTGTTCGCCGAAAACAAGAAGCCTGTAGCAAATAGCAAACCACTAGGGCAGCTATTATCGCCTTTAAAAGAAGTCAGGGTTTGGAGATTCGGATTGTATTATTTCCTGCTGTTCGGTTGTTTTGTAACCTTTTCTCAGTGGCTGGTTCCCTATTTTGTAAACGTATACCATTGCAGCCTTGTAGAAGCAGGGCTATATGCTTCGTGTTTCAGTTTACCGGCAGGTGTATTCCGTATTCTGGGAGGCGTTCTGTCGGATAAGTACGGAGCACGGAAGGTGATGTATGGAGTTTTGAGTACAACTATAATTTTAAGCTTTTTGCTTTTAATTCCGCAGATGGAAATCACCTCGCCAGGTTCGGGCATAATGGCTGCCGAAGCAGGTGTTGTTACCGAAGTAAACGCAAAAGAGATTAAGGTTGATGGTATAAGTTATCCGATTGTTCGGCGAACTAATAAATTTGCCGACGTAGATAATCAGGTATTGCTATTGCCGGCTAAAGAATCATGGCATGAGGTGAGGGTTAAAGCCGGCGATAAAATTTCAAAGAAGCAATTGCTTGCCCAGGGAACAACCAAGATATATTTCCAGGCAAATAAGTGGGTGTTCATTATGCTGGTATTACTGACAGGGGTTTGCTGGGGAATCGGGACGGCTGCTGTCTTTAAGCATATTCCCGATTATTTTCCTTCACAAATCGGGCTTGTTGGGGGTATGGTGGGCTTAATTGGGGGACTAGGCGGCTTCATCGGGCCGATTTTATTTGGATATCTTCTTAACCTCACCGGGCTGTGGACAAGCTCGTGGATGTTCATTTGTGGCCTTGCTATTTTTAGCATTATATGGATGCACATGGTGATCACTAAAATGATGTCAAAACGCGCTCCTGATTTAAGCGGAAAATTTGACCGCATGCCTGTAATAAAAGCGGCGCCTGTTAAATGGGAAAAGGAGTTGGTTAGTTAAAGTTGGGAAGAGGGGAGTTTTTGATATTCTGCCTTCTGGTGCAAAGTCCGGATTTTTAATCTTAGGTTTTAGACTCTAAAAATGAGGATTGTCGTTTTGTATGACAGCAACGTTCAACAAGCCATCGCATTGAAGAATTGGGTTGCTGCTTAATCTAAATGTTAATTTCCGTGAAGGAAGAGTAAATATCCTGATTAAATTGGCAATTGGCTAGACGCTTTTGATTAGAAATGCTGCTGTAAATGTTGTCGATTGCAATTTGATTCGTATATTCATTTTGGATATTGCATTGTTGGTGTGAAAATGGTAAATCGGTTTAGCAGGAAGAGGTAAACACGACACTAATCAAACTCATTTAAAAGAATAAAAACACTTAAAATCCATGATAATACCAAGACTTAACCTTAAAACTGTAATTCTGTTATTTACATTTTCAATATGTTCATTAAAGTTAGCCGGCCAGGAAATGGGAGCTGACGAAAAAAAGTCCATGGAAAAAGGCAATAATGCTTTTAAAGGTGGAATAAATGGGGTGAAGGGTGCTGGTCTAAATCTTCCCCCTGAAAAGATTGAGTGGTGGAAAGATGAAAAATTTGGAATGTTTATTCATTGGGGATTATATGCCATTCCCGCTACAGGCGAGTGGACCATGTTTAATCAAAAAATTCCTGCAGATGAATACGCTAAGCTTGCGGATCAATTTAATCCAAAATCGTTTAATGCTGACGAATGGGCATCTATAGCCAAGCGTGCAGGGATGAAGTACATGGTCATGGTATCAAGACATCATGATGGTTTCGCTTTATGGAACAGCCCTTCCAGTTATCGTCGCTTTAACAGCATGGAAACCGCTTCACGCCGGGATTTTGTATCCATGTATACTGAGGCCTGCCGTAAAGCTGGCTTAGCGGTAGGGCTCTATTACTCACCAATGGACTGGCGTTTCCCGGGTTATTTTGACCCGAAGGGTCTGCCTGAAAATGCAGCACTGATGAAGCAACAAGGATATGGCCAGGTGGAAGAATTGATGAAAAATTATGGTAAAATCGATATTCTGTGGTATGATGGCGGCTGGCTTGCGCACAAAGGCGGAGATGTTGACGCAGCCTGGTTTTGGGAGCCACTTAAACTGAATACGATGGTCCGTAAATATCAACCGGATATCCTCATTAATCCGCGATCGGGTATGTTTGGTGATTTTCAGGTTAATGAAGGTGGTGCAGAAGTAAAAGGACCTATCATTGACATACCATGGGAAAAATGTTTAAACCTAAGTGGATCAAGCTGGGGATATAATAAAACGGAAAATCTGATGTCTCTTAAGGAGGTGATTACTATGTTAGTAAATGTGGTAGATAGGGGCGGCAATATGCTGCTTAATGTGGGCCCCGATGCTGATGGCGTGATACCTGCCGCTCATGTGGCCCGCTTGCAAGAAACAGGTGCATGGCTGAAAAAGAACGGAGAAAGTATTTATGGTACACGTCCCGGCCCTTTCGAGCCTCTGGATAGAGTATATGGCGCGACCCAAAAAGGCGATAAGATCTATGTTCATTTATTGAGCCTTCCAGCAGGAAGTACAGAACTCAAATTGCCGGCAATCGATCGGAAACTGGTGCAATGCAAATTTATAAATGGTAAAAAGATTAAGTTTAATCAGGATAAAACAGGCATTCGCCTTACTATAGACTCAGACCAACTTGACCCTGTAGTAACAACACTAGTGTTAAAAACTAAGTGACAGCCAGATGCTGTTGCAAGGGTTATAGGACTTAAACAGCCTGACGGATTTTTGTGCATAAGCAGAGCATTTTGAAAGAAGATCTTCTATTAAGAACTTTTTTTCAGAAAACCGGTGCGAGGATTGGCGGGCTTTCTTGAGAGCTGCTTGAGCATAGTATCAACTTTCACTCTTCCATCATCTCCCTGAATACTCTCGAATCCGGAGATCCCGAGGAGCGAATATTCAGCACACGGACCCCGTATGGACCCAGCTTCGACGCCAGGTTTCTGGAAAACTCTTCTGCAGCGCAACAAAAAAAAGGAAGCTTTTACGAGCAGAGGCAGGTTAGGTGGCCGAAAATTTAAAAATTTCGTCTTGTTGATCTGATTTCTGCGGGAATCTCTTTTACCCTCCAGCTAGCTTTTTGCAATATTTCCCTCTTCTGTTTGACCACTCTCCCTCCGTTCTGACCGAAACTATCTACCGATATTGGGTCTGTAAACCAATAGTTTAAATTCCAATAATCCCCTCAGGAATGAAGCTATATCTATTAGAATTATATGTCAAATGAATTCTCTTATCTAATCAAAATAATAAACCAAAATGAAAGAAAAAGTAAGTTTAATTGTATGTTCAGCTCTGCTGTTATTTGTCGGGGCATGTAAAAAAGATATAAAACCGTCTTTGCAGGACGAAAATGTTTTGGGTCAGAGTTCAAAACAAGACAAGAACAAGACTTTGGCAATAACTCACGCCGGCGGGATACTTCATACCGAAGCCGATTATGAAAGAATGCGGGTAAAAGTAAATGCCGGCACCCAGCCATGGAAAGGAAGCTGGGATCTGCTATTGGCTAGTCCTCACTCGTCTTCTACCTGGACATCCCGTGCAACCGACACTATAAGACGTGGTGGTACTGGAGATAATGTAGCATTGCTTTATAAGGATGTAGCTGCTGCGTATCAAAATGCTCTAATATGGAAAATTAAAGGGTTTACAGCTAACGGTGATAAAGCTAGGGATATTCTGAATCATTGGTCCAGTACACATACTACGCTTACAGGCAATGCGGACCGCTACCTGGCCTCAGGTATTTTCGGATATCAATTTGCCAATGTAGGTGAAATGATGAAGGGATACCCAGGGTTTGACGAAGCGGGCTTTAAAGATTATATGTTGAATGTTTATTATTATCCTTTGGTCGAACGCTTCCTTGTAGGAAATGAGTTTGGCGGAGACCATAACGGCGCATGTATCACTAATTACTGGGCAAATTGGGATTTATGCAATATGGCGGCCATGCTTGCCATCGGAATCCTTTGTGATAATCAGACAATAATTGATAAAGGAATTAACTATTTTAAAACGGGCGCGGGAAATGGATCCATTTTAAAAGCAGTTCCCTTTTTGCATGCAGGAGGTTTAGGTCAGTGGCAGGAAAGCGGCCGGGATCAGGGACATGCTCAATTGGGTGTAGGCCTGATGGGTGCTTTTTGCGAAATGGCCTGGAATCAGGGAATAGATATGTATACCTACAGCAGCAGCAGATTTATGCAGGGTGCGGAATATGTTGCCAGCTATAACAATGGTAATACGGTTCCTTTTACCACCTATAATTGGGGATCCGGTACTAATTGTTCGCCTAACTCTCATACCATAATTTCAGCGGCACAAAGGGGTGAAATGAGGCCAATATATGAGATGGTGTACAATCATTATGCTAACCGCTTAGGCGTTTCGGTTCCAAACACTGCTGCACGTGCAGCACTTCACCGTCCGGAAAGTGGCCCCGACGCCACAATTCATGCTACTACTTTTGATCAGCCAGGCTATGGTTCATTAACCTATTATCGCGATGCATCTTCAAAACCAATTGCCAATGGTACCTATAGTTTAAGAAGTCGGGCTAGTGGAAAAATGCTGGATAATTATGGCCTTACTACAGATGGTGCCATTGTTAAGCAATATACTGACGGAACCAGCAATAACCAAAAATGGGTAGTTACTTACAGCAATGGTTATTATAAAATAAGCTGTGTAACCGGCGGTAAATATCTTGATAGCTATAATAACACAGCTGACGGATCTACCGTTCACCAGTGGAGCAATGGTGGTAGTCCTAATCAGCAATGGCAAATAGTAGATTTAGGAAATGGTTATTGCAAGATATTTAATCGTGCTAACGGTAAATGCCTGGATACCGGCGGTAGTACGGTTAACGGCGGTAATATGCAGTTCTGGGGTTCTAATGGAAGCCTTAACCAGCAATGGGCTTTTGTAGCACCTTAGCCTTTATTGTTAATTAAATCTATCTAACAAATTTGATAAAGAGAATTGAAGTGAACGCGTTTAAAAATGCGTTCACTTTTTTTGTTAGCCGAATGCTAACTCTAATAAATGAAATGAACAAGGCATATTATAAGCCTGGGGCTGGTTGTCACTTTTAGTTTTTGCAGCTATTCTCAATCCTTTCTTTTCGTTAAACTAAGCTGAAGGCTCAACTCAAAGTTTCCTCCAGTATAATTACTTAAGGCAGCGGTAGCGGTGGTGTAATTAGCTGTAATAGAACCTACCGATTTGATGATTGCACCCAGCCCAATAGTGGCGCTTTGTGAGCTGTGATATACAGCGATTACGTTTGCGGCTTTGTTCGCGACCGTAAAGTTAGCTCCGAAATCGAAAATGTTATCAAAGCCATGAACCCCTCTAAAAGCAACTTTGGGTTCTACTCCAAATCCATCTAAAGCTTCGGGGAAGTAGAATTTATAGCTGGCTGCTGAAAAGAATGTAGAACGATCGGCCACACTCACAGTGCTTTCCTTCTGCAAAAAGCTTTTCATATTTGGAATTGCAGCCTGAATAGTTAACCTTTCTGTAGTGTATGCTACACCGAAGTCGCCGTCTATATAGGTTTCTCTTTGGTTAAATTTACCTACTGAAACATCATTCTGGTCTCCATTGATTTGCTCACTCATTACCCGATCATCCATAAAGCCTAAGGAAATGCCAAAACGCAGCTTTTGTGTTTCATCGTTTAAAGGGAGATGATAAGAGTAGGTCCCCATTACGCGGGTGCGCTTTATTAATCCGGCTTCATCATTATAAATATTTAGTCCGATGCCTACTTTTTTCCCGGTTCCGTAGTCGGCAGTCAGAGAATGTGTCTTTGGCGCTCCGGGAATGGTAGACCACTGCTGACGAAATCCCATGTTCAGGTTTAAGCCTTGATTGATACCAGCCATTGCGGGGTTACCGAGATATTCGTTCTGAAAATAAATGCCTGAAAGCGGGTTTAATTGCGCCTTTGCTGTTTTTGTGCTTAGCAGGAAGGCAATGGACATAATGCCCATTGCTGCTACTCTGTTTAGTGATGTATTCATCAGTGATTTCATCTAAAATATCTTAATCTCTAACAATTGAAATAAATCCTTTAATCTTCTCTATGCCTGGTCCGAAGTCTACCACATAGTAGTAGGTGTCTTCTGCCAGTTGTGAACCATTCAATGTTCCATCCCACTGGTCCGTGTAATTTTTCTGACTGTACAACAAGCGTCCCGCACGATCGAATATTTTCACTTCGTTTTTAGGGTACATATCCAGGTTATGGATAACCAGCTTATCGTTAACACCATCGCCGTTCGGCGATACGAGATTCGTTCCGTTTACCACCTTGTAGTCGGCATTTACGCTAATGGTAATCTCCTTTACAGTGCTACAGTTATTCGAATTCGTTACCGTTACTTTGTAAGTAGTAGTTTCAGCCGGACGTACCGTAAGGTTTTGCGTGCCTTGACCACTTACGATTCCGTTTGCACCGGCCCAGCTATAAGTTAAGCCACTGTTGCCTCCTGTTACATCAGCATTTAACACCGTCACCTCGCCTTTAGAAAGTTCCAATCCTTTGTTCGATGAGATGCTTATTTCCGGCAACTGGTTTACCTGAAGGATAAAGCTTTTCAGAATGGTGTTCACCCCGCTATTAGCCGTGCCACCATCATCCATTACCATAACATTGATCACTGCACTTCCAAATACACCACTTGCCAGTTTATATTTAACCGTTGCGTTCGCCGCTGAATTTGCCTGGCTAACTTCAATGCTCTCGAAGAGGGCATTGTTTGTTGAGCTTACGGATAAAGTGGTAGACTGACCGGCATCTGCGCCAGCTGAGATACCACTTATAGTAACAGCTTGCTCACTGGTTGTGTAGCAGATAACCTGGTTATCTATATCGTTAAGTGTTGGCTGCTCGTTTACGTCACTAATAGTGATAATAAGCTCCTTTTCTAGAGAAAGATTGTGCTGAGTGGTAGAGCGCAGTCTTACAAAATAGCTTGATTTCTGTTCGAAGTTCAAAGGTGCACCTGTTTTAATCTGGTTACCTTCTATTGTAAATTTACCGTTATCGGTATCTCCAGCTCCTGATACCAAAGTATAGGTAAAGCTTGCCGAAGGGTCGTCTGATGTTGAGCTCAGCGTGCCCGCAACGGTGCCTGATGCCTGGTTTTCATAAACTGTTGCCGCTGCGATGCTTAGGCTTGTTGGTGCTCCCGGTACGATAGTTAATGTCCCGTTTACATAACTGAAGTTGTAGTTTGCTGCCACGCCGCCGCTTGCCGTAATCGGGTAAGTTCCCAATACAGATGCAGTAGATGCTGTTGTAGTTGCGAATGGCTGCGTTTGAAGATTGCTTTTATCTTCTCCGCTAATAAAACCACTGTAACTTACCGTTAATGCCGGATTGGCTGTATTCTGGAACTTGGTTTTGTCGTCTGCCGTTACAGTAAGTGTTTTGGTGGAGATTGCTCCTGTTACAATCGCAGATGCAGTGATAAGATTGTAATTATCTTTTTGTGCACCTGAAACGACAAAAGAGTTTGCCGTTACCGTTTTACCAACACCTGCATTTTTATTATCATAAACTGCGGTACCGCTTATTGTTACCACATCGCCGGATTCCAGCCCATTTAGATTGTAGTTGCCTGAGCTTAATATCGCGGAAGTTGTACCATCATATTCTTTGATAATTGAAGGTGCAGCATTAAGCGTTAGTGTGATATCTTTTTTGGTGATAGTACCAATCGCCGCATTTGCGGTAGTATTGCTTAGTATATAATTTCCGGCATCAATGCCCGAAATAGATAATCCTGTTACTGATACAGTTTTAACCGTACCGGTATGTTTATCATCGTAAATTCCGGACGTATGGTTGCTGAGTGTTACCGTTTCAGAACCGATTATGCCAGAGAGATTATAGTTTCCAGAAACAAGAGTGGCGGTTGCATTGCCATCATAGGTTTTAGTGACTGTTCCGGTTAAAGACACGGTCAAGCTTTTTGCGGAGATCGTGCCCACACCGCCGCTTGTGGTAGTAGCAGTAAGTACATAATTTCCGGCGTCGGCGCCCGAAATGGACAGTCCCGTTACCGATACGATTTTTCCGGTGCCTGAATTCTTAGTATCATATGTACCTGATGCAGGCTTATTCAGGATTACTGTTTCGGTACCAATGACACCAGACATGATGTAGTTATCGGCTGCCAGGGCAGCGCTTGTGGTTCCATCGTAGGTTTTGCTGACTGTACCAGTCAGGGAAGCTGTTAAGCTTTTAGCAGAGATAGCACCAATAGCTCCACTCGCACCAGTAGCAGAAAGGACATAGTTTCCTGCGTCAGCACCAGAGATTGACAGTCCGGTTACCGATACAGTTTTACCGGTTCCGGTATTCTTATCGTCGTAAGTACCTGATGTTGGATTATTCAGAATTACCGCTTCTGATCCGACAACTCCAGATAAACTGTAGTTGGCCGCAGCAAGGGCAGCAGTTGTAGTGCCATCGTAAGTTTTGCTGACTGTCCCGGTCAGGGCTACTGTAAGTGTCTTTTTATTTACAGTTAAAATTTGAGACTGGTTGGCAGCTGCATTATAAGCTGCATTGCCCGCCTGCGCCGCAGTTATGGTTGCCGTACCGTTTCCGACAATATGTATCTTACCAGAAATCACAGTGGCAACCGCAGAATTGTCTGAAGTATAGCTTACCGCCAGGCCTGAACTGGCAGTTGCGCCCGCATCGAAATCCGCATCTCCATATGTTTTTGCTGCAATAGTGTTGAAAGTTATGGTTTGCTGGGCTTTCGGAACCGCTGTTGCATCGCTTGATACTGCACTTTCATTTCCGGCATTATCTGTTGCCGATATACGATAATAATACGTAGTACCATTAGTTAAACCGGTATGAGTATATGTATTGGTTGGAGCGATAATGGTTTGAAGTAGCGTTGTTGGATTCGCACTTGTTCCACCGTATACTTTATAGGTTTTTAGATCACCTTCTGAGTTCGCGTTCCAGTTCAGCACGATCTGTGTATCACCGCTTGTTCCGGCAAGACTGGCAGGTGTTGCCGGAGCTGTTTTATCAAAAGTAACTGCACTGCTGTTTGTAGTTACAGTAACAGCAGTTCCGCTGTTACCTGCTGCGTCGGCAAAGCTGATACTAAAAGCGATCGTACCTTCGGTAGCTGCGCTGGTCATGGTGTACTTACCGGTATAGATATTACCTGAAGTATTAACAACACCGGCATTCTGCCCCGCAATACTTACCGTTGGTGTGTTGATGGCTTCACTCGCTGTAAAGCTAAGGGTAATTTCATCGCCGGTTTTGGCAAGAATGGAAGTGGTATTATTAGAAGAAATACCAACGGCTGTGAGAGTTGGTATAACAGCATCAACCAATACTGACGCAGTGGATCCTACGCTGTTTAAAGTAAGCGTGGCATTGTTGCCCACGGCATCCTGAAGTGTTCCTCCGTTAGCTGTAATTGCAGAAGCGACTGAAATACCATCAGTATCCAGGTTGCCGCTAGCAATAGTATAACGGAATACAAGGGCCGAAGTGCCACTTCCTGAAAGGTAAGTAGCGTTCACCGTGCCGCCAGTATTCAGTGTTAATCCCATATACGGTGTACCACTGCTGGTATTAACCGTTACATTTTCAGTAAAGTTGATAGTGAAATCCAGGTTATTGCCGGTTTTATAAGTCCCGTTTGCAGGAACACTAACGCTGCTGACTGCCGGAGCAGACATATCTATAGTGTAGCTTTGACCGGAGGTATATCCGCCCGAAATAGCATTTCCCGGTACATCGGTGATTCCGGTTCCGCTATTGTTTAAATCCAGTCTTAGTGTGCCGTTTCCAGAAATGCTGTTAACCGTTACTGTGTAAACGCTGGCCGACACTGCTGTTATTAGGGCCACAGATCCGCTTGCGGTACCGGTGGAAGTAACGGTGAAGTCGTTTGTACCTACGCCAGATACACCCTCAGGGAAGGTAATTGTATACTCAACAGAACTGCTGTTTGTTGGGGAAGCATCGGCACGAGCGATGCTGCTTACTGAAGGCGCAACTGCATCAACAAGAACAGAGCTGGTTGAACCCACGCTGTTTAAAGTAAGGGTGGCGTTATTGCCGGCAGCATCTCTGAGTGTACCGCCATTCAGAGTGACGGAAGATGCCAAGGCAACTCCATCAGTATCGGCACTGCCGGATGCTACTGTATAGCGGAAGACCAAAGCGGAGGTTCCGCTTCCGGATAAATAGGCGGCATTTACATTGGCCGAGCCTATGGTTAAACCAATATAAGGTGTACCCCCACCGGTATTTACCGACACGTTTTCGCTGAAATTCACAGTGAAGTCGAGGTTCTGGCTGGTGATATAAGTTCCGTTTGAGGGAACGGATACACTGCTTACCGCTGGGGAAACAGCATCCACCAATACCGAAGCCGTTGAAGCTACGCTGTTTAAGGTAAGAGTAGCGTTATTGCCCGCAGCATCTTTCAATGTTCCTCCGTTCAAGGAGAGCGCTCCAATGGCTACACCATCATTGTCAGCATCGCCCGAAACTACAGTATAGCGGAATACAAGAGATTGGCCACCGCTTCCTAAGGCATATGCTGCATTCACCGTGGAGGAGCCGATTGTAATGGCAAGATAAGGTGAGCCTGTAACAGTTACGTTTTCGGCAAAATTAACGGTAAAGTTTAACTGATCCCCGGTCTTGTAAGTTCCGTTTGCCGGTGCATTTACCGAGCTTACCGTAGGCGCCTCAGCGTCAACAAGTACAGAAGAGGTGGAGCCAACACTGTTTAGCGTAAGTGTTGCATTATTACCTGCTGCATCTCTAAGGGTGCCACCATTTAACGACATGGATCCTACTGCAATGCCATTTGCATCCAGATCGCCTGAAGCGACTGTATAGCGAAATACTAATGCAGAACTGCCCGACCCGCTCAGGTAATCGGCAGACTTGCTGGTGCTGCCAATTGTCAAACTTAGCGCTGGTGTTCCGCCTGCAGTATTTGCCGTTATGCTTTCGCTAAAGTTGATAGCGAAGTCAAGATTTTGGCCTGCGATATAAGTAGCATTCGAGGGTACAGATACGCTGCTGACCGTTGGAGTCACACCATCTATTACCATACTCTTATTTGCTCCCAAAGAATTTGCTGCTCCCGGTGATGCAAGAGTTAAAGTAGCGTTATTACCGGCTGCATCTTTGATGGTTCCGCTATTTAGAGCTAATGCGTTGGTTGCTGTATAGTCCAGATCACTACTGATATCACCAGCCTGAATTGTGTAATTAAAACTTAGGGTACTGGTTCCGCTGCCGCTTGCATAATTGACTACCCGGTCTGTTGTTCCGGTTTCAAGAGTTAGTTGAGGAGTGCCTGTAACGGTTACGGCTTCGCTGAAGTCAACCTGTATTGCTATAACATCTCCAACTTTGTAAGTTCCGTTGGCTGTCGAAGAAGTTACGCCCGAAACTGTTGGCGCCACACCATCTATCACTATATTTTTATTTGAACCAAGTGAATTTGCGGCACCCGGTGTTGCAAGAGTTAAGGTTGCACTATTGCCGGCGGCATCTTTTATGGTTCCGCTGTTTAAAGCTAAAGCGCTTGTAGACGTATAATCCAGATCGCTGCTAACATCCCCGGTTTGGACGGTATAGGTAAACGTTAGTGTGCTGGTTCCGCTGCCGCTTGCATAATTAACTGCCCGGTCTGTTGTCCCCGTTTCCAGTGTTAGCTGAGGGGTGCCTGTGACCGTCACCGCTTCGCTAAAATTCACCTGGATACTGATTGCATTGCCCGCTATGTAAGTTCCGTTAGCCGTTGATGATGTTACGCCCGCAACAGCAGGTGCCTGAGTATCAATAATGATGTTCTTATTTGCCCCAAGGGAGTTTGCTGTCCCTGGTGTTGCAAGAGTTAAGGTTGCACTATTGCCGGCGGCATCTTTTATGGTTCCGCTGTTTAAAGCCAGGGCTGTAGTCGCGGCATAATCCAGGTCACTGCTGGCATCACCCGACTGAACCGTATAAGTAAAAGTCAACGTAGTGGTGCCGCTACCACTTATATAATTAGCTGCCTGGTCTGTTGTTCCCGTTTCCAGAGTTAGTTGCGGAGTTCCGGTAACGGTTACCGCTTCGCTGTAATTAACCTGAATACTGATGGCATCGCCTGCTTTGTAAATGCCGTTGACTGTTGATGAGGTAACAGAACTAATAGTTGGTGCGGTTATATCTGCAACTACCGTGATGCTTACCGTTTGTGTGTTTGAAGAATTTGAAGTTCCATCGTTTACTTTATAGGAAAAGCTATCTGAGCCCGAGTAAGCACTGTTCGGTTCATAAATTACTCGTCTTGGATTACCTCCGTTATCTGAAAGGCTGGTAGAAATTGCAGTTATCTCAGCGCCTTTTGTGGTGCCGTTATTGGTTTGGTAGATTTTTCCGTTCGAGGGAAGAGCAGTTATTATCGCTGCCGCCAATGACTGATCGTCTACATCACTTCCGCCTAAGCGTAGGGAAATACGTGAATTTTCGTCTACGCTGGCTGAATACGTTGTATTACCTGCAACATACTCATCTCCATCAGAATTCTGGAGCGTTCCGGTGTTGCTGTTCGCGCTTCTGTCGTCTAAAGATGTACCGCTGCCTTCTTCAAAATTCCAATAGCCTGCCAGGCCTGTTTCTGTTCCCGCTAAGGGCACATACATGTATTCTTTAATCTGTGCGGCTGACCGGGCTGTCGACCAAATGCGGACATCATCTAAACTACCATCGAAATACTCTCCCCAGCCAGGCTTATATCCAATTCCAAATGCTGCGGTATTCGTTGTTGTAAAATTGCTTGTATAGGAAGATGAGTTATCTAAAATCCCGTCAATATAAAGTGACAATGTTTTAGCAGATGTATTTAAAACCGCTGCAACATGATGCCAGTTATTGTCAGAAATGTCGCTTACGCCATTAACCCACAAACTATTTGGAAAGCCTGATCCCGCTTCAAAGGATAGTTTATTGCTGGTGATCCTTAGATAATAGCCAACCGACGATCCATTCTGCTTTCCAACAATTGTAGCATGACCTGCGTCGGCTCCTCTTTTAACCCAGGCTTCGATAGTGAAATCTCCGGTTCCGAAATTAAGGCTTGAATGATTTGGGGCTTGTACACCTTCACTCCGGCTTCTTTCAAAATTTAAGGCTGTGCCTAAGCCGGCTACCGGCAATCGGTTTGTTTTGTTTATGATTATGTTATTAATTGACGGATAACCAGAACCAGAATTATAGGTTATACGCACTTCATCGACATTGTCAAAGTCAGACCCTAAACTCACTGTCGAGATTTGATCTGAACTATTTGCTGTAAATGAGGTGGAAGCTACCTGAATTGTGTTTCTATAGCCGATTACATCTACCAAGCCCCCCGTATAATTCCAATCATACCATTTGAACTGAGAAATTTTAAACTCGGTACCATCCGAACTTTTGATTGCCATTCCCTTCCAGGGGGTAAATCCATCAAGATAATTAAAAGTGCTTAGGCCACTAAAAGATTGCGAATTGGCCAGCTCGGCAGCGCTATGCCACTCAATGGATCCGCCTAAAGCAGACCCACTCGTGTTGCTGATATTAAGGATTTGTATTACCTGGCCGGAAAAATCACTGGCCCCTCCCTCTCCATCTTCTGCTATGCCATCGGACCAAGGGCTGGCGTCATTAAAAGTAAAATTCAGGGTAGTTTGCCCGAATAGTTCAGTAGATGCTGTTAAAATTAAAATTGCAGCTAGAAATTGATGTAGAAATTTACTCATGCAAGAATTGGAATAAGTAGTTAAAATTTTACCTCTGGACGGTGTTATCACTGTACCATGACAAGATTTAGAACGGCGATAACACTCCTTCATATTAAGATCGAAATGGCGCGGGACTCAAAATCGGGAGATGTGAATGGGGGTTGTGTTCTTTGAAAAAAATAATCATTACATTTTAAACATTACTACTTCAGATAGGAAAGAAGATTTGAATAGAAAATTATCGCACCTATTTCAGCAAGAAAAAAACAAAGACAGACTGTTCTAATTGCAGCAAGCTGCTCTCAAACGACTGCTAAAAACTCATCATGTCAAAAGCGAAATACTTTTGATGTCGAAAAATAAAATTTTATACTAAGATTTTAGGTCAGGCGTTACAATTTTTTTTAGTTTTTCAACAAAACAACTAGCGAGAAAAAAAACGTTTTTTAGATTAATTGATCATCGACAGAGTTAAAGTGATAAACTTTCGAGATAGGTTGTTTTAATGTTTTAGCGAAGATAGAGGAACATCCGGTTAAGCTTTGAATGAAAAAAAACAGTGATGTTATAAGAAATGTGCAAATGTAAATTCCTTATTCTAAACATAAGATATGCTGATATAATAATTAAAAAATTCATCCAACTTCTCCCCCCATATTTTCTAACAGGCACTTTTTTTGTGCATAATTAATGTCGGATCCGGTCAAATAATCACCTCATGCCCTAATAGCTGTAAGCATGGACCTTTCGGAGATAATCATAGAAAAAATTAGGAATCAAGGCCCCATATCCTTTCAGCAGTTTATGGAGATGTGCCTGTACTATCCTGATCTAGGATACTACACATCAAACCGAAACCAGATAGGGAAAGAGGGTGATTTTTACACCAGTGCTTGCCTCACCCCGGTTTTTGGAGCGATGATCGGCCGGCAGTTAGAAGAGATGTGGTATTTGCTGGGCGAGGAAGCGCCATTTACTATAGTTGAGTATGGAGCGGGCACAGGCATTCTTTGCCAGGATATACTCAGCTCGCTGCAAAGCAATAAAAAGATGTACGATCAGGTCCGTTACTGTATCATTGAAAAAAGCCCTGCTATGCAAGCAATAGAAAGAAACCGTTTGCACCAAAACGTAAACTGGCATAACTCGATAGAGGAATTGTCGGGTTTTAATGGATGCGTTTTATCAAATGAGCTGATTGATAACTTTTCAGTTCATGAAGTGCTTATGGAAAAGGAGCTTAAGGAGGTATTCGTTGATTATGACGATGGTTTTGTAGAAGTTCTTCGACCTGCTACACAAGATCTAAAGGATTATATAGCAGAACAGGGAGTTGAACTTCCGGAAGGGTTTCGTACAGAAATAAACTTGCAGGCGATAAACTGGATCGGAGAGGTAGCCAGCGCCTTAAACAGAGGATACGTTATGACCATAGATTATGGTTATCCAGCTTCAGAGCTGTATAAAAAATCCAGAAGTGAAGGCACTCTGATGTGTTATCACAAGCATACTGTTAATAATTCTGTGTATGAGAATATCGGAAGTCAGGATATTACATCACATGTAAATTTTTCCGCCTTAAGCCATTGGGGTTCAAAAAGCGGCTTGAGTGATTGTGGTTTTACGGATCAAGGCCATTTTCTTTTGGCGCTTGGATTTAAAGAATATCTCAATCAGGCAATGTCTTATGAAAAAGACATCGCTATCGCTGCAAAAAAAGCATCCGTTATAAGTCATACTCTACTTATGGATATGGGCAGGAAATTCAAGGTGCTAATACAGGAAAAAGGGAGATGTGAAAAAAGACTTGCGGGATTAGTGTCCCTGAATTAACGTCTTATAAAATAAACTAAAGGCAAAAATAGAAAGGGGCAATTCTATTTCCTTACAGTAGAACTCCTCTGTGATTTTGAATAGAGGTACGAGCTTTTAACCCGCACCAATTAACAGATTATTTTAAACTTTTTTCGGCGGCAGGTCGAAAGCGATAGCTTCATGTTCAAAGTGGGCGTTATGAGAACCATCACAAAAAGGTTTATTTTTTGACAGTCCACAGCGGCAGATGGACACCACAGTGCGCCCCTGTAAACCGTATGCGTTGCCATTCTTGTCAACAATTTCGAAGTCGCCTTCAATTCTAACCGAACCGTTATTATTAATCGTAAGTTTTGTAGTAGCCATCAATTTTAATTTTATGCAAAGCTAAACGATTGCGGGGCTTTTCGCTATGAATTTATAATTTAAATCGGCACATCCGGACAAGTCTATGTTAAAGGGATTAATTGTTAATTAATGTTAATTAATCTTTAAAAGAATCATCCCGGTTTGATTACTAAAGAATTAGTTATACTTTCGTGACACTTAAACCTCGTTATGAAACATCTACTCTCGACAGTCCTTTTGGCCTGCTTGTCCTTGTCATCGCTTCTGGCGCAAGATTCTTATTCCATCAAAGGGATAGTAAGTGATACTTCCGCGAATGCAAAACTGGTAAATACTTCAATAAGCGTATTAAATGCGAAAGATTCTACGCTTGTAGATTTTACCCGGGCTGGCGCTGATGGATCATTCTCATTAAAAACTTCGAAGCCAGGAAAATTTATCTTACTGGTAACATATCCTAAGTATGCGGATTATGTAGAAAATTTCAGCTTAGACTCGGCAAAGAAGGAAGCAGATTTCGGAAATATCAATCTGTTTCTGAAATCCAAGTTACTGGCTGATGTAATTATTCAGGGGAAAGTTGCTGCGATTAAAATAAAGGGTGATACTACCGAATATAATGCCGGAAGCTTTAAAATAGAACCTCATTCAAAAGTTGAAGACTTATTGAGACAATTGCCTGGAATACAGGTCGACAAAGACGGAAAGATCACAGCCCAGGGCCAGACTGTTAATAAAGTGCTTGTTGACGGCGAAGAATTCTTTGGTGATGATCCTACGCTGGTTACTAAAAATTTGCGTGGTGATATGATTGATAAAGTTCAGCTTTACGATAAGAAAAGCGACCAGGCGACTTTTACAGGGATTGATGATGGCGTAAAGGATAAAACCATCAATCTTAAATTAAAGGAAGACAAAAAGAATGGGTATTTCGGGAAAGCTGATGTAGGAGGCGCAAACGATGAATTTTATCAGGGGCAGGGAATGTTTAATGCTTTTAAGGCAAAACGTAAAGTCTCTGCTTATGCTACTGTGTCGAATACTGCAAAAGTAGGCTTAGGTTGGGAGGATAGTAATAAATACGGGGAAAGAACTCAGGAATTCAGCGATGAAGGATATATGATGTACTCTGGAGGAAGGGATGATCTACAATATAACGGACAAGGGATACCTACAGCCAGATCTGGTGGTGCGCACTATGATGGTAAATGGAACAATGATAAAGAGTCGATAAATACTAACTATAAGATTGGGGCCTTAACAATTGATGGTGTAAGAAATAACCTGTCGCAAACAAATTTACCTCAAAAAGCCTCGGATGGCAGCGACTCAGCCGCAATTTTCAACAGCATTGGGGCTCAACGTTATAGCAATTATACGTTCAGACAAAAATTTGATGCCACATATCAGTTAAAAATAGACTCAACTTCGAATTTAAAAGTGGTTGTAGATGGTACACTAAAAAGTACAAATTCGCTTGATAACAACGAAGGTTCGAATACCCGGGAAAATAATATCCAACAGAATAATAGCTCGAGGAATTATAATAATGATGGTACACAGCAATCTTTCTTTGCAAGTGTTTTTTATAATAAGAAATTAAAAAAGAAAGGCCGAACCTTTTCTGTAAGCCTTAGCCAAACGGTTAGTAATAGTGAAGATGAAGGCTTTTTATTTTCAAAGAATACGTATTATGATAATCTGGGTACTTTTGATCGTGATACAACCATAGACCAACTTAAAATTAATAACTCCAAAAGCTTTCGGATAAACAGTAATGTCACATACACTGAACCTCTCACTAAAAATCTTTCTGTAGTATTTAATTATGGATTAAACAGCAGCTCAAGTTCGTCTGAGAGGCAGTCATTAAATAAAAACCCTTCAGGTAAATATGAAACCCTTGATACAGAATTTAGCAATAACTTCGAGTACAACCAGCTATCTAACCAGGGAGGGGCCATATTTAGTTATAAAAAAGATAAGACGACTGTAAACTTTGGAACTAAAATAGATGGAGTTAATTTGGAGCAAATTGATTTATACCATGATAGAAAATTCGATAGAGATTTTATAAATATAAATCCACAGGCATCTTATCAATACCGTTTCTCGCAATTTAAAAGTTTTAGGATTAATTATAACGGGTCTACCAATCAGCCCAGCATCAATCAAATACAACCTGTGCGAGTTAACAATGATCCTTTAAATATTTATTTAGGTAATCCTGATTTAGAAGCGTCATTCCGCAACTCTTTCAATATCAATTATAATTCTTATAAAGTATTAAGCGAGAGAAATCTATATATCGGCGGTAATTATTCATTTGTTTTGAATCAGATTGTAGATAATACAAATACAAATTTTACAACCGGGGCGAGTACACGCCAATCCTTGAATCTTGCAGATAAAGCATCGTCAAATTTCTCTATTTATACCTATTACAGTAAAAAAATCAAAAAACTTGGATTTAATGTTGGGTTAGATTTAAACGTTTCTGGTAACAGAAGTTTCAATTATATCAATGATGTTTTAAATACTTTGCAGTCAAACTCTTATTACGGAGGAATATCATTAAATAAATATGTTGCAAAGAAGTACAATTTCTGGGGTTCATTTGGGCCAAGTTATAATAGTAACAAATCTTCGTTGCAAACCAGAATAAATAATAGTGGTGGTGGTTTCAGATCAGATGGGTCATTTACCATTTTTCTTCCCGGGAAGCTTGAAATTAGCTCAAACTTCAATTATAATCTCACTAAAAAAACAGAAACATTTAATGAAGATGTAGATTATTTAATCGTGAACTCTTCTTTTAGTAAGAAGTTCCTGAAAAATGAAAGTCTTAAATTATCTCTTTCAGGGAATGACTTATTAAATCAGAAGCTCGGCTTCCAACGAAATGCCTATGGTAATACATTCTCTCAAAACAGTTATAACACCATAAGAAGATATTATATGCTCTCCCTTCTTTGGGATTTTAATAAAATGGGTGGCGGCATTAAACCTAAAAACTAATTTCTATGAAACTTATCACACTCGCATTAAGTTGCTTTCTTCTATCAATATGTAATAATTTATCAGCTCAATTCGCCCGGTTTCCTGTTAGCGGAGTTATAGAGTTTGAAAAAAAGGTGAATATGTATGCCGCCATTAAAAAGGTTATCAACGAGGATAATGAAACCTATTACGGTCCGATGTTGGAGCAGTACAAGAAAACTCAGCCACAGTTTAAAATCTTGAAAAGTACTTTATCCTTTTCTAAAGACAAAACATATTACTCACCTATCGCTGAAACTGAAAATACTTCAGCTGTATTTAGCTGGATCCCCATATCCCGGCACATTAATACAGTTTTTAATGATTTATCAATGAATACAAGCAGTGTACAAAAGAATGTATTTGATGAGATATTTTTAGTTAAAGACACAACACGAAGTATTAAGTGGAAGATTACAAATGAAACACGTGAAATTGCCGGTTATTCTTGCCGTCGTGCAAACGCAATTATTATGGACTCTGTATATGTTGTAGCGTTTTATACCGATCAGATTCCGGTTTCAAGTGGTCCCGAAACTTTCTCAGGATTGCCAGGTATGATTTTAGGGGTGGCATTGCCTCATGAAAATATTACATGGTTTGCAACATCTGTTACTGATAAGCCTCTTGATAAGCCATTGGTTCCTCCTGTTAAAGGAAAAGTTGTTGATAATAAAAGCTTTCAAACCACATTAAAATCTGTTATGAAGGACTGGGGCGTTAATTCTCAGCCTTTTATAAGAGCGTTTGTCCTTTAACGTTTAAAGTAGCTTTATTTCGTGATTTCTCCCCGTGGCTCTAATGATTTATCCAGAAGATCAGGTGAAATGATATAGGTCATTTTCTGTGGATGCCTAAATTCCCAAATTTGGCATTCACAGTATGCATCACAAAACACAAGCAATTGGGATATGGCTCCTTATCGGAGTGGGTATGATTATCGTTCAGGTTATTCTCGGAGGAATAACTCGGCTAACGGGCTCCGGACTGTCTATTACCGAATGGAAGCCTCTGGTGGGTGTAGTGCCGCCCTTAAGTGAATTGGAGTGGCAGCAGGCGTTCGATAAATACCAGCAAATCGCCCAGTTTAAACAGCTGAACGCTCATTTCTCAGTCGGTGATTTCAAATTTATTTTCTTTTGGGAATGGTTCCATCGCTTATGGGGACGCTTATTGGGCGTAGTGTTTCTTGTTCCATTTTTAATATTTCTCGCCAGGGGAATGTTTACAAAGACCATGATTAGGCCCCTGCTGATATTGTTTATTCTTGGAGCCTTGCAGGGATTTATAGGCTGGATAATGGTTAAAAGTGGTTTGAACGATAAGGATTTATATGTGAGTCATATCAGACTGGCCATCCATTTTGTCGCCGCGATGGTTTTACTGGTATATACTTTTTGGTTTGCATTAGAAGTTCTATTTGCCGGGAGAACGCAGGCATCTGATTCATATCTAAAAAATCTCACACTTATAATTGTTGCTTTGGTGTTTGTCCAGTTAATCTACGGCGCCTTTATGGCTGGCTTAAAGGCTGGTGTTTTTGCCCCTACATGGCCCGATATAAATGGGATGTATATAATTGACAGTCCACCTGAAATGACTTTATGGGATGCTTTTATTTATGATCCCATTACAATACATTTCATTCACAGGAACCTGGCGTATTTAATTGCCATTCTGTTGGTGATATGGACGCTAAAGGCTTGGAAAGACAGAGATAACGATTTCTTTAATCAGGTTAAGTGGTTGCCCTTGATTTTAGTGCTTGTGCAAATAGTTTTAGGGATATATGCTACACTGACGAGCTATAAGGCAATGCCACAAGGCTGGGGTGTTTTTGAATGGAACGCACAACTGCACCAGTTGGTCGCTATCTTCTTACTGCTTTCTTTAACCTTGGGAATTTTCGCTCTTAAGGGGCGTGGTCAGGGGACATGACATAAAAAAAGCCCCGTTGGGGCTCTTTTCTATTCTTCAACTATTTCGCTGTGAGGAAAACTTTCTTCCACCCGCTCTTCTTTAAAGTATCTTTTTTGGAAAATTAGTATTGAAATAACTCCAATGGAAATCGCAGCATCAGCAATATTAAATACGGGTCTGAAGAATACAAAATCTTCGCCTCCCCATATCGGGAACCATGTTGGGATTATACCCTGAATTATAGGGAAATAAAACATATCCACTACTTTTCCATGGAATAGCCCTGCATATCCGCCGCCGTCCGGTAAAAGTTTGGCAGCCTCAAAATAAGTACTTTCTGAAAATAACAGGCCGTAGAAAGAAGAGTCAATGATATTCCCCAACGCACCCGCGAAAATTAGTGCTACATTCAGAATTAAGCCGCGGTGATATTTGTTCTTTATCAGATATACCACACCATAACCAATCATGGATACGGCTGCTATTCTGAATAAAGTTAAAGCAAGCTTTCCGGCTTCTCCACCAAACTCCATCCCAAATGCCATCCCATTATTTTCTGTGAAATGAATGATGGCCCAATCTCCTAAAAGGCGGAACTCCTGACCGAGGGTCATATTTAGTTTAATCCAGAACTTGAGAATCTGATCTGCAAGCAGGATAAAAACTATCGCAAGAAAAGGCTTGTAATAAGCTTTCATTTAACTCTGTTTCAATTTTGCTTCCATGCTCAAAGTTGTGTGTGGAACTGAGCGTAGACGTTCTTTCTGTATTAATTTACCTGTTTCGCGGCAAATACCGTAGGTTTTGTTTTCAATGCGTACCAGGGCAGCCTCAAGATTTTCAATGAATTTTTTCTGACGTGCAGCAAGTTGGTTTATCTGCTCTTTTTCTAAAGTCGCCGATCCGTCTTCCAGGGTTTTGTAAGTGCCTGCAGTATCATCAGTACCGTTCAGGTTTGGATTACTTAGTGATTGTGTTAAAGAACCAAGTTCTTCTTTTGCAACCCGTAATTTTTCCAGAATTAGGTCTTTGAATTCTTGTAATTCTACGTCAGAATATCTTGTTTTTTCGTGGTTTTCCATCTTTAAGCTTTTGTGATTGAAATTAGTAATTCTTGCTCATCAATTTCTACTTTCTCGCCCTTGTTTAATTCATTAACAAGTTCAAACGAGTCGGCCAGAACTTCCGCGCAAATATATGATAAATTATTTTTTACAGCTTCGGTGATATACGGGTGACTACTGGTGAGTACATGTATTTTATCTGTTACTTCGAACTCAAGATCTTTTCTTAAATTCTGAATCCTGTTTACCAGTTCCCTTGTAATACCTTCTTGTTTTAATTCATTAGTTAGCGTAACATCTAAAGCTACGGTTAGTTTGCCCATGTTAGTTACCTGCCATCCGGGTACATCTTCAGCAATAATTTCAACATCATCAATAGAAACATCCAGACTAAAGTCATCTTTTACAAAACGAACAGTTTCTTTGCTTTCAAAATCACTCAATTGATCTGAAGATAACGAAGTTATGAAAGCAGCTACATCTTTCATGTGTTTGCCTGCTTTCGAGCCCAGTGCTTTAAAGTTCGGTTTAACTTTCTTCTTAATAATGCCCGATGTATCGTTGATAAATTCTATATTCTTAATATTTGTTTCCGAAAGAATGAGCTCTTTAACCCGCTCAACTTTTTCCTGGAAACTGCTATCTAACACCGGCAACAAAATTTTGTTTAGCGGCTGGCGTACGTTTATCCCAACTTTTTTTCTTAATGATAAAATCATAGAAGAGATATTTTGCGCGATAAACATTCTTGCTTCCAAATCAGTATCAACTAAATCAGCCCGATAAACAGGAAAGTCTGAAAGGTGAATTGACTCGGCTTGTTCTTTAGCAGTTATACTGTTTAAATCTAAGAATAAACGCTCGCTAAAGAAAGGAGCTATAGGCGACATTAATTTGGATACCGTAATTAAACAGGTATATAACGTTTGATAGGCCGAAATCTTATCTTCTGTGTAGTCTCCCTTCCAGAAACGTCTGCGGCATAAGCGAACGTACCAGTTGCTTAAATGCTCGTCAACAAATTCCTGAATAGCTCGTGCGGCACGGGTTGGCTCAAAATCTGCATAATAACCGTCAACTTCTTTGCTTAAGGTATTTAAAAGAGAAATAACCCAGCGATCGATCTCAGGACGGTTTTCGATCGTAATTTCGGCTTCAGAATATTTGAAGTTATCGATGTTGGCATACAATGCGAAGAAGGCATAAGTGTTATAAAGCGTTCCGAAGAACTTGCGGCGCACTTCATCCAGACCCTCTATGTTAAACTTTAAATTATCCCATGGAGACGCATTGCTGATCATATACCAGCGTGTGGCGTCCGCGCTGTATTTTTCAATCGTTTCAAACGGATCAACGGCGTTGCCTAAACGTTTAGACATTTTATTGCCGTTCTTATCCAGCACTAAGCCGTTAGAAACTACATTTTTGAAGGCAATGGAGTCGTTCAGCATTACTGCGATGGCATGCAGTGTAAAGAACCATCCCCTTGTTTGATCAACCCCCTCTGCAATGAAATCTGCTGGATAGGCGGCTTCGAACTTGTCTTTATTTTCAAAAGGATAATGCCATTGTGCGTAAGGCATCGCCCCCGAGTCGAACCATACGTCAATCAGATCCGGTTCACGGAACATTTTCTTTCCGTCTTTGGAAACTAAAATTATATCATCAACATACGGACGGTGAAGGTCGAATGATGACTTATCTAAAGATTCAGTGATCGATGAGAGTTTTGATTTCTCATTTTCTGAAAGAGCCGGAGAGTTGATAGCCTCTGCGATTTTTTCTTTCAGCTCTTCCACTGACCCGATACAAGCTTCCTGAGTTCCGTCTTCTGTTCTCCAGATAGGCAATGGAGTTCCCCAATAGCGAGAACGCGAAAGGTTCCAATCTACCAGGTTTTCAAGCCAGTTACCAAAGCGACCTGTTCCGGTAGCTTCAGGCTTCCAGTTAATGGTCTTATTAAGCTCAACCAGGCGGTCTTTTACAGCAGTGGTTTTAATGAACCAACTATCCAAAGGATAATATAAAACCGGCTTATCAGTTCTCCAGCAATGCGGGTAACTGTGTTCGTATTTTTTTACGTCGAAGGCTTTGTTATCTTCTTTAAGTTTTATTGCGATAAGAACATCAGTTGGCTTAAAATCAGAAGCTTTGCGTTCTTCATCGGTATAAAATTCCTCCTTAACGTAACAGCCTGCAAAGTCGCTGACTTCATCAACAAACTTAGCCTGGCGGTTTACCAGTGGCTGTTGCTTGCCATTTTCGTCGGTTATCATCACAGCGGGAATGCCACTGTCCCGGGCTGCTCTAAAGTCATCCGCACCAAAGGTCGGCGCGATGTGAACGATTCCGGTACCGTCTTCAGTGGTTATAAAATCGCCGGAAATTACTCTGAAGCCATTTTTTTCTAAATCTTCGTTGCTAACATAAGGCATTAGCTGTTCGTAACGCAGGCCAACTAAATCGGCGCCCTGAAACTCTGCAGCAATTTCCCATGGGATCAGCTTATCTCCGTCCTTGTAATCTTGAAACGATGCGTTTTGGGCTTCGGACTTAAAGTGTTTAGCGACCAGGTCTTTCGCCAAAACCACACTAACCGGAGCAAAGGTATATTGGTTAAATGTTTTGATTTTTACGTAAGTGATAGCGTTTCCAACTGCTAAAGCACTGTTTGAAGGCAAAGTCCATGGAGTTGTTGTCCACGCTAAAATTGCAGTATCCTCAGCTATATCGTCGAATAACACAGGAATCAAAGGATGTACCTGATCTTTTTTTATACGAAATTGGGCAACTACCGAGGTATCTTTAATATTCCTGTACGTTCCGGGCTGGTTTAGTTCGTGCGAACTTAATCCTGTACCGGCAGCGGGCGAAAATGGCTGAATAGTGTATCCTTTATATAGAAATCCTTTATTATAAAGCTCTTTTAAAATCCACCAGAGTGTTTCAATATAATTGTTTTCGTACGTGATATACGGATGGTCAAGATCTACCCAATAGCCCATTTTTTCGGTGAGAGCGTTCCACACATCAGTATATTTCATAACCTCCTTTCGGCAAGCAGCATTGTATTCATCTACAGATATCTTTTTACCAATATCTTCTTTAGTGATGCCTAAAGTTTTCTCAACGGCAAGTTCTATCGGTAGGCCGTGAGTATCCCACCCACCTTTACGTTCAACCCGGTAGCCTTTTAATGTTTTATAACGACAAAAAATATCTTTAATACTTCTTGCCATTACGTGATGAATGCCAGGCATCCCGTTAGCCGAAGGAGGCCCTTCGTAAAAAGTATAGGGTTTAGAAGCAGGGCGATTAGATATGGACTTTTCGAATATGTTATTCGTTTTCCAATATTCTAAAATATCTTTCCCTGTTTCAGATAAATTGAGTTGTTTATATTCTTTATACATCTGCTGGCTTCGCTCCAAAATAAGGTTGCAAAGGTAAGAAAATACGCTTAAAAAATTAACTATGCAGCATTTATTAAGAGCCTATAAATTAGAACTCTGTACACTGTTTTCAAGACTTATTGTATATAAAATACTACATAATAAGATCTTTAACAGAAGTGTGAGAGCGTTTAGAGGAGGAATGTTGATTGGCTTGGTTTTGGATTAAGTTTATCTGGAGATATTGATCGTTTATCAATCATGATTTGGAAATAAAATCCTGTCCTTCAAATCTCCAAAAAGAATAACGAAAATGAAAAATAGATTTGTAAGAAGAGGAGTTATTGCATTTGTTGCAGGAATAGTTTTAAATATACTAGGTTATATGTTGAAAGCTAATGGTAACGATTTGTATAGTTGGGCTATGATAATTGGCACCGTTTTATTCGGAGTTGGCTTTCTGTTAATATTTTACACGCTTGTACGAAGGGTGGAATACGATGGAATTAAAGAAGAAAGAGCGGAAGACGCCCGGAAATTCGGTAACCACAACCTCGAGGTCAAATAAGTGATTTCGAATTTGCCTTATTGTTCCTTTTAGTTATTCTGCTTTCCAGCGAAAGTAACAATGCGGGCAATAAAGTAAGATTGGAAATGAGCGCCAGTAATAAAGTAATTGAAAGCAGAATTCCCAGCGAAACTGTTCCCCCAAAAGTTGAAGCTACAAAAATCCCAAATCCAAAGAATAGGATTAAGGCTACATAAATCATACTTAAACCTGTCTCTTTCAATGTGTCTTCTACTATTTGTGAAATAGAGAGATTAGTCAACTTTAGTTCTTGCCTGTAACGAGTTAGAAAATAAATTGTCTGGTCTGAGGCTATACCTAAAGCGATACTGAAAATTAATATGGTTGATGGTTTTAGCGGAATTCCGAAAAAGCCCATTATACCTGCCGTAATAATAAGGGGAATTATATTGGGTACAAGTGAAATTAGAATCATCTTAAACCCTCTGAATAAAACCCACATAATCAATGCGATTAACGCTATTGCTAGCAATAAGCTGTCGCGAAGATTGTCAAGTAAATAGTTTGTTCCCTTTACAAAAATCACACTTGAGCCTGTGAGGTCTACCTGGTAGCGTTCGGGGTTAAAGATTGAATCTACTCTGGGCTTAATTTTATCCAGAAGCTGATTTACCCTGTAAGAGCCTACATCGGCCATTTGGAAGCTTACCCGCGCAATTTGCCGGTTGCTGTCTACAAAGCTTTTCAACATGTTGCCATTGCCACCAGAATTGCCGGCGTAACTCAGAATGAAATTCATTTCCATCTCATTCGGAACTCTGTAAAATTCAGGATTACCATCATAGAATCCCTGCGATGAAAATTTTAATACTTCCACTAATGACACAGGTCTGGAAATTTCAGGATATTCTGATATCATTTCCTGGAGCTTTTCTATCTTTTTTATCACGGGAAGCTTCATAATACCATTTTTTCGTTTGGTATCAATACTCACTTCCAGCGGCAGAACTCCATCGAAGTTTTTTTCGAAAAAGCCCATGTCTTCATACACAGGGTCATTTTTTGGAAGATCATCAACAACGTAACCATTTATGTTTATGCGGCTGATTCCAACGCCCGATATTACTACCAGAAGGAGGGTGCTTAAATAAATGGCCGGACGCTTTGACTGAGCCAGATTATTTAAAAAATTAAGTAATCCGTTTACAAATGGCCGGTTTAAGTGTTTGGTTTGTTTTGTATGTGGATCAGGCAGATAGCTGAATATTATCGGTATTAACGATAAGCTCATCAGCCATGTAACCATAACTCCAATTGCCGCTACAATTCCAAACTGCATTAATAATTCACTTTCGGTAAAATATAAAACTCCAAAGCCTACTGCGGTAGTAAGGTTCGCAATAAAAGTGGTGATGGATATTTTCTGAATCACAGTTTGTAAGGCGATTTTCTTATCGCCGTGATTACTAAACTCACTGTGAAATTTGTTGAGCAGCAGAATGCTGTTAGGGATGCCAATTACCACAATAAGAGGCGGAATAAGTCCGGTTAGCAAGGTTAGCTCATAGCCGAATAAAACTAAAATTCCAAGACTCCAAAGTACCCCTGCGATAACAACCAGAACAGGAAATATCACCGCATAGAAGGAGTGGAAAAAAATCAATAGAATTATCGCGGCAACCAGCAATGACAGTCCGAGAAACAGCGCAAACTCTTCGGATACCTTTTTACTTATTACCGTTCTGATATAAGGCAGACCCGAGTAGTGGATGTCAATATTTTCTTTTTTCTCAAAAGCCTTCGTTTTATTCAGAATTGAATTGATAACCGGTATGCGCTCTCTTGAATTTAAAACATTTCCCTCAAATGTAATCGCCATCAGCGATGTATTAGTTTTTGAATTAAAAATCAAGCCATCGTAGAAGCTCAGGTTATAAATACTTTTCCTGATACTATCCATCTCTGCCGGTGTCGAAACAGCGTTCTTTATGAGTGGGCGCAAAATGAACTTTTTGTTCAGTGTGTCTTTGGCAAGCTCAAATAAGTTCGAACTTGAAAGCACTTGTTTAACGCCGTGAAGTTTTTGAATATCGGAAGTTAAGGTGCTCCAGGCATTAAACGTGTTCAGCTTCCATATTTTAGGCGACTGAACCCCCAAAACCATTACACTGCCGTCTTCGCCAAAGTTTTTCTTGAACTTATTGTAACGAGTGAAAGCAGTATCGGTGGTGGGGAGGGCTTTTGTACCGGCAAAAGACAGGCGAACCTGGCCGGTTTTATATCCCATAAAAATGGTTATGAGAAAAAAGAATAAAATTATGGAGAGACGATTGGACAGTATAAATCTAGATAGCTTCTCCCACATATATTATTTTAATCAACGACTGAAATTTGGGGCAAAACTACAAAAATTACTTAATTTGCTGAGCGTAAATCAAGAGTTGTTGAGATTACATAAATCCTGAAAAGGTAGATTATCTCTAAGCGAAACATGTTATGAAGAAGTTTTTCAAGGGATTTATTTATGCGTTTAAGGGAGTGAGTTATGCATTTGCCACGCAGATAAATTTTAAATTTCACAGTTTTTTCGCGGTAATGATCCTCGCTTTAGGGATCTTCTTTGAACTGAGCTTAATGGAGTGGTTATGGATTTCTGCTGCAATAATATTGGTGATAGTAGCCGAGCTTTTTAATACCGCTCTGGAAGTACTGGTCGACCTTGTATCGCCAGGGTATAATGCTAAGGCAGGTATTGTGAAAGACTTATCTTCGGCCGCAGTTTTGCTTACTGCTTTGCTGTCGGCTATAATTGGTATCTGTATTTTCCTTCCTAAAATACTCTTGTATGCTGCATAAAGTACGGGGTATTGTTATCAAAACCACGGATTATTCTGAAAGCAGCGTAGTGGCGCAGATTTTTACAGATAAATTCGGGTTGCAATCTTATCTGGTTAACGGAGTAAAAAAGACCAAATCGAAAATAAAGTCGAATATGTTGCAGCCACTGCATCTTTTAGAAATGGTGGTATATCATAAACCCAATGGCAATCTCCAACGAATTTCTGAGCTAAGAAATCAGCCTGTCCTGCAAAGTATTCCTTACGATATGATCAAAAGCTCTTTGGCTTTGTTTATAAACGAAGTGTTGTATAAGTCGTTAAAGCACCATTACGAAGATGAGCCTTTGTTTAATTATATCTACAATGCTGTGGAGCTTTTGGATAAAACAGAAGAGGGTCTGGCCAATTTTCATCTCTTCTTTTTATTAAGGCTTACTAAATATCTCGGCTTTTATCCCGACAGGACTTTAGAGAATGGAGCGAAATTTTTTGATTTAAAGGAAGGGAAATATGCTCGGGATCAGCCTCTTCATCAATTTATAATTGAAGAAAGTTTGATTGAAGATTTCTGCAGTCTTATCAGTTGTACTTTCGAAAATCTTTGCTTTTTAAGTATAAAATCTCAGAATCGGAAAGTTTTATTATGCAAACTGCTGGATTATTACGCGCTTCATATTGAAAGTTTTGGTGATGTAAAGTCACATCTTATTCTTGAAGAAGTTTTAAGCTAATTAAGGTTTGGTCGGTTTTCGGCCATTCTATTGATTACAAGTTCGAGTTCATTCAAATCGAATGGTTTTTCCAAATAGGTATCAGCACCAGCTTGTTTAGCCAAAGATTGTATATCGTTATTTGCGGAGAAATAAATAACGGGAATTTCTTTCAGATCGTCCTGACTTTTTAAAATTTGCGTGGCAATTACTCCTCCGGTGTCCGGAATCCAGTTGTCCATTAAAATCACATCAGGTTTAACGCCTCTAACGGTTGTGTCTATATTGTTGCAGTGCGGTGAAGTGTGTACTTCCCATCCCTGCTCTTCGAGTATGTAAGTACAAATAGAGAGGATATCCAAGTCGTCATCAAAGATAAGTATGCGTTTAGACATATATTAAAACCTGTTCGATAAATTATATAGTAAATGAAGCTAAAACCACTTATTCCGAGTTATTGAATTTTTAGAAAGTAATTATTTTTCTAAATGCAGCCAGATGCACATACCGTCTCATATAGATAATTTACTACTCACTTTCTATAACCGATATGTTTACAGAATTGTTTTAATAGTTAAACGATTCACTAATCTATCCACTCAAATTTTGTATAGGGAACCAGGGCTGCCGGAATTTTTATTCCTTTGTCGGTTTGATTGTTTTCTAATAAGGTTGCTACAATTCGTGGTAAAGCCAGGGCACTTCCGTTTAAAGTATGTGCAAGTTGCGCTTTTCCCTCTTTTCCTTTAAAACGAAGTTTCAGGCGGTTGCTCTGGAATGTTTCGAAGTTAGATACAGATGACACTTCCAGCCAGCGTCCTTGTGCCGCGCACCATGTTTCCATGTCGTATGTTAAGGCAGACGCAAAGCTCATATCGCCGCCGCAGAGGCGAAGAACGCGGTAAGGGAGCTCAAGCTTTTGTAACAAAGACTGCACATATTTGCTCATCTCTTCTAAAATGTCATATGATCTGTCAGGGTGTGCGATCTGAACAATTTCGACTTTGTCAAACTGATGCAGGCGGTTTAAGCCGCGTACATGAGCACCATATGATCCCGCCTCCCGACGGAAGCAGGGGGTATAAGCACAGTTTTTGATCGGGAGTTCTTCTTCCTTTACAATCACGTCCCGGTATAAATTTGTTACCGGAACTTCCGCCGTAGGAATAAGATAAAGATTATCAACGCCGACATGATACATTTGTCCCTCTTTGTCAGGAAGCTGACCTGTTCCAAAGCCAGAGGCTTCATTAACAACTATAGGAGGCTGCATTTCGCGATAGCCTTCGGCCTCGGCATTATCAAGAAAAAAGTTAATCAGGGCTCTTTGAAGTTTAGCTCCTTTTCCTTTATAAACCGGAAACCCGGCTCCGGCAATCTTATTGCCGAGTTCAAAATCTATGATGTCGTATTTGGCTGCAAGTTCCCAATGTGGTAAAGCATTTTCTGAAAGTGTTGGTTTGTCACCATGCGCAAAAATTGTCTCATTTTCTTCCGGAGTACTTCCTGTTGGCACGGAAGAATGAGGAAGATTCGGGAGAATTACAATCTTATTTTGCAACTCTTCTTCAATAGCTGCAAGCCTGTCACCCAGCGTTTTTGCTTTCTCTTTTAATAGCGGACTTTCAGCTTTCAAGCTTTCAGCTTTTTGCTTCTCGCCCTGGCGCATTAAATCTCCAATTTGCTTGGCAATGGAGTTAGACTGGGCAGAAACGTCATCCAGTTGAACTTGTGTTTTACGGCGTTCCTCATCTAATCCGATAATTTCATCTACCAGTTCAGGCTGTTTAAAATTCTTTAAAGCTAGTCGCTCTAAAACCTTTTCCCTGTTTTCACGGATATAATTAACTTGCAGCATTTTGAAAAATTTTCGACAAAGATAAGATGAGTTATGAGTTGTGGGTTATGGGATGTGAGATTTTTTATAGAGACAACACGTCATAACAGCCGCAGCCCTAACTATTCTCCAAAGAGTAGATATCTATGAGAATCCTAATGAACCATTGGTGGTTGCTAAGAGGAATGAAAACAATGGAAAGCAAAAACGTTAATTCATGATAATTCAGCTTTCTCAAATTAACCATCTCCCACAAATCTTTGAGATTTTTCAAGATTGTAAACTCGCCATGGAAAAAGAAGGCATTTTCCAATGGAATCAAGGTTATCCTAATATAGAAGTGATCTCTAACGATATTTTAAAGGGACATAGCTATGGATTATATGATGAAAATACATGCGTGGGTGTAATTTCAATAAACACTGATCAGGAGCCGGCATATAAATCTGTAAAATGGGAAGACACTGGCTTGGTACTCATTATTCATCGCCTCACGATTGCTCCGTCATATCAAAAAAATGGATTTGCGAGAAGCTTAATGGATTTTGCAGAAAGTTATGGTTTAAAAAATGGCTTCACTTCTATTCGCCTGGATGCGTATAGCGGAAATCTTAGAGTCATCAATTTTTATGAAACAAGAGGTTACATTAAAAGAGGAGAAATTTATTTCGCAGGTCGCGACTTGCCCTTTTTTTGTTTGGAAAAACGCTTGTAACAGAAAGAGAGTAGAATACTTTGTCCTGATGCATATAACCTATAACTTGCAGCCACGCAGATCACCACATAAGGAGTCTCTCATAAGAAATCACAATGGATAAGTCAACTTTACTTACATGACCGGCAAACTCTATCTTGTACCAACACCTATAGGCAACCTCGAAGACATCACTCTAAGGGCCATTCGAATTTTAAAAGAAGCCGATATTATCCTGGCAGAAGACACCCGCACCAGCGGACCTTTGCTTAAGCATTTCGAAATTGATAAAAAGATCTTCGCTCATCACCAGCATAACGAACATAAAGCAAGCAGTGAAATTGTACGTTTTTTAAAAGAAGGTAAAAATGTGGCTTTGATATCTGATGCCGGGACGCCGGCGATTTCTGATCCGGGTTTTTTTCTGGTAAGGGAAGTTTTAAAGAACGATCTCGAAATTGAATGTCTTCCCGGAGCGACGGCCTTTGTTCCTGCTTTGGTGAACTCGGGTTTGCCCAGCGATAGGTTTACCTTTGAAGGGTTCCTTCCTGTAAAGAAGGGCCGGCAAACAAGATTAAAGGAGTTGGCTGAAGAAGAACGTACAATGATTTTCTACGAATCGCCGCACAGAATACTAAAAACACTTGAAGAGCTTGCCTCCGTTTTCGGTGAAGATCGGCAGGCATCAGTTTCGCGGGAGCTTACCAAAATGTTTGAGGAAACGGTAAGGGGAACCTTAACCGATATAAAAATTCATTTTGACACACATACCGTAAAAGGAGAGTTTGTTCTTTGCGTTGCGGGCAAAGAAAAGAGTGAGAAGAAAAAGGATAAAATGAAGGACAGAATAAATGAGTGAATTTCCGAGCCTATTTAAGTTAATCTCTTTTTAATTTTTAATTTTAACTTTTGTCTCTACGCTTTCTGAATTTTGAATTTTTAATTTTGACTTTTGAATTCCCATTTAAAACATGCGCATCGAACCCTTTATAAACGACGAACAAGATCCTAAAACAGCAGAGAAAGTTTTAGCAAAAATTGAAGATATGCTCACACCCGGCGAACAGGTAGTTTATCTTGCTGTTCAGAAAAAGCCGGCTGTAACTCTTATTCCTGATTCTATCGTGGTAACAGATAAGCGCCTTATCTTTTGCAAACCCGGAAATCTGGGCTTAACAACAAATTTCGAGATTTATAGCTGGAAGGACATCAAAGAAGTATCTTTCAAAGAGGAGTTTTTCGGGGCGAAATTTACAGCGGTGCCTTTAACGGGCGAAAACCTTACAGTAGATTACATTCCAAAAGTTCAGGCAAGGAAGCTTTTTCAATTCTGCAATCAGCAATTAGAACGCGACAGAGAATTGGAAAGACAGCGGGCTTTGGAGAAAGAAAAGGCGTTAAGGCCTTCTCCTCAAATCGAATCAAAGCCCGTTATAGAAGAAAATATTCAAAAGAGCTTTGATGCTCCTGTGGTACCTGTTGCGCCAAGTGTGCCGGTTCCGGAGATAGTAAAATCTTTAGAGGACGAGATCACACAAAAACTCCAAAAGTTAAGAGGATTATACGAAAAGCAACTTATCACACAGGAAGAATACGAAGCTAAAAAAGCCGATATTTTATCTCAGCTATAAACGTGCGGAATAATTATACTTTAGGATTAGCTACTGCTTTTATTGCCTGGTTGGCCTGGCCGCCAATGCCCTACACTTCGATTCTGCTGTTAATAGCCTTTATACCAATACTGCTGGCTATAGAGAATGTCTTATCGTCCGATTTAAGAAAAAAAGGTAAAAAGATTTTTTATCTGTCTCTTTTCACTTTTTCCGTTTGGAATACTTCATGTATTTACTGGGTGTTTAATTCGCTCAATGCGGTGATGCCGGTATGGTTGGCGTTTCTGGTGTCATTAATTCCTTTTGGATTGGCTGCCTTATTGATGACCGTCTGTTTTTGGTTGTACTACCGCTTACGCCTGGTATCGGGTAAAATGACCAGTTATATCGGATTGGTTTGCTTTTGGTTGGGATACGAATATCTTCATCAAACCTGGGATCTGGCATTTCCATGGATGAACATCGGGAATGGCTTTTCGAATTTTCATCAAATAGTGCAATGGTATGAATTTACAGGGGTTTATGGAGGAAGCTTATGGGTTTGGATAGCAAATATTCTGGGTTTTGAATGTTACCTGGCTTTCAAGAAGAAGGCAGCAGATAGAAAGAATTTTGGATGGAGTTTTGCGATCGTTGTTATTATTCCCATACTTTATTCAATAACTCTCTACACAAATTATAAGGAGGCCGAAAATCCTTCTAATATTGTAGTGGTGCAGCCCAATGTAGATCCCTACATGAAATTTGGAGGCTTGCCTTCTTCTGTTCAGGTACAGCGACTAATTCGTTTGTCTGATTCTGTGGCTCAGGTGAATACAGAATATTTTATCTGGCCCGAAACTGCAATCCCTGAAGATACCGATGAAGCTAACATTCATACAAACAGTGATTTTTTGCAAGTGCAAAGCTTTCTGAAAAAGTATCCTAATGGTAATGTGCTGTCCGGAATTTCAAGTTATTTAATGTATGACTCGGCATCAACCGAAACCGCTCGTTACCATGCGCAGAGTATGAAATATTACGACAGCTTTAATGCTGCAATTCAAATAGAAAGTTCTGCCCGGGTGCAGTTTTACCATAAATCGAAGCTCGTTCCGGGTGTAGAACAAACACCTTTTTCGTCGGCTCTGTCGTTTATGAAGCCTGTGTTTGCAGCTTTTGGCGGTACAACAGGTGGCTATGGCAGTCAGGACGAACCTTCCGTGTTTTATTCTCAAAGCGGTATTGGCGCGGCCCCGGTTATTTGTTATGAATCAATTTGGGGAGAATATGTGTCTGATTATGTAAGTAAAGGTGCCCAGTTTATCGCAATTGTAACCAACGATGCCTGGTGGGGTAATACATCTGGAAAAGATCAGCACATGCTTTACGCTAAATTAAGAGCTATTGAGACGAGACGCTGGGTTGCACGATCTGCAAATACAGGGATTTCCGGCTTTATTAATCAACGCGGAGATATTACCAAACGAAGCAAATGGTGGCGTGCCACAGCTTTAAAAGAGGATATCAATTTGAACGACGAGCTAACTTATTACACGAAACATGGCGACTACATAGCGATAGCAGCTAGTTTTCTAAGCGTATTGTTTTTGGGTTTTCTCATCTGGAGTATTGTAACAAAAAGGATTCAAAGGTAATTTCTTGTAGACGGAAGTAAGAGGGATGAGTTTTATTTCTAATTTCGTAAACGATTACGGAAAATTGAAAAGGATTACACTCACCGATATTGCCAATAAGCTTAAGCTCACCCCGGCGACGGTTTCGCGGGCATTGAGTAATCATCCGGAGATAAGCGCTAAAACCAAGAAGTTGGTTAAAGAAACCGCCGAAGCTCTTGATTACAAGCGGAATAATATTGCATCTTCTTTACGCTCGGGTAAAAGTCATGTTATCGGTGTTTTAATTCCTACTGCCGAGCACACGTTTTTCGGTTCGGTAATACATGGTATTGCTAATCTTGCTAACCGTAATGGTTATGATGTTTTAATCTATCAGTCTAATGAAACTGAGGAATTCGAGATAAAGGGCATTGATGCATTTATCAGCGCGAGGGTTGACGGTATTTTGGTGTCAATAGCCAAACACACACGTGATTTTTCTCACTTCAAAAAAGCTCAGCAGGAAAATATTCCCATTGCCTTCTTTGACAGAAACAATGATGACCTGGGTATTCCATCTGTTGTTATTGACGATTATTTGGGCGCCTTTAAAGCTACCGAAAGCCTTTTAGAGCAAGGCTATACGCGTATTGCTCATATCTCGGGTCCGTTGCATAGTAAGATATTTAAAGAGCGTTTACGAGGTTATGCCGCAGCGCTCGATATTCATAATATTAGTTTCGATAGCTCGCTGGTTTATGAGGGCGACGTATCGATAGAAGCGGGACAGCAAGGGATCGAATCTTTTATGAGCCTGGATAACCCTCCGGATGCGGTTTTCGCAGTCGAGGACATTACTGCACTAGGCGCTATCAAAGAATTAAAAAAACGCAATATTCCGGTTCCGGAAGAGGTCGGGGTATTTGGTTTTTGCAACGATATGTTTGGCGAACATATTAGTCCGTCTTTATCAACCATCGATCAGCAAACGATTAAAATGGGTGAAGAAGCTTTCAACTTAATATTCAATATAATTTCCGGTGTAAACTTGATAACCAGTACACCTAAAGTGATTTTGGAGCCTATTGTTGTTATTCGCGGCTCATCAGTAAGGAACGCTCTCAAAACAAAATATTCATAATTGTAATACAATTTTATTGCTAACAGAATGACATACACCCCTTCACTAGAACGCTACAATTCAATGGAATATCGTCGCTGCGGAAACAGCGGAATTAAGCTTTCTGCAATGTCGCTTGGCTTGTGGCATAATTTCGGACATGTAAACAATTTCGAAAACAGCAGGAACCTGGTTAAGACCGCCTTTGACCATGGAATTACGCATTTCGACCTTGCAAATAATTATGGTCCGCCTCCAGGCTCAGCAGAAGAGAATTTTGGGAAAATATTATTTCAGGATCTGCGTAATTATCGCGATGAACTTATTATTTCGACTAAGGCCGGTTACACTATGTGGGATGGCCCTTACGGGGATTGGGGATCCAAGAAATACCTGGTTTCAAGTCTTGATCAAAGTTTAAAAAGAATGAAACTGGAATATGTTGATATATTCTATCATCATCGCCCTGACCCAAATACTCCCCTTGAAGAAACTATGGTTGCCCTGGATTTAATCGTTAGGCAGGGTAAAGCCTTGTATGTGGGGATATCGAATTATCGCCCGGCAGAAGCTGAAAAAGCCTTTAGGATTTTAAAAGATTTAGGTACACCCTGCCTCATACATCAGCCTAAATACTCGATGTTTGAAAGATGGGTGGAAGGTGGCTTACTGGATCTGCTGGAAAAAGAAGGAGTTGGCTGCATTCCGTTTTCGCCCTTAGCACAAGGTTTGTTAACAGATAAATACCTGCACGGCATTCCCGCGGATTCGAGAGTTGCAACCAGCGGAGTGTTTTTAAAGGAAGACCACATTACTCCCGAAAGGATTGAAAAAATAAAAGCGCTGAATCAGATCGCAGAGCAGCGGGGGCAAAAATTAGCCCATATGGCTTTGTCCTGGATTTTAAAAGACAAGCGAGTTACAACGGTACTAATTGGCGCCAGTAAGCCTGATCAGATTACAGATTCTTTGCAGGCATTGAAGAACACCAGCTTTAGTACTGACGAACTTGCAGCAATCGATAAAATTTTGGCTTAAACCTTCATGAGTCCGAAGTACAGCCTACTTACTGTAAGTGGTTTTTACACGATAAAATAATATTAAGCGATAATTTGTACCTCATAACCAATTTAAAAATGAAGCACCTATTCAATTCAGTTAACTGGAAATGGCAGATATTTTTACTCATAATCTTGTTTGTATCAGAGATAAATGTGAAAGCACAGTCTCGCAAAATTACTTCGTTCGATACTAACTGGCGGTTTCTGAAAAGTGATGCCAGCGGAGCAGAAAAGAATTCTTTCAATGATGCCCAGTGGCGCAAACTTGATGTTCCTCATGATTGGAGCATAGAAGGACCATATGACAAAACCAACCCTACAGCTCGCGGTGGCGGGTATTTGCCAGCTGGTATTGGCTGGTACCGTAAAATATTTACATTAACAGATGACGATGCTCAAAAGCTTCATATTATAGAGTTTGATGGAGTGATGATGAATAGTGATGTTTGGATAAATGGAGTTCATTTAGGTAAAAGACCTTATGGTTATATCAGTTTTAACTATGATTTAACAAAGCATTTAAACTTTGGAAAGGGAAAAACAAATGTAATCGCAGTTAGGGCAGACAATACTATTCAGCCGGCATCAAGATATTACCAGGGAGCCGGCATTTATCGGCATGTTCGCTTGGTTTCTGTTAATCCGGTTCACTTTACTCAATGGGGGACTTTTATTACGACACCTGTTGTTTCTAAAGATAAAGCAACTATAAATATTAAGGCTGAAGTTGAAAACAAGAGCAGTAAAACTTCAGAATACATCTTAGAAACTACCATTCTGGATGCTACAGGAAAAGTTGTTCAAACTACCACAAGCAATCAAACTATCCCGGAAGGAAAAGCTGTTGAATTTAATCAAGATATCAAGATCAGCAATCCAAAGCTGTGGGATATTGAACAGCCAAACTTATATAAAGCGGTGACTAAACTGCTTTCAGGGCAGACTGTATTGGATGATCAGACCACTACATTCGGAATAAAAACCAGCAGATTTGATGCTGCCACAGGTTTTTGGCTGAACGACAAAAGTTACAAAATAAAAGGTGTTTGCTTGCATCATGATGGTGGGGCTGTTGGCGCGGCAGTTCCGCTTGGAGTTTGGGAGCAACGTTTTAAATTATTAAAACAGGTGGGTGTAAACGGTATACGGACATCCCACAACCCGGTGGCACCGGAATTTCTTGATCTCTGCGATAAAATGGGCTTTGTGGTAATGGACGAAACCTTCGACACTTGGACCTCTGCAAAGCATAATGGAGAAAAAGGCTACAATCTGTATTTTAAAGACTGGTGGGAGAAAGATACCCGCGATATGGTATTGAGAGATAGAAATCATCCTTCCATTGTAATTTACAGCATCGGAAACGAAATACATGATGATCTTAGCTATCCTGCCGGATATAAAGTATATAAAGATCAGGAAGATGTGGTGAAGAAATACGACGGTACGAGGCCGGTGACCATGGGTTTATTTCGCCCGGCAAATTCTAAAGTTTATTTAAATGGTTTTGCAGAACATATGGATGTAGTTGGGCAAAATTATCGTGAAAATGAATTGATCGCCGCTCATGAAAACAATCCTCACTGGAAGGTAATCGGAACCGAAAATACCCATGTATTAAATCAATGGCTTGCTTTGCGTGATAAGCCTTACATGGCAGGCCAATTTTTATGGACGGGTATTGATTATTTAGGCGAAGCCGACTGGCCCGAGACTACAAACAATCAGGGTTTATTCGATCGTGCAGGCAATTGGAAACAACAGTCGTTGCAGCGTCAAAGCTGGTGGTCTGATAAACCGGTGGTCCATATTGTAAGAAGGGCCGAGAATGATGGAGTGGGTCCTTGGGTTGCGAACTGGACACCCACGGATTTTGATACTTACGACAATGCAAAAGTTCAGGTTTATAGTAATTGCGATGAAGTGGAGCTTTTCCTTAACGGAAAATCTTTAGGTACATTACCGAAACCTGTAAACGATTCGCCAAGGGAGTGGGATGTGACGTTCGAAAAAGGAACTATTAAAGCAATTGGTAGAATTAAAGGTAAAGAAGTAGCATCAGAAGAATTTAAGTCTGCAGGAGCACCGGCCAGGGTCGTTCTGACAAGCAGCCAGTCAAAACTTACCAAAAATTGGGATGATGTTTCTTTTATTACAGCGACAATCGTTGATGCGAATGGTGCTCAATGTCCAAATTCCGACAATCTTATTAAATTCAGCATTTCCGGTCCGGGTGTAATTGCTGCGGTTGATAACGGAAATATTATCAGTCATGAGCCTTACCAGGCTACCGAGCGCCAGGCTTACCAGGGCAAAGCGATTGCGATAATAAAAGCTTCAGAACGAGAAGGGAAAATAATTTTTAAAGCCCAATCAGAAGGATTGGAACCAGCTACGATAACTGTAAACGTGGCACCTTAAAATTGCAGATCTTAAGAAAAGCTATCTCCGGGTAGCTTTTTCATAGATGTTAGATCTCTCTTAATTTCTCATAATCTTCAATGGTATCAATGTCTATGTTCCCGAAAGGAAATGGAACTGATACCACTTGATCCTGATTGTTAAATACAAGCTTCTTTGCGCCTAGCTGCCCTTCAAGAGATAAGAGCTGTGAAAAGTATGTCTGGCTGAATAAAACCGGCGTTCCCAAAGTGTTATTATAGGCACAAGCAACAATTGGTTTTCCGCTGAGCTGTTTTGCTGTGATAAGTCTGTTTAAAATTTCAGCGTCGACAAAAGGCTGGTCGCACAGCATAATAATAGCTTGCGATATTTCTGGCTTGTTTTTAATCAGCGCATTTATCCCGCATTTAATTGAGGAGGACATCCCTTTTTTCCAATCCTTATTTACTACTATCCGTACATCTTTCTGGTCGATTTCGATTCGAACACTCTCTTCACTGGCACCTAAAACTACTAATACATCCGAGCAGTCTGAAGCCAGACCTTCATCTACGGCACGCTGTAAAAGGCTTCTCCCTTTATAAAAGAGTTTTTGTTTTGGTTGTCCCAATCGACTGGAGGAACCCGCGGCAAGAATAAGGAGTGCCGTCATAGGTTAATAGCGCATGAAGCGAACTTCGCATTCGAATGCTTTTTAAAAACGGGTTCTTCTAAATTGTATTCGGTGGGCCGGAACTTTAAGGATGTACCCTCTCTGTTTGAAAGAACGGCTTTAATTTCCGAAACGATAGACAATGCAATTTCCTCGGGAGTTTCAGAACCTATATCGAGACCGCTTGGTCCAAATATGCCGGATAATTTTTCGTCGCTTATACAAAAACCTCCATCAGATAGCTCGTCCAGCATTCGTTTAAGTTTCTTTTTGGGGCCCAGTACTCCGATATATTTCAGGTTCATGTTGATCAACTGTCGTAAAGCGCCTATGTCGTAATTATAGTTGTGACTCATTAAAACCGCCACAGTTTGGCTATCGATAGCAAGATCAGCGAAAGCTTGTTGGGGTTTTGCAACTAATATTTGCTTCGCAGAAGGGAAGCGCGCAGGTGTTGCATAATTGGTACGTCCGTCGATAAGGGACACTTCCCACCCTAGAATTTCAGCGAAGTTCAGCAATGGGATTGCATCATTTCCGGCACCGAAAGTTAAAAGATGTACGGGTGGTTTTAAATATTCTATGAAGCCTGTGATGTTGCTTTCCGGGTAATGTCGGATAAGTGATTGACCGCTTATTAAAACCTTTTGCGCATCCCTGATAAAGGCTTCTTTAACAGAGGGCTCAAATGCTCCATTGATTTGGCCCCCATCTGTTACAAGCAAGGAAGTTCCGGGTTGATAGGCCAGTTTATTCTCTAAGGCGAAAAATGTTCCCAGAACTGCATTTTGTCGTTTCGAGAGAAAGGTCTTGAATAGCCTGATCGGATTAAATGGATCTTCTGAATTGATGGGTTCGAGCAAAACCTGGATGATGCCGTTACAGCCTAATCCTACCCCCAGTGTGGCATCGTCCTCATCGGTAGTGTCATAGGTAACCAGCATTTTTCGGTTCTCGACTATTGCCAGACGGGCTTTTCGTAAAGCATCGCCTTCAAGGCAGCCGCCACTTATAGCTCCTGTTAGCTCTCCGTTCTCTGCAACTAACATTCGGGCCCCTTCATGCCTGTAGGCCGAGCCGATAACCTGCACAACGGTGGCCAATGCCGTTTTCATGCCCCGCCTGTCTGCATTTTCAAAAGCCCTGACAATTTCCTGTAACTCTTTCATTTAAAGGGGTAATACGTAAAAATCTTGTTTTACGTGTACAAGTCCAAATGAATGCGCATTTATAGAGGTAACAATTTTGGGGGGAAATAAAAACGGCCGGGTCACAAAGGAGACCCAACCGCTTGCTTAACCCTCATCACTCAACCTTTGTCTTTCTTAAGAAAATCCTTAGATTATAGAATTGGGTGTTCAAATAAATAACAGATTACCTGCCGGCTTGTTTAAAAAAGCTGCACAGTGATTTCATCTGCTTTGAAGCCAAGTTTTTCAATAATTCCTTTTACTTCCTCCTGTTGTAAACTTTCGGTTTCTACAGTGAGAATTTTCTCCGGATTGTTAATATCTACATTCCAGTTTTTGATCTCTGAATTTGAATTTAAATGAGGTGTAACTTTAGCCACACATCCGCCACAGTTTATTGTTGTTTTGAATTGATACCTTTTCATAACTATTTATTTATTGCTAAAACTATTTCATTCCATGTCTTTGCTATCGACTTTGGATTGTATTTTAATGTACTTTAATCGTAAGCTATTTGTAACTACGCTTACACTGCTCAGAGCCATTGCTGCACCGGCCAGCATCGGGTTTAATAAAAATCCTGTAAAAGGATAAAGTATACCTGCTGCAATCGGAATCCCGATTATGTTATAAATGAAAGCCCAGAATAGATTCTGTTTAATTATTTTAACGGTTTCCCTGGAGAGTTGAATGGCCTTGGGTACCTGTAATAAGTTAGATGAAATCAGCGTCATTTTAGCTACATCCATGGCAATGTCTGTCCCTTTTCCCATAGCGATACTCACATCGGCCTGCGCAAGCGCCTGGCTGTCGTTTATGCCATCGCCAACCATTGCCACTTTCTTTCCCTTTTGTTGTAATTCTTTTATAAAATTCGCCTTGTCAGCTGGCAGTGTTTCTGCCCGGTAGTTTAATATGCCGATTTTTTTGGCTACCGCCTGAGCTGTCTTTTCGTTGTCGCCGGTAAGCATATACACGTCGATGTTCATTTCCTGTAAAGCCTGTACGGCCGCCGCAGAGGTGCTCTTTATTTTGTCAGCTATCGCGATAGCCGCTAATGCATTTTCTTTATCCGAAATCCAGATAACTGTAAATGCCTGATAAAGCCATTCCTCTGATTTTTGCTTCAATGCATCGTCAATTTCAATTGAATTCTGTTCCATCAGCTTCGGACTGCCAACAAAATATGCACTCCCCTTGTGCGATGCAAAAACACCTTCTCCTGTTAAGCTTTCAAAAGAATCTAATGACAACTTTGTTAAGTTCTCGGCTTGCAGATGTTTAACAACTGCATCTGCGAGCGGATGTTCTGATTGCGATTCTATGCTGTAAATTAAATTAGAGAGTTCCTTCTGATCGACACCTGCCTTCCATTCAATGGCTATCACTTCTGGTTTTCCTTCGGTTATTGTTCCTGTTTTATCCAGAATAATTGCATTTATATTTTTTGCCTGTTCAAGGCTTTCTGCGTCTTTAATCAGGATTCCGTTCTCAGCGCCTTTACCTACGCCAACTATAATGGCGGTTGGCGTTGCAAGACCCAGAGCACAGGGACAGGCGATAACAAGCACCGTTACCAAGGCCAATAAGCCCTGGGTAAATCCATTGTCTCCGCCTAAAACCATCCAGGTGAAAAAGCTGATAACAGCGATACCAATCACCACCGGTACAAATATGCCGGCGATTTTATCGACCAGTTTCTGCACCGGAGCCTTGCTGCCCTGGGCATCCCGAACGAGTTTAATAATTTGTGCGAGTAATGTGTCTTTACCAACCTTCTCTGTAACGAATCTGAAGCTTCCTTTCTGATTGATCGTGCCTGCAAAAACCGCCGAATCTTTTTCTTTCAACACAGGGATGGGTTCTCCCGTAATCATGCTTTCGTCGACATAAGACGAGCCTGATAGTACTTTTCCGTCAAGCGGGATTTTCTCTCCCGGCTTAACCAGCAGCACATCATTTACATGCACTTCCTCAATCGGTATAATCTCCTCGGTATTATTCGAAATACGTATTACGGTTTTGGGTTGAAGGCCCATTAATTTCTTTATTGCTTCGGATGTATTTGACTTAGCATTTTCTTCTAAGAGCCGGCCCAAAAGGATGAAAGAAATTACAACTGCGGCAGCTTCAAAATATACGTGTGCCTCTAAACCGCGGCTTGTCCAAAACTGCGGATATAGTGTGTTAAAAATGCTAAACAGATATGCGATTCCGGTGCTTAAGGCTACCAATGTGTCCATATTTGCCGAGCCATGTTTCGCCTGCTTATAAGCATTGACAAAAAACTGCTGCCCGAAGACTAAAACTACGGGTGTTGCAAGTGCCCACTGAATATAATTGCTGTAGGGTGTATGCATGAAAAACATGCCCATGCCAACAATCGGGATAGAAGACAAAATGGATAGCCAGGTTTTTCTTTCCAGGTCTTTTGACTTTTGTTTTTCTATGTTTTCTACGGTTGTTTTTGCGGCTTCCGGATCTTCGATTATCAAGTCGTAGCCGACAGTCTGCACTGCGGATTTTAAATCTTCAGGTTGTATTTCAGAAGGGATATATTCTACAGACGCAGTGTTATTGGCAAAGTTTACAGCAGCATTAATAACTCCATTTTGCGATTGCAAAATGGTTTCTGCGCTTATAGCACAGGAGGCACAACTTAAACCGGTAACCGGGAAATTTTCTTTTATGCTAGTATTCTGAGTGCTCATGTTCTCTTTTTTGAATACTCAAATGTCGCTTAATAGTGAGCGTATTTGTTATATAATCATGGGAAAAATTTATAAAATTTTAGGAATTGAGCATCAGGACGGGAACGTTATTCCTTCTTTCTGCCCAATATCAGCCGTATCCCTTTGTCGTAACTAAAATAGCTGGTTGTCCAGTTTAACAAAACGATAAGCCTGTTTTTAAAACTGATAATTGAAATCAGGTGAATAAACATCCAGATCAACCATGCTAAAAATCCCTGAGTTCTGAACTCCGTTTTAAACATCTTTAGATCCGCTACAGCGTGATTACGACCAATTGTTGCCATCGAGCCCTGATCGTGATAGCTGAAAGGTGTTTGAGCCCGTCCATTAAGGCGCTTTATTAAGTTTTTAGCAAGAAGTTTACCCTGTTGGATAGCCGGCTGTGCAACCATCGGATGTCCGTCCGGATACTCATCTGTTATCATGCAGGCAACATCACCCACCGCATAAATATTGTCGTAGCCTTTTACCTGGTTATATTGATCAACAAGAATTCTGTTGCCGCTTACAATGCTCTCTTCCCTTAATCCTTTTACTGGCGAACCTATCACTCCCGCTGTCCATATTAATGTTTGGGTCTTTAACTCTTCACCTGAATCAAGTAAAACAGTTTCTCCATCATATGCCTTTACACGGCGGTTAAGCCATACTTTTACACCATAGTTCTCCAAATATTGAAGTGCTTTTTTCGACGCTTTTGCCGACATTCCTTTTAGTAATTGATCCCCGCTTTGTATTAAATTGATGTCCATCTGCTTAATATTCAGCTCCTTGTAGTCTTTAGGAAAAACATGTTTTCGAAGCTCGCTTATAGCTCCTGCAAGTTCAACTCCTGTAGGACCGCCTCCAACAATCACGAAATCCATCAGAAGATTTATTTGGGATTCGTCTTTTGCCTGCAAAGCCGTTTCCAGATTGCAAAGAATTGTATTACGAAGCATAACAGCGTCGTTTATGCTTTTGAGAGCGATGGCATTTTTTTGCATAAGCAAATTGCCGAAAAAGTTTGTTTCCGCTCCGGTAGCGATAACCAGGTAGTTATACCTGATAGAGCCTATGGAAGTATCCACTAATTGTTGGTCCGGAGTAACAGAGAGGACCTCGGCCAACCGGAAAAAGAAGTTTTCCTGTTTTTCGAAAAACTTTCTGAAAGGGTAAGCGATAGATGCGCCGTTTAATCCGGAAGTTGCTACCTGGTATAACAGCGGTTGAAACGTATGGTAATTATTTTTATCGATCAGAACCACTTCAGCTTCGATTGCCGATAAAGATTTAGCCAGTTTTAAACCTCCAAATCCGCCGCCAATTATCACTATTCTAGGCCTGGTCAAATTTGGAATATCTGTTAATGTACCCATGTGTGTTGTTTTCTTACAAACACCGAGCTATACTAATTGTTCCTGGGGGGGTATGGATGTTTTTTGACAGAATTATTTAAGGGAAATCCTAGGTTTTCTGACCACAGGGGTGGGTCAGAACCTTCATGTTAAAAATTAACTCTAATTCGGTCGTCGAGCGAATAAAAAAAGAATTTAACCTCCTGAAGTAATATCCAGGTTTTCAAGATTCTCAATAAGATTAATCAGAGCATTATTTCGTCGTATTGAGGTACTTCACTTAAGCAACGTTTTCTCCATATACTTTGTGTAAATACGCTTTTAATGCTTCTGCGGAAGTTATACCGCTTTCTTCTACCAGAGATTTAAAAACATCAGGGCGAAAGCCAAATTGTTTTGACCAATATTCTACTTCGTAATATTCATTTATGTTGATCCTGTCTATATCCAGGCTTCTAAACTGGTTGTCGTCCATATTGTATGGTTTATATATTATAAACGAAAGTTAGGGGATAATAGTTTTTTTATTAGTATTTTAAGTTTTTTAAACAAATGCTTGCACCGGGAGGTTTATCTAAAACCAAGTAGTTGCCGCAATTCAAATTGCGTATAAATCCGATCAGAATAAAATTTTTTTAAGCCAGATATTTGCCTCCATCTGCTACCTTTCTAGAAACTAAAAAATCAAACAGTGATAAAAGTACTACTAGCTGAAGATCATAACATTGTACGGAATGGCATTCGTTCGTTATTGGATAAACAAGCCGATATCAATGTGGTGGGCGAAGCTACAGATGGACTTGAGGTGTTGCACATTGTAGATAAAGGCGTAAAGCCCGATATAGTTCTAACAGACATTAATATGCCCAACTTAAATGGTTTGGCTTTAATTGAACAACTCAGACAGCGCCTGCCTGATGTAAAAGTCCTTATCCTTTCTATGCTTGATCATGAGAACTATGTGGTGCAAGCAGTTGACGCAGGAGCTTCCGGCTTTTTATTGAAAAATGTAGGCGAGGAGGAAATGATTTTTGCCATAAGGCACGTAAACGCCGGTAACTTATATGTTTGCTCTGAGCTAATGTCAAAATTTATAGCAAAAGTTTCAAGCATTCCGCAAGAGGATGAAAACGAAATAAAAGTTGCCATAGATTTATCTCGCCGCGAAATAGAAATACTTTTACTGATAGCTGAAGGCTTGACCAATAATGAAATAGCCGAAAAGTTATTCACCAGTCGCCGAACTGTGGAAGGTCACCGGCAAAATATCCTGGAAAAGACAGGTGCCAGAAATACAGCAACGCTAATTCGATTCGCCGTGAGAAACGGGATAATTGATTAGTGCTAAAAGATAGACCCGAAAGATGGAATAGCAGCAGACTTGATAAGTTTTTGCAGAAAATTTTGGCAAGTAAAAGTGTTTCGGCAGATACAGAGACATTTACGCTTACGTCGCCTAAACTAAATTGTTATAGAAACATAGATGCTTTTGTCGTGGCTAAGATAAAAAAGACCATACATCCCAGGAATGAAATAGTCCGTAAGTTTCGCGAACAGGCAGAAAAGATGATATCCGGGGATATGAAAAACCAGGATATTAACCTCTCAACAAGAGAAATTCAGGAACTTTTGCACGAAATACAGGTGCAGCACATAGAGCTTGAAATGCAAAATGATGAGCTCAAACTATCTAATGAGGAGGTTGAAAGTCAAAGACATAAATTTGTTGGATTATATGATCTGGCCCCGGTTGGATATTTCATTCTTGATAATAATGGACTTATACTCGAAGTAAATACAACAGGGAGCAGTCAGCTTCAAAGTACCAAGCGTTCCATTTTAAACCGTAGGTTTCAAAGTTTTCTCAATGCTGATGATGCCGATACGTTCTACGTATTTTTACGCCGGATTTTGAATACCTCGGTTAAACAAAGTTGCCAGCTGAATTTATTAACAGCAAAGGGCAAAATTGTTTATACCCAAATGGAAGGTATTGTATTTCGAAACCACCATCTGAATGAAGAACAATGCTATATAGCTGTTATTGATATTACTAAACGCCGAAACGCCGAACTGAATCTAAAAGATACGAAAGAGCGCCTGGAAATGGCCTTGGATGCTTCTGTTGCCGGAACATGGCAGATTGATATCAGTAATAATAAAATCTGGCTTGATGAATTTAGTTGTAATATTTATGGTCTGGATAACTGTAATCCGGTAAAAACAATAGAGTCCTTTGTTAGGATGATCCACCCCCAGGACCGGAGATTTGCCAAAGTGAAATTTACCGAAGCAATTAACTATAAACAAGATCTTGATATTCAATACAGAATCATCAGGCCCGATGGGGATATTGCTTATGTTTCTGCCCGGGGACATGTTATAAATTCTTCTGAATTTCCTATGTCTTTTGTTGGAATATTAATGGATATCACTCTTCGGAAGCAGCTGGAGGAAGAGGCTCTGAGGCTAAAAGCGGAACATCAGAAAAATATCCTGACTGCAGTTTTCCGGACTCAGGAAAATGAACGAAGACGTATAAGTGAAGCTTTGCACGATAGTGTTAGTCAGCTGCTTTACGGCATTAAGCTTAAGCTCCTGGATTATAAAAACTCAGATAAGGATGATACAGTATTTTCTGAACTAAATACGCTTATTGAGCAGGCTGTAAAGGAAACTCGGAATATTTCATTTGAACTAGCGCCGTCCATTTTAACCGATTTTGGTTTGTTTACGGCAGTTGAAGAAATGGCCAAGCGTCTCAATACAACTAAACTAGTAATCAGCACCAAGTTTTCGGGCGTTGAAAGCCGTTTCGACCTAAACCACGAATTAAGTATTTTCAGAATTGTACAAGAACTGGTAAATAATGTTATTAAGCATGCCGGGGCAACAAAATTAATTATCGAAGTTGTGAGGAAGAACAAAAGTCTGAAGATAGGTGTAAGAGATAATGGTAAGGGTTTTGATAAAAATATTGGTCTGACTGCTGCGGGATCCGGTTTACACAGTATTAAAAATCGCCTGGATTTATTAGGCGGTAAAATGAATATACAATCAGAGGAAGGCC
>CBIHLM010000025.1:0-58017 GCA_966210515.1 uncultured Pedobacter sp.
TATCTTTATATTTTTTACTTTTTAACAATAAAAAATGATTCCCCGGCAAGGAGCTAATACCCAATTTCTCGGGAGCTAAAACACCCCGCTTCAGCTCTGTGAGATGCTTCTCTGGAACATTATCAAATAAACTGCTGCCTGTATATAATTGATCAAGATTTTTGATTTTACCTGTTTCGTAATCCTCGGCGTAGATATTAAGAGCCTTAGCTTTTAACCGCAGACAAATATCCTTTGAAACAAGAATTACCTTTTTTTCGGGGTGCTGAGAGTGGAGGTAGATTGCAGCATTTAAAATACGGTGATCGAATTTTCCGGCCCCGAAGATTGCCTCCGCATCCGCTACTTCAGATTTCTCATCGAGTACAATCTTAAATTTCCCCCGACTGGGACCACCGATGGGCAACCAATCGCTAACCAGATCATCGTGTGAAATATCATCAATAATTCTTATAAAGCTTCTAGCCTCAAAATTGCGATTTTCATTTCCATTTTTGAAGTTATCTAGCTCCTCCAAAACCTGAATCGGGATGGCGACATCATGTTCCTGAAAATTTCTGAAAGCCGCATGATCGTGTAAAATAACGGAGGTATCCAACACGAAAATTTTTCTTTGAAGATTGCCTTTTTCTTTGCCCTGCATACGGCAATTTAGAGAAAAATGTAAAATGGAAAGTAAAAAAGGCAGAAAAAAAAACGGGAATCCTTCTCTTACAAGTTAGATTCCCGTTTCAACCTTATAAAACCGTAATTCTATAAAGCGATCAAATCCCGTTTCTTTAATACAACTTGCTTTCACGCAAATCCTTGTTTACTTTCCACAAGCTTTTCCTCGTAAGGATTATCTGGTTTCCAGTATGCCTGCTCAAAGCTTTCGCTCTTTTCATAAGTAAAAACCGAAGTTCTTTTCTTATTTTGAGGCTATCAAAGTACGTTGTGTTTGATACTATCTAAGGTACGACATTTCTGAACTTCAGCAAAGGAAAAAATCCAGAAATTATTAACACTTTTTCCACTAAAAACCGCTGTTTATCAACATTTTAAGACCTTATATTACAATGATACGAACAGAGGCCGAAAGTGGAAATTAAATAACTGAAACTTCTGTTTTTTAAGCATGTTCTAAAATAGCAAACGATGCAAAAAATCGATATACAGCAAACTAAAGAAATAAGGAAATTCCTTTTCAGTCAGTATTTTTCGGACGGGCTGAGAATTACGTTTGGTGTATTGTTGCCCTCTTTGATTTTTGCGCAAATGGGCGATCTGGAAACGGGAATCACTATTTCTTTAGGTGCTATTACAACAAGTATTCCCGATAATGCCGGACCTGTTATTCATAAAAGGAATGCTATGCTTGCCTGCATCGCATTTATGCTAATGGTGGCCTTCATAACCGGCATGATAAACCCCTTTCCATTATTGATAGCGATCGAAATTTTTGTGATGTGCTTCTTTTTTTCAATGTTCAATATTTACGGAAATCGTGCGTCTTCTATATCTACTGCCGTATTGATCATAATGATTTTGACCATCGATCAAAGTTTTAATGGTTATACTTTATTTAAATATGTCGCTCTCCTTGGTGCAGGAGGTATCTGGTATATGACTTTAAGTCTCGCAGTGTCACAATTACGACCTTATCGTATTGCGCAGCATACATTGGGTGAATGTGTAATCCGGGTCGGAGAATATCTTAAATTGAAAGCCGAGTTTTATAACCCGGATCGCAATCTTGATGAAAGTTATAAAAAACTTATTGACCAGCAAATAGTGGTTCATGAGCAGCAGGACACCGTTCGTGAAGTTTTGTTCAAAGACAAAATGATCACAAAGAACCAAACAAACACAGCCCGTTTACTTATCCTGATCTTTTCGGATATAAACGACCTGTTTGAACACAGCATGGCCACTCATTATGATTATCAAACCATTCGTTCGGTTTATGGTGAAACAGAAGTTTTAAAGAAATTCCACAGTATCATTCAAAACATTGGTAACGAGCTGGAAAACTTAGGGGTTGACATAAATGCCAATGAGAGACCAAGGCCTTTATATGATTTCCAACCGCAGTTGGAACAGTTAAAATCGAGCATCGATCAGGTTGAGAACAATCTTGTTCTTAAAAAAATCATGGTCAACATGCGGACGATCATAAATCGCATTCAAACCATTTACAGCTATTTCAAAGACAAAAAAGTAAATGCTTTGGCCCTGAGTTCCGAAACGGATCTGGGACGGTTTGTATCGCACCAAAGCCTTGACATAAAGCTTTTTTTAGAAAATATAACATTCAAATCATCCATTTTTCGACATTCAATCCGGGTAGCTATCGTCTGTGTAATCGGTTATCTGATCTCTAAAATCAGCACCGGCGCCCATAGTTATTGGATATTGCTGACCATTCTTGTAATCCTCAAGCCGGCTTTCAGCTTAACCAAACAGCGAAATTATGAACGTTTAGTAGGCACGTTTATAGGAGGTCTTGCCGGAGCTCTGATCATCCATTTTGTAAAAGATGAGACGGGAAGATTCGCGTTTCTTTTAATCTTCATGATCGGGGCTTATAGCTTTCAACGCCTAAATTATGTTGTAAGCGTTTTATTCATGACGCCCTTTATTCTCATCATGTTTAGTTTCATCGGAATGGGCGACCTCAGCATCGTGCGTGAGCGAATTATAGACACTTTTATAGGTTCTTTTATTGCTTTAATCGCCAGTTATTTTATTTTTCCTTCGTGGGAGTATCCTCAGTTGAAAAACTATATGCGAAAACTTCTTATAGCTAATTATAATTATCTGCAGGACATTGCCGAAGGGTTGACAGGAAAGGGTTTTAATATTACTGAATATAAACTAATCAGAAAGGAGTTGTATTTAAGCTCGGCAAATATGGGTTCAGCTTTACAGCGGATGCTTTCCGAACCAAAAAACAAACAAAAGAATGTACGAGAGGTAAATAAATTCATAGTGTTGAGCCATATGCTTTCATCGTACATTGCTACACTTGTCACCACATTAAAACATGAGGAAAACCGACAGGTAAATCCACATCATGTACGTATTATAAGAAAAGCTTTGTACCAGTTATTTGACGCGATATCGGCATTAAGAGTCGAAGGAAATGAAGTAAAAGTGGCTGAGATACGGATAAGCGAACCTTCTATCAAAATAATAGAAGATACTGTTGACAGCAAGCTGATTACAGAGCAATTGGAATTTATCAATACAGTTTCGGGAGATTTGCTGAAAATTTGCGAAAAAATGGGGAAAACTAATCCCGAAAAAAATGGAGTGAGCGTTTAAGCTTATCTTACTAAGTTGACTAATAATCAGCTCATCTCATTCCAGACCTTTTCGATCCTGGCTTCCAAATCCTCTAATCTTGTAAATCCCTTAGCGATCATATAGAAATGGTTATCTGCCGATTGTATAAATGCAGCAGGATAGCCTGATACCTGCAATTGCTTTGATAAGGCAAACTCGTAATAAGCTGCCTGTTTAAATTGCTCCTCATGCATTTTATGAATAAATTCATCGGGATCAATTCCGAAATTCACAGCAAGATACCGGTACATTTCTTCGTCATTAGGTTCTTTACCATCAAAATTTATGCAGTTTTGAATATCATGGGCAAATAAGACTGCCTTATCAGGAAAATAGGATTTAAAAACCGAAAGACCGATCGCAGGCTTTTCAGAATCCAGAATCATCTCCCCTTTTTCAACCTCTCTTAAAAATCCTTCTCCAAAAACAATTCCGGTGATTTCCTCTACGGTATGATAAGCTGTTTTTATATAAGGTGCCACAACGCTTATAGGTCCGGTTCTGGTGCCCAGCATCATTCCACCGCTTAATACTTCGAAATCAAAACGATGCTGATAGCGTTCGTAGATTGACCTTATAACAGGGCTAAAACCGTAGCACCAGCCACAGAGAGCATCGTATACGTAGATTATTTTCGGTTTCATAAGCAAACACGCAGGGATGATTCATGAATCATCCCTTTTAATTCAGATGTATTTATAAGGATGGCTCCTGAACCACCTCAGCGCTTGCTGGCCTGCCATTTTTAAATGCCTCGCGTGGCTTCAATCCAAGCAGTTCAAACATTTGCATATCCTCATTAAATGCCGGGTTGGGTGTGGTTAACAATTTATCTCCTGCAAAAATCGAATTGGCACCTGCCATAAAGCAAAAGGCCTGATCTGTTAAACTCATTTCAGTTCTTCCGGCAGAAAGACGAACTACTGTTTTAGGCATAATAATTCTGGCCGTAGCAATCATTCTTAACATGTCCCAAATTGGAACACGTGGTTGATTTTCCATCGGTGTTCCTTTTACAGGTACCAAGGCGTTAATAGGAACGGACTCGGGATGCTTTTGCATATTGGATAAGGTTCTTAACATTGAAACTCGGTCTTCAACAGTTTCTCCCAAACCTATGATTCCACCACTGCACACACTTATTTTAGCTTTGCGAACATTTTCAATTGTTTTTAAGCGATCGTCGAATGTTCTTGTGGTAATGATTCTCTTGTAATCGTCTTCTGAAGTATCCAGATTATGGTTATATGCATATAAACCGGCATCTGCCAGTCGGCTGGCTTGAGATTCGGTGAGCATACCCAAAGTACAGCAAACCTCCATATCCAGGCTATTAACGGCTTTCACCATGTCAATCACTTTGTCAAAATCGCGATTATCGCGAACTTCACGCCATGCTGCTCCCATGCATAAACGAGAGGCTCCTCCATCCTTTGCCTTTTTTGCGGCATCTGTAACCTGATCAACAGACATTAAAGCCTGCACGTCAACTCCGGTGTTATATCTGGCAGCCTGAGGACAATATGAGCAATCCTCCGAGCATCCACCTGTTTTAATTGATAACAAACTGCTGATTTGCACTTCAGAATAATCTTTATTCTGGCGGTGAATTGTTGCAGCGCGGTATATTAAATCCAATAATGGGCTATGATAAATTTCTGAAATTTCTTCCTTGGTCCAGTCGTGTCTGATCTCGGTCATATCAATATATAATATCGGCAAATTTAAAAGAAATTTGGAGATTGAGAGAGGATAACGGTTGCTATGGGGTTTTAATTGTTACAAAAGCAAATGACTTGCCAGTCCCAGCAAAAGCATAAAGCCAAAAACGTCTGTGAAAGTTGTGATGATTATAGATGAGGCGATAGCAGGATCAATACCAACACGTTTCAGAAACAAAGGAATTGACGAACCTGTAACTCCGGCAATTAAAAGATTTCCTGTCATCGCCAGAAAAACAACCAGTCCAAGCAGTGGTTGCGCATCATAAAACACAGCGAAAAGAAATACTATAAACCCGGTTACGGCACCATTTATCAACCCGACAGTAAACTCCTTTAAAACAGTTCTATAGGATTGGGCATCTGTTAAATCGTTTAATGAAATACGGCGAACGGTTACCGCCAGAGCTTGAGTGGCAGCATTTCCACCCATACCCGCAATCATGGTCATATAACCTGATAAAATTACTATTTTAGCGATGGTTGGTTCAAAATACCGGATAACCGATACGGCTAAAAAAGCAGTACCAAGATTTAAGATTAACCAGGGCAGTCTACTTTTTACAGCTTCTTTCCAATTACCCGAAAGTTCTTCATCTTCAGATACCCCGGAAATCTTCAACATATCCTCGGTATTTTCTTCCTGCAACACATCCATTACATCATCAAACGTAATGCGTCCTAACAGATGCATATCATCATCAACTACAGGAATACTTGTGAGATTGTATTGAGAAAGAAGTTTTGCTACTTCTTCCTGATCGGTATTGGCTTTTACAAAAACGAAGTCATCTTTTACCAACTCTCTTATATGAACGGAATACTTCGATTTGATAATATCTTTAAGAGAAACTATCCCCACAAGGCAGTTCGAATTATCAACAACATTGATGGTGTAAAATTCTTCCATCTCTTCAGACAGGCGGATAATTTCTTCGAGAGCTTCTTTTTTTGTCAGGCTGCTATTTACTTTTAGCACCTGGGTATTCATTAATCCACCGGCAGTATCTTCGTCGTAGGTAAGAAGTGTTCGGATGGAGGACGCATCATCTTTATCAATTCCTTCCAGAATTTCGTTTTGGTGCTCTTCCGATAACAGGCTGATTATGTCGGCTGCATCATCATAATCCATCTCCTCAACAATCTCTGTCCGTTTTTCGGGATGAAGATTATTTAGAAGTTTTTCAGGATGCAATTCGACATCCATTTCAGAAATAACTTCTGTAGCAATTTCCAGAGGAAGAATATTTACGATGCGCTCACGAGCCTCCTGGGAAAGATTATCGAAGAGAATTGCAATTTCGGAAGCGTGATATTCTGATAATAAAGCAATTAAGACTTCATCATCACTTTCGAGTGCCTGTTTAACACGCTGAAGATCGGTTTTATCAAGTTCGAATGACTGCATCGCTTGCTAAAATACAAAAATGAGGCCTTTCAAAACGTTTTTTAAGGAATAAACCTTTTTTAATATAGATTTAACATTCTTATTTATCTAAACCATCCTTTACGAAGGAAAAATAAAATTTGAAGTAATGCTATTACTGCCATTACAATAAGAGTATATACATATCCATTTTCGTGATAAAGTTCCGGCATATTTCTTTGGAGCGTTTTTCCTGTTTCAGGATCGGTATACGAAAAGTTCATACCATAAACACCTGCAATAAACGTCAATGGAATAAAAACCGATGATATGATGGTCAACACCTTCATTACATCGTTGGTGCGGTTGCTAACAAACGACAAATACAGATCTATTAAACTACCTGTTATTTCTTTATAACTTTCTACCAGATCAATAATCTGCATAGAATGATCGTAAATATCCTTCAAAAACACTTTTGTGTGCTCGGTAATTAATGGAGAGTTGCTTCGAAGCATGTCGTTAATTTTATCTCTCTCGGGCCATGCAGCTCTTCTTACCGTAATAAAAGCACGTTTAATTTGCTGAGCTTCAAATGTTATGGATTTGTCAGGTCGTCTGTATAGTCGCTCTTCCAGAGTATCTAACTCATCGCTGAAACGATTGAGTAAGAAAAAATAATTGTCGAGGATTATATCCATAAGAGAATACATAAGATAGGAAGTTCCGCTTATTCGGATATTCCCCTTTCCCTCTCGTAAGCGAGCCCGCACCGGTTCAAGACAGTCGGTATAATTATCCTGGAAAGTGAACAATATATTTTGTGTCAATATGAAGGAAAGCTGCTCATTATTAAGCTGAAGTTCTTTGTCAAGACAAATCATTCTACTGGTCGCAAACAGGTAATCCTCAAACTCTTCAAGTTTGGGGCGCTGATGCGTGTGAATGATATCTTCTAAAACAAGTGCACTCACTCCGAATTCCGTCTGCACATTTCGTAACAACTGGGTATCGCCCAAACCTCTGATATCAACCCAATGTATTTCTGAGGGATTATCTTTGAATAGCTTTAAAAGATGATTGAAATCAACAATCTCGGTTTCAATAAATACATTCCTCGAAAACGTATAAACGATAATTTTCGGAGAAAGCGCATCTTCACTTACTTTTAAAGATCCCGGAGTTGTGCCCGGAGGAGGCATTGTCCGTTTAGACTTCTTTATCGTAATTCTCCTGAACTTATGTGCTGCTTTGGATAAACTGTCCACTTTTTGGCCCCTGGTTAAATAACAAGTCAACTATACTTAGATTAGGCATAAAGCCGTTTCTGTCTTCAAAAACTTGAAAATACGGTTTTGTTTGATAGGTCGAGGGTATTTTAGGGTGAATACTATTTCTGAAATCGTCCAAATCTGAATAACTTTTTTCGAACGATTCACTAAATGTGTACTTCAGGTCGAGTTTCAATAGTTTCAACAACAATGCAAATAATTCTTCATTGTAGTCGAACAGGAACTCATATCTCTTTTCATAAAAAGGCGCGAAATCATGCTCGTAAAACTCAAAAAACGCGGAACTTCTGTAAGATGTTTGCAGACTTAGCCAATGAAGACGTTGCCAGTCAAAATCATAACTAATTTTTACATCCCTGACAGGTGTATGATCTTTCTTTCCTTTCAAAACAGGCACGATAAGGTCTAACTTGCCATTGGCAGAATGTATCGAAGCACGGTTACGATAAGTTTGCTTCGGAAAATGCTCGTGCTTTTCTATAATCAATTGGGACGAATGATTCAAAACTTCGTGGAAAATCTCAATCGGTGGTAAGTAAAATAAGGGAAGTATTGCGCCTATGTGCATTGTATATACTATGTTTGTATCCGGTTTGACGAAATTAAAATAAAAAGCCCACATGCGAACGGAGTTTTATAAACAAGCTTTTTTCAATAAAATCTTTAACATATAATGCAGATCCATCCTAAAGTTTCAGTTGTGATACTTAACTGGAACGGAAAACATTATCTCGAAAAGTTTTTGCCTTCGGTACTTTCATCCGGTTATCCAAACTTAGAAATCGTTGTGGCTGACAATGCCTCAACTGATGACTCTGCAGAATTTATAAAATCTCATTTCCCTGAAGTTTCTGTTATCGTTAACAGCGAAAATTTAGGCTTTGCGGGTGGCTATAACGCAGTTCTCTCTCAAATAGATGCCGATTATTTCGTCCTACTAAATTCTGATGTTGAAGTAACACCCGGCTGGATTGAACCTGTTATCGAGCTCATGGAAAGTGATACCCTGATCGCTGCTGCCCAACCTAAGCTATTGGATTGGAACGACAGAAGTCTTTTTGAATACGCGGGTGCTGCCGGTGGGTATTTGGACAAATATGGCTATCCGTTTTGCAGAGGAAGAATTTTCGACACCCAGGAACTGGATAATGGTCAATATAATAACAGTTCTGAAATTTTCTGGGCAAGTGGGGCAGCTCTATTCATAAAAAAGAAATATTGGGAACAGGTTTCCGGCTTTGACGCAGATTTTTTTGCTCACATGGAAGAAATCGATCTGTGCTGGAGATTAAAGAATCTTGGTTATAAAATCATGTATTGCCCGGTTTCTACTGTTTTCCATATCGGCGGCGGCACTCTTCAGGCAGAGAGTCCCTTCAAAACCTATCTTAATTTCAGAAACAATCTCGCTATGTTGTTGAAAAATCTCAGTGACAGCCAGGTTTTCTACATTCTTTTCGTGCGGTTCTGGCTGGATTTCATCTCACTGCTGAAATTTATGGCCGAGGGAAAGTTTAAGCAGGCTAGAGCGGTCAACAAAGCACACGTAGCGTTTTTTAAAGATTTCTTTAAAAATAAAAAGAAACGATCAGCCACGAACCCTACCTTTAACGATCAAGGTCTTTTTAATGGTAGTATCGTTTGGGAATACTTCATCAACAAAAAGAAGCACTTTTCAGAACTAGATAAGAGTAGGGATAAGTTAAAAATTAAAAAGTCAAAATTAAAAGACACTAGCGACTTATAATCAAGGCAGTAGCTGGGATTTAATTGACATAAATAAAGGAATTACTTAGCACTCGAAACCATCGCCTGAAGAATTAGGTAAGATTCGCGATTCTTCTTAACGTCAAAACACCTTATCTTCCTATTCCAACCACCTCACCGATAATAATTATCGCGGGATGCGTCAGTTTAGCAGTTTCGGCCATTAATGGCAAATCCTTGACTTTCCCCGTCGCAGATTTTTGTTTGGCCAAGGTAGCATGCTGAATTATGGCAGCTGGAGTTTCGCCCATTCCTTCCTCAATATAAGTTTGTGCAATTTCCCGGATCTTTTTCATGCCCATATAGATAACCACAGTAGCATTGCTTTGCATAGCTAAACGTAAGTCGGATGATAAGCCGCCATCCTTTTTAGTACCTGTAAGCACCCAGATACCTTCGCTTATATTACGATGAGTAAGCGGTATATTATCAAACCCAGCTGCCTGCATACTTGTAATACCCGGAATGTAGTAAGTTGCAATACCATGCTCCCTCGCATACAGTACTTCTTCAAAGCCCCTGCCGAAGATAAATGGATCGCCACCTTTTAAACGTACTACCATTCCTTTGGACAAAGCTTTCTCCTTTATCATTTCATGTATAGTCTCCTGCGGAGTATACTCACCATAAGGATGTTTGCCCACATAGATTTTTTCACAATCCGCAGAGGTGAAATTCAGAAGCTCACTATTGGCAAGATTATCATATAGTAAGACTTTACATTTTTGTAAAATCTTATATGCTTTTAATGTAATCAGCTCCGGATCCCCTGGCCCCGCTCCTACCACATACAATTCTGGTATAACTTTCTCCTCTTGCATTTGTATATTTAGAAAACGCTGGAAAAATACAACAGATTTCCGATTTTTTAAGCTGTAATCGATTATTATTGTCAAAAAATCTATGATTTACCCTTTATGAGGTGAAAAATGAAAATTTTAATTGCACCTGATAAATTCAAACACTCTCTGAGTAGCTTTGAAGCTTGCGAAGCCATAAAAAGTGGATTATTAAACGCATCAGACACCTTCCAAATAAAATCAATACCACTTGCAGATGGAGGAGATGGACTATTAGAAATTATTCAATTGTATTTTTCCTCCACAATGCATTCAGTCGCTGTTTCAGATCCTTTATTTCGTCCGATAAGCAGCTCTCTCGTAATTTCATCTGACCGACAAACCGCATTTATTGAAATGGCAAAAGCTTCGGGTTTATTACTGTTAAAACCTGAGGAATATAATTGTACGAATACCACAACATTTGGAACGGGAGAATTAATAAAAGAGGCGATAAGCCTCAATGTCAAAAACATCGTAATGGGTTTGGGCGGAAGTTCGACAAACGATTGCGGGATAGGTATGGCTGCCGCCTTAGGTTTTTGTTTCCGTGACAAACATGGAAATCAGTTAAAACCAATTGGAAAAAATCTGATCATGATCGAACATATCGACCAAACGAATGTAATTGACTTTAAACATATAAATTTCCAGATCGCTTGTGACGTTAAAAATCCTTTAACAGGAAAAAACGGCGCTACAAATACTTATGCAAGGCAAAAGGGCGCATCAGAAATTGACATTGAACAACTTGAGGCAGGAATGCTTCATTTCACAGACATCATAAAAAAAGACCTTGGGAAAAATGTGGATCAAATTGAGGGGGCCGGCGCCGCAGGCGGCTTAGCTGCGGGTTGCGTAGCATTTTTAAATGCTGATTTATCCAGTGGAATAGATATCGTTATGAATATAAGTAATGCGGAGAAATATATAGCTGAATCCGACATTATAATAACCGGCGAAGGCAGCATAGACCAACAAAGCTTAAAAGGAAAGGTATTATCCGGCGTAGGAATGCTGTGTAAAAAACATAACAAGCCGGTTATCGCTTTTTGCGGAAACCTAAAGCTATCGAAGGGGGCTTTAGAGAAAATAAATATTCGGTCTGCCTACTCTATAAATCCTGCAAACTTCAAGCTGGAAGAAGCCTATTCGAAGGCCTTTGATCTTTTAAAGGCAAAAGCTTATGAAATAGGTTTGAAGATGATAAACGAAGATCCCACAATTTGAACAGCTAATTCAAGAAATAATCTATCTAATTTTGACCTTAACTTTTGTCGCCCACCGATAAGTTCCGAACCCAAAAGTTCTCCTCCGGCGTCATCATAATAGCAAAAAATATGCTACGCATCTGGACTAACGGTCAGCTGACGGTAAAGTAATCCGTTACTAAACACTTTAGAGATCATTTTGGGTTTACCTAATAAAAAAACAAAAATGGAATCATTGAGTGGAAAAAATGCGTTAGTGACGGGTGCCGGGAAAGGCATTGGTAAAGCTGTGGCCATCGGACTTGCAAAAGAAGGCGTAAATGTCGCCCTATTAGCGAGAACAGCCTCTGATCTGCAAGCTGTTGCTGATGAGGTGGAAAACGAGGGTGTAAAGGCTGTGATCGTCGTAGCAGACGTAGCTGATATCAACTCAGTAAATAGAGCGGTCGAAAGTGCCATCGCATCATTGGGTAACATAGATATCCTAATCAATAATGCAGGAATAGCGGCTTTTGGATCTTTTCTGGAATTACCCCACGAAGAGTGGGAAAGGATTGTAAAAGTAAATCTTTTCGGACCATACTACACCACTCGTGCTGTATTGCCAACAATGATTGAAAAGAGAACTGGCGACATCGTTAATATATCATCAACAGCAGGATTACGCGGAGCAGCCGAAACGAGCGCTTATAGTGCCTCAAAGTTCGGATTGATAGGGCTAAGTGAATCATTAATGCAGGAAGTGAGGAAATATAATATCCGGGTAACCACTTTAACTCCCAGTACAGTCGCTACGAATTTAGCGTTTGATTTAAAATTAACTGATGGAAACATTGAAAAAGTAATGCAGCCTCAAGACTTTGCTGAACTGATTATTTCACAATTAAAATTAAACCGTCGGGTATTTGTCAAAGAAGCGTCGATCTGGTCTACAAATCCTTCTTGATGCCTGAGAACGGACTAGCTTTGCAACATTCTTTCTTCAGTCTGTGATCCTTTCGGAAGTATTTTGTCTTCAATAGGTAAAGTAAACCAGAATACGCTACCGGAGCCTAATTCACTTTCAGCGCCAATTTCGCCGCCATGATTTTCAATTATTTCTTTGCAGATGTAAAGCCCAAGTCCGAGCCCCTGAACCGCCTGATTGGTTTCCTGAATTCTATAAAACCGATCGAAGAGAAACGGTAGTTTGTCTTCGGGTATACCAGGCCCGAAGTCTTTCACACATACTTTCACGCTTCTATCTTTAATTTCAGAATAGACATGAACGCGATCCGCGCCTGCGGAGTACTTCACAGCATTTGACAAAAAGTTATCTATTACCTGATATATTCTGGTAGCATCTGCATTTACGTACAACTGAGGCAAATCCTGTATAATAAATTGATGCCCCGACAATTGGGTGGTTTCATTAATCACCTCACGAATAAGGTCATTTAATAAAAATGAAGCCCTGTTCATTTCCAGTTTGCCGTTTTGAATTTTGGTTACGTCGAGTAGATCCTTAACCAGATTCGTTAAACGGTTTACCTGTTTATTGGCGTTGAAAATAAAAGGATGCATTTTCTGACTATCAGGAGATTCCTTCGCAAAGCGTTCAAGAATCTGCAGTGAAGCCTTCATACTTGTGATTGGAGTTTTTAACTCATGTGAAGCAATACTCATAAACTGAGACTGAATATTATTTTGAGCAATGATCTCCTTTTTTGATTCCACCAGCTGTGCAAACAGTTTTCTTGCGAAAGCTCCGGCCGTAAATAATATGAAACATACAAAAAATATATTTATAAAAATCAACCAGTTGGCGATCACTCTGGAAGCTTCGCCCAGGAGCATTGAAAAATTCTGCTGATTATAGGTTAAACGTCGATTGATTGTATTTACGTTTAATATCATTGCCAACTTTACTGCAGAGTTTAATTGCGAACTCTTGAGCTCATAAATAAACGTTCCGATTTTATCTAATTCACGGATATCCCGGTCAGCGGCCGTCCAATTTTGGATTACATCACGGAAGTGAGGAAAGTTTTTAAAATTATCGAAAAGCCAAATCAGGTTATCAATATCATCAGGATGGTTCCTGCCTTGTAGTGCAGCCAACCGAATCACAGAATCCGGCTTACCGGATTGCAAAGCTACTCTGGCTAAGCTGTCACCAATCGGTACCGCCAATTCCTTTTTAAATAAATGATACGATTTTATTTCTGAGGTTTGTATGAAATCTATGAGATACCTGGTTGCATCTTTTTGCGCTTTTGAATATTCAGACTCTCCATTAACGTAGGCTCTTATTGAGGAAAGAATTTTAATAGAGTAATAATTCAGTGATATAATAATGACTGATGAAACAACAACAATAGCCCTGATTTTTCGGAAATACTTATGGTTATTTGAGATTGCGTTCATGATGTGAGAGCTTCAGTTAATTCATAGATATAAAGATAGTAGAACCTTTATACGGATGGACCTTGAATGGGGTTTCTTAAATAGTAAGTTCTCGACCACGGATTGCAAGATATATGCTGATCTTTACCGAAAAAGACACCATGACACAATGACACACAATGATGTATATGCCATTAATAATCAGATTTATACACAAATTATATACACAATCAAATTACATATATATTTTAAAGCCACGTCGGCAAAATAAATCTGCAGGATTTTATTTTGGGATTGCAGAAGGTAGCTCTCTTTTTAAAAATTGCTAATTTTTAGTACGCAAATCGACCAGAGTAGAAACCTTAAACAACAACCCGGCATCTCAAATTAAAACAGCCACTATCATGAACCTTTAATTTCAGCTAACACCAAGCATTTGGCGCGAGGTAAGGCTTTACGTTATAAGCATTTAACACAAAATCTCATTTGAAATATTAAATCCTTACATTATATTTGCAGCAGCTTTTTCAAGGCTATGGATGAGTTTAAGGGACCAACAAACTCCCTATTAATTATTGATTTAGTATACCTCCAAAGGGTATGTAACCTTTACAACTTGAAACTAATTTTATTCAGCCTGATTTTTGGCATCGCAACCATTGAAGTATTCGCAGATGTAATAAACATTGTGATAAACGGACAATATGAAATGATTCAAAAACAAACCATACGCAGAATGTTGTACATGGTCGGTATCCCAATTGAGATTACCTTATTTATCACGAATGTATTAGTTTATCAAAAGACAGGTATCGTATTATTTTAGAGAAATTTATAACAGATTTATATTCTTTAATATCAATCTTCTCTTCGGGCTAAGCCTCCATAACAAAAGCTCCGCACATTAAACATTAACTAACTTGTTACCTTTCTGAATAACCAATTACAGGTATAGATCTATAGTTTAGTATTTCTTTTATACGCAAACCTATACCTCCTTTTGATGAAAAAATCCCACATCAGTCGTCGTGAATTCATTAGAACATCCGCTGTACTAACCGCATCAATGCCGATAAGCTCTGGCTTGGGTTGGATAGGCGACAAGAATCTAAACGATAAGACATTTAACAGTAAGCCGGTTAATGTGCAATGGCTGGACGGAAAAGCTCCAAAAGTAAACCCTGGCGCATCATGGGGAGTGCCCTGGCCAAAAGGAAAATTAAAAAAAGACACCACATTTCGGCTTGAATCTGACTCAGGAGAGCAATCGGCGGTTCAATCATGGCCGCTGGCGTACTGGCCCGATGGATCATTGAAGTGGACGGGACACGCAATCGGAACAGACACAAAGGCCACTGATTCACTAAGACTTATAGAGGGCAAATCAAGTAAGAATTCAAATAGAATTAAGCTGATTGAAAGTTCTGACTCGATTACAATCGACACCGGAAAGATCAACTGCAAAATTGAAAAACAAGGAAGATCTATCATCTCTTCGATTGCCCGCGAGGGCAAAGAAATAGCTGGCAACGGACAACTTGTGCTATTAAGCCAGGATAAAACAGAACCCGGATCTGACGGACTAATACGCACAACACATTTCTCCGGAGAAATAAAGACTATTCAGGTTGAACAAAAAGGCGATGTGCGCTCAGTCATCAAAATAGAGGGAATCCATTCAAATCACGAAGACAAGGGATGGCTTCCATTTGTGTTACGGCTTTATTTTTATGCAGGTGCTGAATCCATCAGAATGATGCACACTATTATTTACGAGGGGGACGAAAACCAAAACTTTATAAAGGGGTTAGGTGTCCGATTTTCAGTACCCTTGAAAGACGAGCTTCATAACAGACATATCCGATTTGTTGGTGAGGGTAAAGGCATGTTTGCAGAAGGTGTACGAGGATTAAGCGGCTTACGGCATGGCCCGGGAAGAGATGCATCCATAGCCCAGGTGAACGGGAAAGAAGTTTCAATAACAGGACCATCAAAGGATGACCTCCAATATATTCCCGCTTTTGGCGATTATACACTTTTTCAGCCAAATGCTGACTCCTTTGAAATAAGAAAGCGCACCAAGGCCGGACACACCTGGTTAAACTCCGACCAGGGGCGAAGAGCTTCCGGATTAGGATTTTTAGGCACACCCTCTGGCGGCATTGCCTTTGGAATTCGAAACTTTTGGCAAAGTCATCCTGCACAATTAGACATCCGCAATGCAGCTACAGAGACAGGGGAAATTACAATGTGGCTGTGGGCTCCGGATTCCCCTGCGATGGATCTTCGCTTCTATCACGATGGTTTAGGGCAGGACACCTACGATAAACAACTAAAAGGACTTAATGTAACCTACGAAGACTATGAACCAGGATTTGGCACACCTAACGGAGTTGCCCGTACCAGCGAATTAATGGTTTGGGTGCTGGCATCCACACCTTCAAGAGAACACCTCCTGGACATAGCGGAGGTCGTGAAAACGCCGCCGATGCTTATGTGCGAACCTGCGTATTACAAGGAAATGGAAGTTTTCGGGGGAATTTGGAATCTCCCCGATCATTCTACCCCCGAAAAAAAGGAAATAGAAGATAAACTTGATTGGTATTTCGACTTTTATGAAAAAGAAATAGATCAACGTAAATGGTATGGATTTTGGAATTATGGAGATGTAATGCATAGTTATGACCAGGATCGCCATGTATGGAAATATGACATAGGAGGCTTTGCCTGGGACAATTCTGAACTATCTACAGATCTTTGGCTCTGGTATTATTTTCTGCGTACCGGCCGCGCTGATGCCTTTAGAATGGCGGAAGCGATGACCAGACATACCGGAGAAGTTGATGTGCACCATACTGGCCCGTTCGCACCACTCGGATCACGACATAACGTAATGCATTGGGGCTGCAGTGCAAAGCAGCTACGCATAAGCACAGCTACAAACCGCCGTTACTACTATTACCTTACCGCAGACGAGCGTGTTGGCGATTTGATGCGGGAACAGGTAAATGCCGATAAAACATTATTAGTGATTCAGCCGAACAGAAAAGTTAGAAGGACCAGGCAAACGCAGCCTAACCCAAACGGGAATTTTGCTAACATCGGATTTGGAACGGATTGGGGAGCATTAGCCGGAGCATGGCTTACAGAGTGGGAACGGACTGGGGATAAAAGAATCGGTGACAAATTACTTAACAGTATGCGCACCATCGGAGCACAACCAAATGGCTTTTTTTCCCTGGGGGGATTAATGGAATTATCTACAGGAAAATTTGAGATAAACACCAACAAGCAAGTTGGTGCCAGTCATTTAAATGCTGTTTTCGGATTAGCGGAAATTTGTTCGGAGCTAATCAGAACGGTAAACGTTCCCGAGTTTGAAAAGGCGTGGCTACAGTATTGCGAACTATATAATGCTAGCCCTGAGGACCAAGCCAGGGAGCTTGGCAGGGACCTCGGCCCCTTAAACTTACGTCAAAGTCATTCGAGGTTAACCGCGTTTGCTGCTTATAGAAAAAATGATGATAAACTTGCCGCACGCGCCTGGGATGAATTTTATAATGGAACAGGTGGAATTACCCGTCAAAACAAACCACTTCCAGAACTGATTGAAGGGCCTGATGTATTGAATCCCGTCATAGAAGCTAAAGGTGTATCCACAAACGGGGTAGCCCAATGGGGGCTTTCTGCAATTCAATGCCTTGCTTTAGTTGGGGACAAAATGTGATTTAAAGTAAAAATAATAAACTGGTGCACAAAGCTTACTAGCGTGCTATTTCAATCTTTACTTTCTTATTTTTTATTTTCTCCGACTTAATTGAACGCAATACATTTTCAATTTGATCCCGTTTTACAGCGGCGTACGAACTATGATCAAGCACTTCAATCAGACCGAGATCTTCTTTTGCCAGCTTTCCTTTTTGAAGTAACAGGCCAACAATATCAACCTTATTAATTTTATCTTTTTTACCGGCAGCAATATACAATGTCGCCCATACAGCAGGTTTTGGAAGAATGTTCTTAGTCGGTAACTCTTCGATTGGAGGCGCGGATTCTAAATAAGGCAAGCTTTCATCTTCCGATAAAATGAGGTATGCCGTTCCACCGGCATGCATACGGGCTGTCCGTCCGTTGCGGTGCAAGAAGGCTTGTTCATTATGGGGCAATTGATAATGGATCACGTACTCAATCTCCGGAATATCAAGTCCCCGAGAGGCAAGATCTGTAGTAATTAATAAGTTATGACTGCCATTTCTGAACTTCAATACGGCTCGCTCCCGATCTTCCTGCTCCATTCCACCGTGAAAGATATCATGGCTCAGGCCCATATCGTATAATAAATCGCTTATTCTTTCAACTGCTTCGCGGTGATTACAAAAAACAAGAGCAGGCTTACCTCCTATTTTGCAGATCAAAGAAAACAAAGTCTCCAATTTATCAGCAGCTTTGGATTGTACCGCTTTAAGCTGCAGCGCCCGGGCAGAAGTATTTGTTTGCAGGAAATTGATCTCGATCGGATTTTTTACACCTGTGAAGCCAGGGATCTCATCCATATGAGTGGCCGAAGTAAGTATCCTTTTATTCAAATTAGGCAAATGCTTAATAATATAAGCCATGTCATCCTGAAAACCAAACTCCAGTGCCTTATCAAATTCATCCAGAATAAGAGATTTTACAGCACTTGTATCAAAACTCTCATTCCGGATATGGTAAGCCAATCTTCCGGGTGTTCCAACTAGTACAGCAGGAGGTTGTGAGAGATTATTCTTTTCAATTTTAGTATTATGACCGCCATAGCAACAGTTCACTTTAAATCCGGTTTCCATTACTCTGAATACCTGTTCGATTTGCAGCGCCAATTCTCTCGACGGAACAATAACTAGCGCCTGAACGCCCTGAATCTCCGGTTTTAAAGAATTTAAAACAGGCAGCAAGAAGCCCAGTGTTTTTCCCGATCCTGTTGGGGATAGAAGAATAATATCTCTTTCAATGGCGGCATTAATAGAAGCATGCTGCATTTCATTGAGCGAACTTATTTGTAAGTTGTGAAGAACCTTTTTAATCATTTAAAAATCTCGAATTGACAAAGGTACGGCTTAATATCTCCGCAACCTTATTCTCACACAAATTCAGACATCCGGCAAACACAACAAAACCTTTTGGATCAGATACGCTTCTTTCATCATAGGCGATTAGACAATCATCAACGAATAGAATAAACTTCTATAACAAACATAATAATACTATTATCTTGTCTTTTTGATGAATTTAATATGATTTGGTACGAAGAAGAAATCAAACATCTAGAGCGGGAAGGGAAAAACCTGAAATATCGGCCCGAAATGGCCTTCTATGGCAGCTCAACAATAAGGTTATGGAAAAACCTTTATGAAGATTTTCAGCCTTATAAACCTGTTAATCTTGGTTTTGGCGGATCCACTTTGGCGGCGTGCGTATGGTTTTTTGACCGTGTTTTTGCATCTTACCATCCTACTTCTATAATAATTTATGCTGGAGATAATGATTTGGGAGACGGAAGGCACCCTGAAGAAGTTTTCATATATTTTCAGCAACTGGCGGCCCGAATTCAACACCACTACGGGGATATTCCATGCTATTACATCTCTATTAAACCCAGCTTTACCAGGTGGAATATTATTGAAAGTTTGAAATACACAAATTATCTTATCGAAAATGAGATCTCGAAAATGAATAACAACTGGAAATTCATCAACATCTTCAACAAAATGATAGACAAAAATGGTTATCCCAAAAAAGAATATCTTGACCAGGATGATCTCCACTTAAACGACGAAGGCTTTGAACTCTGGAAACAGATAATCTTGTCTAAAATATCAAGTCATCATTAAAAAATCGCCTTGTACACATCATCCTATGAATAGAGAGTATCACAAATGGTATAGTCCGGCCCTTGAAAAAGATATGGAGCTACTAGTATTCGGACATGGGGGGGCGTCCGTGTTATTTTTCCCACCACGTACCGGGCGCTTTTACGAATACGAGGACTGGCACCTTATAGAAACTCTTGAGCATAAAATTGAACAGGGATTTTTACAGGTTTACTGCGTAGACAGTATTGATGAAGAAAGCTTTTACAGTGAAAGAACGTTCCCTGACCAAAAGATAGCGCGCCATCTGCAATACGAACAATATATTTTAAACGAGGTTCTTCCTCTCATACATTATAAAAATCCCTGGTCATATCTCATTTCCGCAGGATGCAGTCTGGGAGCCTACCATGCAGTCAACATCGCATTTAAGTACCCTCAGTACTTTAGTAAAATTGTAGCCATGAGTGGCCGGTATGATTTAACACAAAAATTGAATCATTACAATGATTTGCTGGAAGGCTACTGGAATGAAACCGTATACTTTAACATGCCTTTGCAATATATTCGAAATATTTCTGAAGATGATTTATTAGATGCCTTACGCAGACTCGAAATAGTGCTGGTAGTTGGTTATGATGACCCTTTTTATGAAAATAATAAATCTCTGAGCGACCAATTGACCGACAAGGGAATTAACAATCAGCTATATGTTTGGGACGGGGTAGCCCACAAAGCAAAATACTGGAGAAAAATGCTGGATATTTATTTGTAAGTATTGGTGGTTAAGCAGTTCAAAAACTTTAAAACGGCATAAGTCGACAACTGTCCGCCCGGTCCGTTTAGTGTATAATCAAAACCATGAGTTGCCCAGGGAAGCGATAAAAAATAATTCTTCACACCATAGTCATTTAACTTCTTCTGTAGCCGTATGCTGTGTTCATAAGCTACCAAAACATCGTTTTCGCCATGTATAATCAATGTCGGCTGCGATGTTGACGAAACAAAACGTATCGGAGAACTTGCTGAATAATTAGCCGGAGCGTCCTGAAATGTACCTCCAAGGTAATCCTCCATCACTCTTCGGGAATCCATAACCAATGGGCTGGCGGGAGCAGAATATCCCCAAACCATGTCTGCCGGTCCATAAAAATCAATCACGCCTTTTATGCGATGTTCTTTTAGCGTATACGCTGCCAACAAAGCAATTTGAGCACCTGCTGAACGACCCAATAAAAAAAAATTCCTTGTATCTACACCCAGTTCATTCGAATGAGCTTTCAGGTATTTAATTGCCGCGTCAACATCCTTTACAGGTAAAGGGTTATGATGATCCGGAGCAAGCCTGTAGTTTATCGCAGCAACATGGTATCCCGAGTTTGCTAGAAACGAATTTAGCTCGGGCAATTGTTTATTATCGCCACTTTTCCACGAACCTCCATGTATAACGAGTACACATGGGCGCTTTTCCTTTGCTTTCGCTGAATAAAAATCCATTTTTAATTCCGTATCAACATATGCTGTATAGGTGACAGTAGAGGATGCAACAACTTGCTTATTAAATCCAAAGAAAAAATCAGCAAAGCAAAAAGGACTTTCCCCCGGCGAAGCACTGCTCCCAAATTCTGCCGAAAGGCCATTTTCCAAATCTTTAGAAATTAAGCTGGCGCGAAAAATGGGACTCATATACAAAAGAAGAGCAATAAAACCTGTTATAGTGCCGGCAATTCGATAGTCATCAATCCAAAACCCGGATACAATAAGTGCCAGCGTCAGTAAGCAAAACAATGCTGAAAACTCAGTAACAGTAATCGCGATAAGCCATAAATGATAAGTAGGCGCCTTGAATATTGTCAGCGATGATAGAAGCAACAGAATTACAAGGATAATGATTCGGATCATAGTCAGCAATTTGTGTAATCAGTATATAAATATACAAGGGTATTGTAAAACAAGTAAATTCATCGGAAGGATAAAACTTTAGCAAAAAGCAATTTGATCTGAGCAAACCATTATTTACTAAACTTTACCATTCGCGAACAAGCTCAATACTAGTATTCGCGGGAACATATCGCGTGTTTGTTTGTTATAACAACTAATAATTTTAACAAAGCAGAGGGAAGTCTGCTTCAAAGATTAGTGTCATGGAATTTAATATAACAATAGAAATCAATAATAAACCTCAAAACCTAAGCGTTACCCCCGCACTTTACATGGACATCCCGGTATGGGAAGTTACTATAAATGACAAGAAATTTATCATTAGAAAAACTGAACACGGTTGGGATCAGGATTCCGGAATCGGATTAAATGAACACGTATTAAAAAAAATAGGCGAAGCAATAGATTTCTCGCAGATGAAAGATGCAGGATAAAATCACCATCCCATCACCTCCATCACTCTTTTAAATTCTTCCTGCGTGCGTGCTTCAACGTTAATATCTCTTTCGGTAAGGGGATGCTTAAACGAAAGTTCAGAAGCATGAAGAAGCATCGTTGTCATGTCCCATGTTTCTTTAAACAGCTTATTTTGTTTATTGCAACCGTGCGGCCTGTCGCCGATTATAGGATGGTTAATGTGCGCAAAATGCTTCCGTAATTGATGCATTCGGCCTGTTTGCGGTGAGGCTTCCACCAGTGAATACCGTGACGTTGAATGTGCGCCTAAAGCAACATCAATTTCTGCACGTTTCAAAGTACGGTAAAATGTAACAGCTTCCTGCAACACTCCATTCTCTTTCCTTAACGGATAATTGACTTCCTCTGCATCGGGTGTATGCCCCCGCACTATCGCGAGGTACTTTTTCGACACTAAATTATTAGCAAAAAGCTGGTGCATTAACACTTCGACTTCTTTGTTTAGAGCGAACAATAAAATTCCGCCGGTCTTTCGATCGAGCCTATGCACCGGGTTAACCCATTGATTTATTTGATTCCGTAGCATTTGAAGGGCAAATTCCTGAGCATCCATAGCAATGGCCGAACGATGAACGAGCAATCCATGAGGTTTATTAATAGCGATGAGATACTCGTCGCGGTATAAAATTTCTAACATGATTCTAAAAAGAGCACGAAGGTAATCAAAAGCTGATACCTGCTTTTAAACATAATCGCCAGTTCGAACATTTTATTTTTAAGTTTGAACTCGTTAATCATTATAAATATTTGAAACATGCACGAGCTTGCCGCTTTAAACAAGAAGCGGAACCCCTCATGCAAGCTTCATCGCCATTAAAAAATTATATACTTATGAAGAAAGTAAGATGGGGAATTCTAAGCACAGCAAAAATAGCGCGGGAAAAAGTCATCCCGGCAATGCAGGCGGGTCAGTATTGCGAAATTAAAGCTATAGCGTCAAGGAACATAGAACAAGCCCGAACAATAGCGAACGAATTGTCGATTGAAAATGCCTATGGATCTTACGAAGAATTACTCGATGATCCGACGATTGATGCCGTTTATATTCCTCTCCCTAACCACATGCATGTACCATGGACATTAAAAGCATTAAAAGCCGGAAAGCATGTTTTATGCGAAAAACCGATTGCCCTTAGTGCCTCTGAAGCATATTTATTACTTGAAGAATGTAAACAACACCCTGAATTAAGAGTAATGGAGGCATTTATGTATCGATTTCATCCTCAATGGACTTTTGTTAAGAACCTGGTCGATAGCGGAACGATTGGGTCCGTTGGTGCGATTCAAGCTTTCTTCTCTTATTATAATGATGACCCGGAAAATATTCGTAACAAAAAAGAAGCAGGCGGAGGTGGATTAATGGATATTGGTTGTTACTGTATTTCCCAGTCCCGTTATATTTTAGGGAAAGAACCTATAGCCGCACAAGGAACAATAAACTACGATCCGGTGATGAAAACTGACACCCTTGCCTCTGCTATTCTTGATTTTGGAACCTGTAAGTCCGCTTTCACCTGTTCGACACAACTGGCGCCTGCTCAGAGTTTTAATATATATGGTACGAAAGGATTAATAAAAGTAGAAATCCCTGTAAATATTCCAGCGGACCAGACAACGCGCATTTGTCTGGAGATTGACAATAAGAAAGAGGAAATTCTATTTGAGCCCGAAAACCAGTACACCCTTCAAGGGGATATGTTTTCGAAAGCAATATTGGAGAATGACAAGGTGCCTACCTCTTTACAGGATGCACTAAATAATATGAAGGTTATTGAGGCAATAAAAACAAGCGATGAAAAAGGAGAATGGACAAATATAATTTAGGCAGCGGATCCATCTTCCAACAGCTTTTTCATACCGGACAGAACCGTATTCCAGTTCTGTATCATGTGTTCAACCTGTTCTTCGTTTTCGATATTATCCTGGGTAATAGTAAGTAATGAATCATTACCCTGGCTTTCTATTTCATAAATCACATTTGCATAATTTTCCGGCTTGTCTTCTTTATTGCTCATCGAGCTTAAATACGTGGTATGCAATAACTTTTCCGGTAAAATTTTCACAATTTCTCCTTTATCCTGATAAGATTTCCCCTCCCACTCTCCAGAATAAGTGATTGGGCTGCCCTCCTTCCAATCAGAAACAGCATTTGTTCCAAATAAGTATTGTTTGATCAATTCAGGATCGGTTAAAGCCTGCCATACCTTATTTACGGGAGCATGGATACTGGCGCTCGTTTTAGCTATTAATTTCCGCATCGCATTTGATTTTTATAAACTACAATACACTGGTAGAAATGTTTAACACAAACTATCAGATTGAAATCTATAATAAAGCGTCTATAACCGCTGCGAGGTCTTTATCTTTTTGAGTCACGATATTGCCTGCGCTATGAGTATTTAACTTTATAACCACTTTATTATATACATTAGTCCATTCCGGATGATGATCCATTTTTTCCGCGGCCAAAGCTACCTTGCTCATAAAAGCCCAGGCGTCCGAGAAGTTTCTGAATTTAAACTCCTTTACCAACTGATCATTTTGTTCTTCCCAATTCATACTATTGATTTTAATTCTTCTTTAACTTTTTTTGATAATCCCTGATAAACCAGATCATATGAATGATCGATAAGTTCAAGCAATTGTTTATCACTTAAGCGACCCGTCATACTCACAGTGTTCCAATGTATTTTACTCATATGATAACCCGGCATTATCTCTCCAAATTCCTCTCTTAAAGTTACGGCCCTTTCGGGATTGCATTTAGCGTTAAAACTAACCGGATTTTGCAGATTGATCAGCAAGAACATCTTCCCTCCCACTTTAAAAACAAGTGTATCCACATCGAATGGAAAAGATTCAGTTACTCCATGTTTGTTTAGACAATACACTCTTAACGTTTCAATATCCATTAGATTCTTATAAACAGGGAAGGTATAAAAATGATTTAATGATTTTAGGTTAATCCGCACATCTTGAGGCAGTAAAGGCACCCGCAAAACCAGTTAATTATTATACTGGTATCAATTCAATCAAAGTTTTAAGGGAAGATAATGCCCATTTTGAGCAAGCAGTTAATAAAATAGCAAAAAGAAAGAGGCAGTCCATACAAATGAACTGCCTCTTTCTTTTTTGAAGATTAAAGAAAAACTAAGATACAGGCTCAGGCTCGGTAGAACCATTCACTCTGGTTTTAACTTTATCAACTGCCTGATTTTTCAAGTCAGAAAGCTTGTCCATTCCCTGACGTGCTTTATCACGAACTGTGCCGCTTAATCCTCCTACCGAATCTGCTATTGTACTTCTTGTTTCTGCACCTGAAGACGGAGCAAATAAAATTCCTAATATCCCTCCTACTGCCAGGCCTATAGCCGCAACTGCCAAAAGTTTAGCGGTATCATTCGCATCAGAATGACGAGAGTTTGTATGTGTTACATCTTTAAATAAAGATTCTGCATCGTGTAATAATTCCTTGTAATTTTTCATAGCATTTATTTTAAAGGATGAATAATTAAAAAATAAAAAAGCACTCAAATATCAGTATGAGATAAGAATACAACAGCTTAAATAAGGAATAGTTCTTAAAATCTAATTCATTTGTCAACTAAATGATTGTCTGAAGGCCACCAAAACCTCCAGAAAAATCTGCTTATCCAGATCAAAGCCAACAGGTTTGTCAGGCAACAAAGGTTTATTATGTCTATAATGAACAGGAAAAAGCTTTATAAATTCCTTCTCGGAAATTTCCTGAGCTAACCATGAATGTTTAGTATAAATATCAATTAAACGCATTTCGAATAATCTGCCTCGCAGTGGGTCGGTATTCATTTACATTTCTTTTTTGATTAAATAACAGAATATATTCTTTAGAGTTCTTTTACAATTTCCCTAATGGTTTCTATTTTTGCAGCGTCAATGAGAAAGCGATTAAGGAGACATGCCCGTCGGGCAAGATATATTTTTTACAAGGAAACATTAATAGATTTTAGAGAGCATTTCTGGACATTCACCGGCTCTTTTTTTGGAATTGCTCTAATAGGTCTTTTAAACAGAAATTCAATATCCTCCAGCGACAATCTTTTCCTGATTGGTTCTTTTGGAGCCTCATCAGTATTAATTTACGGAATGATCAACAGCCCATTGGCGCAGCCCCGTAATCTGGTGGGAGGACATATTATTTCGGCTATTATAGGTGTCACTATGCATAAGTTAATACCTAATGAAATATGGCTTTCATCTGCGCTAGCCGTTTCCTTGTCAATCGTATTAATGCAGATTACAAAAACATTACACCCTCCGGGAGGCGCAACAGCGCTTATTGCCAATATTGGCTCGTCTAAAATACAGAGTTTGAGTTATATGTATGTTCTTAACCCTGTTTTAACAGGGGTAGTTATCTTATTAGTGGTAGCCTTAATATTTAATAATATTACCAGTCATCGTAACTACCCCGCCAATAAAAAATGGTATCAGGTATGGAGAAGATATAGAAAACCACAGTCCTCTCAAAATAAATTGGTACGGTAATTTTTAAAAAACCGCCTATTTAAGTGTATGCATTTCTAGACTAATTGTAATGGTTTTGTCTTTTTAGAACTAAAAAATATCCACTAAATTAAACCGATCTCCAGAATTCAGGACGATAAAACCGAATCCAAAAACTAGCTTCTATCGTTTATAAACATCCATTTTGATAATTAAATGACCAAATCCGCCCGGTATATGTTGTGAAATACTGGCTAAACCGTAAAACTACTGTCCTGCTAAAATTAAAATAAATAAAAATACGTCCCGTTTAAGTCTTCAAACAATCCAGTCAGCATATGTATATCGCTATGCTGATGAACAAAAACTTAAAAAAACATCTTATGAGAAAATTTGAAGCTTTAAAAAGATTGAAAAGAAAAAAAATCGTGTTGTATTCTTTAATCATTTCGATTAGCTACGGCATCGGACACTATTTCTCTCCGGTAGCAGCGGTTAAGGCAACAGAAGCCCATGTGAAAAATTTTGCATCGGCAAATGAGAATACACAAGTTGAGGAATTTTCAGAAGAAGCTTTACTTTCTTTTATGAAGGAACTAAAAATAAAATATCCTGAAACTGTACTTGCCCAGGCAAGATTGGAATCCGGAAATTTCACATCCGATATATTTAAAGAAAATCATAATTTATTTGGGATGAAGGTTGCTGAAAAAAGGCCTACTTCTGCTATTGGAATAAACAGAGGACATGCACAATATAGCAACTGGAAAGAATCTGTGGTTGATTATGCTTTATTCCAAAGCTATATCATAGCTAAACTACCTAAAAACAATATCGACGAATACAGAAATTATATTCAAAAGTTCTATTCAGAAACATCTGATTACTTAACACGAATTGACAGAACTGTAAAGTTTGATAAATCAAAAATCGCTTTAGCATATCAGATGAATAATATTTTTTAGGATATAAACGCAATAAGATAACGCTCCTTATAAGGAACTTAAAAAGCCGGACTTTGATTCGGCTTTTTTGATTTTCAATAATTTTAGCTCCCTCTGAGAAAATATCCAACGCCTAAGATCAATTTTTCGAAACTTTTTTTGCACCATGTATATTCCTTATTTAGCGGATAATTATATCTAATAAAGTCGGATCATGAAATACATTGGACTAATGCTAGCTACTGCGATGGTTTCAGCAGCAATATCTATTGGGGGATACAGATATATAGATAACAGAAACGAAATCCACCATCCTCTGGTTCCCGAGGTAAACTACTATCACAAGGCTAATTTAAAGGCGGGGAATTTAGCTGCCGCACCCGACTTTGTTCAAGCAGCAGCATCTGTAACGCCGGCAGTTGTTCACATTAAAACAACCTATATCGGATCGGGACCGAGAAATCCTATTGAAGAATTATTTGGCATTCCACGTTCAAATACGCCTGCCCGTGCATCCGGGTCAGGGGTTTTAATATCATCCGACGGATACATCGTGACAAATAACCATGTAGTAGAAAACGCTTCGGCCATCGAGGTTGTATTGCCCGACCGAAGATCCTTTAAAGCAAAATTAGTCGGTAGAGATCCAAGTACAGATCTCGCGCTTGTTAAGGTTGAGGGCAATAATTTACCAGTTGTCTCACTAGGCAACTCAGATGAGGTGCAGGTTGGCGAATGGGTGCTGGCAGTTGGTTATCCTTTATCTCTTAATTCGACGGTGACAGCAGGTATTATTAGCGCGAAAGGACGAAGCATCGGAATACTGGATCAGCCAAGACCTGGAAATCCGGAAGGAACGCAAGGTGCAGGCACGGCCATCGAATCTTTTATTCAAACGGATGCTGCTATAAACCCCGGGAATAGCGGAGGTGCTTTAGTAAACGCAAACGGACAACTTATTGGTATAAATGCTGCTATTGCTTCACAAACCGGCAGCTATACTGGGTACGGATTTGCCATACCAATAAATCTCGCAGGCAAAATCGTCAACGATCTTCGAAGTTTCGGAGAGGTAAGACGCGGATATCTTGGTGTAAGCTTTCCTGCCCCGGCCACAGAAGATGAGCTGTTACGCAGACAGGGGATTAATCCAGGTACGATACAAGGTGTTTACATTACAGGCGTACAGAGTGGCAGTGCAGCCGCTGCCGCAGGTTTACAAGAAGGTGATATTATCCAAAGCATTAACGGCACAAGGGTCACTTCATCTGCAGAATTCTCTGAACGGATTGCAAGGCATCGACCGGGAGATAAAATAAGTCTGAGCTATCTTAGAAACGGCAGATCATCGAATACAAGTGTTACTTTGAAGGGTCAGGAAGCCGCAGAAGCAATCGCCAGTACAGGTTCCGCTTTACGAAGTCGTCTGGGTGCTAATTTCGCGCCATTACCTAATTCTGCCAAACAATATTATAGTATAAAGTCAGGATTAGTGGTTACTTCCGTTGAACGGGATAGTTTTTTTGAACGCTATGGATTGACAAGAAACACAGTTATTACTCAGGTTAATGGACGTCCGGTAAATAGTATCAGCGAGTTGGATAATGCCTTAGCTGCATCGAGGAATGGAATAGCCAGAATTGAAGGGATTACTCCTGATGGGATGCGCTTTTTACTTAATTTCCCGTTGGGAGCTTAAGTATCCAAGAGCAGACAAAGGTTCGAACTTTGCCTGTTCTTGCTAAATCTTTAAATTTCTCTCTGTCATTCCCGATTGTCGGTTAAGAAGATATCCCATTGTAATACTTATTGCCGGAATTACAGTATACCGAAGTCCGATAGAAATAAAATAGTTGGAGAAGCTTTCGCCCATCATAGGAAGAAGAATTAAAGTATCAAGGACGATATTTATTAAAAACCATGAAATACCTACCAAAACGCCTTGTTTTATAAAGTCTTTCGCAACAAACTTGAAATAGCGAAACAACAGAAAGCATCCCGTTATCGATCCAAAAACAATCATCAGCGACTTGAATAAGTCGTATGAAACGGTGAGTTCGCCGCTGGGTTTGTAAAAAACGAAAGATAAGGCAAACGGGAGCAGCCATGATAAAAAGCCAAGTTTAATATTCTTAAAAACAAGTTTTTTTTCCATGCTGATTTTCCAATGAAGGTAGCTCCAATGACGAACTGAATGAATGACAATTGTCAGTAAGCTTATTGATTATTATTGCTCAGCAGCCTCTTTTGCTTTCTTTTTAAAATAACCTCTGAATAGAAAATTACTTTGAAGAGCTTTTAAATTTTCATCCAGTTTCTGACTGCTTCCTTCTAAATTTTGCATAATCCGCCTCAGTTGTTCGGCTGTTTGTTCATCATTCAACAACAAACCTGCAGCATTGTCTGTCTGGTTTAGGCGTCCGGCTGCATTGTTTAAATTTTCGGTTAATGCCGATGCTGATTTTGCGGCCTCCTGAAATTCGTTAACAGAACTTCGCAGTCTGGCGAAAATCACCGTATCAGTAAGCATTTTATTCGCCAAACCTTCCTTAGTATTCAGCGTGCGGCTAAAGGCATTCAGTTCGGCAGCCATTTTATTGGCCGCCACTGTAGTATTTTGAAGATTTGACACGATATTTCTAAAATCCCTGGCCATTTCTTCATCAGACAATAAAGCGCCTGCTGTACCTTTACCAGCGACCAGGTTTGCAGATAAGGTCCTAAAATCAGTGGTGATATCTACCAAATTCTTATTGTTAACCTGCAACGTTTTCATAATTTCATCGGTAGACAAAGTGGTGTTCACTTGTATTCGATCTCCGTCTTCGATAAAAGGAAATTTTGGGGTTCCTCCGTCAATAACGATGATTTTATTTCCAATCAGGCCATCAGAACTTATGCTCGCGGAAGCGTCTTTGTGAATATATTTTTGAGCTTGTTCTTCAATATTCATAAACACCTGAACTTGCGAAGTTCCGTAAAATTTAATCTTCTTAATAGTTCCGATCTTAACGCCCGAAAACCATACATTATCTCCAGCTTTCAATCCCTGTATGTCTTCAAACACGACATTTATTGAAAAGCTTTTTATAAACGCCTTTTTCTGACTTCCGAGAGTAAAAATCCCGAGGACGAAAATCACCAGTCCTATAAAAATGAATATCCCTACCGTTATTTTCCGGCGGTTGTCTGTAACTTGCATAGTATTTATTCTATAAAATTGTAATCGTAAAAGGGTTTAACCCGATCATCTGTAGTATTAAACACCTCTTCAAACGTACCTTGCCGTTCAAATCTTCCATCAAGTAGCATGGCTATTCTGTTCCCAACTTCTTTGGCGCAAGTCAGATCATGGGTGATAACAATGGAGCTTGTATGAAATCTCTCCTGAACCTCATTTATCAAATTATTTATATCCTGACTGGTAATGGGGTCCAGACCGGCAGTTGGTTCATCATACAGCATAATTTCAGGCTGCAGTATAAGTGTCCGTGCAATGCCTACCCGCTTTCTCTGTCCGCCAGAAAGCTCTGAAGGCATCTGATTAATCGTTTGTAACAAACCAACAGCATCCAAAACCTTTTCTACGGCCCGGTTAATTTCGCCTTTACTTAGCTTTCGCTGATTTCTGACAAGTGGGAATTCTAAATTTTCGCGAACAGTCATGCTATCATAAAGTGCACTATTCTGGAAAGAGAAACCCACCTTTAAGCGAAGAGCAAGTAATTCTTTGTAAGTAATCAGATCTACTTTTTTGCCTAAAACCGTTACGTCGCCACTGTCCGGCTTCAACAAACCGACAACTATTTTAATTAATACTGATTTCCCACTGCCCGATTTCCCTAAAACCACCAGGTTCTCCCCTTTTAGAAGGTGAAGATCAACATCTTTTAACACGTCGAGCGTACCAAACGATTTGTTTAAACCTTTAATTTCAATAACCCGTTCGCTCAATTTTTCTTGTTCCATACTAGACGGCTCTGAATAAAGCAAAAAACTGGACCGAAATTACTTCTTCCAGGAAAACCAGAAACATCCCGATTACAACCGCGGAATTAGCTGCTTTACCAACTCCTTCTGTTCCTTTTGATGAATTATATCCCTGATAACACCCGACGACCCCAATAGTGAAACCGAAAATCACAGCCTTAATTGTTGAGGCGGTAATATCTAAAAACGTAATTGATTCTAAAGAAGACTGAAAAAAAGCTTTGGCACTTGTACCTTCGCTTAGCGAAACGTTTAAAAGCGCCCCCAACATTCCTACCATTGCTGTATAAAAAGTGAGGATAGGAATAGTTATAGTTGAGGCCAGCACTCTGGTTGACACCAGAAACTTAAACGGATTGGTTGCCGACACTTCCATGGCATCTATTTGCTCGCTCACCCGCATCGACCCCAATTCGGCTCCCATACTCGAGCCTACCTTTCCGGCCGCAATAAGAGCGGTCAACAATGGCGCCAGTGTTCTGAGTAAGGCAATGGCAACCAAAGATGGAAGCCATGAAGTAGCGCCAAATTCTGCGAGTGAGGGTCTCGATTGTTTCGTGAATACAATCCCGGTAATCAAACCTGTGGTTGAGATCAACAGTAATGAACGATAGCCAATATTATAGCATTGGTTAATAAGTTCTTTGAATTCGTATGGCGGAAAAAATGCTTCCTTAAAAAATCTGACCACAAATTCACCAACATCGTACAGAGTTAAAAACATCCGGCTCAACTTACCGGGCTTCTGGAACTTAGGAGAGGCAACTGCCGATTCTTCACCTTTTTGTTTCATTAATCAGTATTGCTAACGAGTAATCCATGAGATATCAACCAATATAAGACTTAAATGTTAGTTAGAAATAACAATCTGTTATGATAACTTCATATTTTTTTCGGACCTATTAAGCAAATAATTATTTCCTATCCCTAGAATAGTAATTCCTTTTATCTTTGTTTCATGCCTTACAAAGAACGCGACATAAATAAACGTTACTACACTATGGGTGAAGTAACCGAAATGTTTAATGTTAATGCTTCTCAGATTCGTTTTTATGAGAAGGAGTTCGAAATTCTTCAACCTAAAAAAAACAAGAAAGGCAACAGACTTTTCACCCCGGAAGACGTAGAAAACCTCAAAGTAATCTTCCATCTAGTTAAGGATAAGGGATTTACATTGCAAGGCGCAAGAGAATACTTAAAGAACAATAAATCGGAAATTAAAGAGAATCAAAAAGTTATAGATTCCCTTGAACGACTGAAGCAATTTCTTTTACAGGTAAAAGAACAACTTTAAGTTTTTATGCTTGTTATGTAGAATATGCTCAAAGTTCTTTTTGTTGTTAATCCGCGTGCAGGAAATCGTGAAGGTGGCCGTTTAGAACTGGCAATCTCTGAAGAATCCAGAAATCAGGGATTTGAATATCTTATTTATCGTATACAAAGCAGTAACGAAGAAAAAAACATCCAGCAAGAGATTTCAGAATACCGTCCGGACATTATAGGGGTGGCCGGAGGCGATGGGACAGTCAATTTACTTGCCAGAATACTAAAGGGTCAACAAACTCCCTTATTGATCATTCCATTAGGCTCTGCAAACGGAATGGCTAAGGAGCTGGCAATAGGCAACCGCATAGATACCGCTTTACAACTGATCACCAGCGGAATAGAAAAACGAATAGATCTTTTAAATATCAACGGAAATATTTGCATCCATTTAGGGGATGTCGGCTTGAATGCAAGCATTGTAAAACGATTCGACAAAGACCCTAAAAGAGGTTTGTGGACCTACGCCAGACATCTCTACAAAGAGTTATTTTTGATCGATGTTTACAAGTTCAACATCAATATTGATGGTCAGCAGATTAAACGAAAAGCCGTTTCGGTGACATTTGCCAATGCTTCAAAATATGGCACGGGAGCGGTGATTAATCCGCTGGGCCGAGTAGACGACGGCAAATTCGAGCTTGTAATTATCAAACCCTTTCCTAAAATACATCTCTTATCAATTACCTGGAAAATGTTTATCGGCCGACTTCAAACCTCAGAGTTTGTTGAAGTATTTAGCTGCAAAAAAGCATTTATCGTAACATCGAAGCGAACTACATTGCAGATAGACGGGGAAGTTATGGGTAAAACAAAAGAAATCGAAGTAGAGGTACTTCCCCTTGCTGTTAACATGCTCATACCCAAGTCTGATTAAAACCGCATACAGCTTCTACTATTACCTCATTAGAACAAAACCTACTGAAATGTAAGTACTTACTTTCTCTTTAATTTAAAAAAATGAAAAGTAATTAAGGAATGTATTTTATCACATTTTAAGAAACCGTTTTGTAATTTCTAGGTTAGTTTATAGTAAGATTCACCAGAAAATCGCACATATGAGATAAATTCTACCTAAAAATTTAACATGTATGGGATTAATCAATAAAACTGCACTTGTTACAGGCGCTACTGGCAGTATTGGGTATCATCCAATAGAAGATTTGTATCAAATACAAGATAAAGTCACCCGAAAATTTAAAAATCATGCTACAGGTATACCAAATGACCTGTCATTGCCCGGTGTCTAAGAATACACCTAAGTATATCGAAGAGGCAAATAAAATCTTACACTTAAATTTATTAAAATGGCTAAAACAAAAACAGGGTATGTTCCTCCGAAAGGGAAACCTTCTGGCAGCGGACGTGAAACACACGGCTTAAAAAACGCCTTAGCAGTGAATGATTTGGAAACAGATAATGAATTAGCAGAAAAGTACACTGATGGAGAAGATGAACCTTCTGCAAATGTGAGTTTAAGGCACGTAAACCGTAATGTTAACAAAGGTCATGTAAACAATAATAACAGTCTTAAAGCTTAAACTATGGAGGTGATTTCAAAAGATGAATTTAAGGAGCTTGCTAGCTATCATACCGATGGTTGCGTAAGCATCTTTATACCCACCCACTCTTCTGGGATGGAAGTAAATGAGAAATATGACACGCTTGTTTTTAAAAACAACGTTCAAAAAGCCAGAGTCCAGCTGACTGCAAAAGGATTCGACACCAGAAAAGTTGATTCTATTCTAGCCCCAGCTTTAGAGCTGATCAGAAACGAAGAATTCTGGAATAAACAATCGCAGGGACTGGCCGTATTCCTGGCTAATGGCTTTTTTAAAATGTACCAGCTACCTTTACCTGTTAAAGAAGAAGTGCTGGTAAACAGTTCATTTCTACTTACGCCGATTCTTCCGGTAATGGAAAGACGGCATCGCTTTTATTTGCTTGTTTTAAGCAAACATGCGTGTAAATTTTACGAGGGCGATCAGTTTGAAATGAAGAAGCTGCAAATAGATGAATTACCTACGGGAATTGACGATGTGGTTCCATTTGAATTGAAGGAAGCCAGGCAACTACATAGAAGAGCCGGTGCTGCTGCAGGAGCCGCCGCATCGGTCGGAGCTAGCTTCCACGGACATGGATCAGGCCTTTCTGACGAAGACGAATATCTATTACAATATCTGAAGGAAGTCGACCAAACTTTATGGAGCGAAGTATTACACAATCAGCACGTGCCTTTAGTATTGGCCTCTGTTGATTATGAAATAGCTTATTATAAGCAAATTTCGAATTACAAACATATTGCCGAAGTAAGTCTAACCGGTAATTTTGAACATGAAGACAGACAGAGTTTATATCAGAAGGTAAGAGACAAGCTTGCTCCATATTTTAGAGAATATAGCAAAGAAGCTCTGAAAAACTATTACAATAACTCCGCCAAGGAATTAACTACCTCTATTCCGGAGGAAGTTATCCCCGCAGCTTATTTCGCTCAGGTTTCCGATCTGTTTGTTCAAAAAGATCAACGGATTTGGGGACATTTTGATGAAAGCAATAATAAGGTCTCTATTCATGAAAAGAAACAGGATGATGACGAGTGTCTGATTAATAAAGCAATCGTCAAAACGATCATGAATGGCGGAGAGGTTCACGTGTTAGAAAAAGAAAAGATGCCGGCAGACAGCCCTGTCGCAGCATTCATGCGATATTCTCTCTAAGCTTTTTTTACGAGCGTTAGTTATTTTGAAGAATGAACCATTCAAAAATAACTAACGCTTTTTATATGCTCCTCAAACGCCTAGATCTTTTTTGTCTCTGCGTTTGACTCTTCCCTTCCCGGGATAGTTTCAGCTAAACCCTTTTGCAAATAATTCAGAAACGCTAAAGTCATCCTTCACCTCCTTTTTTCGGGTTAGTTTCCAAACAATCGCAAACGCAGCCAGCGCCCCTACTAAAGCAACAGTAGCAAGTAATTCAGGGTTATTCACACGTTTCGGGATATATTGGACACCATTTTTATTGGTTCTTGCCGGTTCTTTTACATATCTGCCATAAGCGGGCACAGCTTCCTTTTCAAAGTTGGCTACGAGATTTGCTAATGATGAAGTTAATTCTTCCCCATACATCGGGTAACCATGTCCGGTAGCTGCCGCCTGGGGTTTAAGATCCAGAAGCTTTTGCACGGATTCTTTGGCGGCAATCCAGTCTATCGTAAAATATTTCGGCGGACCAGCCAGAATATGCTTCTGGGTTATGACAGAAAAAGCAGATTCTTGTTTCGTAGTTACAAAAGCATCCGCAGCGATCAATGTACCATCGCTCTCTCTAAAGAGTGAAACCTGTCCGGGAGAATGCCCTGGTGTATGAATAAATTGCCAGTCCGGCAGTCCCGGTACATCTCCGCTTGTGTTCAGGCGATGCACTCTCGTTCCCAAATCTTTAGGGCTTTTTGGAAAGGCCCATGACATCAGGCTCATCAAACCACCGCCCACCATCGGATCAGGGGGAGGATATGAAGAAACACCTTTTAGATACGGAAGTTCGAGGTAATGGGCATAAACAGGCGCATCCCAAACATCCAATAGCTCATCCATTCCACCTACATGGTCAAAATGTCCGTGTGTTAAAATGATGGCCGAAGGTTTAGTATCCTCACCGAAGATATCTTCTGCCATTCGTATGATTTTATTTGCTGAGCCTTTAAGACCGGTATCCACCAACACCCAACTATTTCCTGCGTTTTCTCCAGCGGAAATAAGATAGACATTAACAAAGAGTATCTTCATTCCCCATACACCGGGAGCAACTTTATAATACTCCAAACCAGAGCTTTTTATAGGGATATATTCTGCATTTTTTAAAATTTCCATCGGTGTCATGTTAGTTTTTGTCTAAACATTGAACAATAACCCATGGCTTAGGTTTAAAATACTTTAAGAAGCTGATAAGGAATTAAGACTTTGTCACAAAAATTCGGTATAGCGGCTATTTATCTAACAAAAAATATCCGGAGAGAACAGTAACTGCCTTACCAGAAAACAACACTCTGTCACCTGAAAGTTTCACTTTGATTTCACCTCCACGCTCTGAGGCCTGATAGGCAAACATCTCAGATTTTCCCAATCTTTTAGACCAATAGGGCGTCAGGCAGCAATGCGAAGAACCTGTTACCGGATCTTCATCAATTCCATGTGCAGGAGCAAATGAGCGTGAAATAAAATCGTAATCCGATGATTTGTTTCCTTTACTGGTAAGAACGATCATGTCGTGATTCTTGAGCGTATTAAAATCAGGCTTACAGCCCCGAACCTCTTCCTCTGTGGCCAATTCCACCAGATACCTGGTCTCAGAAAACACTACGTTTACTGGTTTAACATTCAAGGCGACAAGTGCTTCCTTCGGCAGAGAACTCTCTTTTTCAAACGATGCAGGAAAATCAAGTTCAATCCAGTCTCCCTTTCGCACAGCGGTTAACAAGCCACTCCGTGTATTAAACCTTACAGTTTCATCTTTAGCGATTTCGCCTTCCTGCCAAATAATAAACGCACTTGCTAAAGTAGCATGGCCGCAGAGGTCGACTTCTACGGTTGGCGTAAACCATCTTAAATTAAAGCCATCTTTAACCTTAACGACAAAAGCAGTCTCAGACAGATTATTCTCGGCGGCAATCGCTTGCATAGTGTCTTCAGAAATTTCATCATAAAGCAAACAAACTGCTGCTGGATTTCCTTTAAACTGCTTTTCGGTGAAAGCATCAACCTGAAAAAGTCTGATTTTATTCATTCGGCTTAAAATAGTAATAATTAAAAAACATCCGATACTGCACGGATTATAACACTTAAAAAGTTCCTATTAGAAACTTTCGCTTTCAAGTATTTCTAACTGGCAAAGTATTTCTTCCTCCTGTATAGGATATAGCTCGTCTTTCCGAATCTGGGCGTAAACAGCATCAAATAACCTGTTATAATTTCCTTTTACAGCGGTGTGGTAACTTGAAGATTTATTCCCTTCGGGATCGATAACAACCATAATACCTTCAACTCCGTCGGGCTCAACTCCGTAAGATTTATCCAGGGGAGAAATTTCTTTATCCAATTGATCTTCCTGAACATCTGTTCGTTCTTTCACAAAACTCCCCTGAGTTCCGTGTAAAACAAAGGCAGGTAAGGGATGTGCTGTTAACAAACTTGCCGTCACAAAAACGTTCAGTCCCCCGGGATAAATTAAATGAACATTCATATAATCATCAACCTGAGAATCGGGTCTGAAAGTCCTTAAAGTCTTAAAGAACTTCAATGGCCTTCCAAACAAACTTATTATCTGATCGAGCAAGTGCGGGCCTAAATCGTAACTTAAACCACTAGCCGGAAGCGGGTTTTCTTTAAATGCTTTCTTACTGATTTCTCTCCGGTAGCGATCAAAACGAAAATGGACTTCGATTAAATTTCCGAGATCTCCGCTTTCAATAGCAGCTTTCACAGATAAAAAATCCGAATCCCAGCGTCGGTTCTGGTAAACCATAATCTTGCGATTAACTTTCCTGGCAAGGTCAAATAAATCCTTCGCTTCGGCGGATGTAGCAGCAAAAGGCTTTTCAACTAACACATGTTTCTGGGCCAATAAAGCCTTTTTTGAAAACTCGTAATGTGTATTATTCGGGGTATTAACTATTACTAACTCAACTGTTGGATCGGCTATTAAGTCATCCACAGAATTGTAGCTGATAACATCCGGATATCGTAAAGTCGCTTTCTTTTCGTGCCGTTCTGTGACAGAATAAAACTTAAAATCTTGATGTGTATCTATAAAAGGCGCGTGGAACAACCTTCCCGACATGCCATACGACAATATACCCGTAACGATTTGATTCTCCATAATAGTTTAATTAGGTGATGATTACAAGAGCACTTATTTGACATTAGCTGCGTATTTTATGCCGCCCAGCAGATGCTTTAAAAAATACTCATCTGATGTATACGATTCAGATGTATGGCCTAAAGCTGTGTAAAAAACCCTTCCGCCTTCAAAATCATGATACCAGGAAACCGGATGAGGATCACCGTTTTTACCACCTTTGTAGCTATTCTCATCAATATTTATAAGCACCTTTATATTCTGATTCGTATATCTGAAATTGTACCATTCATCTGTACGCTTCCAGGGCGAAACCAGTGATTTAGTTGCTGAATGTTTAGTGTTAACCAAGGTTAAAGAGGCTTCCTGGATAGCTGGATGATCGGTAAAATATGCACCTATCATCTTGCCATACCATTCCCATTTAAACAAACAATCGGTAGCGGCATGTATCCCGACAAAACCTCCCCCTTTCTGAATATAATTTCTGAAAGCCGCTTTTTGTTCGACATTGAAAAACTCACCGGTAGGGCTCAGAAAAATTATAGCCTTGTAATTCTTCAAGTTTTGGGATGTGAATTTTAATGGATCCTCAGTTGTATCAGCAACGAAATTATTCTCTTGACCCAACTTTTGAATCGCAACGATACCATCGGCAATACTTTTGTGCCTGAAACCCATAGTTTTCGAAAATATCAAAACTTTTACCGGCTTCTTTGCGCTGGCAAAGTCCGCTTTAAACGATAAACCAAGGAAACAAGGTATAATTAATAACAGTAGCTTCTTCATAGTACAAAAACAAGAAAGCCTAAGTTATAAAACTTAGGCTTTGGAAATAAATAATTATTTGGACTTGTTGAAATTAAGCTAAATTTCTTCCCGCGTTTACAATTCCATAAACTGTTCTAATCACCAGCTTATTATAGATTGCGATTTGCTTTTCATCAAGATCCTCTGATTGCAACTTTTGTAAAGCATAATGCTGGATAGTTACCAAAGGCAAGATAATTTTCTCTCTTAAGGCTATTGAGCGGCGCTCAACCGGATATTGTTCCATAATTAATTTGGTACCGGTTAATTCAAGAATAAGATCCCGCGTAAGCTCATATTCGGCTTTTAACGTTTTCCAAAAATACCCGAACTCTTTATCTTTTTGAAGATACGCGGTAATTCTGAAATCAGACTTCGACATAGACATCATACAGTTGTCTATCATCGTTTTAAACTGACCGGAGCTTATATAAAGACGCTTTACTTCCTCCCAGCCGCCATTTGTTTTCACTTTTTTTAAAGCTGAACCTACACCGTAAAATCCTGGAATATTTTGCTTTAACTGACTCCACGCGGTAACAAAACTAATGGCACGAAGATCTTCAAGTTTAAGCTCTGCACCAGAGTTACGTTTAACTGGCCTGCTGCTTATATTTATCTGTGATAACAGCTTTAAAGGACTGTAAGATTCAAGATATTTTAAAAATAACGGATCCTCTCTTAATGCTACGAACGCGTGATGGCTTTCGTTAGCCATCACATCAATTAAAGCTTTTTCAGCAGCAGTTAATGTATCCTTATCATTATGTGTATCCAGAGATGAAACAACCCCTGCATTAATTAACTGTTCAATATTATAATGCGCGGTATCAAAAGAGCCGTATTGACTGCTGATTGTTTGCCCTTGGATAGTTAATTGAATGTGGTCGTTGGCAATTTCCTGACCCATTGTCGCGTAAAACTTATGGGTTTTACCACCACCGCGTGCGGGTGGGCCTCCACGGCCGTCAAAAAACGCCAGATCAATATCGTAATTTCTGGCAATGGTAGTAAGTTCAATTTTAGCTTTATAAATTGACCAGTTTGCCATCAAGTAGCCTCCATCCTTCGTGCTATCCGAGAAACCAAGCATAATCACCTGCTTATTGCCCCTGTTTTCCAGATGTCCTTTGTAAAACGGATGTGTATAAAGACTTTCCATTACATGAGCAGCAGACGAAAGATCCTGAACGGTCTCGAATAAAGGAACGAAATCAACATGAATATCTTCTTTTTTCCAGCCGCTCCACATAAAGAGGTTCATAAGCTGTAAGATATCAGATGCCTGCTGACAGTTGCTGATAATAAACCTGTGACAAGCTTTTTCACCGCCGGCAAACTGAATATTTTTCATCAAACGAATAGTTTGAAGAGTATCGTTGCTTAAATCGTCCAATGTATTACACGGGCAATCCGCTTCTTCGAAAGTTAGTTTTTGAAGTTTTTCCTGTTCAGGTAATTCATCATACCCTTCCGGGAAAGGAGAACTTAAATATTGGCGGCAAGCCTGATGTGTTTTTCTTAGCACACGACTATCCTGACGAATATCAAGCGAAGCGAAGTAACATCCAAATAACCTTACCTTACGAATTAAATCGTCTACAGTGTTTAAGAAAAGACTGTCGTGACTATTAACAAGAACGGCTTTGATAGCCTCAAGATTTTCAATTATTTCATCCTGCAAATCATATGGCTCTTCAACACGCATAAAACTATTCTGATAAAATAGCTCCTGCAACCGATCCAGATATTTCTCTACCCCACGAAAAGTAATCCGTCGTTTAAGCGTTTTAAAATCGCGGTAATAGCACCGGAAAAGAATTTCTCTCAATATTTCTGAAACATCCTTCGTGCTTTTAGAAGTTACGTTCGGATTTCCGTCTCTGTCTCCTCCGGGCCAAAAACCAAGTTCTATAAGCTGTGGATTAATAAATACAGGCCCCTCGAACTCATTTTCTATTTGTTTCTGCAGATTTGAAACTACATTGTAAAACACGTTCTCTAAAAACCATGCTAAACTTACTGCCTCGTCTACCGGAGTAGGTTTATTTTTTTTAAAGAATGGAGTTTTTCCTAATTGTTGTAAGAGTTCATGTATTGAACTTACATTATTGGCTTTTAATGCTTCTGTTAAATCGGTAATAATCGCTAATACACTTCCCGGATAAAACTGCGTTGGGTGCGCCGTTAATACTAATCTTAATGAAAACTCCTCAAGCTTTTTTTGAATTTGTGCCTTCATTGCCGGATTTGAAGCAGCCTGTTGCAGTAATACCGGCAAACTTCCCGTATCCTCATTTCGACTGGTTTTATTAAACGCCGAATCTTCTATAGCATCAAATAGCACAACTTGTCTTTCAATGTATTGTATGAACCTGAATAAAAGGTCAAAGCGATCCTCGGCTTGAACATACTGTTCGTACTGTCCAAAAAAACTCTCTATAATATCTTCGGGAGCCAAATGATTCTTCACTCCTCCCTCGCAATGAGAGGTAAAAAATGGCAATAATGTTCCTGTGTGTTTAATGCGATAGAACGGTAGGGTTAAAAATAAACTATTGTAAAGTTCAAACCTCGTTACTACCTCATTGGTAAAAAGTGCTTCTTTCTGACTTAATTTCATGTTAATTGCTTCGGCCTTCGGCTAACAAAAATAGCAGGATTAAACCGTATGCAAAACTTTAGAACGATAAAAGACATTAATATTATCATTTTATCGTCCTAAATGTGTTTTTGAACCCAAAACTAAGACAGTTTTTAGCAATTTAACCGTTGATAATTTCTCCTCCGTTGGGATGAAGAACCTGTCCTATCATATAACTTGCATCTTCTGAAGCTAAGAACAGATAGCACGGGGCTACCTCTTCCGGTTGCCCGGGTCTCCCTAAGGGAACATCACTGCCGAAGGTAGCGACCTGATCAGCAGGAAATGTTGAGGGAATTAATGGAGTCCAGATCGGACCCGGCGCCACTCCATTTACACGAATTCCTTTTTTTGCAAGATTCTGAGCAAGAGAGCGCGTAAAAGCCACGATTGCACCCTTTGTGGATGCATAGTCTAATAAATGGCTGCTTCCCCGGTAGGCCGTTACCGAAGTCGTATTAATGATTGAACTTCCGTTTTGCAGATATTTCACCGCGGCTTTAACCATATAAAAATAGGCGAAGATATTTGTCCGGAAGGTTTTTTCGAGCTGTTCCGATGAAATATCTTCAATATTTTCTTGCGGATATTGAACTGCCGCGTTGTTAACCAGAATATCTAAACGGCCAAATTTCCGGATCGTGTCTTCCACAATTTTTATGCAATGCTGCTCATCGCCCACATCCCCTGCTATTAACAAACATTGCTGGCCTTCTTCTTCAACTTGCTTTTTAGTTTCTTCAGCATCCTTATGCTCATCCAGGTAAGCAACTACGATATCGGCACCTTCCCTGGCATAAAGTACCGCTGCAGCACGGCCGATTCCACTATCGCCACCGGTGATAATGGCAACTTTTCCTGCCAGCTTCGAAAATACGTCCTGGCCCTCAAAAGCAGGTCGGGGTGTCATTTTCGATTCTATACCTGGTTGCTTTTTCTGCGTCTGAGGTGGTTGCACTTGTTTTTCTTCGTTTGATTCCTGCATAAATTATTTAGATAGATGATTTTCTGTTTAACAGGAAGATTTGCCCGCAAGTTTTAAAAAGTTCACTTAGCTGTGTGATATCTATTCATTTTAACAATACCTGTTCAAATTCCAGCTTCCGCCCTTCCCTTCTTTTACCTATACTTGCCTGCATGCTTTTTGATGACCGCTATAAAACGATTGCTGAAGCTTCTGAAGGGATTTTCAGGGATAAAGGCAGTAAATTTCTGGCATATGCCTATCCTATTAAGTCGGAGGGGAATGTAAAAGAGTACATTTCAGCTCTGAAAGCTCTGCATCCAAAAGCAAGGCACCATTGCTGGGCACTCCGCCTAAGCCCTGACCGATCTGTTTTCCGTTTAAATGATGATGGAGAGCCTTCCGGCACGGCTGGAAGACCGATCCTAAACACTATTCTTTCAAACGACCTGACGAATATCCTTGTAGTGGTAGTTAGATATTTCGGAGGCACACTTTTAGGCGTACCCGGGTTAATTAATGCGTATAAATCTGCTACTACTGATGCCTTAAACACAGCGAAAATTATTGAATTAACCGTGAATGATGTTTATATGATTTCCTTTAACTATCTTCAGATGAATGATGTTATGAAAATCATTAAGGATCACAGTTTAACAATCCTTAATCAGCAATTTGAAAATACCTGCGATATAGAGCTCGACATTCCGAAAGCTCTGGTAAATACAGTCATCTCAAAACTAGAAAAGATCAATCCTAGCACCTTAACATATCTCAGAACACAATGACTCCTATTCCTGAAACCGACCTTATATTGAATGCGGATGGCAGCATTTATCATCTAAATCTTTTACCCGAAGATATTGCTGATACTATTATTACAGTCGGAGATCCTGACAGGGTAAGTGAAGTGTCCATACATTTTGATTCAATTGAATTAAAAAAAGGAAAAAGAGAGTTTGTTACTCATACAGGCTATATAGGGCAAAATAGAATTACTGTATTATCTACAGGAATTGGCACCGATAATATCGACATTGTTTTAAATGAATTAGATGCTTTAGCAAACGTTGATTTCCAATCACGTACAGAAAAACAACTAAAGAAATCGTTAAACATAATCCGTATAGGAACATCCGGCTCTTTACAGGAAAGCATCGCTGTGGACAGCATCCTGGTTTCTGAATATGCAATTGGCTTAGACAGCTTGATGCATTATTATAACCAGGCGTTGACATTAGAAGAAGAACATTTTAAACGCGCTATTGAAAGTCATTTTCAGGGGCTTACCAACATTTTCCCCTATGTAGCCGCAGCCGACAATGACCTGCTTTTTCAAATCGGCAAAGACCTTAAACATGGCATTACAGTTACGACGCCGGGCTTTTACGCTCCCCAAGGCCGCATGCTGCGGGCAAGAAGCTCAAACGACAATCTGATCAGAAGTTTTCAAAACTTTAACTATAACCACCATCAAATTACCAACCTCGAGATGGAAACTGCGGGTATTTATGCCTTAGCTAAAATATTAGGACATAAAGCGATTTCTGTGAATACAATACTAGCCAACCGGGTAAGCCAGCAATTCAGCAATGCGCCTCAAAAAGCTATAAAACAATCAATTGAGCTAGTATTAAGTAAATTATTTAATTGATATTAAATAATTTTTTTATTTTCATGTAGCATTTGGCGCGGTCTGTCCGTCTGAAAAACTAACCTTATCACATAGTACATGAAAAAAGCTGGAAAAATCATCATCTATGCTATTTTAGCATTGGTAGTTATTATTGGATCGCTATTAAGTTATGTCAAGTTTGCCTTACCCAACGTTGGCGAAGCTCCTGATTTAAAAATTGAACTAACCCCCGAAAGGGTTGAAAGAGGCAGGTACCTGGCAATGAATGTTGCTGTTTGCATTGACTGTCATTCAACGCGTGACTGGAGTAAATTTTCAGGACCGATAGATGTAAATAGCATTGGTGCCGGAGGAGAAAAATTTGATGAAGCTGCAGGTATTCCAGGTACGATTTACAGTCCCAATATTACGCCGTACAATTTAAAAAGCTGGACAGACGGTGAAATATTTCGGGCAATAACCACAGGTGTAAAAAAAGATGGCTCAGCCATTTTCCCGATAATGCCTTACGCTTCTTATGGAAAAATGGACAAAGAAGATATTTATTCAATCATCGCATTTTTACGCACATTACCGGAAAAACGAACTGCCGTGGCTGAAAAAGAACTGGATTTCCCTTTAAATTTTATAGTTAATACTATTCCAAAGAAAGCAAGTCCGCAAAAGCTTCCTTCCACTTCTAAAACACTGGAATATGGTGCTTATTTAGTTAATGCTTCTGCTTGTTTTGATTGCCACACAAACTTGCTGGATGGTAAATTCGTTGAAGGAATGGATTTTGCCGGTGGACGAGAATTTAAATTACCGGGCGGCTCAGTATATACTGCCAATATAACTCCTGACAAAGAAACGGGTATTGGAAACTGGACACAGAAGCACTTTGTAGAAAGATTTAAAACCTTTGCCGATTCCGGGCATACAATAAAAACTGTCTCAGGATCAGAATTTCAAACAATTATGCCATGGACCATGTATGGAGGAATGAAAGTGCAAGACCTGGAAGCAATTTACTCGTTTTTAAGGACGCTTAAACCAATTAAAAATCAGGTAACCAGATTCGTTCCTGCGAAGGGGTAATTAAGCTTAAGAATAAATGGATAATATTAATGATTACATGAAATATTACCCATTCTCTTACACCATGTCTTTTTCAAACTGATGATCGGCATAGATCTCTTCAATTTCTTTCTTATACCTCTCCATTATCACCTTTCGCTTAATTGTTCCTTTAGGTGTTAATTCTCCATTAGCAATGGACCATTCAACTGGTAATAGAGAAATCTTTTTCACCTGTTCTACGTGACTAAATCCAGCATTATATTTATTAACAAGAGACTGGTAAAATGCGATCACGCGTTCATCCTTGATAACCTGTTCATTGCTTGTAAATGACACCTGGTTTCTGGCGCACCATTCCTTCAGATTCAAAAAGGAAGGAACCAGTAAGGCTGAGGTAAATTTCCTTTCAGGTCCGAGAACGATTATTTGTTCGATATATTTATTTTCCTTCATCTTGTTTTCAATAGGCAAAGGAGCCACATATTTACCACCCGCAGTTTTGAAGATCTCCTTTTTACGATCAACAATCTTAAGAAACTTTCCTTTCACGAATTCGCCAATATCGCCGGTGTGAAACCATCCGCCAACCAATACCTCCGAGGTTAAGTCAGGCTGCAAATAATAACCCTTCATAAGGTTTGGACCTTTGCATAGAATCTCGCCATCCTTCGCGATCTTAACTTCGACACCATCAATCACCATACCTACCGTTCCAAATATTCGTTCATTTTTATCATAGTGATTTACAGCAATTACGGGTGATGTTTCTGTGAGTCCATAACCCTCCATAATAACAATTTTTGCTGCAGTAAAAATCTTTTCCAAACGAATCTGGCATGCGGCGCCACCTAAAACTATAGCTTTCACATTACCGCCAATAGCTGCCCGCCATTTGCTAAAAACAAGTCTGTCGGCAATTTTCATCTGGATCTTATAAAACAAATCCCCAGAGGAGTTAATCTCGTGTTGCTCTGCAAGATGCATTGCCCAGAAAAAGATCTTTCTTTTAACGCCTTTCAATTTATTGCCCTCTGTTAAAATACGTTCGTATACCTTTTCAAGTAAACGGGGTACAGATGCAAAAATATCTGGCTTTACATCTTTAAGATTCGCCCCGATAGTTTCCATACTTTCGGCATAATAAATCGAAAAGCCATTAAACAGATAGCAATACGTAATCATTTTTTCGAAAATATGATTCAGGGGCAAAAAACTAAATGCCTTTCTCTCAGTCAGAGGTATCTGATCCAAAACTTTATAACAGGCCTTTACATTGCTTAAAATATTTTTATGAGTAAGCATTACTCCCTTAGGGTGACCGGTGGTACCTGATGTATAGATGATGGTCGAAACATCGTCCTCGTGAATCTTATCCGCTGTTTGACGAAGAAGAGATTCTTCGTCTGAAGTAAACGGATGAAGCAGCGTTTCCCAAAAAACCGCGTCTTCAATTTCATTATATGTGAATATCTTTAATGGTGCCGATAACTTCTGAGCAGTCAATTTCACATTATGATACAACTCTTCATTTTCCACAAAAATCACTTTAAGATCAACTTCGTGAAGAATCATTTCGAGCTCGCTCATCCCAATTGTCGGATACAGAGGAACCAGAATAGCACCTGTTTGCTGAACAGCGAGGTCGGTAATCACCCATTCGGGTCTACCCGTGCTTATCAAACCAATCTTATCACATCCTTCCGGAGTTCCATCATTAGCAGAAATACCTAATTTCAGAAGGGCAATCGCTAATTCATCAATCATCTGATGCACATGAAGGGTACCGTAAGCATGCCACTTGCCATTCATTTTTGCTCCTAAGAAATCAGGACGGGGAGCTTTCGCCTGAATTTTTATACAGTCGAATAATCTGGTTAAAGTTTCCATATCAATTGAATTAGGTCTATCCCATATCAAAAACAATAATGGTTTTGAGTAATAATTTTTGCAGCTATTTTTCTTCTGCCCGCGGTAGTATTTACATCATCAGTTTTGGTAAAGCGTTTTAATCCCATGAGCATCAATTTCTTTTCGTCGCCCTCTGCAAACGAATTAAGAGCTTCCTTGCCGGCTTTATAAATACGATCAGCAGCATCGCTGATGTAAACTTTCATCATTTCTATCTGCTCTGTAGCTTTTTCAGGCTGCTGTCCGGCTAGCTTTTCTACTCTCAGTTGCAGTGATTCGGATACATACACCTCAATTATCATATCGGCCAGATACATTAATACCTCCTGCTGTTCAGAAAGAGCTTGATTTAGTTTCTGAACAGCAGCTCCGGCAACCAATAATACTGCCTTCTTAAAGTTTGCTATATATTTTTTCTCCTGGTCGAAAACATCGCCCTCGGTACCATTAAAATCAGGAATGCTTAATAATTCAGCTGCCACTTTTTTTGCGGGACCTGTCAAATCAAATTCACCTTTCAGAGCACGCTTCAACATCATGTCTACTATCAGCAACCTGTTTATCTCATTAGTTCCTTCGAAAATCCTGTTAATACGCGAATCGCGATATGCTCTTTCCATCGGAGCTTCGGTGCTATAGCCCATGCCGCCATAAATCTGAACGCCTTCATCTACTACATAATCTAATGCTTCGGAAGCATGGACTTTAATTATTGCGGCTTCAATGGCAAATTGTTCAGTTCCTTTAAGTTTTGCCTCAGCGGCATCCATACCGTTTTCGATCAGATCTTGAATAGCATCTTCGATATTTTGCCCCGCTCTGTAAACAGCAGATTCTGTGGCATATGTGCGAATAACTTGTTCGGCTATTTTATACTCAATAGCACCATATTCTGCAATAGCCCTACCGAATTGATGCCGTTTATTTGCATATTTTACCGATTGTGTAATAACATTTTTGGCAGCACCCAACACCGCAGCACCCAACTTAATTCTCCCGATATTCAAAATATTTAGGGCTATCTTGAAACCGTTTCCCCGCTCCGAAAGTAAATTCTCGGCAGGCACCTTACACTCATTGAAAAAGACTTGTCGGGTAGAACTTCCCTTAATACCCATTTTATGCTCCTCCACATTCAATGAAAACCCTTCCATTCCTTTTTCCACGATAAAGGCACTCATGTGTTTATCGTCATCAACTTTGGCAAAAACCGTAAACACATCAGCAATACCAGCATTGGTGATCCACATTTTCTGCCCGTTAAGGATATAAAATTTTCCGTCTTCCGATAATATAGCCCTGGTCTTTCCCGCATTGGCGTCAGAACCTGCCGAAGGTTCGGTTAAGCAGTATGCACCTTTCCATTCCGCAGTTGCCAGTTTGGGAATATATTTATCCTTTTGGGCTTTATTTCCGTAATATAAAATCGGTAAAGTTGCGATACCCGTGTGGGCAGAGAAGGCCACAGAAAACGAAGCGCCAGCGCCTGTTTTTTCACTTACCAACATGGATGTATTAAAGTCTTTGCCGAAACCGCCGTATTCCTCCGGGAGGGAGATGGCGCATAGTCCGAGTTTACCAGCTTCGTCTAAAAGGCTGACCATAACGCCATCTTCCTGAGCGTCAATTCTATTTAAATTGGGAATTACTTTCTGATCAATAAAGTCCTGACAGGTCTGAGCAATCATTAATTGCTCGTCAGTCCAGTTCTCCGGAATAAACACATCCCCTGCTTTTGTTTCTCTGATTAGAAACTCGCCCCCTTTTATCGGTGTTGATTGGATGGATATACTCATAATTTAAAGTTTTAAGTGTATGATTTATATTGGATGTCTGCGTTTTAACTTCATATAATTTTTAATATTTTTTTTTTAAAATCGTTCAAAAATTCCTGCAGCACCTTGACCGGTCCCCACACACATACTGACTATCCCGTACTTACTACCCCTTCTGCTCATCTCGTCAATAATCTGAACCGAAAGTTTAGCTCCGCTACAACCCAAAGGATGTCCTAATGCAATTGCCCCTCCGTTCACATTCACAATTTCCTGGTCCAGCTTTAACTCATGTATAACTGCAAGTGACTGGGCGGCAAAAGCTTCATTGAGTTCGATCAGATCAATATCTTTTTGCTGAAGCCCTGCCATCGTTAAAACTTTTGGAATGGCTATTACGGGTCCGATACCCATTATACGCGGAGGAACGCCTGCCACTGCATAGTTTACCAATCTTGCAATTGGTTGCAGATTATTTTCTTTAAGGAAGCGTTCGCTGACAACCATCACGAATGCGGCCCCATCGCTGGTTTGAGATGAATTGCCTGCAGTTACCATTCCATTAGCTTTGAACACGGGTTTTAATTTTGCAAGACCTTCGATTGAGGTATCGGCTCTCGGTCCTTCATCAGTATTTACTGTAAAATCCCTGCTTCGTCTTTTTCCGGTTTCATCAATATATTGCTCAGCTACGTTTACCGGCACTATCTGCTTATCAAACCTACCTTCATTTATTGCCGATATCGCTTTTTGATGTGAACGATAAGAGAATTCGTCCTGATCTTCCCTGCTGATCTTATATTCATCTGCTACCGCCTCGGCGGTTAAACCCATACCCCAGTAGTAATCAGGATGGTTTAGCGCTGTATCAGCATCGGGTACCACCCGCCAACCTCCCATAGGAATAAGGCTCATACTTTCTACCCCTCCGGCAATGATACAATCTGCTAATCCGGCATGAATTTTTGCCGAAGCTATCGCGATAGTTTCCAAACCCGACGCGCAATACCTGTTTACAGTCATTCCAGGCACTTTATCAGTATCAAGTGCTAATAAGGAAATTAATCGTCCAACATTTAAACCCTGCTCTGCCTCCGGCATTGCATTGCCGACAATTACATCGTCAATCTGCTTATTTTCAACATTAGGAACTGACGCCATTAAGTGCTTGATAACATCTGAAGCAAGTCTATCAGGCCGGGTAAAACGGAGGCCTCCCCGGTTGGCCTTCCCAACTGCGCTTCTGAAGGCTGCTACTATATATGCGTTCATGTCCTTTCTATTTAATTCCTTAATATTTTTCCACCTGACAAAACTGACTGGATTCTTTCTAGTGTCTTCTTCTCTTTACAAAGAGATAAAAAAGCCTCTCTTTCCAGGTCGAGCAGATATTGCTCGTCAACGATAGCGGCCTGTGATAAATCCCCACCAGATAAAACAAATGCTAATTTTTTAGCTATCTTAACATCGTGTTCGCTTATGTAATTACCGGCAAACATATTATTAGCTCCGACATATCCTAAACCTAGAGCGGGCTTACCTAAAACCTTTATATCTTTTCTCCTAAAAGGCTGAGAATAACCGTCCTCCCACATTTGAAGGCAATGCTGCTTAGCCTGAGCCAGCAACCTGTTTCGAGAAACCACTACTACATCTCTATCTTTACGCAGGTATCCTAACGAGAAAGCATCATAAGCTGAAGTCGATACTTTAGCCTGTCCGATGGTCAGAAATCTATCGCGAAAAGCGTTTAATTCCACATCACCATCGCGTAATCCGTCTGATAATCTTAAAGCAAATTCCTTAGAGCCTCCGCCTGCGGGAATCAAACCGACACCAAATTCCACCAAACCCATATAAAGCTCGGAATGTGCTACTACCTTGTCTGCATGGAAGCATAGTTCACATCCGCCCCCCAAAGCCATTCCGTGTGGTGCGGCAATTACAGGTATAGATGAATAACGCAGGCGCATCATCGTATTCTGAAAAAATTTTATAAGTGCATTTAATTCATCCAGCTCATGTTCAACGGCCATCATAAAAATCATCGCGATATTGGCCCCTGCGCTAAAATTCGCCCCTTCATTAGAAATAACTAAGCCTTTATATTCGCGTTCGGCAATATCTATCGCCTTATTAATTCCCTCAATAACTTCTCCGCCAATCGTATTCATTTTAGTATGGAACTCAAGATTCAGAATACCATCGCCTAAATCAGTGATCGTCGCTCCTTTGTTATTCCAAATATTTTTTGATGGTGCCAAATTTTTCAACAGAATTAAGGATTCAGTGCCTGGAATGGCTTTATATGATTTGGAATCGATATCGTAAAACAAACGAATGCCGTTTTCCAACCTATAAAATGAAGTGGCACCACTTTGAATCATATCGTATACCCAGGCAGAAATTTTGATCCCTGCAGCTTCCATCTCCTTGATGACTTTTTGGGCATCGAGCGCATCCCACATTTCGAAAGGACCCATTTCCCAACCAAATCCAGCAGACATTGCCGCATCGATTTTATATAGTTCCTCGGAGATTTCAGGGATCCGCCTGCTTGCATATCCAAAAAGCTGATAAAAAGTAGAGCGATAAAAGTCTCCTGCTTTACCTATGTCAGAGAACAACACGCCCAATCTTTCTTTAAGGCTTTCCATAAGTTTAGTTGATTCTAAAACTGGGAATAGAACTTTTTCAGGAGGTCTATAGTCGAGTGTATTCAGGTCAAGTGTCCAAAAATCTGTTTTTCCATCAGCTTCCTGCTTCTTATAAAATCCCTGCCCCGTCTTACTACCAAGCCATTTTTTTTCAATCATTCCTTCAACATAATCAGGCACGACAAAAACATCCTTGGATTCATCGGCGGCAAGAGTTTGAACAAAAGCCTTGGCTACATGAACAATGGTATCCAAACCCACAACATCACTGGTTCTAAACGTGGCAGACTTTTGATGTCCAATAACAGGTCCCGTAAGTTTATCGATTTCAGCCACCGTTAAACCGGCTGTTTTTGCGTAATGAAAGGTGCTCATCAGGCTAAACATACCTATTCGATTCCCTATAAACCCAGGAGTATCCTTGGCCAGAACGGTGGTCTTGCCTAAAAACTTTTCTCCGTAATAAATTAAAAAATCAATTATTTCAGGAGACGTCTCTGCACCCGGTATAATTTCAAGAAGCTGCAAATAACGCGGAGGATTAAAAAAGTGTGTACCACAGAAATGTTTACGAAAATCATCACTACGGCCTTCGCTCATTAAATGAATGGGTATTCCCGATGTATTCGATGAAATTACAGTTCCGGGAGTTCTATATTTATCGACGGTGGCAAAAAGCTCCTGTTTTATTTCAATTTTTTCTATTATCGCTTCAAGAATCCAATCGCAGGTAGAAACCTGTTGCATATCGTCTTCAAAGTTTCCGGTAGTAATGCGACTGGAAAAAGATTGAGAATAGATTGGAGAAGGATTCGACTTTAAAGTAAGCTGAAGTGAATCATCAACTATTTTATTGCGAGATTTTTTATCGTTTTGCCGTACTTCTTTTGAGGGTATGTCAAGCAACAACACCTCTACCCCGATGTTAGCAAAATGACAGGCGATACGGCTACCCATAACTCCGGAACCTAATATTGCTACTTTTTTAATATATCGGCTTGTGACGTTCATAAGGATAATTTTAATTTCGCCGACGAATGTTGCCAACCAACAAATCCAATCAGGTTAAATTCAGATTTCCATAATGTAATTTGTGAATGGTTCTAATTCGACCTGCTGAGAACCATGTAATTTATAATAGTCAATATACGAAAATTTCAATAAGTTTTTCAAACCACAAACACACAAAATACAACCCACAGTCATTTATTTAACGCCGGTTCCTTTCTCCAGCTGACGCGTGGTTAACTATCAACCAAATCTCAAAATTCTACAGGATCAGAACCTTCCATTAATACATCGACAATACGGTCTAACTCCTCGGAATAATCCATGGCTGTTATATTTCCAACTTCGATTAATGCCTGGATATTTTGTGGACTGGCGTTGTCTATCCTTGGTTTAGCTTTATGAAAGCTACCTGGTTGTATCCTAATATAATTTTGGTCATTACCTTGAGCCGCAAATATTTTTTTCAAATAAAAATCAACAGTTTCGGAAGCCGTGGTCATCATAAGATCGATCATAGGTCGTGACCATGCTATTGTACCCCAGCCTATGGCATTATTTATTTGGAGCGGCCTTTTTGACACGTTCGTACCAATAGAAACGATAAACATATCTTTTGTGGACGGAAAACCTTTTGCATTTTGAACTTCTGAATAAGCACACATCGCAGGGTTATTGGCAAATACCCCGCCATCTACCAGGGGATAGGAAACGTCACTCATTGACTTTATTAATGCAGTTTCGAAATAGGTTGGAGCAGCTGTAGTCGCCCGGCATACATCGCAAACGAAAAAATCGCTCGGATCACCAAACTTCACTGCCTCGTGCTGAGCAAAAAAATGTGGTGTCCGTTTATTAATATTAAAAGAAGTGATAAGACACGGCTTCAATAAAGTACTCAGCTTTACGGTTCCGAAATACTTTTTGAGAAGTTTTTCTAATTCTATTACATTATATATTTCATGAATGATTCCCTCTGGATTGGATAGCTTTTTCCAAATAGAAAGCTTAAATATTTCAAAGCCATTTTTTATATAAAGCCCGATCGCTTCCTCAGCACTATAGCGGGCTTTTTTTGCATCATCTTCCGAAGGACATAAATAAAGGCAAGTAAGAATACCACCCGTGCTCGTTCCTGCGAAAAAATCAAAATAATCCGCCAAACGTGCCTCGGGATTTCCAGATCGTTTTTGAAGTTTTTTTTCCAGCGCAACCAGTACCTGACCAGCAATAATACCGCGTATACCGCCTCCGTCAATCGATAAAATCCTTTTTCTCTTTACAACAGCAGGAGGCAAAGGTGAGCCGAATACCCATCTGAAAGCACTTTTAAAGACATGACCTACACCTCTCACAAGTTTGCGTTAAATCCAAGCATCTATCCTAAAATATCGCAAAAATTTATTAATAATCAAAAAAAACTCTTATCTATTAATATGAATATACGAGTTGCCGCAAAAATTTTGTTACCAGTGCAGATTAGGAAAATTTCTGTCGCAGAGCGGCAAGCTTATCGCTCATATCCATTTCTTTTTTTTGCGTTTTCGGTTTACCGGATTGAGCTTTTATGGGACTTGACTTCCTTTGAGGCTCATCTTTCTTCATTGTTAAAGCAATGCGTTTGCGGTTAACATCGATCTCGGTAACAGTAACTTCAACCTGCTGGTGAACTTTAACAACTTCGTTGGGATCTTTAACAAATCGATTAGAAAGCTGACTTAAATGCACCAATCCATCCTGATGAACGCCAATATCAACGAAGGCGCCGAAATTGGTAATATTCGTTACAATTCCAGGCAATGTCATCCCTACTTTTAGGTCTGAAATATTGTTGATTCCGTCTGTGAAACTAAATGCTTCAAATTGCTCCCGCGGATCGCGACCGGGTTTAGCTAATTCTTGGATAATATCGTTTAGCGTTGGCAAACCCACCGATTCACTCACATACTTTTGAACTGCTATTTTCTTTCGAAGGCTTTCGTCTTTCATCAAATCCAGAACACTGCAATTCAAATCTTTAGCCATTTGTTCTACCAAAGCATAACGCTCGGGATGTACAGCACTTGCATCAAGCGGATGTTCTGCATTCCTAATTCTCAAAAATCCTGCAGCTTGTTCAAATGCTTTATCGCCAAGCCGGGCCACCTTTTTTAGTTCCTCACGCCTCCTGAAAGCACCATTTTTATTACGGTATTCAACAATATTCTGCGCTATTTGCGGCCCTAATCCGGATATGTAAGACAATATCTGTTTCGATGCCGTATTTAGCTCGACACCAACAGCATTTACGCAGCTAATCACAGTATCATCCAAAGATGTCTGAAGTTTATTTTGATCTACATCATGCTGATATTGACCGACACCAATGGATTTGGGATCTATTTTAACCAGCTCCGCCAATGGGTCGGTTAACCTTCTGCCAATTGAAACTGCTCCTCTAACTGTAACATCTTTGTCAGGAAATTCCTCGCGTGCGGCCTCAGATGCAGAATAGATCGAAGCGCCGCTTTCATTCACCATTACTATCGTGACCTCAGATAAATTTAATTTCCTCACAAATGCTTCCGTTTCTCTACCCGCCGTACCATTGCCTATAGCGATGGCTTCAATTTGATATTTTGAAACTAAAAATGGAATGGTTTTTTCTGCTTCGGCTAAACCTCCTGCACCGCTATGAGGGTAAATATTTGTATTTTCAACTAATTGTCCTTGTGCATCTAAACAAACCACCTTACAGCCTGTACGAAATCCCGGATCAATCGCCATAACACGTTTTTGACCGAGGGGCGCAGCAAGTAATAACTGCCGGGCATTTTCTGCAAAAACGCGAATAGCTTCTTCGTCAGCTCTACGCTTCGTTAATAACCGGATTTCTGTTTCCATCGATGGCTTTAACAATCTCTTATATGAGTCAGCAACCGCCAGTCTTATCTGCTCAGAAGCATTGTTATTTGCCTTTATAAATATCTTTTCCAGCACATTTATTGCATCCTCAACCGGCGGAAAAATATCTAATGACAGAATTAGCTCCTTTTCGGCTCTTCTCAGTGCAAGGATTCTATGAGAAGGCGCTGATTTAACGGGTTCTGTCCAGTCAAAATAATCCTGGTACTTCACTCCTTCTGTTTCCTTTCCCGAAATCACTTTAGATTGAAAAACTCCCTTATCTAGGAACAATTGTCTGATCACAGCCCTCGCTTCAGTATGTTCGCTAATAAACTCGGATACGATATCTCTTGCTCCGGACAGAGCTTCGTCTTCGGTAGAAACACCTTTCTCAGCATCAATAAACTTAGAGGCCTCGGCGCTTAAATCAATTTTATTTTGAGCTAATATCAAATCAGCGAGGGGCTGTAATCCTTTTTCCCGTGCAACACTCGCCCGGGTTTTCCGTTTTGGACGATATGGAAGATATATATCCTCCAATAAACTTAACGTTTCGGCGGCATTTATCTGAACCTCTAATTCTGGTGTAATTTTTCCGAGCTCTGTTAGGGATTTAAGGATTGCCTCCTTGCGCTTATCCAACTCTTTTAATTGCTCGACCCGATCCCTAATCGCAGCGATCTGAACTTCATCCAGACTTCCTGTAAGCTCTTTCCGGTACCTTGAAATAAACGGAACGGTTGCCCCCTCTTCAAGTAAGGTCATCGTAGCAGCAACCTGCTTTTCAGTGATCGACAACTCTCCGGCGATTTGTTTAGAATACCCTTTCTTATTTTCCATACATATAATCCAATTTGCGAATTTGGATTTATAAGACGATAAATACAAAAATGCTTATCAACAATATTCGGTCCAGGTGTCAAAGTTTTAACCGGTATAAACTCAGCGTTAAATTAATTTTTAAAATTTCATAAAAACTCAATCGATAAGTCGCGCATTTTTTAAAGTTTTAATAAATCGAGGATTATATTATAAATATGTCATAAAAATTCATTTTTTTTTGAATTACTTTTATTCTTACATTATCTTTGTTGTGGATTTAATTTAAATGCTATGAAAAGAATATTATTAATTATCGTTTTATCTCTAATAATTCCGGGCATATTTGCTATCGAGAAAACAAAAAGGAATATAGCTGTTAAAAAAGTTTCTTCTTCAGCAATTTCACAATTTCAGCAAGAATTTAGCACAGCAAAAAATGTGTCGTGGATAGTCAATGAGAAATATGTTAAAGCTTCCTTTTTCTCAACAGGAAAAAGAATGGCAGCTTTGTACGACCTGGATGGAAACTTCATCGGATCTATACAATATTTATCTTATGAGCAACTACCTTACAAAGCTAAAACCGAAATCGAAAGCAAATACAAGGATTATACTTTTGTTTCGGCTCGCAGAATTGTAAGCAGACCAACAGATAATTCATCATTTAATGATGTTGGTTCATATTGGGTGGATTTAGCGAATGAGACTGAAAAGATCTATATTAACATTTCGCCAAAAACTGATGTCTCACTTTATAAAAGCACAAGCTTCGAGACATTCGCAAAAAACTAATCTTCAAAGTATGAATCAGAAAAGGCCGACTGAATAAGACGGCCTTTTCTGATTTAGAAGGCTATGCAGAGCGAGCACTTAATCTTCTTAACGAAGAAAAGTATTCATTAAATATCCAATTCTGGATAATAGGGATCTTTACTCTCCTCTAAAATCGTTTCGTTATAACATTAAATTAACCTCAACAGCCTTCAGTGTAAAATATTAATACTAACGGTCATAAAACCGCGTTCTGCACACACTAATTTGAAACCACAACCGCTGCATTAAAATATTATTAATTTTT
>CBIHLM010000026.1:0-57978 GCA_966210515.1 uncultured Pedobacter sp.
CCTTTTATATTATACAAATCATATAAATTCAATAAACAATCAATTTTTTTTCTCTTTTTGCCTGAATTACGATAAGTTTATAGTGTAAAAGGAAGGAAATAAATGGAAAACTTTAAAAGACTATTAAAAATCACTTTCCAAAACTCAACTATTAAGAAAGGCTTTATTATAAGCGCGATAGTTGGAACACTTTTAAATCTAATAAATCAGGGAAATTTAATTTTCACAAATCACCTTCCCGAGGTTTCAATATTGAAGATCAGCTTGACTTATTTGACACCATTTGTCGTGTCGGTTTACAGCATCACCTCAACCATTATTAAACAGCAGTCATATAGATATAAAACCAACAAATAAAAAGAAACCCCACTGGGGAGGTCGAAGCTCCAGCGGGGATATAGTTTCAATTGCTTTTCACAAACTAAAACTTAAAACAAATGTACAGAAAACTTATCACAAAAAACACAGTCAGAGCCCTTCTCCTGACCTCCACGCTTCTCAGCGGCGCGATTGTGGAATCATTTGCCCAAATTTCTTTAACCGGACAACTTCGTCCAAGGGCGGAAGTAAGAGACGGAGTTGGAAACCTGGCACTTGACGGAGCCACTCCAGCCTCCTTTGTTTCGCAGCGTACCCGCTTAGCTTTTGGTTACAAATGGGACAGATTACTTTTTGGCGCCACCGTTCAGGATGTACGTGTATGGGGACAGGATGCTTCAACGATTTCTAATGCCGACGGCAATAGATTAATGCTACATGAAGGCTGGGCAGAAGTTGTTTTATCAAATAAAGCAGATACAACCATTGGTTTTAAATTAGTTGATAATCTTTCATTTAAAGTAGGCCGTCAGGAGTTAATTTACGATGATGCTCGCCTTATAGGAAACCTTGATTGGTTGCAACAAGGGCGACGATTTGATATGGCGCTATTAAAAGCTGTACATCACGGCTGGCAAGTGGATTTGGGCTTTGCTTACAATCAAAACTCAGATAATTTTGGCATAGCAGGTACGGCTTACACTCCCGGCAACATTCCGGCAACTGTAAAAAATGACAAAGGGGAAGTTGTTGCTACCCCGGCTGGAATTGTCCCTTTAGTAAATGTGGCAACCGGGAATAGTGCTCCGGCAAGCGCAGGAGGAACCCCATTTTATGCCAACCCACCGAGTACAAATGCTGCAAACCAAGACTATAAAAATTTCCAGAGTTTATACATATCGAAAAAATTCAACCAAACAAAAATCTCAATTCTGGGCTTTAGAGATGCTTTTTCTAAGTACTCAGTTAAAGATGTAGCATCAGGCGAAGATGGAGGAATCGTTTACGGCAGAGCCTTTAATATTAAAGGCACCAATGAACGCTATACTGCGGGTGCAATGATGAGCCCGACTTTTGGAAACGCTTCCGGATTTGGCAAGATCGCTGTTCAGGCGGCCGCTTATTATCAATCAGGTAACGACCGTGACGGAAAAACGTTAGACGCTTACCACTATACGGTGGCAGCTACTTATGCTAAAGGGAAATTTAGTATAGGGCCTGGTTATGATGTTCTTTCAGGAAATAAAACTACAACCCCAGGAACAGAGAGCAAACGTTTTGATCCTCTATATGGAACTCCACATAAATTCTGGGGATATATGGATTATTTCTACGCAGGAACCAACTCACCGACCAACGGTCTGGTAAACTATTACTTAAAATCTAAATTCACCGCTAATACTTTCTTTATTACAGCAGATTACCACCACTTCGCAGTACAAAATGCAATGGCAAGCACTGTTCAAAAGGATCTGGGCGATGAAATTGACTTAGTAGTTAATTACAATCTTAATAAGTTCACAGGAATTGAGCTGGGTTATTCGATGATGTTTGCTGCAAGAGACGCTATGAAAGCGGCAAAGAATCAACCTGCCGCAATGAACGTAGACAAAATCGGCAAATGGGGATTCATCTCTTTAAATATTCGCCCCGACTTCTTTTTCACTAAACCTGTGGCAATTAAACAGTAAGAGAATCGAGAAACTAATTTATTAAAGGTAAAATTAAGAAAATGAAGACATTAGCTACTAAAACCATAAAAACTTTAATGCTTTTCGCATTAACAGTTATCACCATAAGTACTCAAAGCTTTAATGCTGAGGCAAAAAAAATAAAATTAGGATTTATACCTCTTACAGACTGCGCTCCCCTGGTTGCTGCGAAAGAACTTGGTTTGTTTGCTAAATATGGTGTAGATGTAGAGCTTTCAAAAGAAGCATCATGGGCCAACGTTCGTGACAAAATACTTTTAGGCGAACTTGACGGCGCCCATTGCCTTTTCTCTATGCCTCTGTCTGTGTATACAGGCATCGGCGGTAAAGCTGGTTCTGAAATGAAAATTGCCATGATGCTGAATAATAATGGGCAGGCAATCACCCTATCGAAAGAATTCTGTGGCTTAACAGGCTACAAAGAAGTAAATAAAGCAGCAGGAGCTACGAAAAAAGTACAGGGCCGTAAAGAAGTTACTTTCGCCATGACCTTCCCGGGCGGAACGCATGATATCTGGCTGCGTTACTGGTTAGCTGCCGCTGGAATAAATGCTAAATCAGTAGGTATCATCACTATTCCTCCACCGCAAATGGTTGCGAATATGCGTGTTGACAATATGGAAGGATTTTGTGTGGGTGAGCCATGGGGCGGCGTTGCAGCAGCCCAAAACGTAGGTTTCACACATATTGCAAGTCAGGATTTGTGGAGCGATCATCCTGAAAAAGCTCTGGTTGTAAATTCAAAATTTGCAGCAGCAGAACGGGATGATTTGAAAAAAGTAATGAAAGCTATCATCGAAGCTCAAAGATGGCTGGATAATTTAGGCAATCGCAAGAAAGCGGCAAGCTGGCTAACTAAGCCTTATTATGTAAACGCTCCATTAGCAATTATCGAAGCTCGTTTGCAAGGATCCAGCGACCTGGGCTGTGATTTAGGTGTTCAAAAATACAAGGGAAACTATATGACTTTTTATAAGAACGGGATTGTCACAACCCCTAAGAAGTCGTATGCATATTGGTTCCTGGCACAGTTTGTTCGCTTTGGTTATTTAAAAGCCGAGCCGAATTATGCTGCAATTGCCGACAAACTTATTCTGGACGACTTGTTCCTTGAAGTTGCAAAAGAAATGAACGTACCGGTACAGCCCGACATGCAACCGATAAAAACTAATTACGATGTGGTATTCGATCCAAAAAATGTGGGCGCGTATCTAAAAACAACAAAAAGATAGATGTCAAACTTCCTCCGGCTCCGGCCGGAGGTTTAAACAGATAAGATGAAGAAGATATTAACACTCGACACCCTTTATACAGTTCTCTCCTTTTTGGGGAGCTTATTAATTTTAGGAGCTATATGGGAACTTGTAGCAATAGTTACTGACCGCGAAATTCCGGGTCCGGTTTCTACGTGGGTAGTATTTAAAGAACTTATAGCAGAACCTTTTTATGATCGCGGGCCAAATGACAAAGGAATCGGAAATCAGCTTTTCAGTTCCATATACCGGGTATTCTTAGGATTTGGAATCGGTAGTTTAATTGCCATTCCAATGGGTTTAGCAATGGGCTCTTCTAAATTCATGATGCGTCTGTTAAATCCCATTGTTCAAATCCTGCGTCCGGTATCTCCTCTTGCATGGTTTCCTTTAGGATTGCTGGCGTTTCAAGCTGCCGAAGGAGCTACAGTATTTATAATTGCCATCACCTCACTTTGGCCAACACTTATCAATACTTCATTCGGAGTTGCGAGTATTCCGGCTGATCACAAAAACGTTGGAAAAGCATTCGGTTTCTCGAAATGGAAATATATCAGCAAAATCATGTTGCCCTTTGCTATACCTCACATCATCACGGGATTAAGACTGTCAATTGGTGTAGCATGGTTGGTAATTGTAGCCGGAGAAATGCTTTCTGGCGGTGTGGGAATTGGCTTTTTTGTATGGGACAGCTGGAATGGTTTATCCCTTGAAAAAATCCTTATTGCCATCCTTATTATAGGAACAGTGGGTTTACTGCTTGATAAAATCTTCAGTGCAGCTCAGCATGCTTTAACATGGGAGAATAAATAACTGTCTATCAATAAATATTAAAACGAATTGTTATGATACTTACAGAAACAGAAGAAGCGGTTTTAAAATCAAATGAGTCAGATTTAAGACCAGATGCTATAAAGATTGATAATGTGACAGTTTCTTTCAAGTCGAAAAAAGGAATTTACACCGCAATTGACAGTATCAGTCTTAACGTAAAAAAAGGTGAAATTGTAACCCTGATAGGCCACTCAGGCTGTGGAAAATCAACACTAATGAACACCATTTCGGGTATGGTTAAACCCACCGAAGGCGAAGTTTATGCTAACGGAAATATTGTAAAAGGGCCTGGACCAGACAGAGGAATCGTTTTTCAAAATTACTCACTGCTTCCCTGGTTATCAGTTTTTCAAAACATATATGTAGCTGTAGATTCGGCCATTAAAGACCTTCCCGCTTCCGAAAAAAGGGAACTTGTTGAAAAAAATCTTCATATGGTTAATTTATGGGAGCACAGACACAAATTGCCCGGACACCTGTCTGGCGGAATGAAACAACGGGTTGCTATTGCCAGAGCATTTGCCATTAACCCTAGCATTTTATTACTTGATGAACCCTTCGGCGCATTAGATGCGCTTACTAAAGGCTCTATGCACATTGAGCTTTTAAAATTATGGAACCTTGATAATCGCAACAAAACAATCGTCATGGTTACTCACGACATTGAGGAAGCTATTTTCTTATCAGACAGAGTAGTTGTCTTGAATAACGGACCAGCGGCAACGATAAAAGAGATCGTCGATGTGCCATTAGACAGACCTCGAAACAAGAAAAACATCGTACACGAAGCAGGGTACATGGACACTCACGATAGATTATTAAGTCTGTTGACAGACAAATTTGACATTAACGATATACATTAATACACAACCACTGTCTCGTCTCACAAGTCGAGACAGTACATTTCAAAAACAATACAGTTAAATTAATAAACAACACTGAAACAATGAATAAGCCACTTGACAAACTGAACATTTTCTCCGCAAAAGGCATCCAGATGAAAACCTTCCACATTACATGGATCACCTTCTTTTTCTGCTTTTTCGGATGGTTCGGTATTGCCCCTCTTATGCCTTTAATAAGAGAACAATTAGGATTAAGCAAAGAACAGATCGGGAACATTATTATCGCTTCCGTATCCGCTACAATTTTTGCCCGATTAATTATCGGCAGGTTATGCGACACGTTAGGTCCCCGCCTGTCTTATACCCTTCTACTTGCCTTTGGAGCTATTCCGGTTATGTTTATAGGGCTATCTAATAGCTATGAAAGCTTTTTATTATTCCGTTTTGTAATAGGAATTATCGGCGCTTCGTTTGTGATCACTCAGTTTCACACTTCAATGATGTTTGCACCAAATATTGTAGGAACTGCAAACGCTGTTGCCGGCGGATGGGGAAATCTTGGAGGAGGCGTCACGAACCTTGTAATGCCTTTAGTTGCAGGCGTTTTTGTAACATTAGGCTATTCAAGTGAAGCAGATTCATGGCGTTACGCGATGATTGTACCAGGCGTAATTTTGCTGATTATGGCTGTGATTTACTATAAATATACTACCGACACCCCGAAAGGAAATTTCAGCGAAATTCAACGTACCGCAAAGGTGAAAAGCAAAGGTACATTTGTTGCTGCCATGAAAGACTATCGAACCTGGATACTTGCTCTAGCATATGCTTGCTGTTTTGGCATCGAAATCACTGTAGACAATGTTGCAGCTATCTTTTTTGTCGACAATTTTAACACTACCATGGTTATGGCCGGCGCATTAGCGGCAATTTTTGGATTAATGAACCTATTTGCACGCGCTTTGGGTGGAATTATAAGCGATAAAGTAGGAAATATCTACGGTTTGCGGGGAAAAGGTATTTTGTTAGGTGTATTTTTGCTTCTTCAAGGACTAGGAATTGCTTTATTTGCAAAATCAGGCAGCTTAACAATGGCAATTGTTTCTATGCTTATCTTTGCATTATTTCTAAAAATGGCCAATGGAACAACTTATTCTATTGTACCATTCGTTAATAAGAAAGCAATTGGTTCGGTAAGCGGAATTGTGGGAGCAGGTGGAAATTTAGGCGCCATGTTAGCTGGCTTTCTGTTTAAAGCTAAATCACTTACATATGCTGATGCTTTTCTCTACATAGGTATTGTTGTTGCAATAATTGGTTTGCTGGTAACTTTAATACCTTTCAATGTTTCTAAAGAAACAGAAGAGGAAGCCGTTGACATTAAGAACTTGAAACTGGAGCCTGTTAAGGCATGATGAATTGCCGATTGACTACTAATTCAATTGCTGTCTTTTGCTAATGTTGCCGCCGACACAACAACAGGGATACACAGTGATTAGTTTATCCACCCAATCGCTCTAAACAGAACACAGGCATATATTTTAAAAGAAGAAATTTTGAGTCACAAAATACATAATCAATCATTTAACACCACCTGCTGCTATTGTGGTGTTGGTTGCGGAATTGTTGTTAATAAAGACAAGGACGATGTAATTACGTTAACCGGTGATATGGATCACCCGGTTAACAAGGGGATGTTATGCAGTAAAGGAATGAACCTGCATTATACCGTAAACGACAAAACTGACCGTTTACTTTTCCCTCAAATGAGGCTGAACAAAAGTATGCCATTGCAAAGGGTAAGCTGGGATAAAGCCCTGGATAAAGCTGCCGCCGCGTTTAAAACCTTTATCGATAAATATGGCCCTGATTCGGTAGCATTTTATGCATCCGGACAGTGTTTAACCGAGGAATATTATGTAATTAATAAGCTGATCAAAGGCTTTATAGGCAGTAATAATATCGACACCAACTCTCGGCTTTGCATGAGCAGTGCTGTGGTGGGTTACAAAATGACTCTAGGCGAAGACAGCGTTCCTGTTTGTTATGATGATATTGAATTAGCAGACTGTTTTTACGTAACCGGCGCAAATCCTGCATGGTGTCATCCCATTATTTGGAGACGCGTAGAAGCTCATAAAGCTGAAAATCCAAATGTTAAAATTATAGTTGTTGACCCTCGGGTAACTGATACTTGTTCGATAGCTGATTTACACCTTCAACTTAATCCCGGAACGGATATCACCCTAAACTACGCTATCGGACGTGCCATTATTGAAAACGGCGATATCGACTTAGAATTCGTTAAAAACCATACAGAAGGTTTTGAGCGCTACCGCGAGTTAGTTTTTGAAAAAAGCATTTCTGACGCTGCTCTTATTTGCGGCGTTCCCGAAGCCGATATCCGCTTAGCAGCACGATATATCGGTGATGCAAAAGGCTTTTTAACTATGTGGACGATGGGCCTGAACCAAAGTTCTATCGGTGTAAACAAAAATCTTAGCTTAATAAACCTTAACCTTATCACTGGCCATATCGGAAAACCCGGCTCAGGACCTTTCTCCTTAACCGGGCAACCGAACGCCATGGGCGGACGTGAAGTTGGTGGCTTATCAAACTTGCTTCCTGCGCACCGTGATTTGAACAATCCGATTCACCGTGAAGAGGTTCAAAAATTCTGGAAAGGCACGGATATATCTCCAACCCCGGGATTAACAGCCACAGAAATGTTTGAAGCCTTAAACGACGGACGTTTAAAAGCTATTTGGATAATCTGCACCAATCCCCTTACAAGCTTACCCAATTCAAGACAAGTTGAAGAAGGGTTAAAAAAGGCCAAGTTTGTAGTTGTTCAGGAAATCACACATAAAGCAGAGACCTTAAAATATGCTGATGTAGTTCTACCTGCTGCTACATGGACGGAAAAAGAAGGCACGATGACTAATTCTGAAAGAAGAATCAGTCATATCAGTAAAATTATACCTGCACCTGGCGAAGCGCTTCCAGACTCAGAAATCATTTGCCGCTTTGCGCAAAAAATGGGGTACAAAGGCTTTGACTATGCGTCGCCCGAAGAAATTTATTTGGAACACACCAGGCTCACTGCAAAAACTAATGTCAATATCAGCGGACTGGATTACAATTTCATAAAAACCAACAAGACGGTTCAATGGCCATTTAACAAAAAAACTGGCAGCGGAACACAACGATTATTCACCAATAACAAGTTTTTTACTCCGAGTACAAAGGCTAAAATTCATGCTCCTGCTGATACCTTGTTGAGCGAAATGCCCAATGAAGATTTTCCGTTTATCTTAACGACGGGCAGAATCAGAGATCAGTGGCACACGATGAGTAAAACCGGAAAGGTTAACAAACTCAACAAACATATTCCGCAGGCTTTTTTAGAGATTCATCCGGAAGACGCAGATTCACTGAGCATCAAAGAAGATACTGTTGTTATTGTAAAATCGCGTCGCGGTGAAGTAAGACTTAAGGCGAAGTTATCTTCTGCAATTAAAAAAGGAGTTGTTTTCCTTCCAATGCATTGGGGAAAAATTCTGGGAAATGATTTAAACAGGGCAAATAATGTAACAAGCAGCATACTTGATCCCATTTCCAAAGAACCGGATTTTAAATTCTGTGCGGTTAGCGTAGAAAAATACAAAAAGCCTGCCCAGCGAATCGTGGTAATCGGTGCAGGTGCCGGATCATTCGGATTTGTCAAATCATACCGTGAAATAAACCAGGACGACGAAATTACCATTTTCAGTAAAGAAGATTTCCCTTTCTATAACCGGGTTATGCTTCCAGATTACATCAGTGGTGAACAAAAGTGGGAACAACTGGTAAAAATGAAGGATTCGGAAGAGCCTGAATATAACATCCGTTTATTAAGAGGTATCAGCGTTGTAAAAGTGAACCGCGACGAAAAATACGTCACCGACTCACGCGGAATCAAAACTCCGTACGATGTATTGATAATGGCAACCGGCAGTCGTGCGGCTGTTCCAAGAAATGTCCCTTCCCTACCGGGAATATTCACAATGAGAAGTCGTTTGGATGCCGATAATTTCAAAAGACACGTACCTAAAAACGGTCATGTACTGATTGTGGGTGGCGGCTTACTGGGACTTGAAATGGCGGCGTCCTTACGTGAAATTGGAATAAAGATCACAATCGTACAACGAATTTCCCGCTTTCTGAACCGTCAACTAGATCCTTTAGGAAGTGAGCTTTTACATGATGAGATGGTTGATCAGGGTTGCGATATTTATTATAATGACGAAGTGCAATTATTCTACGGAAGATCAAAGCTTACCGGTGTAGGCTTAGCAAGTGGCAGAAAGATTGACTGTGATGCTATGATTATCGCCATAGGTACAGTTCCAAACATTGAGCTTGCCCGAGAAATTGGTTTAGAATGCAAGCGTGGTGTTGTTGTTGATGAGCGTCTGCAAACAAACGATTCTTCGATCTTTGCGATTGGAGAAATAGCCGAATTTGACGGCACATTATATGGAATTACCGCTGCTGCGGAAAAACAGGCAGATGTTGTAGCACATTATCTTAATGGAGATATTGCCAGCTACTACAAAGGAAGTCTGTTCATGAATATTATTAAGATTCAGGGATTCGACTTGTGCAGCATTGGTGAAGCTGAATATCCGGAAGGTGATAAGAGCTATGAGGAAATAGTTTTTATCGACAAAGCTAAGCGATATTATAAAAAATGTATTGTTCGCGAAGACCGCCTGGTCGGTGCCATTTTAATAGGCGACAAATCCGAGTTCCAGGAGTTCAGAGAGCTGATAGATGAAAAAATAGAACTGAGCGAAAAACGCCTTCACCTGCTTAGAAGCGGAAAAAAGACTGAGCCTGTTTTAGGAAAACTAGTTTGTAGCTGCAATAATGTAGGTGCGGATAATATCAGAGGGAAAATTAACGAAGGCTGTAGTTCTTTTAAAGACGTATGTTCTGCAACCGGAGCCGGAACAGGCTGCGGCTCGTGCAAACCCGAGGTAAAGCGAATTTTGGAAGAAACCCTAAATGAACAAGCTGTTGCAAACTTATTGATATGAACGCACAATCTGAAAGCACACATCTGATTAAAGTAAACCTCCCGGGTGGCATTGTGGCGGCCGGAGATTTGCTGGATATTCTAAATGCAGCAGAAAAAGCTGGAATAGATAAAGTAAGTCTGGGTAACCGTCAGCAACTGTTTTTATCAGTCAGAGAAGAACAGCTTGAAGACCTGGAACACGAATTTGCTATCGTAGATATTGATTATGAAATTGGCACAGACATTTATCCCAATATCATAAGCTCGTACGTTTCAGAAGATATTTTTGGCACGTCGAACTGGTTGAGAGAAGGTGTGTACAAAGACATACTGGATCTTTTTGAGGAGAAACCGAAGCTCAAAATTAACCTGGTCGACAACAACCAAACATTTATCCCGTTCTTCACCGGAAACCTTAACTACATCGCCTCGGATACCAGCAATTACTGGCACCTGCATATTCGCTTCCCGAAAACCAACATTTTCTATATCTGGCCAACGTTAATTTACACGGAAGACATTCCGGCTTTGAGTCTGGATATCGAAGAGGTGATTTTATCAAACAAAAGCCACTTTTACGACCAGGAAGAAATTGACGGAAACTTACTTTTTCTTGAAATTTCGTCAGAAAAAAAAGTCACAAGAAACCCTGAAGAAAGACTAACACTGCCAGATTTCCAGCTTCCTTACTACGAAGGATTTAACAGCTACGACAATAAATACTGGCTGGGGATCTATAAAAGAAATGAAGAATATTCAGTTGCCTTCCTAAAGGATGTTTGCGCCGTATGCCTGCAGTCTCGAATAGGTCAGATCAACACTACGCCCTGGAAATCTATTATAATAAAAGGTATTACAAGCGAAGAGAGAAAGCAGTGGAATTGGATTTTAGCTAAACATCGAATTAACGTTCGCCATGCTTCAAACGAGCTTAACTGGCAAATTGAAGATCAGTGCAGCTATGCATTAAAGCTGAAAAATCACCTGGTCCGCGAGTTTGATAAGAACGATGTCAGAACTTTCAGACTTTGCTTCGCTATAAAAATTAACCCAAAGACTGGTCTGTTTGGCTCGGTGATCATCAGAAAAAGAGCAAGCGCTGACAATGCGGAATCACCGGAAATATTCGACATTCTACATACACGTGACTTCAACCCTAACTCGAAAGATTTCATCGCTTATAAAGAAGAAGTAAACATCGAAGACCTTCCATCAACACTGGTACAGCTGTGCGATTATTTTTATGATATTCAAACTAGTGGAAGCATGTTTTCGCCCATTAAATGGGATGCGAACGAAGATGTAAATGATATAGAGGCTCCGGTCTTTGTTCATCAGTGTAAACATTGTCAAACCGTCTACGACCGTGAATATGGCGACAGCCTAAATAATATTAAGCCAGGCACGCCCTTCAAAGACTTGCCCGAAACGTACTGCTGCCAAATGTGTGATGCTCCTAAATCTGAGTTCGTTGAGGTTGATAAAAAAGCATTGATAGAATTTAATTAATCTCACGCTATTTCTTATGGTATTTAAAGAAGTGAAGCGAATATTGCATTATTCGCTTCACTAGTGCGTAAAATCACTGACTTGGCCTCATCCTTTTTACACACGCACGAAAAACCATCAAAAGAATTTATCTAAGTTTGTAAAAATGGACATCAATATATTGCTTGCTATTTCGCTTTTTACTGTAGGTTTTCTGTATGCCTCTGTAGGTCATGGCGGAGCCAGCGGATATTTAGCCGTATTATCCATTTTTGCCATTCCCGTTGTTAGCTACAAACCCGTTATTTTAATTTTAAATATTCTGGTTGCAGGTATAGGTTTTCTACAATTTACCAAAGCCGGGTTCTTCAAATGGAAACTCTGCTGGCCATTCTTAGTCAGTTCTTTACCGATGGCTTATGTGGGCTCTAAAATAGCCTTGCAGGGCGATATTTATAATTTAATCCTGGGAATAGCGTTAATTATTCCGGTTATACGTTTATTAGGGTTAATTCCAGGCGAAAAAAACGAAACAAAAGAAGTATCCATTCCATTAGCCTTAGTTTTTGGCTTAATTATGGGCTTCCTTGCGGGAATGCTAAGCATTGGAGGAGGAATCTTTCTAAGTCCCTTACTTATTATACTGGCATGGGCGAATGCAAAAGAAGCTGCGGCTGCTTCGGCACTTTTTATTGTTTTGAACTCTATATCCGGATTACTGGGACACACTGCCGAAATTAATTTTGGAAGCGATTCAGTCGCGTGGTTCTCTTCTGCTTTAGCCGGAGGAATAGCCGGTTCTTATTTTGGAAGCAGACACTTTGCCGTAAATACCGTTAAATATCTGTTAAGTGCCGTTTTAGCAATTGCTTCCTGTAAGCTGATATTTTTTATGTGATGATAGAAGTCAGAGATTCATACGGACGAACATTTAAAACACTTCGGGTTAGTTTGATTAACACCTGCAACCTTGGCTGCGTGTATTGTACGTTTGGTAATGACGAACAAAAGGAAAACTATAAATCATCAAAAGAAAAAGCTCTTAGTTCTGCTGAGCTAAGCCAGTCTATCAAACATTTACATCAGGTTCTTAATCTTGATACTATCCGGTTTACTGGTGGCGAACCTTTGCTTTACAAAGAACTTCCCGAGCTGGTAAAATCAGTAAAAAGTGAAGGAATATACAACCTTAAAATTACCACAAATGGTTTACTTTTAGAGGGTCTGGCAGTAAAACTTAAAGACGCGGGTATAACAGAATTAAATGTTTCTCTTGATGCCTTTGATGAAGACATCTTCTATAAAATGAGTCGTCGCAGTGGTGTAAACCGCACTTTTAGCGGCATTGATGCTGCGATAAAGGCAGGTATAAAAGTAAAAATCAACAGCGTAATAATGAAAGGGCTGAATGATTCTCAGATCATCCCATTATTAAACTACGCTTTCGATAGAGGGCTCACCATTCGATTTCTCGAGATCATGGCAATGGGTCATTTATATGGAAATTCCGACAAACACTTCTTCTCTCAGGAAGAAATACTTTCTGTCATCAGCAGACATCATACATTTTCCCGTTTATCAAGAAAACATTCCTCAACCGCCAATTACTGGCAAACGGATGAAGGAAACACTTTTGGTATAGTGGCAAACGAAAGCGAACCATTTTGCGGGGATTGCAACCGCTTAAGATTAGATTCTTACGGAAATATTTATGGCTGCCTGAGCAGCAATCATCCGATATCGATTAAAGATGTTAACGATGAAGAATTAGTAAACCGTTTAGAACAAGCTTTAAAAAAAAAACAGGCGCTTCGATTTGCCGGAAGCGAATTAAGCATGATGCATATTGGAGGATGACAGGGGCGAGCAAATGAATTTGATGTGCGGATGTGCAAATAGAAGAAGTGCAAATGGAAGACGAAGCCTTATAAATTAGTGAATCTATTTATACTATAACAAACAAGGCACACCTAGTCTAAATACCAGCTACTTTATACTAGATACTTATATATGAAAATCCAGGTTTACGCCATATTAAAAGATTATTTCGAAAAGGAATTTACACTTCCTCAATCTTTCAATAATATTAACGAGTTGAAAAGCTTTTTAATAGATAAAAACCCGAAGGCCGAGAAAGCGTTAAATATCAGTCGCTTTGCGGTAGATAATGAATTTGTTGAAAACGACCATATTCTGAAAAGCAATGACAGCATCAGCATTATGCCCCCAAGCAGCGGAGGTTAATTATATCACATCCGAACCCATTGACTTAGCAGGACTGCTTTCTGCTTCACATCATCCGGAAGCTGGCGCCGTTGTGTTATTCAGCGGAGATGTCAGGGACAATAATCTCGGCAGAAATGTTTCCTACCTGGAATATGAAGCCCAAGAAGCAATGGCATCTAAGCTTATTTTAGGAATACTTGAAGAAGCCAAACAGAAATGGAAACTGAATATTGCCATAGCTCAACACAGGATTGGCAAGGTTGGCGTTTCTGAAGCCGCCGTGGTTGTAATAACAGCCACTCCGCACCGCCGCGAGGCTTATGAAGCGAACCGCCATATTATTGACAGAATAAAGCATGAAGTTCCAATATGGAAATGCGAGTATTTTGCAGATGGCACCAGATTATGGGGAGGAAATTGCAATTGCCACGAAATCACTGGCAATCCGAATAAGCATATCTACGAATCTGAAAATCAATAATGAAACCGATAATCACCATAGAATATTGTCCGAAATGCGGCTGGATGCTTCGCTCAGCTTACTTCGCCCAGGAACTATTAAACACATTTTCTGACGATATAAAAGGCATTTTACTACAACCCAGCGAGACCAGCGGAACTTTTAAAATAAGCATTGGCGGCACTTTGATTTTTGACCGGGTAAGTGCCGGCGGCTTTCCTGAAATTAAAGAGCTTAAACAAAAGGTTAGAGATCTGGTAAATCCGGAAAAGAGTTTGGGACATTCTGATAAAAAATAAAATGGAAAATCTTATTGGAGTTGTTTTATGCGGAGGCCAGAGCAAACGTATGGGTCGCGACAAAGGCCTCCTGGATCTGGACGGCAAATCATGGGCACTGTGCATTGCGGAAAAACTTAAGAAAGCTAATCTCCCGGTTGTTATATCTATAAATGAGAAACAGCAGGAGGCTTATGAGAAAATCTTTCCTGATATTCCTTTAATTGTCGATCAGCTTCCGATAGACGGCCCACTCGATGGTCTTTTAAGCATTCACAGAAACTTCCCTGAAAAAGATATCCTTTTAATGGCTTGTGATTTGATTGATATGCAGCAAGAAACAATTCTTTCATTAATTCACTCCTATAAGGAAAATCCAGCTTTCGAATATTATGTATATGTGCAACAGGGCTTTACCCAGCCTTTCTGTGCTATTTATACCGCAAAGGGACTAGCGCAAGTGTACAAACGCTTTGAAGAAAATTCCCTGAACAAATACAGTTTACACGACAGATTCGAATCTGGAAATACTCTGTATATCCCGGTGGCAAACGACGAAAGTTTTAAAAACTATAATAAATTATAAGGCCTTGTACAAAATTTCTGTTTAAGGGATAATTATTGTCTCTTTTTGCTGGGTATGGGCACTAAAATACCCCAGGGCACCATTACTAATATTACTTACAGGATTTGCCGGAGTTGTAGAAGCTCCGCCTCTGTTCTCATTTTGATCCAGTCCCTGCCAATAACGAAATATAACCGGATCAATACATTGCATTTCTATCTCGGCCGTATCCCCGGTTTTTGCATTTAAATCAAAATCAAACAGTTCCCTTGTTACCATTCTTCCGTCAGTGAAGTTATCGTCGTATGCAAATATGTTCTCAGAAGCCTTACCATTGATATTTAAATGAAAGCGAAAATAGTTTTTCACGCCGGGCGGATCGGTATATAGAAGCTGTACAGTTTTCTGCTCGTCGCCCAAAAACGAGCTCACAGACACGCCTAAAGAATCGATATTAACATGATTCGGCATAGTCGAGGATGCTGTAAAAATCTCTCCGTTAATCTCTACTCTCAATTTATAAGAAATGCCGGAGCGACCTGTAAAATTTCTGGCCATATAAAAACCGGGCCTTCTTTCCCGCAGGGTAATCAGCCTGCCGTTTGTATTATCAAATATGGTTACAATTGCACCTGTTACTTCTGGAAAATCATTAGGCTCACCAAAAGGCACAGAACGATGTATTCGTACAATCTGTGAATCAGCACGGTTGGTAACAGTTCCTTCGATGACTATAATTGGCGAGGCATCCTTAAGATCTACGTCGATGACCTTCTCGCAGGAGGCGAGAGCAATTCCCGTAAACACAAGCATTATAAAAAGGTATATTTTATTGTGATGCATCATCTTAAAACTTAAAGTTCCAGGTTATCGACGGGATAATTCCAAACAAAGCAGTTTGCACGGCCTGAGTTCTTGTCGTATCATCCGGATTATCCTGAAAATCGATAGTATAGGCATTGTGCCTATTGTAGGCATTATAAAAACCAAACGTCCAGCTTGACTGATATTTTCTTTCCGGCTTCCCATTCAGAGTCGCGTTCAAATCTAAACGATGATAATCAGGCATCCTGTATCCATTGCGTTCTGTGTAGTAAAACATCGTCTTTCCATCTATCTGATACTTTCCGCTGGGAAAAGTTATAGCATTGCCGGTGTTATAAACAAAGGTTCCTGAAAGTGTCCAGCGATTGGACAGCTGGTAGATTCCAACTAAGGATAAATCGTGGGTTCGGTCTTGCTTAGAAGGGAAATAGCTGCCGTCAGAGATCTCATCAAATTTCCTTTCAGTTCTGGATATCGTATATCCTATCCAGCCATTGAAATCCCCCAGGCGCTTTTTTAAAAAAAGTTCCAAACCGTACGCACGCCCATCTCCATACAATAATTCGGACTCCACATTTTCGTTCCCCCTAAGATTCGCCGCATTTTTATATTCAATCTGATTCTGCATATCCTTATAATACACCTCAGCAGAAAATTCGTACTTATTATTACTAAAATTTTGATAATAACCCAGCGCGATCTGGTCGGCTATCTGTGGCTTGATATTATTACTGCTCATAACCCATAAATCAGTGGGTAAAGCAGCTGTAGAATTAGACAAAAGATGCAGATACTGAGAATTGCGGGTATAAGATGATTTTAAAGATTTACTTTCTGAAAGCTGATAACTTGCAGATATGCGTGGCTCGGCTACAAAATATCTTTTTACTGCTTCCCCGCTGGTGTATGTCTTGGAACTACTTATCTGTCCGTTTGTATTATAGGTAAAAAACCTGCCCGGACCCAACAAAGAAAAGGAGCTTAACCGCAGTCCGTAAACGAGACTTAAGTTCTTAATTTTATACTCGTCAGAAATGTATGCCGCCAGCTCCAGGCCCTTTCTCTTTTCGATTTGCTTGTCATTTATACTCGAGGTTTCTGATGATGTAATATTTCCCGGTCTGATCTGATGATGATTAATATTTAAGCCAAACTTCAGCGAATGGCCGTTGCTTGAGAAATACTGATAATCCTGTTTTAAGTTCCAGTCCTTTATAATTGAGGTTACTTTAAAATCGCTCCGGTTATCAAAATTCTGAATCGCATAATTGTAATCACTATAAATTAGTGTGGTATTGGAAAACATCTTACTATTTAGAATATGATTCCACCGCATGGTAGCAGTTGTATTTCCCCAATCCAGACTAAATGTTTCGTTCAAGCCCAAAACATCCTGACCGAAATAACCCGACAGATAAATAATATTTTTATCATTGATTCTATAATTAGCCTTGGCGTTAAAATCGTAAAAATAAAGCTGACTGTTTTTAAGAGTGGTATCCGAGGATAATTTCAAAAACAAATCAGCATATGTACGTCGGCCACTTAGCATAAAAGAACCCTTACCTTCTTTTATAGGAGCTTCCAGTTTAAGCCGCGATGCGATTAAGCCAATTCCACCCTCGGCTGTGAACTCGTTGCGATTTCCTTCATTCATTCTGATATCGAGAACAGATGCAAGTCTGCCTCCATATTGAGCAGGCATGCCACCTTTATAAACTGATACGTCTTTTATCGCATCAGAATTAAAAGTTGAAAAGAAGCCGAGCAAATGCGAAGCATTGTAAACATTTGCTTCGTCCAACAAAATCAGGTTCTGATCTGATGATCCTCCACGAACGTAAAAGCCACTATTACCTTCGCCTGCCGACTTGATTCCCGGCAGGAGCTGAATTGTTTTAAGGATATCTTTTTCGCCAAATAATACCGGTACATTTTTAATACTTTCCATATTTAGCTTTTCAAGCCCCATTTGCGGATTCGAAATCTGTTCGTTCGCGGCCCTGCCACTTACAACAACCTCCTGTAATTCATTCGCTGGACTTAGATTAATATCAACTGTAATATTTCGATCCAGCAAGATGTTTAGAGTCTGAGATTTATAGCCGGTGTAGCTTATCTGAAGCTGATATTCTCCCTGGATAGCACTGAGCGAATAAAAGCCGTAGGTATTACTTGAAGTACCAGAAGTCCTGATTTCCTGCAATTTAACATTTGCCCCGATTAAAGTTTCACCACTTAAAGCATCTTTAATAGTACCGCTAACCGTGAATCTCGACTGCCCGCTGCTGCTTAAAGAAATTAATATTGCTAACAAAAGCAATAAGGATTTTAGAGCTGAACTATTGGTTACAGGAGGCATTTAAATAATATGGGTCCAATCGCTACGAAAGTAGGAATATAGTGCTTAAACGATGCTTGTTAAAGTATATTTTACATTAATTGTATAGCAAACCCTGCCGTTTGAGCATTAATTCCACTTTCTGTAAACAAAAGCATATCTAAATCTTTTAATTTATATCTAATCTACAAACTATGGAAACATTACACGGAGCTACAGTACAAGAACAATTGCAGGAAATTGAACACATCAAAAAGGCAAGAGAATTAGCGTCAAAATTAAAAGATATAAAAATTGCGATGCTTACAACAATTACCGCAGAGGGAAAATCGCATAGCAGGCCGATGTATACTTTTGAAATGAAAGACGATGGAATAATCTGGCTGTTTATCTCTAAAGATTCCAGAAAAGTTCAGGAGATCCAAGCTAACCCCAATGTAGTTTTAAACTATAGCAACCCTCAACATGATTTATATGTTGCAGTTAACGGACTAGCCGAAATAAGTGAAGATACTTCTAAAATTGAAGAGTTATGGAGCGACAGATTTAAAATGTGGTTTCCTTACGGGAAAGAAGATCCAAACTTATGCCTTTTAAAAATCGATCCGCAGGAAGCAGAATATTGGGATACTCCTGATTTATTACTTGCACAAGTAATAACTTTGGTAAAAAACACCATCAGCGGAAATCCTTATGTAGAAAGCGAAAATAAAAAGCTCGATTTTAAAGCTCCGGAAAACACTGCGAACCATTAACCCTAAGATTTCCGCGTCAGGCTCATTCAAATTCCTAAGATGGTAGCATTTGGAAAAATTCAGGATCTGACGCCATTCACTGTAATAAGTAAATAAATATCATGTAAACTGGAAGAGAAGGTCTGTAAAAAAGAATATCTCCAAACGGGGAGAATGGAGATATTCAAACTAACCAATTATAAACCTACTCTTAATACTGTTTACGAAAAAAAGTAACCCAAAAAACCGATAAAATTTTTCATTATTTTTTTACGTCCGGTTTGTTCATCTAAACATCTCAATTAAGTTTAACATCTCCGCAAAAATGAACCTGAATTCCTAAAGTTGCTAAAGCTGCGGCCTTAACCCTGCAAGCCTGATGCGCTCTTTCTTCATCTGTGGCATAAACCACCTGAATATGATTCGCTTTATGTCTGGCCATCATCTGGTCGCGGCTCACTCCTTTCAAAACACCATGCATAATCGGCCATTGCGATGTTGTTTCCTGCCATCTGCGCTGAGTTTCTTTTTCGGGTAAAAGCACAGCCTCCCCTACTCCAAGGTCACAATGCAAAGCATTGTCCATTACATATATTCTACTCCACACAATACTGCCGGGTTTGCTGATCCCTTTTAAACTTCCTCCGCCCAGACGGAAAAACATAGAAGGTTGTCTTTCGCTGCTTGCACCTTTATATCCGTCTATGAAATGTGCTGGTGGTGCAGCTCCCGAAATAAGGAACACCCAAACAAATTCATCAATTTCTGAATCCGTATATTGCTGTCCCCAACGCAAATCATGCAAAGTGTTTTCTCCGGGCATGCCCAGCTCTTTCCATAAATGATAAGTTACCAGAGCATCGATCCCTGCGCATTCGTCTACTTCATTAAAATGTGGCAAAGCTTCGCCTTTATACAGTTCCTTACCTGTTTCGGAATAAACAGGCGGACGATCCTGGTTATTTAATAAACCTTCTACAAGATCGCTTGCGGGAGTAAGATCTTTCAATCCCTGCTGATATTGAATTCCGATGGTGTCGCAACCAAATTCATCTGCGATCCGCAGCGCGGCTATATACATTTTGCATTGCTCCAGGGTTTGAGCTTCGGTAAGTTCTGTTGTTCCATCCTGCCCCCAATTGAACTTTACACCTTTATCAACTAACCAGTTCAGAACGCTTCTGGCTTCATCGTCTTTTACATCAAGCATTTTGGCGTATAAACTCGACTGACTTAAACGTTCTTTAAATATTCCGGTTTTATGTAGCAGATCATCCGGTACGATAGCGTTAAACATGCCCATACAACCTTCATCAAATACGCCCATGATTGCTTTATTTGCCATTAAGCGATCAGCAAAATCTTTACCTTTTTGAACATCTGCGGCAGGGATCTGCGCGCTTGAAAACGTATTTACATGGCTTTCATCATGACTTATTTTCCCCCTTGTTAACCACTCCTTCAAACCTTTTGTGAAAAAATCATCCTCAAAATCTTCGCTCCACAATGTGCTGTAATTTACACCGGCTTTGGTTAACGAGCCATTTAAATTAAGCATACCAACCAGGCCTGGCCACTGACCGCTCCAGTTTGCCAAAGTTAATATCGGACCATTGTGAGTTGTTAGGCCGGCTAATATATGATGTGAATACTGCCACACGCTTTCGGCAATAACCAGGGGTGCATCTTTGTCAATGCCTTTAAATACTTCAATACCCATTCTTTGAGAATCGATAAATCCATGTCCTTTTTCAGGATCAAACGGGTGAGCTCTTTTTACTGTCCAGCCTTGTTTTTCAACTGCGTCTCCAAACTGACGTTCCATTTCTTTCTGGGCAGCCCAGCAGTTCTGATTGGCAGCAATGCGTAAATCTCCACTCGAAACAAGCCAAACTTCTTTATTCGTATTTTCTTTCATATTGTATCGGAATAGTTAATAATATCGGTAAATCAGGTTTAAACGATGATCACACTGCATCTACTGGCTCAATCTCTTTCACCTTTTTGCTTCCAAACAAATTATATACGAGGAAACCGGATAGGAAAATTGCTGTAGTACCAACTACAATCGCGAGATTGGTATGCAAAGGACTTTTAAAAGCAATCCAGACTCCATTTGTAAAGTATACCGGCGACAAGCTAACCCAACAGATCGCCAAGGCACCCACTATCACACCTATGGCTGCATCTATGCTGCGAACCTTATCAGAAAAATACCCTAACAGAAACAGGCCCAGCATGCCGCCACTAAATATGGAAGACAGAGCCCACCAGGCATCCAGTGCACTTTTTACCCGTGTCATCGCTAATGCAGCTCCGATTCCGACAATACCCATTACTGTGGAAGCGATATACAAAACCTTTAATAGGTTTCTCTGCGAGCCATTTTTATTGAAATAACGTTGGTAGTAATCCGTCAGGATAACTGTAGCAGTACTATTCAGACTAGTAGAAATTGTACTCATACCAGCAGCAAAAATAGAAGCGACTAACAGTCCGGTTAAACCTTTAGGAAGTCCGTGCACGATAAAATATGGGAAAACCTTGTCGGCTTTATCCATCGACTGTAGCTCCGCAGGCAACAGATCTGGATGCACCTTATAATAGGCAAACAACGCGGTACCAATAATAAAAAACAACAATGAAACCGGGATGTATAACAAGCTACCAAACCATGTAGAAAAATTGGCTTCTTTCAACGAATTAGTCGTCATATAGCGCTGTACGTAGTTTTGATCGATTCCAAAATTCTGCACGTTTATGAACAAGCCATAAATCAATATCACCCAGAACGTAGAATTTGAGAAATTCAAATCAAAACTGCCCAAGCTGGTTTTATGAAATTCTTTTGCGATGGCAACTGTTTGCATTGGACCTTCTGGCATGGAAAAAAGTAAAACCAGGGCACAGGTTAGAGCACCCACAATCAAAACAATCCCCTGAATGGCATCTGTCCAGATAACTGCCTGAATGCCTCCCAACATCGAATAAAGCAATACACATATTCCGGTACATATTATAATTAAGGAGAGATCCCAGCCAAAAAGCGCATTCATGGGTAAAGCCAGCAAATACATTATAGATCCCATACGGGCAATCTGTGTTAACAAATAACAAACGGAAGCGTAGATTCTGGCCCAGGGGCCAAAACGTTTTTCCAAAAAAGTATATGCAGACGGACTATTCACTTTTCTGTATAAGGGAACAAAAAACTTGACTGCCATATAAGATGCAATAGGTATTGACAAGCTAAATACAAAGCCGTTCCAATTGGTGAGATAAGCATTTCCAGGTAATGCCAAAAAACTGATACTGCTAACGAAAGTTGCAAATATTGACATTCCAACCGCCCATGCTGGCAAGCGTCCTCCCCCTGATGTATATGAATCGGCAGATTTGTTTTTAAAATAGAAAGAACATCCAAAAAGGATAATCCCTAACATATAAATCAGGAAAACACACAGATCAAGAACAGGCATATTCATATGACGATAGTCTATTTGGTTTATCAGGAAATCATTCAAGATCCACCGATGAATTTATTTGGCTAATGATTGAGGTTCGTTGATCAACCAATCAATACATATTTTCAAACATAGCTGGAATTAAAGACTGCATTGTGTAGATTATTTGCAAGACTTTATAGAAATTTAGCATAAACGAGTGTCAATGCTTCGTATTGAGCTTTATGGAAGGGAGCTGCTTTAATGTAAAGCAACCGCGACGTTTCACAAAAAAACGTAGGTGATCCCATCACCACCTCTGTCGGCGTGTTCATCTTCAATGCGGGAGACCTGAGAATATTTGCGTAAATAATCGCGTATTAATTTTCTTAGAATCCCATCGCCTTTACCATGAATAATTTTCAGGTTCGAGAAGCCCATCATTAATGCCCGGTCAAGATATTTCTCAATTTCAAACAGGGCTTCTTCTCCGCGCAAACCCCTTACATCTATTTCAGGATTAAACTGCGCGATCGCATCAGAAACCTGCGATGAGTAAGAACGACGAATCTCTTTTGGAACCTCCTTATTGGCTATTTTTTGTACGCGCTTACGCTTAACCACAGAGCGAAGATCGCCCATGGCCAGAATGACGTTGTCTTTTGTAATATCCATTACCTGACCCACAGTTTCAGAATCTTCAAGCCGAACCCAATCACCTGCTTTTAAAACAGAAGTATCTTGCTGAGGTTTGGCAGTAGCTTCCTTTATCGTGTTCTTTTGTAATTCCTGTTGCAGGTTTTGCCGAAGCTTTTGGGTTTTCTCTTTATCAGCCTTACTTTCCCGAATCTCAGAAATAGTATTCTCTACCAGCTTATTGGCGTTAATAATAATATTTTGAGCCTCTTTTTTAGCTTCTTTTAAAATGCCTTTTTTGTTTTCGTCCAGATAAGCTTTCAGCTTTTCATTCTCTTCTAAAAGCAGACTGACACGCTTTTGCTGTTTCTCAAGGGCTATTTTCTTTTCAAGTATTTCCTTTTTATCCCTCTCAAGATCAACCAATAAGGTATCCACCTTCTTCTGATAGACTCCTATTTTATTCTTGGCGGCATTGATCACATTCTGTGGAAGTCCGATTTTTTGAGCAATTTCAAAAGCATACGAACTGCCCGGCTTACCCATTTCGAGAATATATAAGGGCTGCATCTTAAGGTTATCAAAAATCATTGAGGCATTTTCCAGGCCTTCGGCGGCATTTGCGTACACCTTTAAATTGGAGTAGTGCGTTGTAACAACTCCGCGAATGTGCTTCCTGTTTAATAATTCCAGAACAGCTTCAGCGATAGGTCCGCCGAATTGCGGATCAGTACCTGTACCAAATTCATCAATAAGCACTAATGTTTTACCCCCGGCATTTTCAACAAAGTATTTCATTTTTGAAAGATGGGCGCTGTACGTACTCAAGTCGCTCTCTATTGATTGATCGTCGCCAATATCTGCAAATACCTGTTTAAATATTCCGAGTTTCGAACTTTCGTCGGCTGGGATAAGCAAGCCTGCCTGCACCATAATCTGCAATAAACCAACAGTTTTCATTGCCACAGATTTACCTCCTGCATTCGGACCAGAAAGAACTACCACCCGCTGCTGATCATCAATCTTTATATTTAAAGGGACAACAGAAGTGCCCTCCTTTTTCAGATTTAAATACAATAAAGGATGATTAGCATTCACCAAATTAAGTTCGGGCGTTTGCAACAAAACTGGCATTTCAGCTTCTATCTGCTGAGCGAAAAGAGCTTTTGCTCTCACGAAATCAAGCTTTGTTAATAAACCGTGATATGAAAGCAATAGAGGAACATACGGCCGCAACTCATTACTCAATCCTGTTAAGATTTTAACAATCTCACGGCGTTTATCAAACTCCAGATCCCGAACCAGGTTATTTAACTGAAAAACTTCCTCCGGTTCCATGTAAACTGTTTGCCCGGAGGCAGATTCATCATGAATAAAGCCCTTCAGCTTACGTTTGTTCTCGGCAAGGATTGGTATACATAAGCGGCCGTCACGAATAGTTAAATTTCCGTCCGCAGTCCAGCCATTGTTCTGGGCATTTTTGAAAATCTGATCGACTTTTTTCCGTGCATCCGATTCGGCTTTGGCGATACCTGATGTTATTTGTTGCAACTCAACCGAAGCATTCGGACGAATTTTCCCTTTTTCATCGATTACCGCTTCGATGCTCTTGATTATCTTTTTTTCGATAGGGAGGTGCTCAAACAAGCCTTCCAGATTGGGATATCTTCCTTCCCGTTCGTTAAAATAATTAATAACCGAAAAAACCGTCTGTAACGAGAGCAAAATCTGATGTAGTTCCGCTTCGTTAAGAAAGCTCCCTTCAACCCTTATTTTCTCTGCTAAAGACTTAATATCGAATAAATGGCGAATGTGCAAAGGCGCATCGTTCTCCAGAATATCTTTAAATTCTTTGGTTTGCCGTAAAAATTTATTGATCTGGTCGAAACTGGTCATCATTTGAATACGATCAACCATTTGCCTTCCCATATCACTCAGGCACTGAGCTTTTATCAGCGACTTAATTTCTGAAAATCCGAGTTTATCTGATGCGTTTTGCGGGTAAATCATTCTTTCTCTGTTCCTTCTTCAATACAGAATCTCTTCTTAGGGAATCGGTTTTTAAAGTATCCACTTTCTTTGTAACGGATTTTTTTGCTGTTGGATATTTCTTCCAGATTTTTAAAAATTTTTCTGCCGGAGATTTGTAAGATGGAAGGTAGAAATCATATTTACCTCTAAGCATTTGCGCACGTATGTTGTCAATTCTCTCCTTTCTGCGTTCAGTCTGTTCCTCGAGCCTTATCTTACGCAAAGTTTCTTTTTGAATCCTATCCTGCCGTGCACGTTCGTCCTTGTCAAGCTTTGTTAAATTCTGCTCAACCTGCTTGTACATTAGCTCAAGTTCCTCAGGCCGCTCTATGTAATATGACATGCTCCTCCTTAAACCAAGCGAATCTGTGTCGTACTTTTTATATAAAGCTTTATAGCTGGCAGCACTTTTTTGTTTACTGCTATCGCTGTTATCATAAAACATAGATGCATAGCCATTTGCAAGATGCAAATCAGTCAGCAATGAAATCATTTCTTCTTTAGGAACTATTCCCTCCGGAGTATCGTTACCACAGGCAGAAAAAAAAACGTAAACAAAAAACAACAGTAGTAAGCGCCTCATTTGTTAATTTAGCAGGAAATTTTTGCTAAAAATACATATAAATGAGCATTGCAGCCAACCTGAGGAAATTAAAGAAGGAATTAGATTCTTACGACGCAAAACTTATTGCCGTTTCGAAAACTAAATCTAATGAAGAGATTATGGAAGCATACAATGCCGGGCAACGGATATTTGGAGAGAACCAGGTTCAGGAATTGGCAGATAAATACGAACATCTTCCGAAAGATATAGAATGGCACTTAATCGGTCATTTACAAACCAATAAGGTAAAATACATAGCTCCATTTATATCGCTTATACATTCTGTAGATAGCTTGAAGCTTCTGATTGAGATCAATAAACAAGCGGCAAAAAACAAGCGCATTATCGACTGTCTCTTACAGGTTTACATTGCTGATGAAGACACGAAATTTGGTCTGGGTTATGATGAAACCATTGAACTGCTTCGTTCTGAAGAATACTCTCAATTAAAAAACATCCGGATTGTTGGCTTAATGGGCATTGCCACCAACACAAAACTCGAAAAGCAAATAAATGATGAATTTAATGAGTTAAATGTCTTTTTTGAAGGTATTAAGCAAAGCTTCTTCAGAAAAGAGGAATCGTTCAGAGAAATTTCCATGGGCATGTCCGGAGATTATAAAATAGCTCTTGAAAATGGCAGCACCATGATCCGCGTCGGCAGTACTATTTTTGGCAGCAGGGTTACTCCGCACTGGAAGAACAATTAACCTAAAAAAGTCAAAAGGAAAAATTAAAAAGTCAAAAATACTTATCATTCACCATAATGCTCTTTAATATTCGTGAGGCTCAAAAAGAAGACTGTAGCAGATTACTTGAACTCGTTCATCAATTAGCAGATTACGAACGGGCTCCGCAGGAAGTTACCGTTAGCCTTCAAGAGTTTGAAGATGCCGGATTTGGAGAAAGACCCGTTTGGAAAGCGTTTGTTGCCGAAGTTGATAAGCATATTGAAGGCTTTGCACTGTATTATATCCGATATTCGACCTGGAAGGGTCCAAGGTTATTCCTGGAGGACTTTTACGTCACACAGCATATGCGGGGAAAGGGAATTGGAAAAATATTATTCGAAAGGATTATTGTTGAGGCGAAAGAAAAAGGCTTTAACGGCATGAATTGGCAGGTGCTTGACTGGAACGAGCCGGCCATAAATTTCTATAACAAATACGATTCGGCATTTGATGCCGGATGGCTAAACGCTTCATTGTCAAAAGAACAATTAGAAGCATTTCAGGTTGATATAACCGGCATAGAACACACATTTAATAAATGATAAACGTATTTAAATTTGGTGGTGCATCCGTAAAAGATGCCGATGGAATTAAAAACCTTGCTAAAATAATCGAGCTTAATAAAGATAAACGACTGTTAATAGTTGTATCTGCGATGGGTAAAACCACAAACGCTCTCGAAGATCTTACCAAAGCTTACGCCGATCAAAGACCTGATATGCAGCAGATATTCGGCAATATTAAAACTTACCACCAAAACATTTTACTTCAGCTATTTGAAGATGAAAACCATCCTGTTTATGATGAAATTGAAAATAGCTTTGTAGAAATCGATTGGATTATTGAAGATGAACCACATGACGAATTTGATTTCATCTACGACCAATTGGTGTCGATGGGCGAACTCATTTCTACGAAAATAGTAAACGCTTACCTAAATCATGTCGGAATAAAAAGTAAATGGCTGGACGCAAGAAGTTTTATTCATACGGATAATTCTTACCGTGAAGGCAATGTAGATTGGAACAAAACCTGCAAGTCGATTGAAAAAAACATTCCGCATGTAATCCAGGATCAAGTTGCCGTTACACAGGGATTTATAGGAGGCACGTCCGAAAACTTCACTACCACCCTTGGCCGGGAAGGATCGGATTATACAGCCGCGATATTTGCCGCTTGTCTGAATGCCGAAGCGGTTACCATATGGAAAGATGTGCCGGGCGTTTTAAATGCGGATCCTAAATTGTTTCCGGACACTATTAAATATGAAGAGCTATCCTATCGGGAAGCATTAGAAATGACTTTTTATGGAGCCACAGTAATTCATCCCAAAACAATAAAACCATTACAAAACGCAAAAATTCCTTTAATGGTGAAGCCTTTCCTTTCACCGTTGGAAAGCGGAACCTGCATACAGGAGAGCCAGGTGAAAATCACCCAGCCGGCCATAATTCTAAAAAACAACCAGGTACTTCTAACAGTGTCGACACCCGATCTATCGTTTATAACCGAAGATCATCTGTGCGACCTTTACGGGATTTTTGCAGAAGAGCACGTAAAAATTAATATGATGCAACTTTCGGCAATAACTTATTCAGCTTGTTTTGATGCAGATGACCGAAGATTTCCAAAACTAATGACGGCGCTTGAAAAAAAGTTTAAACTAAAATACAATTCAGGTTTAGAATTATTGACTGTAAGACATTTCAATAGAGAGATCATTAACAATCTTACACAAAACAAAGCAGTACTTTTAGAACAAACCAGCAGGCACACAGCACAAATGGTAGTACGAAATATATAATCCTATTTTAGTTTGAACAAGAATATATTTGATCCCAGGGTACAGCAATTTCTTGAAGAACATATTAAAGGTGATATTCATAAAATTGCCTTAAGCAGAAGCCCTTTTGACAATATTTCTTCAAGAGAACTGGCAGAACAATTGGACAGCAGGCGGAGAGCCGAAAAAAAGCTGCCACTCTGGTTTAACACTTCCGGTATAATTTTCCCTCCAAAACTATCAATAGAACAAAGCTCCTCCGAATTAACTGCAGCATATAAGAGTGAATTAATTAAAGGCAATAAGATTATTGACCTTACCGGTGGCTTCGGTGTAGACACCTATTTCTTCTCGAAAAAAGCAAAGGAAGTTGTGCATTGCGAAAAAAGCCGCGAACTATCAATCCTCGCCGGACACAATTTATCTATTCTGGGCGCAGAGAATATCCGATTCATCAATGCAGACAGCATCGAGTTTCTGAAAGAGACAGAAGAAATTTTCGACACTCTTTATATCGATCCGTCACGACGAATTGAGTCTAAAAAAGTTTTCTTACTGAAAGACACTGAGCCGGACGTCGTGAGCAATCTCGCTCTCTTTTTAACTAAAGCATCCAGAATAATTATAAAAACCTCCCCTCTTTTTGATATACAGTCTGGATTGAATGAATTATCGCAAGTAAGTGCAGTGCATGTTGTCAGTGTTAAAAACGATTGCAAAGAACTTCTATGGGTAATTGACAAGGGTTTTGTAGGCGAAGCAGAAATCATCAGTACAGCGATCAGCACCTCAGGACAGAAATCTTTCAGGTTTAAAATATCAGATGAAAGAAGCCTGAGTATTGATTCTTATTCTGTTCCCTTAAAATATCTTTACGAGCCCGATGTGGCCCTACTCAAAGCCGGTTGCTTTAAAAGTATCACTCAGGCTTTTCCTGTACTAAAACTACATCAGCATTCCCATCTCTACACCTCAGAAAACTTCGTTGCCGACTTTCCGGGAAAAGTATTTAATATAAATGATGTCAGCGATTACAAGCAGTTTATTAAAGAAAATCAGCTAAAAAAAGCCAATGTAATTTCCAGAAATTTCCCTCATTCTCCCGACGAACTGAAGAAGAAACATAAAATCAGTGATGGAGGACCCGAGTATCTGATCTTTACCACGGTATTTCCTAATAATCTGCAAGTTATTCAAGCCCATTTTCACCTTGACGAAAATGGATAATGGAGTAATCAGAAACATAATCCCCTCAAAACCAACATCCTTAATTTATAAACTTCAAATAATACTAAATGAATAAAAAATATTTTTTGAAGGCACCCTCGAATTGCTATATTTGCACTCCCTGAAAAGGGGTTTAGTTCTTTAATTTTACATCAAAGGAGAGATGCCTGAGAGGCCGAAAGGAACAGTTTGCTAAACTGTCGTACTGGCAACGGTACCGAGGGTTCGAATCCCTCTCTCTCCGCAAAAAATAAAAACTTTAAAAGGCGGGTAAAATTGCTACCTTTGCACACCTTAAAAGAAATAAAAAGATACCGTTCGGGGTGTAGCGTAGCCCGGTATCGCGCCACATTTGGGATGTGGAGGTCGTAGGTTCGAATCCTGCCACCCCGACAAATCAGAGCAACATCTGACAAAAAGCCTCTAAATTTCATCACTTAGAGGCTTTTTTGTATTTAAACCCTTCAGCAAAGTGGATCAAGCAAAAAAATGATAGCTGTTATTGGTTATTGGATCAAGTATTTCGCTTGATCTGTAATTACTTTCTTTAATACTGCCTAACCTTAAACTTTGATAAACCGCCTTTAAGATCCAGTACAATTACATTATAAGAGCCCTCGTAATTCTTATTCGTATAAGTTCCGTCAGCCTGTTTTGTAAAGCCTGTAAAATCATTTGAAGACAATCCGGACTCTGTAGTTATTTTACAGGCAGCTGATAAGGGGATGGATATTTCAATTTCAGACACTCCTGTTTCAACAGAAACGGTGGTGGATTTTACGGGTTCAGGAAGTATAATTTTGAATGATGCAGCGCCACCTTTGATTGATATTTTGTTCACTTTAAAGGAAGACAAATCAAGATCTGCTTTCCCCGCCCCCATTTCTACATTTATATCCCAGATAGGATTTGAATTTAGCTTCAAGGTTGCTGTATTTCCATCATTATCCTTCAATTCCCATTTAGAATTACCCTTCATTTTGAAATCCAGCACCTGGGTGCTATCAGAAAAAGTCTTTAATAATGAATAATTGCCAAAGCTCTTTTTAACGTCTGCCTGAAATAAGTTACCGGTAGAATCTTTTAGAACATATTTTGTTGCACCACCCGAGATATTTAACACAGCTTTCGCGATACTATCGTTATATTCTTCAACAAAAGTATGTGTAGCTTGGCGTCTGTCACTATCCTCCCGATCGTTGCGAAATGACCATTCGGGTTCTTCATCAAGGGAAGTAATCCCTTTGTAGGTTATAAATCCAAGGGCCAGCAATGTTAACAAAACTGATATTATAGCTCCTGCACGCGAATCATCTCTGGAAAAAAGCAAATTTGCTCCAATCAAAATCAAAATCACAGGCCAAAAACGAAAGATAACCCGCCACTGAAAATCTATTACTCCAAAGTTCTGGAGCAATAAAACACCGCCTACAAAAACAAGTATCAGTCCCCAAATAATTTTCTCAGTTCTCATTTCTTCTAGGCTAAAGGTTGTTCATCGCGTTTACCGGTTTCTTCGGTTTGAGTTTTTTCCTCTTCGCCGGTTATTGATGGTTTGTCGGTCAGATTATCATAAGGCTTCTTCCTTTCTGGCCTGAATAATATAACAAGCCCCAGGGCGATTAATATCATTGGCCACAGCTTGACTATTGAAAACCAATGAGGAATAATGTTAAATTCTGCCAATAAAAACCAGGCTCCAATAGAAATCAACACAAGTCCGGCAATTAGTCGGCCTGAGTCGCCCTTCGATTTTGTGGATTGTAATGGAGGGATATACATCCCGGAATTTGCTTCCTGTACCTTATAATCGGTATCAAAATTTCTATAAGTTTCGAGGAAAGGTTTCTCGGGCACCGCAATCCAAAGAATTATATATATCAGCAATCCGGAAAAGCCAAAAACGGCCAACAGAATAAATAGTATCCTTACCAGTGTAACATCAATTAACAGATAATCTGCCAGTCCGGCCGCAACTCCGGCAATCATCTTATTTTGTTGATTTCGTTCTAACTTTCTTTCCATTGCTATTAGATTTGACCTCTAAGAGGAGTTATAATTATTTCATCAGGGTTGGATCCGGCGCTTGAACCCAGGCAAAAAATCACTGCGTTCGCTACATCCTCTGCTGCTACGAAACGATCTGCCGGCAGTTCTGTCCCCTCCCAGGAGCTTGTGAGCGTGGATCCCGGAAGAATGGCTGTTACCTTGACATTATACTTCATGAGTTCCAGTCGTAATACTTTTGTTAGACCATGCAAAGCAAACTTTGTTACAGTATAAGAACCCGCTTCTGCGACAGGATTAATTGCCGCAATTGAACAAATATTCACAATATAGCCAGATCTTCTGTCTCGCATTTGTCGCCCGAAGGCTCTGGATAAGGTGTAAGCAGTATGAAAATTAACCTCCAATTGAGTTGTTAAACTGGATTCTTCTTCATCCAATATAGAACCCTGGTTGAAAATGCCGACGTTATTAATTAAAACATCCACTTGTTGAAACTGTTGTTGTACAAAGTTTACAAAAGCAGTAACACTTAATGGTTCAGCACAGTTAGTACTTAATCCAACAGCATGGATTGGATGTTGCGACATTATTTGCTGGCAGAAAGAATCAATTTCAGGCTGATTTCTTGAACATATAGCCAAATTATATCCGGCTTGTGCCAGCTTAAGCGCGATAGCTTTACCCATCCCTTTGGTTGCTCCTGTAATAACTGCATTCATGATAAAAGTAAATTTAAAGTATTAGGCCAAAAGCCTTATTTTAGTCCAAAAATAATTTATGATTTTTTATCCTCTTGGTAAATATATCTTATTGTTAAAAGCAGTCTTCCGAAGACCTGAAAAATGGAACATTTACCGCAGAGAGATATTTCATGAAATGACATCAATCGGTGTTGGTTCTGTCGGTATTATTGCAATTATATCCATTTTTCTTGGAATGGTAACTACGGTGCAAACAGCCTTTCAGCTGGTAAGTGATCTTATTCCAAAGTCAATTATTGGCTCTATCGTACGCGATTCAACTATTCTCGAATTAAGTCCTACTATTTCAGCCATTGTTTTAGCCGGTAAAGTAGGTTCAAGTATCTCATCGCAGATAGGAACCATGCGTGTAACAGAACAAATCGATGCTCTTGAAATTATGGGCATAAACTCTCCCGGGTATCTTATTTTACCTAAAATTATCGGAGCCGTGGTTATGATTCCTCTTTTAGTAATCATATCGATAGCCTTAAGCATTTTCGGCGGTTATATAGCCGGGACGCTTTCGGGAGCTGTTACTCCAAACGATTTTATAATGGGACTTACAGAAGGATTCATTCCTTTTACTCTAACAGTTTGTATGGTTAAGTCGGTGCTTTTTGCATTTATAATTACTTCTGTAGCCGCCTATCAGGGATTTTACACTTCCGGAGGAGCCTTAGAAGTAGGTATTTCAAGTACAAGAGCAGTAGTGGTTAGCTGTATAGCTATTTTATTTACAGATTACCTTGTGGCGCAACTATTATTATGATCGAGATTAAAAACATACATAAAACGTTTGGAGAGAATCATGTTTTAAACGGGATATCTGCAAAGTTTCAGGATGGTGATAATAACTTAATTATCGGGGGCTCAGGATCAGGGAAAACGACGCTTTTGAAATGCATGGTCGGTCTGCATGAACCAGATCAGGGCTCTGTTATATATGATGGCCGTGACTTTACGCGTTTAAACTTTAAAGAACGTATAGAAATCCGAAAGGAAATAGGAATGTTATTCCAGAGTTCTGCTCTTTTCGATTCGATGACTGTTGAAGAGAATATAATGTTCCCTTTAAACATGTTTACAGAAGAGCGGAGGCGAGAAAAACTAAAAAGAGTAAACTTCTGTCTTGAGAGAGTGAACCTTGAAGGTAAAAACAAACTTTACCCTGCGGAGCTTTCGGGTGGAATGAAAAAACGTGTCGGAATTGCCCGGGCAATTTCAATGCAGCCGAAATATCTTTTTGTTGACGAACCAAACTCAGGTCTTGATCCGAAAACATCAATCGTAATTGATGAACTCATTAATGAAATTACTGATGAGTACAATATTACTACTGTTGTGGTTACTCACGATATGAACTCTGTTATGGGTATCGGAGAAAACATTATCTTTCTTTACGATGGAAAAAAAGAATGGGAAGGATCAAATAAAGAAATCGCACATACAGACAATCAAAATCTAAATGATTTTGTATTTGCCAGTAAATTCACTCAGGCAGCGAGAGAAAAATTATAAACTACATAAAAGACTTAATAAGAGGAGTCGATACATAAATGATTCAATTACTTACACCGCAACATTGGAAAGATTACGAACTGATAGACTGCGGTGACTTCGAAAAGCTGGAGAGATTCGGCGATATAACGTTAATCAGACCAGAGCCTCAAGCTGTTTGGGCAAAACAACTTCCCGCTTCCGAATGGCAGAAACTCCATGACATTAAATTTAAGGGGCGATCGGCAACTTCGGGAGAGTGGGTTAAGAAGAATCCTAAAACACCCGATCGTTGGCACATCAGCTATCAAAATGAACAGGTGTCGATTAAACTGCGGCTAGGACTGACCTCTTTTAAACATGTCGGTGTTTTTCCGGAACAGGCGGTTAATTGGGATTACATTTCTGATACGATCAGTAAATTTAAAACACCGAACCCAAAAGTCCTTAATCTTTTTGCCTATACCGGTGGTGCATCTATTGTCGCAAAAGCAGCCGGAGCAGATACTACTCACGTAGATTCGATAAAACAGGTAGTTACATGGGCAAACGAAAACCAGGAGCTCTCTAACGTAAAAGACATTCGCTGGGTTGTAGAAGATGCCTTGAAATTTGTAAAACGCGAAATCAAGCGTGGAAAAAAATACAACGGCATTATTTTGGACCCGCCATCTTACGGACATGGCCCCAACGGTGAAAAGTGGAAATTAGAAGATCATATCTTAGAGATGATGCAGGAAGTAAGTCAACTTTTAGACGAAGAGGAACACTTTCTGATCTTAAATAGCTACTCTTTGGGCTTCTCTTCAGTAATTGTTGAAAATCTGTTGAAAGGAAGTTTAAAATCCAGCAATAACCTTGAGATTGGCGAGTTATATTTGCAGGCGAAAGCCGGTAACAAATTACCTTTAGGGGTGTTCGGGAAAGTCAGAAAACTAGCAATTTAAAATTGCTGAAAAATAAAAACAAATCAATTCTACACTGTAAATCAATTTTAATGACAATAAACAACATGTACAAAGCTGTTTTGGGAGTTGCAATACTGGGCACATTGTTCAGCTGTACACAAGATGTAAAGACCGGCAATAATGCTGAGGCAAAAGGTAAGGACACGACTGTAATTACAAAAGAAAAAGAAGCTGATGTTACTACCTCAAATAACAACGGCACTATTGACACGGCTTTGTATAATCAAAGAGTGCGTGAGAATGCCAATGGCGATACTACGGGATTATGGCCGGTGAAAAACCAACCGTATCCTCTGCCTGGTGCAATTCTTCCTTTCAAGAGGATTGTTGTGTATTACGGAAATATGCATTCGAAAAAAATGGGCGCGCTAGGAGAATATGCCCCTAAAGAAATGTGGAGACGATTAAATGCTGAAGTTAAAAGGTGGGAAAAAGTAGACCCGAAAACTCCGGTACAAAAAGGCATTCACTACATAGCTACAGTTGCAGCCGGCTTGCCGGGAAAAGACGGAGCCTATGTGAACAGGATGCCTGAAAAACAAATTGACTCGGCATTAACCATTGCGAAAATGGAGAATGCTATTCTGTTTCTAGATATCCAGGTAGGATTAAGTACTATCCAGAAAGAAATTGGCAGATTTGATAAATATCTAAAGATGCCTCACGTGCACTTAGGTATCGATCCTGAGTTCGCGATGAGAAAAAAAGGGGTTGTTCCGGGAAAGAAGATAGGGACATATGATGCCGAGGAAATAAACTTCGTGTCAGACTATCTGGCTAAGATAGTGCGCGAGAATAATCTTCCGCCTAAAGTATTTGTAATCCACCGATTTACACAGGGAATGGTGACCAATTACGAGAACATCAAACTTCGCCCGGAAGTACAAATTGTAATGCACATGGACGGATGGGGCGAGCCTGAACTAAAACACGGCACATATCGCAACCATATCAGAAAGGAACCGGTTCAGTTTACAGGATACAAAATTTTCTATTACAATGATTTGAAAAAGGCTCCTCACCGATTGATGACACCCGAAGAGCTGATGAAATTAAAGCCGCAGCCTATTTATATACAATATCAGTAGGATTAAACTGTTTCAGCATAAAAGCGCCCTTGTAAATTTTGCAGGGCGCTTTTTTTATACAACGAATCACTTCAATATAACTTTGGCGGATTAGAAATAATCATCCTTTATCGAATCTATTATATTCCGGAAGCCAGTTTTGGATTGTATTGGTATACGATGATTTATTTATCAGATCAACAGCTATGGCAGTTTTAGTTCCGGTATAAATATTTGAGTCTGGTATTTTATCGGTTAGTATCGACGAATAAAACTCTCTAAGGGCATACCAGGTTCCATCCTTAGTAGGCTGGGGTAATATTGGTGCTCCTCCATCTTTATCCCATGTTATTTTGGTAGCGCCGGTAACGCCATCAACGACATCTAACTTGCTGTTAAGCTCCTCAGTATAAAACATACCCTGATTCATTAACAAGGAAATAGTACCTTTTGAACCCTTTATTTTAAAAAGATATCCATCTCGTTTATTAGAGCAGGTAGCGCCGAAATTGCCTATCATGCCTTCTTTTTCGTACCTTAACGTAGCTTGAATATTATCAAAAGTTTCTCTGCCATCTTTATAGAAATCGATTCCACCGGTTGCGTAAATCTGATCTGGCTGGGTATTAAAAGCCCAATTAATAAAGTCAATTTGATGAGAGAGCAATTCAGCAGCTAAACCACCAGAATATTCCTTATACATCCTCCAGTTAATCTGTCGCTCCAATGAAGGATTCGGGACAGATCTTCGCCAATTTCCGTTTCTGTCCCAACGGCAATCTATTTGGGTAACTTTTCCCAAATAACCTGCATCAATCATTTCTTTAACCTTATAATATAATGGTGAAGAGCGGTATTGATGGCCAACCTGTAGCACTTTTGCAGGATATCTCTTTTTTATGTTGATAAGTTCAAATGCCTGATCGGCATTGTATGTCATGGTTTTTTCCAGATAAACATGCTTTTCGGCCTTTAAAGCATTCTGTGCGATCTCAAAATGCATGTTTAGCGGTGTCGCTATAAATACAGCATCGACAGCTTTATTATCCAAAACTTCACGATAATCTTTATATGACTTTAAATCCTTCGAAGTATAAACATTCAACGCATTTTGCAATCTGAAATCTAATACATCACAAATAGCGTTTATCTCAAATTGCTCCGGCAATTGTTTAATCACATTCATAATACCCACGCCTCTATCGCCACAGCCTATTATGCCCACCCTGATCTTTTTGTCAGTAACAAACGAATCAGCAGCTAATAACTCATTCGATATAAATATTGATGAAGCTAAAATGCCTGCATTTTTTAGAAAAACCCTTCTTTCCATTTTACTAGTTATTGAAAAATTTATAAAACCCGGCGGATGCAGTATCTGCTATGCTCCTATCCTCTTTAAGATAGATGAAATAAGCAGCCATATCTGTTCTGTTTTCTAAAAAACTTAAAGCTTTGTTCACCCCGAAATTCATAAATACATTATCAAATCCATCTGCTGTAATGGCGTCTCTGGCCCAAACCGTAACACTTATCATTTCATTATCTATGGGAAAACCGGTTTGGGAATTAATTAAATGACTGATTTTTTTGTTGCCCTGAGTTTTATATTGTCTATAATTCCCTGAGGTAGTAATTGCGCCATCGTTAACAGTAATAATTTTTTTCATAGAACTATTTTCGTTCTCCTCAGGAGATTCAATTCCTATTTTAAACCGGCTTCCATCGGTCTTTAAACCTTTCACCCTGATCTCTCCTCCCAGCTCAACTAAATAATTGTTAATTCCATGCATTTCTAAGAACTCCGATAACACATCCACTGTATATCCCTGAGCAATACCATTTAGATCAACCTCTACGCAAGGTTTAAATTTAATCAAACTATCGCTTTTCAACTTTAATTTCCCAGAACCCACGCAACCTAAGGCATTTATAATCTCCGCAGCTGAAGGTGTTTTATTTGAAGCTTCAGGGCCAAAACCCCATGCTTCTACCAATGGCTTTACAGTCACGTCAAACACGCCATTCGTCTCCTTATTAATAGAGAAAGACTTTTCCATCACTTTTTTAAAGTGCGAATCGAGTTTTACACCTTTTACCGACTTATTAAATTGAGTTATTAACGAATTGGGTTTATAAAGCGACATAGAATTATCTATTTCAAACAGAATACTGTCTATACTGCTTTTTACAATAATACCGTCTGATGCATAATAATTCAATTGCCAGGTTGTACCCTGGGCAAAACCCGACAATTGATATCGTTTAAGGGCCTTAGGGTAATAAAATGAAGTTAGCGAAATGAATACAGCAGTAATAAACAATAACGGACAGCTAGTTCTCCACCCCAACCCTTTTATCAAAAAATTTCCTCTAATATTTGAATACTTTACCACCTACCATAACCTCCTGACTCTTTGAATCAAAGAAAGCTTTCTCGCCAGTACGGCCTGCTGCATTTGTCATGATATTCGCAATTGAATGATAATATCCTGCTTCCACTGGCGCATTTGGTTGCTTTCTGCTCCGAACGCATTCCATCCAGTTTCTCATGTGATTAGAAGTTAAGGGATCTGCGCCCGTATTTGCAGAAGCTACAACCTTAGCCGCATTAGCTGTAAGATTTACCTGAGTCAGCAAATTAGGCTTCATATTCATAGCAGTCGCATGCTTTTCGCTTAATCCACCTTTTGATGAAACCTTATTGGTAATTAAATTAAGCTCTCCCCCATTTGAATAATAAATTTCAGCGGGATTTTCATCACCGTTGTGCATTCTCGATCCAAAAGTCACCTGGAACCCATTTGATGGATCATCTTCTTTTCCATAATCAAAAACAGCTGTCGTAGTATCCCAATTCCTTCTGCCGTCTTTCCATTGATAAATACCTCCGTTTGAAACTACACTCCTCGGATGTTTTAAACCTGTAAACCAGTGCACTGTATCAATTTGATGCGACATCCATTGTCCAGGCATTCCTGACGAATAGGGCCAGAACAATCTGTACTCTAAATATTTTCTGGGATCCCAGGCTTCATACGGGCGGTTCAGCAAAAACCTTTTCCAGTCTGTATCCTGTTCTCTACATTTTTCAACTAAATCAGGTCTTCTCCATCTGCCAGGTTGATTCACGTTCCAGGTAAGTTCAACCATAGTGATATCACCAAATTTTCCGTCTTTTATGAAGGTTTCTGCAGCTTTATAATTCTCGCCGCTTCTGCGTTGCGAGCCGATCTGTACAATTCGATTGGACGCCTTTACTGCTTTTAAAGCAGCTCTGTTATCTTCCATTGTTTCCGCGAAAGGTTTTTCGACATAGGCATCACAATTCGCATTAACGGCTTCGATGGTATGTAATGCATGTTGAAAATCTGCTGTACTTATAATCACAGCGTCCAGATCTTTCATCTGGTACAGTTCATCATTGTTTCGAAATGCCTTTATTTTATTCCCGGTTTTATCTTTTAAAAATGCTTCGCCTTCATCTCTCCTCAAGTTCCAAAGGTCAGAAACTGCAACGATATCAAAATTCAGTTCCTTGTTATGATTTAAAAACGATGGGAATAACGAAGTACGAAAGCGGTCTGAAAAACCCACTACACCAACCCTAACCCGGTCATTAGCTCCTATTATCCGACCATAACTTTTTGCACTAAAACCCATCGTGCCAAAATAAACCCCTGCCGATGCAATAGCAGATTGCTTTATAAATTTTCTTCTTGAATTTTCCATTTGATATTGAATAAGCTTAGTTAATTTCTCTCAATTTAATGCTCCTGAAGGATACGGCATCGCCATGATCCTGCAACAGAATCCGGCCTTTCTCTGCCATTCCGAAATTCACCCAATCCTTGTATTTACTTATTGCTACCAAATCAGAAAACTCTTTAGAACCTCTTTGATACTCTAAAACTTTATAGCCATTTAAATAATATTCAACATTATTATTGGGAAGCACTTTAATAACCCCTTGATTCCAATCACCTACCTTCTTTATTGAAGCTTTGATTTTATCTGATGCTTTTAAATCATACAACGATGCAAGTGTACGGTTACCACTTCTTCCTAATTTAGCGTCCGGATGTTTTTCATCATCTAAAATCTGGTACTCCAGCCCAATAGCAGAGCCCTTGTTTCCTTCCGATTCTGTGACAAAGTATTTAACGCCACTGTTAGCTCCCTCAGATAATTTAAAATCAAACTTCAGTTCAAAGGCTTTAAATTCCTTTACAGTGACAATATCACCGCCATTCGTTGACTCTCCACCATCAGATTTAAGCACGCTTAAAACGCCGTCTTTGATTTCCCATCCCGCTTTTGGAAACTCCTGTTTGTAAGCCCCCCTCCAACCATCGCTTGTCCTACCATCCCACAACAACTGAAATCCATTAGCCTTCTCTTGTGCCGACAAATCATTTTTCAAAAGATTCACTACGAAAATATTATCGTATGGAGAGGGTTTTAAATCTTTCGTTTTGATACGGATATTACGCCAGCGAACTTGTGTTCCGGGTATTTTGTTTTTATCAATGGAGTGAACCTGCAGAGCGATAAAACCTTCTTTCGTTTCGTCATCGATTAAGTGCGCGGTTGGAATTCCATTCACCCAGGTTCTGATGGTATTACCAATACATTCTACTCTATATTTATTCCAGCTATTGTTCTTAAACGCCTTCTTGCCTTCAGGATTAAGCTCTAGAGGATAAAGCCACCCTCTTCGCGCTTCGTCGTATATGCCACCACTCCATGCTCTCTTTGCAGGATCTATTTCTACCTGATAACCATGCACACGACCATTTTGATAATTTGGAGAACTCAAACTTCTAAACTGAATTCCCGAATTCATAGAAGTATCAACAAATAACTCTAACTCCAGTACAAAATCTCCATAGTTCTTTTCTGTGGCCAGAAAAGAATTTGGCTCATTACTAACAGTGGTGCCGACAATCTCCTTGTTTTTAACTTCATATTTGGCTTTTCCGTTGAGTTGTTTCCAACCACTTAAATTTTTACCGTTAAATAGAGATTCCCATCCATCCCTGGAAGACTGGGCTTGTAGCGGAAGAACAATAATTACAACTAAAAATGTTAAAATTGAGCTTAATTTCATTTAGGAAAGAGGTTTATAAAAAAATGGCACAATGGTTTTCTCAAACTTATCTAAAAAAAATTAAATAACGATAAATTCAGATCTGAACAGAGGCTGAAGTATTGTAACATTAATATGATTTCTATGTTAGTATCTTTATTCATTCAGTTAAAAAAAACTAGGAAACAATCACATTAATCTCCGGATATGAACGATAATAGAAACACCAGTAACCCTTTACATATTGAAACAGCAACATTTGGCGCAGGATGCTTCTGGTGCACAGAGGCAATCTTTCAATCTTTAAAAGGCGTATCCAGCGTAATTTCAGGCTACATGGGCGGACATACAAACAATCCAACTTACGAGCAGGTGTGTAGTGGAAATACCGGGCATGCCGAAGTTATACAGGTTGATTTTGATCCTAAAGTAATTACCTATGAAGAGCTTTTACTAATCTTTTTTAAGACTCATAATCCCACCACTTTAAATCGGCAGGGAAATGATATTGGCACTCAGTATCGTTCCGTTGTATTTTTCCACTCCCAGGAGCAAAAGGAAAAAGCAAATAAAATGATTGATGAATTAACCAGAGAATTGGTTTATGATAGCCCCATTGTAACTGAAGTTTCCCCGGTTTCGGATTTTTATAAAGCTGAAGGTTATCATCAAAATTATTTTAACCAAAACTCCGGACAACCCTATTGTACATTTGTTATCCAGCCTAAGCTGATCAAGTTTGGAGAAAAGTTTAAAGAAAAAATAAAGACTGAGTTACTGTAGTCGTTTTTTGTAAAACGCTTGCGGGAGCGTTCAATGTTTCTACGGCAATTGTCACCTGGCAATATCGTCCTTTGCCGACCCGATCGGCCATTGTAATGCATCATACCGGCAGCAAGACCACTTTGCTCGCATTAGGATTCCTGCCTTCGCAGGAAAGACGGGGGCAATTATACCTCGTCTTTTTATTATCAACCTCAATCGTCGTCACACCCTAACAAGAGCGCCTTACTCGCATTAGCATTCCTGCCTGCGCAGGAAGGACGGTCGGGAATAGTTTTCAATAGTTGGCAAGTAGCTAATCTAAAACAATCCTAGCTGCCCTTTATCATCAATTTCAATATCCTCAGGATTGGTTATTTCGAAATCAACTTTTTTTGTCGCCTTTGGTACGCTTTCTTGGTCGGAAGTTTTCTTGTTTTCCACAGGACTTTGCGGTTGTTTAGGCGTCTGCTTCTGCGTCAAAATCGCTTCTTCGTCCGTTGATGTAACTTCTTTTTCAGCCTCAATGTCCAGCTTTTCTTCTAAAACCACTTCTTCTAACGACACTTCAGCAACCGGATCAGGCACATCTTCAGGATCATCATGCTCCGCAATTAATTCAATAGTTTTAATTTCGTTCGGAGATAAGCGATTCCCCTGGGCCTTCATGCCTTTCACATCGATAACATCGGCAAGATTGATCTCTGTTGTCTCCGGAGTTAAGCTTTTTCCCTTCAACGAATCCACCTTTACAACCGGCTGTGCGGCACCTGAAATCAAAACCAGCTTAGAACCCGGCTCTTCATTAATGATACTGGTGACCTTACCAACCGGGGTATCATCAAATACAAAACGTTTAACGTAATAATTCTTAGATTTACCATCAAAATGAACCACGGTAAAAATCTTTTCGGGATCATACTTTTCAATCAAGATCATTTTATCATCAAAATGATTGCTCAAATCAAAAGAAGTAAGCTCGTAAGATCCATTACTTAAAATGGTCAGAATTTTATCAGGGCCATCAAACTCACCAAGATATTTCCCTCTGCCATCAGCATTCAAGCGCTTCAAAATATCATCATACCATATCTTGCGTCCTGCCAGCGTTGATACACCTTTGGATTTGAGTATGATTTTTTTGATTGGATACTTGCTCACTGTATTACCAATTGAACTTCGACCTTTAATCGCTATTTCTGCAAAATCTAAATCAAACTGGAGTTTTCTAAGCTTAGAATGCGGCTTAAGCTGAATATTCACCACCTCGGCTTCGCCATTTGGATTAGCAGTAAAGTATAAGGTTTTTGAACCTTTAGAGCCTTTTGTTAAATCGTATTCCTTATCGCGGGTTACCCCCAGCACCGTAAAACGTTTTACAAAAGATGTACCTGTTTGTCCATCCTTGTAAATCATATTATAAACAGTGCGCTCATCCCCTTTTTTAAACACTGCGACATGCAATATATCCTTGCCCACAAATATCTTATCCTGAACTTTCGTGACAACACATTTGCCGTCTTCACGAAACACAATAATTTCATCCAGGTCAGAGCAATCACATACAAATTCATCCTTACGCAAACCTGTTCCGATAAACCCATCCGCTTTGTTTACATATAATTTAACGTTAGCCAGAGCCACCTGAGTTGCATCTACCCTGTCGAATGTTCTTAGTTCAGTCTTCCTTCCCCTATCTTTCCCATATTTCTCCCTGATCTTTTCAAACCAGGCAATCGTATAATCAGTTAAATGTTTTAAGTGATGCTTCAGCTCTTTTATCTCATTCTCTAAAGCTTTCATCTGCTCATCCGCTTTTTTAACGTCGAAGCGGGTGATACTGCTCATCGGTTTCTCGATAAGCTTTTTATAATCTTCGGGAAGAATTTTTCTGTAAAACTGAGGGAAGAAAGGCTCAAATAAGCGATCTAACACTTCAATCACGGCTTCAAAGGCACCTGAATTTTCATAGTCAGGATGTTTATACATCCCTTCCTGGATAAAGATCTTCAATAAATTACTAAAGAAAATCTTTTCCTTTAACTCCGCCAGCCTGATTTCGAGCTCGCGTTTTAACAGGTGCTTTGTGTATTCGGTATTTGATATCAGTATATCGTTTACACTTAAAAACTGAGGCTTATCATCGCGGATAACGCAGGTATTCGGAGAAATAGAAACTTCACAATCAGTAAAAGCATAAAGCGCATCGATAGTAACATCAGGCGAAATACCCGGTGCCAGGTGAATAACCACTTCAACATTCTGAGCGGTATTATCTTCAATTTTCCTGATTTTTATTTTTCCTTTATCATTCGCCGAAATCACGCTGTCAATCAGGCTGCCTGTAGTGGTAGTAAAAGGAACTTCAGTGATCGTAAGTGTCTTTTTATCCTTCTCAACAATTTTCGCCCTTACCCTTATTTTTCCGCCACGCTGGCCTTCATTGTAGGCTGAGCAATCGGCCATTCCACCAGTAGGAAAATCCGGCAGTAAATTGGGTCTGTTCCCTTTAAGCACCTCTATTGAGGCGTCGATTAATTCTATAAAATTATGAGGGAGGATTTTAGTAGCCAAACCTACAGCAATTCCTTCGGCTCCCTGAGCCAGTAAAAGAGGAAATTTTACAGGAAGCGTTATTGGTTCTTTATTCCGTCCGTCATAGCTATTTTGCCAGATGGTAGTATCCGGATTAAAAACTACTTCATTTGCAAATTTCGACAAACGGGCTTCAATATATCGGGGAGCAGCGGCCGAGTCGCCCGTAATCGGATCGCCCCAGTTACCCTGAGTATCAATCAACAAATTTTTCTGACCAATTTGCACCATCGCATCACCAATAGAAGCATCTCCATGCGGATGGTACTTCATTGTATTCCCAATTACGTTGGCGGCCTTATTAAAACGACCATCATCCAATTCTCTCAGGGAATGCAGAATACGGCGTTGAACAGGCTTTAATCCATCATTGATATGGGGCACTGCACGATCTAGAATTACATACGATGCATAGTCAAGAAACCAGTTCTCATATAAACCGCTAAGTGACGTTACATTATGCAATTTTTCTTCGTTCTCGAAATTGTTGTCTAGTGATTCTTCACTCATTCCTATCTAAAAACTCTGGATTGGTAAATATAACAGTTTTGGGAATTATGTAGAGCATAAATAGAGATTGCTCCTCTCATACGCATTCTGGTTGATACAGATCATTTTTGTTTTGGTCTCTTAAAAATGATTAAGAACCCCGACTTTAAATAATCAAATTGCACATTTCATACACAAACATCAAAACAAAAACAATTGCCATACTAAATATTGATTTTTATTAAAAACTTTATACTTTTATAACCAATTCACAGATAACATTGTAAAAATTTAAAAGATTTTTAGAAAACATCCAGAGAAACTACTACTCATACATACATGCGCGTTCAATATCGGGTCGATTTCCATAATAGTTCCAAAGAATCCATCTTAAGCATGGTTAATTTAAGGCGAACAACCGCAGGCGACAAAAACTTCCAGAATTTAGTTAATGAATTGAATAATGATTTAGGAGCCCGTTATAATGATCACGAGTATCGATATGATGTAAACATTAATATTGACGATTTAAGTACAGTTGTATTAGGGTTGATCAACGATGATCCTGTCGGTTGCGGATGCTTTAAAGAGATAGATTCAAAGACGGTAGAAATAAAACGAATGTTTGTTAATCCATATTTCCGTGGCTTGGGTGTCTCGTCCTCTATATTGATGGAATTAGTTGCCTGGGCTAAAGAGCTACATTACACGACCGCGGTTTTAGAAACAGGGAAACAACAGCAAGAATCAATTAATCTTTACCGAAAACACGGTTTCGAGATCGTCGAAAACTTCGGCCCATATAAAGGCTATGAGGAGAGTGTTTGTATGAGCCGGGCACTGTAAATAAAGAGCATAAAAAAACCCGGATAAACCGGGTTTTTTTATGAGGGAATATTATTCCTCTTTTTTCTCTTCCTTCTTTTTCTTTCCGGGAGCTTTACGAACAATTTTGATTTCTTTGGCTTCGGTATCGAAGTCTACTTCGAGTACATCACCGTCTATCAGCTCTCCCTTTAATATTTCTTCCGCAATCGGATCTTCAAGGAATTTCTGAATCGCTCGTTTCAACGGGCGGGCTCCGAAATTAGCATCATATCCGTTCTCTGCTATAAAATCTTTCGCTGCATCCGTTAGCGTTACTGCGTATCCAAGAGCTGTAACTCTGGAGAACAATGAAGCCAGTTCAATATCAATAATTTTAAAGATGTCTTCTTTCGAAAGAGAATTAAACACAATAACATCATCCACACGGTTCAAAAACTCGGGGGCAAATGCGCGTTTAAGAGCGTTTTCAATCACACCTCTCGAATGAGTTTCGGCCTGTAAAGCTTTCGCTGAAGTTGTAAAACCCACTCCCTGACCAAAGTCTTTTAGCTGACGGGCACCAATGTTAGATGTCATGATCACTATCGTATTGCGGAAATCCACTTTACGGCCTAAACTATCGGTCAACTGTCCTTCATCCAATACCTGTAAAAGAATATTAAATACATCAGGGTGAGCTTTCTCAATCTCATCTAAAAGAACAACAGCATAAGGCTTACGACGAACTTTTTCAGTTAGCTGTCCACCTTCTTCATAACCCACATATCCCGGAGGCGCTCCTACCAAACGTGATACGGCAAATTTTTCCATGTATTCGCTCATATCAATTTGGATCAATGCATCCTCGCTATCGAACATAAAGCGGGCAAGCTCCTTCGCTAATTCTGTTTTACCAACTCCGGTCGGACCAAGGAAAATAAACGAACCGATAGGCTTTTTAGGATCTTTCAATCCCGCACGGGTACGCTGAATAGCTTTAGTAAGCTTCTTAATCGCTTCCCCCTGTCCGATAATTTTGTCGGCAATCAGTTCAGGCATAGCCAATAATTTCTGACTGTCGGTTTGGCCAACACGCTGAACCGGAATACCAGTCATCATCGACACTACCTCGGCAACGTTATCTTCGGTTACAGTATAACGCTTAGTGCGGGTTTCTGCTTCCCATGAAGTTTTGGCGCGATCTAATTCCTCCAGCAAATTCTTTTCAGTATCGCGAAGTTTAGCTGCTTCCTCGTATTTCTGACTTCTTACAACTTTATTTTTCTCAACTTTAATCTCTTCGATCTTTTGTTCAATATCAATAATTTCCTGAGGAACGTGGATATTGGTCAAATGCACCCTTGAACCCGACTCGTCCAAAGCATCAATCGCTTTATCCGGTAAAAATCTGTCGGTAATATAACGTGAAGTTAAAGCCACACAAGCGTTAATGGCCTCTGGTGTATATGTCACCGCATGATGCTCCTCGTATTTCTCTTTAATTCTGTTAAGAATTTCGATAGTTTCATCCGGAGTAGCCGGCTCAATCATCACTTTTTGGAAACGACGATCTAATGCTCCGTCTTTTTCAATGTACTGACGGTATTCATCAAGCGTAGTTGCTCCAATGCATTGAATCTCACCACGGGCCAACGCTGGTTTAAACATATTGGATGCATCAAGAGAGCCCGAGGCACCACCCGCACCAACTATGGTGTGGATCTCATCAATGAAAAGAATAACATCCGGAGATTTTTCCAGTTCATTCATTACCGCTTTCATGCGCTCTTCAAACTGTCCACGGTATTTTGTACCGGCAACCAGTGAAGCAAGATCAAGTGTTACAACACGTTTATTAAACAATACACGTGATACTTTTCTCTGTACAATTCTTAGGGCTAATCCCTCGGCAATAGCCGATTTACCAACACCCGGCTCGCCGATTAAAATAGGATTATTCTTTTTCCGGCGGGAAAGAATTTGAGAAACACGTTCAATTTCCTTATCACGACCAACAATCGGATCAAGCTTTCCATCCTCGGCAGCTTTGGTTAAATCCCTTCCGAAATTGTCTAATACAGGAGTTTTGGACTTGATATCTGATACCTTTTTAGGTTGGCTGAACGAGGACTCTTCTTCACGAAAGTCGTCATCACCTGCCGCTGAACCAGGAAGTTCATCGCGGAAACCATCTTTGTTTTGTTCTACTTCTGCTTTAAACACGTCGTAATTTATGTTATACTGTAGTAAAATTTGTGAAGCAATATTATCATCATCCCGAAGTATTGACAACAATAAGTGCTCTGTTCCAATAACATCACTTTTAAAGATTTTAGCCTCTAAATAGGTGATTTTAAGCACTTTCTCTGCCTGTTTTGTAAGCGGAATGTTTCCCAGATTTACTGTTGTATTACTGGTACCTTTCACCGCATCCTCAATTGAGCGGCGCAGACGAGGTGTATCAACACCCAAGGTCTTGAGAATTTTAATCGCCATTCCATCGCCTTCGCGAATAAGCCCCAGCAACAAGTGTTCGGTACCAATATAGTCGTGCCCTAAGCGTAATGCTTCCTCTCTGCTGTAAGAAATTACGTCTTTTACACGTGGTGAAAATTTAGCTTCCATTATATAACCTTTCTTCGTCTTGAACGCCCTAATCTATAAATTTGTTTCATAAATCGTTTGTCCTTGTTTGTAATAATTTATCAACAATTACGCCATTTTTTCTAAAATAGTTTCCTAAGCCTTAAGATAAGAAAAATTTACATCAATTGTTCAAAAACCCGATATTTGCCGTTCAACAATAACGTAAAAATGGCAGACGAAAAAATAATTTTTTCTATGGCCGGAGTTAGCAAGATCTACCCGCCTCAGAAACAAGTTCTTAAAAACATATACTTATCTTTTTTTTACGGTGCAAAAATCGGTGTTATCGGTTTAAACGGGTCCGGAAAATCGTCATTACTGAAGATAATTGCCGGCCTTGACAAGTCGTACCAGGGCGAAGTAGTTTTTTCTCCGGGATATACAGTGGGTTATTTAGCCCAGGAGCCAGAACTTGACCCAGAGAAGACTGTAAGGGAAATTGTGGAAGAAGGCGTTGCCGAAACCACTGCAATACTAAAGGAGTATGAAGAAATAAACGAAAAATTCGGACTTCCTGAAGTTTATGAAGATCCGGATGCTATGGATAAACTCCTGGCCCGTCAAGGCGAACTTCAGGATAAAATTGATGCAAGCGGCGCATGGGAATTGGATTCAAAGCTTGAAAGAGCCATGGACGCCCTGCGCACTCCAGATCCGGATAGTAAGATTGCCACATTGTCAGGTGGAGAGCGAAGAAGGGTGGCTTTATGTCGACTTTTATTAAAAGAACCCGATGTTTTGTTGCTTGATGAGCCAACCAATCACCTTGACGCTGAATCAATCGACTGGTTAGAACAATTCCTTAAGCAATATAAAGGAACCGTAATTGCGGTTACCCACGATAGGTATTTCCTTGATAATGTTGCCGGATGGATACTCGAACTCGATCGTGGGGAGGGAATTCCATGGAAAGGGAATTATTCTTCATGGCTTGACCAAAAATCAAAACGCCTGGCTCAGGAAGAAAAAACTGAAAGCAAACGTCAGAAAACTCTTGAGCGCGAGTTAGAATGGGTTCGGATGGCGCCGAAAGCACGTCACGCCAAATCCAAAGCTCGTTTAGCGAATTACGAAAAAATGGCTTCCGAGGAAGGAAAAGAAAGAGAAGATAAGCTGGAACTGTTCATTCCACCGGGACCGCGTCTGGGAAATATCGTTATTGAAGCCAATAATGTAAGTAAAGCCTATGGCGACAAAGTTTTGTTCGACAATTTGAACTTCTCATTACCTCCTGCTGGTATTGTCGGGATCATTGGACCAAATGGCGCCGGAAAAACCACTTTGTTCAGATTGATCACGGGACAGGAGACTCCGGACGCGGGTACTTTCAAAGTGGGCGAAACAGTAGCGCTGGGCTATGTAGATCAAATGCATAACGATTTAGACCCTGAAAAATCTGTATGGGAAAATATAACAGGTGGCAACGAATCCATTCTGCTGGGTAACAAACCGGTAAATTCCCGGGCCTACGTATCGAAATTTAACTTTAATGGTGCAGATCAGCAGAAAAAAGTTAGCGTTTTATCGGGCGGAGAACGTAACCGGGCTCATTTAGCCATCACTTTAAAGAAGGATTCCAACGTGTTACTTCTGGATGAGCCGACCAATGACATCGATGTGAACACTCTGCGTGCGCTTGAGGAAGGACTCGAAAACTTTGCCGGTTGCGCGGTAATTATATCGCACGACCGCTGGTTTCTCGACAGGATCTGCACGCATATCCTCGCATTTGAAGGAGATTCCCAGGTTTACTTCTTCGAAGGAAACTATTCGGATTATGAAGAAAATAAGAAAAAGCGTCTTGGGGATGCCGCACCAAAACGAATTAAGTACAAAAAATTAGTTCTTTAAAAAGAAGGCCGCGTTCAGCGGCTTTTTTTATGCCCAGTCTCCTGGCATGTAATATATTAGTTACGGTAACGATTGCATTATTTTCGCCGCCTCAATAATTAGTAAAAACGGGCAAAATGGCTAAATTCGTTTAACTAACCCAATTATATGCATCGCAGAAAGTTTATTCAACACACAGGTGCCGTTGTCGCAGGCACTTTACTATCCGACAATTTACTTGCATCCGCACTAAAAATCTCAAGGAAAAAAATAGCCATGGTTGGTACCGGGCACCGTGGTACCGGAATGTGGGGAGCCGACATCATCAAAGAATACTCTGATACTGTTGAGTTTGTGGGTTTATGTGATATAAATGCAGGCAGACTGGCTACTGCAAAGAAAATGTTGAAACTGGATTGTCCCACCTTCGTCGACCTCGACAAAATGTTGAAAGAAACAAAGCCGGAAATTCTGATTGTAACCACCATGGACAGCACACATCATGAGCAGATCATCAAGGGCTTGATGGCCGGAGCAGATATCATCACCGAAAAACCCATGACCACTGATGAAAAGAAGTGTGAGATGATTATTGATGCTGAAAAGAAAAGCGGCAAAAAAGTTCATGTCACTTTCAACTACAGATATTCACCTCACCGGCAGAAAATCTATGAACTACTACATAACGGCTCAATAGGTAAAGTTACTTCTGTAGACTTCCATTGGTACCTTGATACATCACACGGCTCGGATTACTTTCGTCGCTGGCATCGAAAAAGAGAGTTCGGAGGATCTTTACTGGTACATAAGTCGACGCACCATTTTGACCTGTTAAACTGGTGGCTAAACTCTGACCCCGAAGAAGTTTTTGCATATGGCAAGCTTGAATTTTATGGTAAAAACAATCCGTTCCGCCATACCCATTGTCGCCCCTGCCCGCACAAAGATAAATGCAAGTTCTACTTCGATATGACGAAAGACAAGCGCTTGATGCAATTGTACGCTGACAACGAAAAATATGATGGCTACCACCGGGACGGTTGTGTATGGCGGGAAGATATTGACATTTTTGATAAAATGGCGGTACAGATAAAATACGCGAATGACGTACAGGTAAGTTATTCACTAACCACTTATTCTCCTTATGAGGGCTATCGGATTTCATTTAACGGAACCGAAGGAAAGCTGGATGCCTGGATTCACGAAAGACAGCCATGGGAAATGGAAAAATTCGATGAATTGCAACTCACCAAAAATTTCGGCAAAACTGAATACATCCGAATTGACAATACGGAAGCCGGTCATGGCGGTGGCGACGCCCGCTTAAGAAAGCAGTTATTTAACCCCGGCGCCGATCCGTATAAACAGGGTGCGGGAAGCCGGGATGGAGCTATGTCTTGCTTAATCGGCATTGCTGCCAGAAACAGCATTGACAAGGGAGAGCCTGTAAAAATAAAAAGCCTGACTTCAATAAAACCTCATCCAACACGCGGTGTCGTATAAAAAAGAGGGAGATGTGAAAATCTCCCTCTTTTTTATTTCAGGTTTTCTTTAAGCCAAAACTCGACTACATCGCGAATTTCGCCGGCATTTGATTGGTTAAAAATCTCATGACCCAGGGAATAGGTATTTATTTGAGATTTAACATTCAGTAATTTAAGCTTTTCGCTCAAATCACTTGCCTGCTTCACCGGCACAATCTCGTCGTGTAGCCCATGTAAAATCAAGGTCGGTTTAGATAATGAGGTAACCTTGGCAATGGGACTGGCCTGTATATACAATTCTGGATTCTCCTGAAATGATTCGCCCAAAAATAACTCAAGCGCAATTGCGGCCTGAATAACTGCAGGCTTGCTCAGATCCATCTCCCCGGTAAAATTAGCAGGTCCTGATATAGATACAACTGTCTTCACTTTATTATTAACATTATTGGTATAGGTATAAAGCAAAGCCAGATGCGCTCCGGCACTTACGCCCACCAATGCAAATTTATCCGGCGATACATTCCATTCAAGTGCATTTGATGAGATGTAATCGATCGCAGCAGCAATATCGAACTGTTGCGCAGGATGAATATGCTCCGAAGAACCTGCAAGACGATAGTTCATGTTAACTACAGCAAATCCCTTGTTCCGAAAATACACAGCCTGATCATCCAACTCGTTTTTGTCTCCGCCAACCCACCAGCCACCATGCAGCATGACTATTATTTTGGTGGTATCAGTCCTCCCCTCTGGCAAATACACATCCATTGTATTTTTTGCATGAGCTCCGTATGAAACATTTTTTATCGTAACCGCTTCCAAAAATTCATCTGCCTTGTCTTTCTTGCAGGAAGCAGCGCTAAGCATAAAAAGAAGAACAAGAAGTCCGTTAAAGATTTGAGATTTCATTTGAAAATTTTCGTTAAAGATATAAGATAATTATACCGGTGTTTTGTACGATAAAACAGATCCCGATGTTATTAGTTATATACGAACCCACCATACTATCTGATTGTTAATATGTTAACAAAATAGTAAACGACAATTAATTATTAAAGAACTATCTTTAGTAGACCAACTCCATTGCCCTAAGGCAAACTGGTCATTTAAACGATATACAAAAAATTTAATTTTATGACCTGGAAAAAATTTAGTGGTGAAATCATTCAGAGTCCAATTTTAGAAGAAGTAGAGCAGGCCATAGAAAGAGAGACTAATCTTGGTAACAAATTAAAAGTTTGCATAGGCACAGATTCACAAGTTAAAGGCAGCTATACCGATTTCGCGACCGTAATAGTGTTTTTAAGAGAGAAGAAAGGTGCCTTTATGTTTATTCATCAAGAGAAAAGCACAAGAAAAATGAGCATCAAAGAAAGAATGCTTATGGAAGTGCAAAAATCCATTGAAACAGCTTATGCCTTGTGCGATTTACTTGATCTCTACGATATAGACCTTGAGGTCCATGCTGACATCAACACTAATCCAATGTTCAAATCTAACCAGGCATTGCACGAAGCAATGGGATATATTTTAAGTATGGGATTTGTTTTTAAAGCCAAGCCGGAAGCCTTCGCAAGTTCTACATGCGCTAATAAAATAGTGCAATAGTTACTTCTGAAAGAGGGATTTTTGAATCCGTCTACAGACAACTTGCGCTTTTTTCGATAATTAAATAATAAGTGCTGCCCTAGATAGTTCTTAATATTTCAAGCATTCGTTCGTAAGCCATATCTCTGGCTTTTCGATTGGCTTCTGTTCCGTCCTGATCTTCACCTGCGCGGAAGAAACCATGTCCTGCAGCATCATAAACTTTGTATTCATATTTTTTGCCAGCCGCTTTCATAGCCTTTTCGGTTTCGGGAATAGTAGCATTTACACGCTCATCGCTACCGCCATAAAAAGCATACACAGGGGCTGCTATCTTTGCAGCCCGGGCCGGATCATTTATTCCTGTTCCATAAAACACTAACGCGGCCTTTAATGCCGGCTGGCTGACTGCATAATTAAAAGCCTGGCTTCCGCCCCAGCAAAACCCAAGCACAACAACTTTCCCATTTGCAGCAGGAATTTTCTTCGCATAATCGAATACACTATTCAAATCTGTTGTAACCTGCTCCTGCTTTAAAGAATATATGGCTTTAGTTGCATCTTCTGAGGTTTTAAAATCTGAAGTTTTTCCTCCATCCGGCGCCATACCAGAAAGCAAATCAGGTGCGATAGCAATATAACCAGCTTCGGCAAGCTGATCTGTTACGCTTCTGGCCCAATCATTTAAACCCTTATTTTCATGAATCACTATTACTACCGGAACCTTTTTACTTACTTCGGGATAAGTAATAAAAGAGTGAACCATCCGGTCGCCGGCTTTCGTTTGAACCCACTCCTGATGCCTGGAAGAATTCTTCAAACGCTTATCTACCCACTCTTGTGCGAATAAAGTTCCGGTAAAAAAACAGACTGAGAAAATAAGCAGTATTTTTTTCATGGCGACAGGTGATCTGAGATAAATAATCCAATTTGAGATAAAGCAAATTGCTTTGTCTTTGTTTGAACATTTATCAAATCAATAAATACACCTATTCTCAGGGAAAAATCGCTCAGGCAGCGAAATTATCCTCGTCTATTTCACCGGTAATTGACTCAACGCTTGCAGCTGATTGAGCTTCATCCTTTTCAACCCTTAGGTTTTTTACTATGTGCTGTTGCCTGTCGGGGGTATTTTTCCCCATGAAGTATTCCAGTAAAGAATGGATATTAGCATCTTTCAGAATTACAGGTTCCAGACGAATGTCTTTCCCGATGAACAGGCCGAACTCATCTGGTGAAATTTCTCCCAGTCCTTTAAATCGCGTTATCTCAGGTCTTGCACCAAGTTTTTCTATAGCTCGATTTTTTTCCTCTTCGTTATAACAATAAATAGTCTCTTTCTTATTTCTTACCCGGAACAAAGGAGTTTGTAGGATAGAAACATGGCCCGCTTTTACCAGATCCGGAAAAAACTGCAAAAAGAAAGTCATCATCAATAATCTGATATGCATACCATCCACATCAGCATCGGTGGCAATTACTATATTATTGTAGCGCAATCCTTCCATGCCGTCTTCAATATTTAAAGCATGCTGCAGCAGATTAAACTCCTCGTTCTCATAAACAACCTTTTTAGTAAGACTAAAGCAGTTTAAGGGTTTTCCTTTCAAGCTAAAAACAGCCTGAGTCATTACATCCCGCGATTTTGTAATGGACCCACTGGCAGAATCACCCTCGGTAATAAATAGTGTGGTCTCCTGTTTTCGTTCGTGTGTATCATCAAAATGAAGCTTACAATCTCGCAACTTTCTGTTATGAAGCGACGCTTTTTTTGCCCGTTCATTCGCAAGCTTTTTTATTCCGGCGATATCCTTGCGTTCTCGTTCTGATTGAAGAATACGTTTTAATAAAGCGTCGGCAGTTTGAGAATGCTTGTGGAGGTAGTCATCGAGAGCCTTTTTTAAGAAATCCACCACGAAAGCCCGAACAGAAGGCCCCTCCGGCCCAATATTTTGAGAACCAAGTTTTGTTTTAGTTTGGGATTCAAAGACCGGTTCCTGCACTTTAATAGCCACCGCCGCAACGATAGAGGCCCTGATATCCGATGCATCAAACTCCTTTTTATAGAATTCGCGTACTGTTTTGACCACAGCTTCACGAAAGGCAGCCTGATGAGTTCCCCCCTGTGTAGTATGCTGACCGTTTACGAACGAATAGTACTCTTCACCATACTGCTGGCCGTGCGTCATGGCAACTTCTATATCTTCGGCTTTAAGGTGAATGATAGGATAACGTATGTTTTGGGCATCGGTATTTTTTTCCAACAAATCATGCAAGCCTTTTTCAGAAAAGAACTTCTGTCCGTTGAAATTTATGGTAAGACCAGAATTCAGGAATACATAATTCCAGATCATGTTTTCGATGAATTCGGGAATAAAACGGTAGTGCCTGAAAATTGTCTCGTCGGGAATGAACGAAATTGCGGTACCGTTTCTTTGTGTAGTATCCTTCTCCGGTTCATCACGAATCACCTCGCCTTTAGCGAACTCGGCGATTTTTGTTTTGCCATCCCGATAGGACTGAACAACAAACGTTGCTGATAAAGCATTGACAGCTTTTGTTCCTACCCCATTTAAACCTACCGACTTTTGAAAAGCTTTTGAATCATATTTACCACCCGTATTTATTTTAGACACGCAATCAATTACTTTCCCCAGCGGTATTCCACGTCCATAATCACGAACAGAAACCTTGTGATCAGAAATAGTAATATCAATACTCCTTCCTGCACCCATCACAAACTCATCGATAGAATTATCTACGATCTCTTTAAGCAGAACATAAATCCCATCGTCGTATGCAGAACCATCACCCAGTTTTCCGATATACATACCGGGTCGTAAACGAATGTGTTCTTTCCAGTCGAGGGAACGTATGCTATCTTCACTATAATTAACTTCGGCCATTTAACAGATATGAATTCGGATCAAAACTCTTGAGCAATATACAAAACTAAAGTTTTTAAGAATTCTCCTTCCTTTAAAATATTCACATTTCAAGTGCTCGTCCTAAACTGTATACAATTAAATGACAATTTCCAGATCCGGGATACACCACCCGTGAACTGATTTATGGCTGTTCGGAAAGGGATTTTCGATGCCAACAAAAAAAATATCTCGCAAAATAACAGCTCCAGGGGCCATAAACTACAATTTTTAAACACGTTTAAAATAATTGGTACGATAATGGAATAGAATATTTCAGATTAGCGAAACAGCATGACAGTAGTTAATAAAATAAAGATTCCGAATGAATCTGAAAAAAAAGGACAAGATTGGGAAAACCCGTCAAATCCTGAAAACGCAGAAGACACGCGGGACGTCGAGCAGCTTCTTCGTCAGAAACATGAAGCAGAACGCAGAAAAAGCAATTTAAGCGATCCTGAAGAGAAAGAAGAAAAAGACAATAGTTAACAACCTAAAACGCAAAATATGAAAAAGCAACGCAACAACACAGTCATTAAATTAAGCGAAAGATTCGACAAACAACTATTGAATATTTTATCTAAAGAGTTGAACTCGATAAAAGCTACGAAGGATAATATAATTAAAACTTTACGACCAAATTCTGACGACGGATTGCAGGTTGCATAATAAAATTTCATCTACCTACGATTTTACACACTCGTTCTTTTTCCCTCAGTTAAACAACAAGAAAAAATAGTCTCGCTAACAAGCGGGACTATTTTTTTTTAAAGTGCTGATATTTAATGGATGAAGATATTTTTGAAAAAACTAATTCATCATGGGAAAAGAAAGGGACAATATATTCGTTAGAACAATTGATGATGAAAAGCGTAGATAGAAAGATGGCACTACCAATGAGAATTACTTACAACGACAAGGACTATGTTTACTACATAAATAATAGTTCGTCGATAGATAAAGCAACCACAGAACTTCAGATTGTATTGAATGGTGAAACAATTGATTTGGTAAAAGATGACCGCAAGGTTTGGGTACAAAAAGGTGGAGCTGCCTTAGATCCGGAATTTGTTCAGGCACTTGGCAGGTCGGTATCGTTAAGATTTAGAATGTAATACTCAACACGATTAACCTAGATCAACCGAATCTCTCTTCAAATGATAATTTTTTTTCGATTGATTAGTATTTAAGACTTTCTATATTTACCTTGAACTTTTTAAAAAGGACAATCGTAGAAAGAATATCTATGCAAATACTCATTTCTATCATGATAATCGGACTGCTTTGGATGATTTATGATCTCATAAATGCTCCCGAGGTTGACGACGATGAAAACTTCATTAATCCTTCCGATGACGAATCTCCTGAAGAGGAAATACAAGAAGCACCTGATCCGACCGAGACAAAAAAGAAAAACAAAATTCTGAAATAGAAGCTCCTTTGTTTTTGGCAGATTTCAACTACTTTATTGAATTTTTTGGGCGACACGATACTTCCCCCTGCAACCCATTTCCAAAACAAGTGTCAACACTTAGGTTGCAAACCTCTCGCGGCCGCAATTTAAGGCATCGAGTTGAGAAGGCCAGTCATCGGCACAAGAACGTGAATATCTCCGTGAATTGTTGCCTGTAATGGAAGATCAGTCAGAATTCGATTTAACACATCGTTATCTATAAATAAGTCTTTAGCAAAACTCCAAAATTATAACCGAGTCTGGCAATTTCAATAGCGCTAAAAACAGCAAATACGCCAATTACAACGGTCATCGGGCCAGATCTATCTTTTATTGAATCCATCATCATAAATTTTTTAATAATCAAAATCACTGAGGCAAGAACATGCCCAGGGCATAGGCCAGATTCAGTGAATATAAATATTTTCTTATGAATGGAAAAAACTCAGAGCTAATCTCTTGATTCCAGGATGCTAAGATTTCTAAAATTCTACTTTTTTATCTATTTATCACGAGATTAAGGATGATTCAAGACTCTCCGATTTTGCGCACATTAAGACTACATGAAGATTATATAGCCAAGAAAAGACAAAACAATAAAGTATAGATAAGGTATATATAAGGTATAGAT
>CBIHLM010000027.1:0-54759 GCA_966210515.1 uncultured Pedobacter sp.
TATATAAACCATGATTTTGTTAGAAAAGAGGAATGTTTACCGTTAATTTGTCATTGCGAAGAATGTTTTTTTGAAAATGTGTCATTGCTAAATTGATTTAGTTCAAGAGGATTCATATAAATATTCGTCCTGTTTTGTTTAAGATTATAAATCCATTCGATTGAGAATCATGGTGGACGGGGCGAATTATCTGGGAGTTCTAACTGAGATAAGGTGTATTATTGCAGTATTCTTTAAGTCTGAATTTGAATTGATTGAATTTCCATAATTTGGGCTGAGATTCTGACTTATTCAAGATCCGTGCAAACGCGCCTAAGACCAGCAATTAAACGTGATTCCCGAAGAAGGGTAGGGACAGTACAAATTTAACATAATTGTAAAAGCATTTTAAAATGGAGCAAAAAAAGCCACTTCCACCATTTAATTTCGAAACCGCGACTCAGAAAGTACAGATGGCTGAGGATGCCTGGAATACAAAAAGTCCTGAGAAGGTATCACTTGCCTATACTATCGACACCGAGTGGCGAAATAGAAATCTTTTTATTAACGGACGGGAAGAGGTGAAAAGTTTTTTAACAGCCAAATGGGAAAAGGAATTAGACTATAGATTGAAAAAAGAATTGTGGGCTTTTACCGACAATAAAATAGCCGTTAGGTTTGAGTATGAATGGCACGATGAAAATGGTCAATGGTATCGTGCTTACGGAAACGAAAATTGGGAATTTGATGAGAACGGTTTGATGAAAAAACGTTTTGCAAGTATAAACGATTTAGCAATTGATGAATCAGAACGGAGAATAATATAATCTGTTTTCTTAAATTATTTCACAGTTTTCGGGAAACAGATAAAGCGATCTCTTTTAAAATTGACAGAAACTTTTCCAGTTGTATAGGTTTTGAAATAAATTCATTCATACCTGCTTGGAGACACGCTTCTCGGTCTTCAGGAAAGGCATTTGCTGTCATAGCTACAATTTTCGGCTGATAAATGTTATGAATGCGTATGTGTTTGGTAGCTTCAATGCCGTCCATTTCAGGCATTAGTACATCCATTAGAATTAGGTCGTAATGGCATTTTTCTAGCATCTCTATTGCTTCCCGTCCGTTGTTGGCAATTTCGGCATGAAACCCAAGTCTGTTTAAAATTTTAGTGACAAGTTTCTGATTGACGGGATTATCTTCTGCTAACAGGATGGTTAAAGGATATTGTATCGCAAAATCATTGGTTAAAAGTGATGCTTGCGGTTTTTCTTGTTTTTGGACCGGGCTGTCTTGAAGGGACGATTGAATTACGCCCAAAAGATGACAGGGCTTTACTGGTTTTGATAAAATAGATTTAAATAAATCGGGAAAATCGGAAGCCGTTTCATTTCCTACTGAACTTAAAAGAATAACCGGTGCGAAATGATTTTTTGCTCTGAGCATCTTAGCGAAATCAACACCATCTATTACAGGCATCCGCATATCTGTTATAATCAAATCAAAAGTTGCGCCACCGAAAATCTTATCTAGCCCTTCCTGTGCCGTAGAGACTGTGGTAGGTGCCATTTCCCAATATTCAAGGTGCTTTTTAAGAATTTTGAGATTGGTGTCATTGTCATCTACTACCAGAACTCTTTGATTTTTCACACTGGTTGGTGGATGGTATTTAAACTCGGCTACCGAAATCTTTGCTGTTATTGAAAAACTGAAAGTTGATCCTTTTCCTTTTTGACTTTCAACATCTATAGTACCTCCCATTAAATGAACCAGTCGATCACTAATTGCAAGGCCCAATCCCGAGCCGCCGTATTTTCTGGTGGTAGATGAATCTACTTGAGAGAAAGATTTAAAAAGCCGTGATAATCTGTCTTCCGGAATTCCTATACCGGTATCTATTATCCTGAATAATAATTTAATATCGTCACCAGCGTTTTCCAGCATTTCAATACTTAAAAACACTTCTCCTTTTTCGGTGAATTTGAGCGCGTTATTTAACAAATTTATCAGTACTTGCCGTAAACGGAGACTATCACCTGTAATGACATTGGGGGCTTGAAAATCAATATTGTACATTAGGTCTATCCCTTTTTTACTTGCTTTAGGGGCCATTAAGTCCATTACGTCTTCTATGCACTTTCTAAGGTTAAAATCATGCTGCTCAATTTCCATTTGTCCGGATTCTATTTTAGAAAAGTCCAGAATGTCGTTGATAACACTTAAAAGAGCTTCCCCACTGGAATTTATAATGTTGGTATATTCCTGCTGCTCATCTGTGAGGGGTGTTTCTGTTAAAAGCGAAGCCATTCCCAGAATACCATTCATAGGGGTCCGAATTTCATGGCTCATTGTTGCCAGAAAAATACTTTTAGCTTCACTTGCTTTTTCAGCTTCCTTCCGGGCATCCTGCTCTTGTATCTTCTGTCGATTTAATTTTTCATTCATCAGCAATAAATCAGCTGACTGCGACAGTAATTCTTGTGTTTGACGCTGAAGCTCCTGATTTAATAAAATTAAATCATCAGACTGATACTGGATAGTTTTCAGCGCTTGTTTTTCAATAGTAATATCCTTACCAATCCAATAAATCGCAACTACCTCTTCATCAATTATTACAGGAATTTGAGTTGTTGAAAGAATTATTTCTCTCTGGTCCGGAAGTATAATACCCTGTTCAAAACTATTTGGAATGCCATTTAATGCTTGTTGGAATCCATGTTTATAAGCTGATACATTTTCTTTGGGAAGGATAGAGGAAATATGTCGATTAATAATGGATTGTTTTGTCTCACCGAATAATTGTAAAACTGCTTCATTAACATCTAAAATATAACCTGCAGTACTTTGAAATAAAACAGGTTCAGGATTGTTTTCAAATAAGGCTTTAAAGTTTTCGGAGCTCTTTTTCAATAAAAGGTCTTTTTCAACTCGTTCGGTTATGTCTCTTGACGTGAAGACAATAGCCTTAATGCTGGGGTTTTTTAAGTGATTAATGGCAGAGGTTTCCATCCATCGCCATTCCTGCGAAGCCGTTTTATAACGGAATTTACCAGTATTGGATACTTCATCATGAGCCAGAACATATTTCCATAATTCCTGCATTTGTTGAAGATCATCCGGATGCAGAAACTGAAAGATGCTTCTGCCAAGAACTTCATCAGTTTTATAGCCCAGAATTTTTGAGCAGTTATGACTAAGAAAGGTGAAATTTGTATCAAAATTTACCAAAGCATAAATCTCTTCACCTTGCTCCACTATGGTTTGATATAGTTCTTCTTTTTGCTTAATTTCTTGTTTTGCGTTGTTGAGCTCGGAAATATCTCTGGTTATCCAAAACCCGGTACCATCCTCTTCACTCCAGTTGCCCGATCCGCTTACATAAGCAAGCGTGCCGTCCTTTTTCAATATTTGGTATTCTACATTATGCGCAGGGACCCCCCGCTTTACCTCATTGAAGCCCATTCGGGCATATTCAACGTCTTGTTTTGGTAGATATTCAAAAAAAGTAGTGCCCAATAGTTCTTCGCGCGTATAGCCCAATATCTTAGTACATGCTCCGCTCACCTCGATATAAGTCCCGTCCCCGTCTACAACAGAAATCAAATCAAGAGAATATTTTAATAACTGTTCCAGAACTACATTGCTTTTACCCTGTATCATAGGGCCTTGTACGGCAAATAGCGACAAATGTTAAGCATAACGGAAATATTACAATTTGAGTTGAGAATCTATCACCAATCATTTTTTCCTGAGTTTCCGGAATGTAGATTTCAAGGTTTTTCTTGGTGAGTTTCAAAATTTATACAGCAAAGCGGTTTTGTGATCTTAATTTAAAATTATCTTTGCCGGTCAACAACAGGGAAAAGATTCTGCGGATAATGGAATCTGAAATTATCCATCATAATCGTAATGATGTTAAGCTTTAATTCAGAAATCTTAAATAATCAGGAGAATCCGATTAACATTCTTTCTTTACTATGAAACAGTTTCTTTACGGCCTGGATTTCGGTACCACCAACTCCGTATTATCAATTTATGATGAAAATAAAAAGGAGATTGTTGAAACCATAAGGGTGCCATCTCTGATTTATTTTCCCGAGAGCTCTGCGGGCAACCCGCATAATTACGTGATAGGAGAGCATGCCATTACAGCGTATCTTGAGGACGGAATGAAGGGAAGATTTATCAAATCTGTTAAACAAATATTGTCAAGGTCAAGCTTTGTTGAAACCCAGATACATAACCGTAGATATAATGCGTCAGACCTGGTGACTCTCATTCTTAAAGATCTTAAAACAAAAGCGGATAAAATTACAGGCTGCGATTGCGGGAAAGCGATTGTTGGCCGTCCGGTGTTTTTTGACGACGACAGCAGTGCAAAAGATACACTGGCACAATCGCGACTAAGTACCGCCGTCGAAAAGGCAGGATTCAATAATGTCCGATTCCAATTCGAACCCATAGGCGCAGCCTTTGCCTACGAAAAAACTATCTTAAAAAGGGAAAAGGTATTGGTGGCAGACCTTGGCGGGGGAACTACTGATTTTACCTATCTGGAACTTGATCCGGACCGGGCGAACACAGCCGACCGCAAAAAGGATATGATAGCCAGCGGAGGTATTTATATTGGTGGCGATAGTTTTGATTCAGCTTTTATGTGGGATAAAGGTACTCCGTACTTTGGCAAAGACACTTTGTATGAGGCAAGTCCGGGAAAACTGCTGAAAGTACCCGTATCACTTTTTGATAATATTTGTTCCTGGGACAAGATGAACTTCTTTAACAGTCTGAGAATTAAAAAGAGTATGGAGGATTATTATCATTACTCGAACGAGGACCGAAGATTTAAGAATCTCCTTACTCTTGTAGATAACAACCTCGGTTATTCTGTTTTTCAGGCTATCGAAAATACAAAGATTGGTCTTTCATCTTTGGATATTTTCCCGTTTCACTATTCAAATATGGGAATTGAGATTGACGAGGAAGTTTCGATTGAAAACTATGACGCAATTATTCACAAGGATATTCAGAGGATTTCTAATTATCTGGACAGATTTCTGCTAAGCCATAAAATCGCAACCCAAGATATTGATAGTTTATTTCTTACTGGCGGTACTTCGATGGTTAGAGCGGTAAAGACTCTGTTTCAAAATAAATTTCCTAATAGTAAAATAAATTCGGGAGATAATTTTAGCAGTGTGGCTAACGGACTTGCTTATAGCGGTTATTTATTTGGCTGACGTGTTACAGAGTGGGTTTTTGATCATTAGTCGGGAGCTCATTAAATTTCATTGGAATTTTAAACCAAAAGGTCGAGCCTTTTCCTTCCTCACTCGTTACGCCGACTTCTCCATTGTGTCTTTTAATGATTTCCGCTGAGATGTACAGGCCTAATCCCAGACCCGAGAATTCTGAGGAAGTCTCTTCAACCCTGAAAAACCGGTCGAACACCTTATCTATCTTTTTTTCCGGAATTCCGATTCCAAAATCGGTGACATAAACTTTTAAAAAATCACCCTCCTTTTGAGTGTCGATAAGGATTTCATCAGCATTTGGAGAATACTTTATTGCATTAGTGATGAAATTTGTCAATACCTGTCCAATTCTGTTTTTATCTCCTTCTATTGGCTCACTGACAATATTTTTAAGCGAAATTACATGAGTGCCGGGGCTATGCATTATGCAATCTTCAATTACCTCACCTATATGAAAGCAGCTTATAGTTAGAGTAAGCTTTTCCGCCTGAATTTTGGCATTGTCCAATAATGCATTAATTAGTGAAGTTAGTCTGTTGATCTGTTCATTAGCTTTAGTAATAAAAACTTTCAGAAGTTTTTCTTCAGCCCGGGTATCAATTAACCTTTGCAATATTTGAATACTGGCCTTCATCGTAGTAATAGGCGTTTTCAGCTCGTGGCTGGCAACACTCATAAACTCATCTTTCTTTTCAAGTAGTTGTTGCATCAGCAGGTTTTGTTTAGCGGCCTCTTCTATTTCTTTGCTGGCTGTTATATCCTGAGTAATAATGATGATTTTCGCAGGCTTTCCAATTTCATCTCTCTCAAATATTTTCCCCCGCGACCGCGCCCAGCGCCATTGTTTTTGTGTGTTTATCATCTGGTAGTCCAAATGCAGAATATCTTCATCTGCAGCATTTTCAAAGCCGCTAAAATATTCCCGAAACCGGGGCCAGTCATGAGGTTCAACAACAGCTTGCAAAATGTCTATGGATGAATTTATAAGTTTATCTACGGGGAAAAAGGAATAGGCCGGAGCCCTGTTTACATATGTGAATCGTAAAGTTGGAAAGTCTAGAATTGTTATTAAATCTGGGCTTGCTTCTGCTATTTTATCAGTAAAGCGAATGCTTTCTTTAAGCTTTAGCTCAGTTTCTTTTATTGACGTAATATCCGTATAGTAAAATAAAATATCTTTAACCACGCCGGTCTGTGTCCGGCTGAAAATCATTGCCTTCGTTTGCAGCCAGTGCCATTTTTCATGAATATCTTTAACGCGGATAATTAAGTTGTGGATATTGTCATCCGATGTGTCGGCCCGTATTGATTCGATAAGCCGGTTTATTTTCGGGAGATCCTCGGGATGAAGGTATTTTTCGAAATACTCAGAAGAGGGTAATTCTAATATCTTTTCATCGTAACCTAAAACCTGGCCGATTACTTTGTTGCTATAGGTGTTTTTGTTGTTTATATAATCTGTAATTATGATGATATCAGGCGAATTATCTATTAAGGTTTGTGTGAAACGCTTACTTGCCTTTAGTTTCTCCTGGGTTTCTTTTAGTTCATCGATATCCGTTACAGTACCAATCCAGAAATCAATTGTATTGTCAGCTGCTTTTACGGGATTTGATCTTCCCAGATGCCATCGATATTCACCATTATACTTCTTAATCCGGTACTCGGCCTCATAAGGCTCGTCTTTTGACGAGTGCTGATACCATAAGTCTATAACTCTTTCATAATCGTCGGGGTGAATAACCGTTTTCCAAACCTTGCTTATTTCTCCCTCCCACAGCTCGCCGGTATATTCGGCCCATTTTTTATTAAAATAGATATTTGTACCTATTACGCTTGCTGCAAAAGCAATTTGCGGAATATTGTCTATAAGCGTCTCCAGTGATAATTGCTTCACATTTTCGAACGCAAAGCGGTCACGCCGGACATCGCTGAGCGCAACTGAAATGCCCGATGCTGATTTGAATATTTCAATGTATAGCCATTTTTGATGGGTGTTTGAAAAGACGTTAGTTTTTATGTGTTTTTCGCCCTCGATAGACCGCATTATGATGTTGAAGAGGTTCGGATTATGCTCTATATTGATGACCTCCCAAATATTTTTGCCTAGCAAATCTTCCCGGGATTTGAGAAGTAGTTTTTCGGTAGCAGGATTTACATACAGGAAATTATAATGACTATCTAAAAAAAAGAAGCTTTCTTCTAATTGGGCAACGAGTGCTTCCATATGTGCACCCATTAGTTGTTTGTCAATATTATAAGTAATTGGCATGGGGCCTATGTTGATAATAAGAAAACGGCCATATATGGTCTTTGTTACCGGCTTTTTGCAATTGTAAAAATGATGTGAATAGTTTGTATAAATCTTCACGCAGGGTTTACAACCGCATAATTTATGGAACATTGATGGGTGGCCACTGGTTTAAAGTGGATATTAAAGCGGAGGTTAAGATGAAAGTTTTATTGAAAATTACCTTGCTGCTGGCATTTTTAATTGCACAGGCACCTGGTTTAATAGCACAGGATCATTCTATGATGTCATCCGATTCCAGCCATACGATGGTAAAGGTTGCAGATTTTAAATGGATGGATGTGCCACCGGGATTACCTAAAGGAGCTAAAGTCGTAGTTCTTTCGGGAGATCCTTCCAAAGCCGGACCTTTTACCATACGACTGAAGTTTCCGGAGAATTATACGGTAAGGCCGCACTGGCATCCAACTGCTGAAAATATTACAGTTATTGAAGGTGCTCTTTACATGGGAACGCAGTCAACATTTGATAAACAAAAGGCCGGAAAACTTGAGAAAGGAGATTTCGCGGTGATGCCGGCTAAATTTGTTCACTATGCCTTTTGCGAGGTACCTACCGTGGTGCAAATACATGGCATGGGGCCTTTTGCCATTACTTATATAAACAAAAGTGACGATCCCCGGAATATGCGATGATTAATCAACTACTGCAAGACAGGGGCTCTCTGCGTAGAGCATAGTTTTCTAGTATGATACTTTGGCAAACGCCGAACCGAAATCCATCGGAGTTGGAGAACTTAATTTTAAACGCTATGGCTATTTATTTAACACGCTTCAGCTATACACCCGAAACATGGGCCCGGTTGACAAAGAATCCTGAAGATCGTAGTGAGGCTGCCCGAAAGTATGTCGAATCTGTCGGAGGAAAACTTAGGGGCTTCTGGTATGCCCTCGGTGCATACGACGGCTATTTCCTCTGGGAGGCGCCCGATCAGGTTTCGATGGCCACCGTTATAATCGCAATTAACAGCGGTGGTGCCTTGTCGAAATGCGAAACTACGTTGCTGCTCACGATAGATGAAACAATTCAAGCGCTTGGACGCGTCGATTCTGTTGGCTATAAAGTACCCGGAGCGATAGCAACACCGGCCTCCGGATGAAATAGCGAATTTGTCAGAATGAATGCGTTTAGAAGTTTACTTATCTTTATTTGCCAGATGCATAGGGTGTAGTAATGTATATTTACGGCAAACTTCAACTATTTGCGTTATTTCTTTCATATTGGATACAATGGAGCAAACTATTGCGGCTGGCAAAAGCATGCAAAAGTTATAACCGTACAACAGCTTATTGAAACCGCCTTAAGCCAGATTTTTAAAATTCCGGTTACGATAAATGGCTGTGGACGTACCGATGCAGGTGTGCACGCCGGCCAGTTCTTTTTTCATGCGGATCTCAACGTCGATTGGAACTTTGATTTAAAGTTCCGGATCAATAAAGTGTTACCGCCGGATATTGCAGTGTTCGACATTGTCGCCATGGAAGGGTTACCGCATGCGCGTTTCGACGCCGTTCAACGTCAATACGATTACTTTATTCATACCTATAAAGATCCATTTTTACATGGCTTCAGCTCTTTATATCCTGGAAAGAAATTTGATCTGGCAAAGATGAACCAGGCTGCCGAAATTCTACCCTTATATAACGATTATGCTGCCTTCTGCAAATCGCCGGATAAAAATGAGCACACGATTTGTAATGTTTCTTCAGCGCGGTTTTACGCCAGTTTAAGTGGCGACAGATTCCGTTTTCAAATATCTTCGAATCGCTTTTTAGGCCGAATGATCCGGATATTAATGGGTAAGCTTTTGAAGGTTGGAGAGGGGAGCCTGAATTTGGATGAATTCGAGAGCTATCTTTTTAATAAAAAAACTCCTTCAAGACTTGAACCTGCTTATCCGCAAGGGCTGTATTTATCTAAGGTAACTTATCCTTACCTTGACTTAAAAGCCAAACCCGACTTCTTGCTTAAATGGTAGGAAGGTCCATGTTGATTCAGTATTCGTTTATTTTTTCTTGTATCTTTATGTTCTATCAAAATCTTAAAAATGAAAACAAATGCGCAAATCCTGCTTGTTTTACTGGCAATTTTAACCTCATCATCTTTTGCCCAAGACGGTATCGATAGTAATATTAAGCCCGGTAAGAAATTTTACCCTAATCTTCACTCAGTAACACTCTGGGAAAATCTTAACATAAGTGCCGTCATTCCGGTTAAACGGGATTCTGCTGCTTTTCCTTTCCAATCTCGCTTGCCAGCAAGATTGCTAAATAAACACGAAGGAGCAGCTATCGAAAAAGCCAGTACACATCTTTATCGTTTCAATATGCCCGTTGCCAAGCCGAACGCCAACTCGAAAATCCTTATAGCGAAGTTTGATCCCAATTTTCCATACAGATATAACATGCCCATGCTAAAGACTGGTGAAGCACTGAAATAATTTGAAAGAAAAAGGCTAAGTACTCCTGTTGTTGTTCATTGAACCACTAGTTGGCGATCGATCGCGAATGTGTGTTCCCAATTATTGATTTTCCGTCACGGTCGAAATTTAAAGATGTAGTCAGGTCCCGAACGAATAATTGAAAATTTATTGACAAAAAAAGAGGCTGAATCATTTGATCCAGCCTCTTTGATTTTATGCGGAGAGTTAGGGATTCGAACCCCAGGAACCTTTAACAGTTCAACAGTTTTCAAGACTGCCGCAATCGACCACTCTGCCAACTCTCCGGAGGCAAAAGTACAAACTCCGGTTAAATTTGCAACTATGATTGTTTATTTTTTTGAATATTGGACATAGGCCTTTGAATGCCAGTAGAATAAATTTTCATGCTAGGCTTTTTTGTGCAGTTTTTCTTGCACCGGCTCGTCCTTAAACGTGTTGAACTTAGGTTTTACAATCTTAATACTGCGTTTTGAAAGGTCAATACTCGCGTTTAATTCAAAACCTATCAGTATTATGAGAGAGTTTAAGTATAACCAAATCATGATAACAATTAAGGTTCCTATTGAGCCGTAAACCTTATTGTAATTTCCAAAATTATTGATGTAATACCCAAATCCCCAAAAAGTTAAAATCGCTAAGACTGTCGCGAGCCATGAACCCGGACTAAAAAGCTTCCATTTTTTTGTGTGCGAAGGTCCGTAACGGTACAAAATTGAAATTGTAATGAAGTATACCGAAATCAAAATCAACCACCTTAAGAAATCAGCTATGTATAACCAGAAAGAATCTTTGAACTCGAGTTGTTCTTCGGCAAATTTAACTGCAAAAGTACCTACGGTCATTATTGTTAATCCGATTATCAGCGCTAAAAACATAACGAATGTTAATATTATAGCTACGATTCTTTGTTTAATCCAGCCTCTTGTTTCGATTATCAACGACGATTTGTTAAATGCCTGCATCAGGTTAATAACTCCATTTGTAGCGAAGAAAAGCGCCGCAAAAAAACCAAAAGACAATAGCCCTCCATTTTGTTGTTTTATAATTTCCTCTAACGTGCTCTTTACTGCCTGATATGCTTCGGAGGGTAGGACGAGTGCCAGAAGACCTATGAGTTGATCCTGAAAGCCGGTAATGGGTATATAAGGGATAAGAGTAAAAACGAAAATTATACCCGGAAAGATTGCCAGCATGAAATTATAGGCCAGCGACGAGGCCTTGTTGATCAACGAATCTTTTCCAATCTCCTGAAAAAAAAATGTGCCTACCGTATAGAGCGGTAAGGGGCTGAATCCTGGCACCACGACTACTTTTGTCCAGTCCATGAATAGGGCATACGGACGAGTTTTTAAAAGTAGTTTATGTAGCCAATTCATTATTAGTATTAATTAAAAAAAGTTTTTAGGCGGTTCTGAAAATCAGGAGGGGGAGCGCATGGGCGATTTCTCTTCATATCTATAAAGGCTAGCGTTGTTTCTCCTTCATGAATTAAATCCCCCGTTTCATTAAAAAACTCATATTTAAAATGAATCTTTACACCAGGCATCTTTTCAAGAATCACATTGATCGTTAGCTCCTCGTCGTAAAGGGCAGGTTTAAAGTATTTGCAGCGCATTTCAAGGACTGGCATCATTACACCCTGATCCTCCATCGATTTATAGGTCATTCCCAGGCTTCTGAGCATTTCTACACGACCTACCTCGTATAGCTCGGCATAATTTCCGTAATACATATAACCCATCTGGTCGGTTTCACCATACCTGACCCTGATCTTTGTTTGGTGGCTATACATCTATTTTTTGATGTTTCTTTCGTTCAAAGCTTTTTGGAATCTTCTCGCGTTGGCCTGATGTTCTGCCTGGGTCACGGCAAAGTTATGATAGCCTGAAAAATCCTCTTTCGCACACATATAAATATATTTATGCTTTTCATAATTCAGCACCGCATCGATAGCTTTGATACTCGGCATCATTATAGGGCCCGGAGGTAAACCACTATAGACGTATGTATTATAAGGAGAATCCTTTCTTAAGTGGCGGTTTAATACTCTTCTGATAGTGAAATCGTTATTCGCATAAATTACAGTTGGATCTGCCTGCAATTTAATTCCGCTTTTATATCTGTTCATATACAGCCCGGCTATAGTAGGCATCTCACTGTCATTTAATGCTTCAGCATCAACAATGGCGGCAAGGGCGCTAACCTGGGTCTCTGATAATCCTATTTCTTTTGCTTTTGCTTTACGCTCCCTCGTCCAGAATTTTTGGTATTCCTTGTGCATTCTTTCGAAAAATTCCTTCGCTGACGTATTCCAGTAGATCTCGTAAGAATTTGGAATAAATGCAGAATATACATTATCTGTTGTGAAGCCATATTTGCCTATAAACTCAGCGGAATCAAGCAGGTTCATTATAGAAGCCGAGTCCGCTTCAATTTGAGTGGAAATATAAGCAGCCATATCTTGCTTTAAGCGATGGTTTTTAAATTTCAGCTGAACGGGCTCCTGGCTTCCTGATTTTAACATATTGATTAATCTCCTGTTACTCATTCCTCCGCTCAGCCGATATCTGCCAGGTTTTACGGCCTGAGGGTAATCCATTCCTAAAGCTGCATTGTAAAAGGACTCAGTATTGTTTACAATCTCTTTCTCTTTGATTGTTTTGTAAACGTCGTCAAAGCTTGATCCGGTTCTGATGTATAAAAAGTCTTCTTTATTAGAAACGTTAGGCCCGAAATATTTCAAATAAAAAGAAAACGCGGTTACTCCGAGCGCAACAACGATAATTATCAATAAGGCAATTATAACCTTTGCTTTTAAACTTAATTTGCCTGATTTGTTAGTAGTCATTTCAATAAAAAAAATTAAATAGTAATTCTCCTATAGGCTAATAATCCACCAGTAAGATTTCTTACATTCTTGTAACCCGCAGAAACTAATAAACGTCGTGCTGTTTCACTTCTTATTCCTCTTTGGCAGATAACAACGATATTATTCTCTTTTGAATATTCCAGATCTCCAAATGTTTCAGCTAAGTGTCCGAGTGGGATATTCTCACCACCAATATTAAACGTGTGATATTCAAGTTGCTCTCTAACATCAATTAAAAGAACAGAATCACCCCGAGACAGTTTTTCTTTTAACTCGGCAGCCGAGATGTTATTATTGTTGAACTGGTGTTCCATTTGATAGAATTAAATCAACGCTGCTGCCAATGCTGACTTTTGTTAAAGAATCGCTTAGGGCGGGATACTGCTTAATCACTTTTGCAGTTGCAGAATCAGTGACGTTTTCGTAGGTAATTGTTCCCGGATTAAGAAGAGAGCCTTTTAGCGAAAATATAGCTTCGTTTAATAAAAGCCCCACTACATTGGGTAAATCTACGTCCATCGCACCTTTACCATCGCCAAGTACAAGATTAATAACCGATCCTTTAGGTATTTGATTACCCGGGCGAATTTGCTTATCTCTAAATTCTACCTGTAGAACCCGGTCGCGTGCAACATCAGAGATGTATGAAGTGTCGCCGATTTTAATTCCGTAATTGCTTAAAACAGCGCGGGCCTCTAAAAATGTTTTCTCAAAAATATCCGGAAAGCCAACATCCGGCGCAGTGCGTGTAATGATGGTCAAATATATAGTTCTGTTTAATTTGACATTTGTATTTGGATCAGGATCCTGTTCTACCACCATTCCGGGCGGCTTATCCATTTCGTAAACAGAATCCACTTCATATTCTAAACCATTCGCTTCTAATAATTCAACAGCTTCCTCAATGGTTAAGCCTTGAAGTTTAGGTACCGGAACACCTTCGCCATGACGAGTGTAATACCGGAGACTGAAAAATATTAATAAAACAAAGGCTATGACTGATATAATCGCTATAATGAGGTTTCTCCTAAAGGTCTCTGTTCTAAGGTATGCTAAGAATTTATTCATTAATTGAAATATTTCTGCTATGAATGTTCAAACTTAGCGTAAAAATCATGATTTTCGAAGAGAATATTCGCAAGGTTCTTATAACCAAAAATTAAACTTATGTTAAAGAAAGTCTACAGCTCTCTGATAGTCTCAGTTATTTTATCCCAGTTTCTGCCGGCCAAAGCTCAAGATCCGGAACGGTTTTTTAAGAAGAACGACTTAATGACGGTGGGTTCTTATTACTACCCTGAACAATGGCCTCGCTCTCAGTGGGAGCGCGACCTGAAAAAACTCGCCGAAACTGGCTTTGAGTTTACTCATTTCGGAGAGTTTGCGTGGGCCTATGTAGAGCCGAAAGATGGCGTATTTGATTTTAAGTGGTTAGATGAAGCAGTAGAAATAGCCCATAAGAATGGTGTTAAAGTTGTGATGTGTACATCTTCGCCAACGCCGCCCGCCTGGCTTGCCGAAAAGCATCCCGAGATTTTAATGGTGAATGAAGAAGGCAGAACTATGCAGCATGGTTCGCGTCAGCATATTTCCTGGTCTAGTCCCGTGTACCGGAAATACGTTGCCAGAATGGTCGAAGCCCTGGCAAAGCATTATGCCAATGATCAACGAATCTGGGGTTGGCAACTCGATAACGAACCTTCCCATTACGGCCAGGTTGATCATAGTCCAGCGGCAAAATTGAGTTTTCAGAAATGGCTGAAGAACAAATATAAATCCATCGATACCTTGAACAAAACTTGGGGTAATGCATTCTGGAGCTTAAAATATGATAATTTTGAGCAGATACGCACTCCTAATCCTAAGGAGCTGATCGCGCAACCTAACCCTCACGCAGTTTTGGATTTCAGAAGGTTTTCTGCCGACGAAGTAGCCGACTTTATGCATTTTCAGGCAGCTATTCTACGCAAGTATATTCCGTCTGATCAATGGATTACAACCAACCTGATGCCTGAGCACACGCCGGTTGATCCTACCAGAATGCCCAAACTTGATTTTGTGACCTATACAAAATATCTTGTTGCCGGTTATGATATGGGGATTGGCGAGCAGGGATTTAGAATGGGTTCTCCAACCAGTATCGCCTTCGCGAATGATTTGTTCAGACCAATTAATGGTGTAACAGGAGTAATGGAATTACAACCCGGACAGGTTAACTGGGGCAAATTTAACTCTCAAACCATGCCCGGTACAGTAAGGATGTGGATTTGGCATGCGTTTGCGGGAGGTAATAAATTTGTGTGCAACTACCGCTTTCGGCAGCCGCTCACTGGTGGTGAGCAATATCATTATGGAGTTATTGGTCCCGATGGAATAACACCGAGTACAGGTGGCCAGGAGTATATTAAGGTGAATAATGAGATGAAGTTTCTCAGACGGAACTACGACGCTAATGCGAAAATGCCGGATGATTATAAATCACGTTTTACTGCTGTTCTTTACAGTCCGGATAATCGTTGGGAGCAGGATAATCAACCACAGACCTTTCAATGGGATTATTTAAAGCATCTGATGCGATATTATGGAGCTCTCAAACAATTTGGGGCTCCTGTAGATGTGATTACAGAGGATAAGGATTTTAATAAATACCCTGTTTTGATTGCTCCGGCTTATCAATTGTTGGATGCAAAACTGGTAGAGCGTTGGAGGCAATATGTTGATAAGGGTGGGCATTTGGTGTTAACTACGCGTACCGGACACAAAGATAGAAACGGCAAAATTTGGGAATCCGTTTGGGCAAGTCCGATCCAGACACTTATTAGTGGTGTGGTTTCTTTTTACGATCATTTGCCTGAAAACAGGACGGGAACTATCAAAGCTGGAACAGAAACTTATACTTGGAACAATTGGGCCGACATTTTAGAGCCTTATCCGAATATAGAGATATGGGCTTCTTATACCAATCAATATTACGCAGGCCGGCCGGGTGTTATCCATAAAAAAGTTGGCAAAGGTTCAGTTACTTATGTAGGGCCCGATTCTGATGACGGCGCTTTGGAGAAAGCAATTTTGAAACGCGTTTACAAAGAAGCAGGTATTCCGGTAAGAGATTTACCTGAAGGGGTGATCATTGAATGGCGAGATGGTTTTTGGGTCGGAGTGAATTATGGAGAAAAGATATATGAAGTGCCTTTGTCGCCGAAAGCCAATATTTTAATAGGATCAAAATCGCTGAAACCTGCCGATGTAATTATCTGGAAGGAATAAGAAATGATTGAGTATTTTACAATTATTCTGAAGTTTGGCCAGCAAGGTGAAAAAACAGGCTGGACTTATATTGATGTTCCGGCTGATATTGCACAGCAACTAAAACCAGGCAACAAAAAGTCTTTCAGGGTTAAAGGTTTTTTTGATCTTTTTAAAGTTGAAGGCCTTGCCTTATTGCCCATGGGCGAGGGGAATTTTATAATTGCTTTGAATGCCGATATAAGGAGGGCAATCCGAAAGTCTGAAGGAGCAATGCTGCGGGTTAGGTTAGAAGTGGATAACGAATTTTCCGTTGAACCACCCCCGGAATTATTGGAGTGTTTAAATGATGATCCTGACTCGATGGATTTCTTTAAAAGCCTTCCGAAATCGCACCGCGATTATTTTATTAAATGGATAAACTCTGCTAAAACAGAGGCTACCCGGTCAAACCGGATTGTGCAAATGGTGAGTGCAATGGCACACAAATGGGATTATGCACAAATGATCCGGGCAAACCGAAAACTTAGAAATGTATGAAAGATTTTAAAAAATATTACACCTTACCAGCTCCGCCAGAAGAAGTATATATGGCATTAACCGTTCCTGCTACCATTTATTTATGGACAGGTGATGAAGCGGAGATGTCTACAGAACCTGGTTCAGAATTTTCCTTATGGGATGGAAGTATTGTCGGTAAAAACCTGGAGTTTGAAGAGGGAAAAAAGATAGTTCAGCAATGGTACTTTGGCGAGCAGGAAGAACCCTCAATCGTAACTATTAAGCTGCATCCTTTGAAAGACGGAACATCTATCGAATTGAAACATACAAATATTCCCGATGTGGATTATGAAGATATCGTTGAGGGATGGAACTCAAGTTATTTTGGCTCATTGAGCGAGTTTTATGAAGAATAAGTTCTTTTTAAACAAAGGCCGTTTTTCGATTTGCTGTACTCGTAAGTAATACAATTATGATGTTCGGTGATCGTAAATCATTTACAAAATCCAAACTGACAATAACTATTGGAGCTCAGAAAAAAAACTCCCGGGTGTCTAGTCCCGGGAGGTAAACATAAAAACAACGCATTAATCGTCCCACCTATCGTTTTCACGGCGTCTATCTCGTCTGTCGTCATCGTCCCAGCGGCCGTCATCGTTGCGACGATCATTCCTGTCATTATCCCAACGACGATCATTCTCTCTGCCTCTGGGATCGTTGTAGCGACCTTGCTGTTTTTTACGCTGACCCGGGGGCATTCCATGCGGATGTTGCCTTTTTCCAGAGTAACGATCGTTGTTATTATAACGGTTAGAATAATGATAAATTTTAACTCGCTGCTGGCGCTGTTCGTAATGTCCTGGTATTCGTCTTGACCCAAAGATTCCGCCAACTCGTTGTTCCGGAATCCAAACTTCCCGAACTACCACTTGCCAGTGATATTCTCCGCGGTCATCTCTGTAAACGCGGTTTTCGTCATATCGACGAATAATTCTATCCCGGTCGGGATACTCTTTTGCCTGAACGGTACCTGCTTCCAATGCTGCAAAGAAAGCCAGGATTAATAAAAATTTTCTCATGTGTGTGTTGAGTGTTTATTTATAACGAAAGCATCAGAATTTTACGTATAGATTATGACGAATAAATGATATATCGATTATACGCAGAGCAATATTTAAGGTGTTTTCGTCTTGGTCCTTTAAAATCATCAAACATATTTTACTGATACAGGTTAAAGTTACATGAGTGATTTTTTTACAATATTGATTGATGGTAAACCCACTCGATTTGAGAAAAGAAGGATTTTGTCGGTAGAACCTTATGAGTTTGGGACTAAAATTACGATGGAAGCTTCCCATGCCGAAGAGGAGCCTATAGTTTATTTCACATCCGAAGCTCATGATAGGGTCATGAAATCATATTTGTCCTGATTTTTGGTATTTGTTTCGAAATCGTATATCCGAAAGCTCTCAGTTCTTATATTTGTGAATTGTTCACTGATTTATTTGCCGCCGGTTAAACCTTTTGAGAGATTATTTATTATTTCTAGACACTGAAGCTTCTGGTTTACCCAAGAAGTGGAATCTTCCATATTCAAATTCATCAAATTGGCCTTGTGCGGTTCAAATTGCATGGGTGATTTACACAAAAGGGGGGAAATTGGTAAAGACCGAGAACCATTTTATTGGTAACGGCGATATAAAAATAAGCCCTTCGGCTATTAAGGTGCACGGTATAACCCGGAATTTCCTAAAAGAACGGGGAGAAACCCGAAATATAGTTATGCAACTTTTTGCGGATGATCTTATGAATTATCAGCCGCTGGTTTTAGGCCATTTTATTGAATTTGACTACCACGTTGCTTCTGCAGATTTTCACCGTGCAGGTATTTCCAATCCTCTGGAGAATTTGCCTACGTTTTGCACTATGCGGGCGAGTTCTCGTTATGTGATGGATCCCTCTGTCGGACACCTTCGCTTAGGCGAGTTGTACTCGATGTTGTTTGATTCTAAGTTAGAAAATCAGCATAATGCACTGGTCGATGCAAATGCCACAGCCGATTGCTTTTTTGAATTAATTAATCGGGGAGATATTACCGATGAAAAGATAGAATTGCAACAGTCTGAAATTACACAACCTCAGGGTTATAACGATTCTCCATGGCTTATTTCTTTTTTTGTAATCATATTAATGGCAATTTTGATTAGTTTGTGGGTATGAATCAACGTCTTGAGTTTCTAAAAACAGTAAAGCCATTCAATGTATTGCCCGAAGATGTGCTGGTTGGTGTAGTAGATTTGCTGGAAGTTGTTAAATACAATAAAGATACCCTTGTTTATCAACAGGAAGTTACTAAGATGAAAGGGGTTGATCTTATTGTAAAAGGGGAATATGAATCCTTCTTTTATGATAGTTCACATAACAAACGGTCGCTTGAAAGACATCATGAAGGTTATTGTTTTGGGGGCATTTCTGTACTCTTAAATCGAAAACGTTCTTTAAAAACAGTACTGGTAAAAAAGGGAACAGTGGTTTACTTTTTGCCAAGGAAAGATTTCAGGGCACTCTGTAAAGCTTATGATGAGTTTTTTAAATATTTCACAGGCGAGTTCGGAAAGAGAATGCTGGATGACGATTTTGCACACTTTTTTAAGCGCCCCAATTCTTTTGAAGATAGTTTCATCGCTTCAGATCAGTTTTATTCACGAAAAATTGAAAGTATAGAATATCGCGAAATTGTATCGTGCCCAGACTCCACTCCAATTTATGAGGCTGCAGCGGTTATGGCTCATAATAAAACAAGTTGTTTGTTTGTGAAAGATAGTCATGGAGAAATTGTTGGATATGTAACAGATATAACCTTGCGGGATAAGGTAATTGCGCAACAAACAGATCCGGCAAATGGTATAGGTTCTGTAATGGATAACCCAATAGTTTCCATTAACCAGCAGGCATATGTATATGAAGCAGTTTTAATGATGTTTCAGACAAAAACCCGTTACTTATTGATAAAAGCAAATGATACATACATAGGATCGATCAGCAGAAATAAATTATTAAGCGAGCTTGCTCAATCACCTTTAGTATTTATTCAGTCGGTAAAGCAGTCGTTGTCTGTTCATGAATTAAAACGAAAGTGGGATACCGTGCCGCAAATTGTTACACAATTGATTGGCAGGGGAGTACATGCGGAGATCGTAAATCAGTTAATAACCACCATCGCCGATACTATTGCCATCAAGGTAATTGAAAATACTATAGCTGAAATTGGACCGCCTCCGGCAAAGTTTGTGTTTATGGTACTGGGAAGTGAGGGCCGAAAGGAACAAACGTTAAAAACAGATCAGGATAACGCGATTATTTATGAGGATAAAGCTAATGAGCAGCGCGAACTTGTTCGAGAGTATTTTTTGCGATTCGCAGAAATAGTTTCAGAACGACTGAATTTTATCGGCTTCAGCTTCTGTACGGGAGATCTGATGGCGAAAAATCCAAAATGGACCCATTCTCTGTCACATTGGAAGCGTAATTATACTAGCTGGATAGCTGAATCTGTTCCGGAAACGGCAGTGAACTTTTCAACCTTTTTCGATTGCCGGTATATTTATGGAGAGAAATCCATCATGGATGAATTGCATGTCTTCCTCGACAAAGAACTAAAGAAACCATTGGGTAAGCTGTTTTATATTCTGGCCAAGAACGCTTTACAATACGAGCCACCCTTGACATTTTTTAAGAACATACGCACACAAACTGTGGGAAAGCAAGAGGTTTTTGATATAAAAACAGCGATGACTCCAATTGTCGATCTTGTGAGGGTATATGCGCTAAAAGAGAGAATATTTAAAGTAAATACTGGAGAACGGCTGAAGGCATTAAAAGAGAAGGAGATTTTTTCTGAAACTGCTTTTCACGAGCTCTCTCAATCTTATTATTTTTTGATGGGTATGCGGCTGAAAAATCAGGCAGTACAGATAATACACGACAAGCAGGCTCCCAATAATTATATTGATCTTAGTAAGATTACTAAAATTGAGCAGGTTACCCTCATAGAGATTTTTAAAACAATCGAGAATTTCCAGGCAAAAATTAAATTAGAATTCACAAACAGCCTTTGGTAATTTCCTGGAATTGACATTGGCTTAAGATATATTTAAAAACTTTGCCTAAATTGGGTTTGTTATACTAACTTATTTAGGAACCTATGAGATTGTATTTTCTCTTATTTACCGTGTTAAGCCTTTTAACTGTCGACCATTGTTTTGCCCAGGTATATGTTTTTGCCCGCGAAGACAAAGCTGATATCGTTCAAAATTTCAATATTGAAAATGGTGGAGTTAAGATATTGAAGCAAATAGCCGAAAAAGAGGGGAAATGGTTTAGTCTGCTGGAAACAGATGTACCAGGACATGGAGCCGTATTCTGTGCCGCAAATGCCGAGGGTACCAATCCGCGATATTTTTTTAGTTTTGGAAAAACTTCTCCTGCCGAAGCTATAATTGAGGCTCGTTCTAAAGCGCAGGATTTTGCCAAAGAAAGGTCCGGCCTGAATGTGTTTATCATGCGAACTTTTAATAATCAAAATAAGTACCCACTAAAACGTACCAGGTAAACGTTTTTATTTTTTCTTATTCAACATTATCCTGATCTTTCTGTTATCCAATCAAAATTCCATTACATTATGAAAACTTTAAATTTTAAGGGCTTGTTAGTGCTTTTTACACTTACCGCCGCATTATTTGCCTCTTCATGTTCAAGTACCAGAACTTCCCGCAAGCAAGCGAAGGCCACTATTTCGGCAACAAAAGCAGACGTTTCAGGAACTGGCTCGATTAGTTTTTTACAAGACGGAGATGAAGTTGAAATGAAATTGGAACTTGATTTCCCTTCAAAGGCGGGTCAAACAGTAGCTGTTCACCTTCACGAGCACGGCGATTGTGGAAATGCCGGGAACGATGCACACGGACATTGGAATCCAACTAAAGTTAATCACGGAAAGTGGGGTGAAGGTCAGTTCCATTTGGGTGATATAGGAAATGTGAAATTAGATGCAAGTGGAAAAGGTAGTTTGAATTTGGAAACCAGCCTTTGGTCTGTAGCCAGTGGTGCTACAAACGATGTTGTCGGAAAAGCCATAATGATTCATGAGAATGCTGATGACTTTACTACCCAGCCAACCGGAAATGCGGGTGGAAGAATTGGGTGCGGAGTAATTCAGCTTTCTTCCATGTAATCGAGAAATTATTCATAAAAAAACCCGCTCAACGCGGGTTTTTTTAGTTTCAGGAAGCCTGTTTATATCAATTGAACACTTCTCTTAACAAATTCTGTAAGATCTGCACCTGTAAGCATTCCCTGAGAAAGTAAGGCTAAATCAAATGCTTGTTTTGCAAGCTGAGCTTGTTCTTCTTCATTCTCTGTCTGCAAAATGCGATTTACAAGTGTATGATTACCATTTACCGCAACCTTATAGTTTTCTGGTAAAGAGCCATAAAAGCTCATTCCGCCACCCATTTGAGCCATGTCTTTCATTCGGCGCATAAACTCATCCTGAGTGACACTTACAGGGAACTCTTCCGGGTTTAAACTTTCAATTTCAACTTTCATGTTGGCTTTATTGATTGCCTTTTCGAAAATGCCTTTTACTTTCGTAGATTCTTCTTCAGTTAATATATGAGGTGGAGTATCATCTTTTTTGACAAGCTTGTCTACCACGTCAGCATCAACTCTTTTTAGAGATGTTTTTTCTAGTTTTTGCTCCAGTTGATTGATAAAGTGATTATCAATAGGAGTATTCATTTCCAAAACATCGTAATCCTTTTTATTTGCAGACTCGATGAACGAATGTTGTTTTGCCGCATCAATAGTGTACAAATAAACCAGATTACCATCTTTGTCTGTTTGCAATGGCGCTACCTTATCTTTATATTCAGTAAGAGTAAAGTATTCGTTGTTGGTGTTTTTAAGCAAACCGAAATCTTTCGCTTTATCATAGAATTTCTCTTCGCTGATCATTCCATATTTTACAAAAATTCCGATATCGTTCCATTTTTCTTCAAATCCTTTACGATCTTTTTTGAAGAGTTCTGCAAGTTTGTCAGCAACTTTTTTGGTGATGTAGCTATTGATTTTCTTAACGTTGCTATCTGCCTGTAAAAAGCTTCTGGATACGTTAAGTGGGATGTCAGGAGAATCAATAACGCCGTGAAGCAACATTAAAAATTCAGGTACGATATCTTTTACCTCATCTGTAATAAACACCTGGCGGGAGAATAATTTGATCTTGTTTTTTTGAAAATCAAAATCATTTTTCACCTTCGGGAAATACAGAACCCCGGTAAGATTAAATGGATAATCAACGTTTAGATGAATCCAGAACAGAGGATCTTCTGAGAAAGGATATAGTTCTTTGTAAAAATCAAGATAGTCTTCATCTTTCAATTCAGTCGGAGACTTTGTCCAAATGGGATTTGTATTGTTGATGATGTTATCAACTTCTGTCGACTTGTATTTTGGTTTTCCTTCTTCGTCTTCACCATCTGGCTCTGATTCTGTTTTTGTTCCAAATTTAATCGGAACCGGCAAAAAGCGGCAGTACTTATCTAAGATCTCCTGGAGCTTGTGCTTGCTTAAAAATTCTTCAGAATCTTTGTTTATGTGAAGGATAATATCTGTTCCCCGCTCAGTACGGTTGCCTTCAGTTATTTCAAATTCAGTGCTTCCATCGCAGATCCAGCGAGCAGGTTCAGCGCCTTCCTGGAACGACAAGGTTTGAATTTCTACTTGGTCCGCAACCATAAAGGCAGAATAAAAACCTAAACCAAATTTCCCTATAAGCTCATTTGCATCTTTGGCATCTTTGAATTTTTCAACAAATTCTGTTGCTCCTGAGAATGCGATCTGATTGATGTATTTTTTAATTTCTTCTGCGGTCATTCCCAGACCTTTGTCAGAAATAGTAAGGGTTTTCTTTTCCTCGTCAAAAGCTACTTCAACTTTTAAATCGCCAAGTTCGCCCTGATACTGTCCCAGTGAAGATAGGCGTTTAAGCTTTTGGGTTGCATCAACCGCATTTGAAACCAATTCACGAAGGAAAATTTCATTATCGGAGTATAAAAACTTCTTGATAATAGGGAAGATGTTCTCGGTGTGAATGGATATGGTACCTTTTTCTTGCATAGTATTATAGATTTCGAGTTCTTTGACAAAGCACATATCAATGCCTGTTCCAAAGTGTTAAGCTTGTCAAAATGACAGATGATATGAATTAAAAGCGATAAACAGCTGCGTTAATATTCATTCCTGCACCAACCGAAGCAAAAACTATTATATCATTCTCATTTATCTGATGGCTGTCCAATTTGTCGTTCAAAATCAAGTCAAGGAGTGTGGGGAGTGTTGCTACAGAGCTATTGCCAAGTTTAGCGATAGTCATCGGCATAATATCTTCAGAGAACTGATCTTCTTTATAGAGCCTGTAAAGGCGTTTTAAAATTGCCTCGTCCATCTTCCCGTTAGCCTGATGAATCAAAATCTTCTTAACATCTTTAAGGTCTAGTCCCGCTTTATCAAGTGTTTGCTTAATGGCAAGCGGTACATTGGTGAGCGCATACTCGTAGATTTTGCGACCATCCATTTTAATGTAAAGATTATCATCTGCAAAATCTGGATTGCTCGAAACTCCTGAATATAAATAATATGCTTCCTCGAAGGTGTCGGAACGCGTTTTATGACTCAGTATACCTTTTTTATTATCCTGCATTTCTAAAATCACAGCCCCGGCACCATCAGCATAGATCATGCTATCGCGGTCATAAGGGTCTGTTATTCTTGAAAGAGTTTCGGTGCCAATAACCAAAATACGCTTAGCATCGCCTGATCTCAAGTAGTAATCAGCCTGAATTACTCCCTGAAGCCATCCCGGACAGCCAAAAGGGATGTCATATGCCACGCACTCAGGGTTTTTTATCCTAAGCTTATGTTTAATTCTGGCAGCAAGAGTTGGCAGTACGTCCGGATGCGATTTTGCTGAACTAATATCGCCAAAGTTTTGAGCAACAATTATATAATCTAAGGTTTCTGGGTCAATACAAGAAGATTTTATAGCTTTTTCAGCCGCAAACAATCCAATATCCGATGCAACCAGGTCGTCTGAGGCATATAATCTCTCTTCAATTGTGGTGATCGCCTTAAATTTTGAGATAATCTCTTCGTTATCCTTTAGAATTTCATCACCGTTTTTTTCGAAAAACCGATGCTTCAGGAAGTCTGCATTTGTAACTTTCTCCGTTGGTAAATAACTTCCTGTACCAATTATTACTGATCCCATCTGTGTGACTATTGTTTTTGAACCGAAAACCGAAACGGTTCGAATGTAAAAATACAATAAAATCAAATGGAATATATGATAAACGTTGCTTTGTTCTTTTAATGATTTTTTAGGAAAATCTTTAGAATGATCAACCTTCAGATTCTTCTGGAAAGCAGGCGAAAGAATATCACGACAACCCCATTAAAATAGTTTACTTTTGCTGCTTTAAATGATTGCCGAACATACACATCCTATTTATAATCGCCAGTTTTTATTACTCTGTTTAAGTTCGCTTTTATTTTCTGCAAGCTTTAATATGATGATCCCGGAGCTGCCTGCTTATTTAAGTTCGCTGGGCGGAGCAGAATATAAAGGATTAATTATTGCGTTATTTACTTTAACTGCGGGTATTTCCAGGCCTTTTAGCGGAAAACTAACCGACACGATCGGACGTGTACCCGTGATGGCTGTAGGTTCTGTCGTTTGTGTTATTTGCGGAGTTCTTTATCCGCTACTCACCAGCGTTTCAGGATTTTTATTTATCCGCTTGATTCATGGATTTTCAACCGGATTTAAACCCACCGCAACCTCTGCTTATGTAGCTGATATTGTTCCTCCTGGCCGTTGGGGTGAAGCAATGGGTATACATGGCTTGGCATTTAGCACAGGGATGGGAGTAGGTCCTGCAATGGGTAGCGCTATAACTTCCATCTTTTCTATTAATGTACTTTTCTACTTTTCATCCTTTTTGGCACTTTTATCTATCTTAATTGTTCTGAATATGAGGGAAACTGTAAAATATAAGCAGGCATTCAGTGCTTCCTTGCTCAAAATATCCCGGAATGAAATTATAGAGTGGAGAGTTTTGCCCTCAGCATTGGTTACACTGCTATCCTACATGAGTTACGGTGCTTTACTTACTTTGATACCCGACTGGAGTGCACATATTGGCATTTCCAATAAAGGTTTATTTTTCATGACTTTTACTGTCTCGTCAATATTGATTCGTTTTGTGGCCGGTAAAGCATCGGATAAGTATGGTCGTGTTGATGTAATCAAAGTCTCGCTGGTAATAATATGTGTTTCATTGTTGCTTATCGGATTCGCCGAATCGGTTTTTATGCTGTTGCTGGGTTCGGTTCTATATGGTGCCGGTACTGGGGTTTTGTCTCCTGCCAACAATGCGTGGACAGCAGATTTAAGTCATCCTGAATTTAGAGGGAAGGCAGTCGCGACCATGTACATTGCTTTAGAAGCTGGTATCGGTTTGGGAGCTTTGTTTGCCGGATGGATATTTAAGGATGTGATATCCAGGGTTCCAATGCTTTTTTTTGTTTCTGCCGGCACCGTGTTCAGCGCGATTATATATTTGTACGTTTTGCCACCTCAACAACCTCAAAGTTTTAATACTCTAAAATAAAAATGGTTACTTTTTTTGAAGCCTCGCTTGCTCAACTTTCTATCCACCGTGTCGGAAATAAATTACAAGATGAATTTTATGTTCTGTCTGACAATTCATTGCAGATTGAAGATGAGTTATTGTCTAACCTGCTGATGCAATATTATTTAAAACCCTTCGAAAAGGTTAATGAAGTGTATCGGTTCATGCATTCGAGCGATATGAATTTGAACGAATTGTTCCATTTCTCTACCGAAATATTTAAAGAGAAGGGGCGGTTTCACGAGGTTAGTCAGCAGATAACCAAATATCTGTATGATCTGACAAACCACCCGAAAATAAAATCAGGAGAACTTTATGTTGCCTATTTTAATAATGTTCAGTTAGAAGGAGAACTGCTGGATGCGATCGGGATATTCAAATCGGAGACAAAAGAAACGTATTTAAAAGTTTATCCCGAAGACAGTGGTTTTAACTTAGGATACGAGCAAGACGGCATAAATATCCAAAAGCTCGATAAAGGTTGTTTGATATTCAACACTGAAAAGGAGGAAGGATTCAAAGTTCTGGTCGTTGACCAGACAAACAGGGCAGGAGAGGCCGTTTACTGGAAAGATGAATTTCTGCAGTTGAAGATCAGAAATGATAGCTTTAATCAAACGAATAATACTCTGAGTGTTTATAAAAGTTTTGTAACCAATAAACTCGAAGACGATTTCGAAATGAATAAAGCTGATAAAATAGATTTGCTGAATCGTTCGATGAAATACTTCAAGGAAAAGGAAAGCTTTGAGCTCGACGAGTTTTCAAACGAAGTTTTGGGCAATCCTCAAGCTATAGAATCCTTTAAAAACTTCAAGCAAAATTTTGAGAAAGAGTTCGATACTGAAATAGCTAACTCTTTTGATATTTCATCACCTGCAGTTAAAAAACAGGCAAGAGTTTTCAAAAGCGTGTTAAAGCTCGACAAAAACTTCCATATCTATATCCATGGCAATAAAGAGTTGATAGAGAAGGGTTTTGATGATGATAAATCAATGAACTTTTATAAAGTGTACTTTAAAGAAGAGGAATAAAAATTTATCGTATAGGATAATAAAATTTATATATTTGATTTTAAACTATTTTCGGTGCTCAGGTAATTGACCATTATCTTAAAAATATAGCTTCGAATTAGGCAATTGAATCTAATATATAACACTTATTATTTTTTATGGAAACCGGAAAAGTTAAATGGTTTAATGCCGAAAAAGGCTATGGCTTTATTACTAAAGATGACGGGAAAGAAATTTTTGTTCATTTTAAGGATGTTCATGGCGGAGTAACTGCCTTGCGAGACAATGACGATGTGGAATTTGATGTAGAAGAAGGGCGGAAAGGTCAGCAAGCAGTGAATGTTAAAAAAATCTAGGTAAAAACCGTATTCAACAAAAAAAGTCCTGTGTGCAGGACTTTTTTGTTGATGAGGAGATCGATAAAGAAAATTAATACATTTGTCTGCTTACCAGTCTTTTATTTCCTTCATATTAAGTTTTTTTTACCAGATTTATTCTGTTTTTACCGCCCCTTCGTTTTTTTTTGAACCGGTACTTCCTTTCCGTTTTTTTCGGCTTCAACCACAATTGTGTTAGAAGTAGATTTGGTTGAACCAGATGTTTTTTTCTCCGAGGCTTTAACAGGAGATTTAGTTTTTACATTTTTCTTTGACTTTTCTTTAGTTGCGGAGGCTACAGTGTTTAGCTGTTTAAACAATGCAGCATGTTTAACCTTAGCTTCTTTCATTAGTGGAGCAAAACTACTGTCGCCTTTTATTATCAATTCCGCCTCTTCGATATCTTGTTTAGCTAAACTTAAATCTCCGATCAAAACCTTAACTAAGCCCAGGTTTATGAGTGAAGTAACTATACTGGCTGTATCATTTGACAGGCGCGACTGGTTATTGGCTTGTAAATAAAACCATTTAGCTTGTGAATAGCGTTTTTGATCCTGATAAAGATGCCCTAAAAAGTCAAAACTCTTTAAACGTCCGTCCATGTCGTTAGAAGAGCGGTAATACGAAAGAGCCTGATTTAGAATATAATATTCAGCGAGTTTCGGACTGTTGACTTTCTTTTTTATATGTGCAATTTTATAGTAGATCGAGCCTAAACTGTCTTTTCTGCAAACTTTATAGTACGCGCTTTTTGCAAGGTCAGCGTAGTGAAAAGCCTCAACATACTTTTGTTTTTCAATAAAGACATCGGTTAAATGTGACGCTACATTTCCAGCTAAAACAGATTCACCTAATTTGTTCCAAATTTTATACAGTTCATTGTAGTTATTTAAAGCTAGCGAAAACTGACCATTGGTCTCATAAAGCTTCGAAATTTCAGCGATGGTGTTCGCTCTCCCCTGCAAATTTGCTTTCTTTTTATATAAAGAGTTTGCTTTCAATAATTGAGGTAAGGCTTCTTTGTTTTTACTTTGAGCAAGTAGCTTCCCCATCTCCAGACGAATGTCAGCCTCCCAGATATCATCCTTTACTTTATTAGTAACTAAAGCTGCACGATAGCTCTTGACAGCCTCAAGAGGTTTTTCAAGAGACAATTCTCTTGCATCTATTAAAAGTGACACTACTTTTCTGGTAATCGAGTCCGGTTGGTTTTTTACCAGCGTTGTACTATCTGCTAATGCGCTGCTATCCTGTAAAATCGAAGCTTTTACAAATAAAAACGGTGCAAAAAATATGATAAGGTAAACTAAAGCTTTCATCATGTGTGTTTAGAAAGCTTTAAAAAAAGTCTTTCATATAATTAATACTCAAAACGCATACCAAAATTGTTTTAAGAAGAAAATATTGTTCTAGCTGCTTGCTGGTTTTTTAGGTTTCCAGGATTTAGATTTAAATTTCCCTTTCTTCTTAGGTCTGGTACTTAAAGTCTTAAACTCAGGAGCCTCACCTAAATGTTCAGGTAGTATATGATTGTTAATCTCTCTTCCTATTAGCTGCTGTATATTGCTTAGCTTGCCCTGATCACGTTCATTCACAAATGTAATAGCTGTACCTTTGGTCGCCGCCCGTGCCGTACGCCCTATTCGGTGAATATAATCTTCAGGATCAGAAGGACAATCGTAATTTACAACGAGGTCGATTCCTTCTACATCAATTCCTCGCGAAAGTGCATCAGTTCCAATAATAACAGGTAATTGCCGGTTCTTAAAAGCTCTTAAGATATCTTCCCTTTCATTTTGCTCCAGATCTGAATGGAATGCTTTTACCTTTATTCCAATAGCTTTTAAAGCTTTGTAAAGAAGTTTTACTTTTTCTTTGGTAGAAGCAAATATTATCGAACTGGAATATTGGGTTCCTTTCAGTAGCTCCTGAATCAGAGGCACCTTTTGATGGTCGTGCAGTTTATAAACCTGTTGATCTATCCCTGCTGCAGGCTGAGAAATAGAGATATTGATTTGTTCAGGGTCATTTAGAATCGAATTAGCCAAAGAACGTATGCGATTTGGCATAGTCGCCGAGAATAGTAAAGTCTGTCGTTCTTTCGGAAGATGGCTGATAATTCGCATAATATCATCCATAAAGCCCATATCCAACATCCTGTCTGCTTCGTCCAGTATCAGATGTTTAATGTTGTTAAGCTTTAAAATGCCGGATGAAAGATGAGCTAATAGTCGACCTGGAGTCGCTATTATGATATTTACATTATGCTGAATTGCGGTTCGCTGCTGCTCATAAATGAAACCATCACCGCCGCCGAATACTGCAACAGAACTGATATTTACGTAGTAGGCAAGGCCTTCAACCTGCTGATCTATCTGCTGAGCCAATTCTCGTGTCGGCGCAAGAATCAATGTGCTGGTGTGTTTTTTATCTGTTTTGCTGATAAGGTCCAAAACCGGCAAAAGATAGGAAGCCGTTTTCCCCGTCCCGGTTTGAGCACAGGCTATAAGATCGTTTCCTTTTTGGACTACCGGGATAGCCATCTGTTGTATTGGAGTAGGCTCTTTGTAGCCCATACTTAAGAGCCCTTCATAAAGCTCTTCGTTAAAGTTAAAATCTTCGAATGTCAAATTGTATTTATTAATTAAGGTAAGCAAGATAAGCAAATTTTCTCTGGTAGGTCACTTTAACTTAGTCTAGGTTCTTCTTAAAGTTTAAACGGTTAAAACTTTATACGGATTTGATTCTTAATTAGTTGCCATAAACTACCAAGCAGATGTATAAATAATCTGATTAACCGGAGTAAAATTTTGCATAGAAACTTAAACTTTTTCTATATTTGCAGCCACTAAGGGCACCCATAGCTCAGCTGGATAGAGCAACGGTTTTCTAAACCGTCGGTCTCAGGTTCGAATCCTGATGGGTGTACATCTTTTAAAAACCGCTTGAATCTAAGCGGTTTTTTATTTAAATCTATTTGTACTTTTAGGCCTAATTTATCAGAATCATGAAAAAAATTAAAAGATTATTTGTCTTCACAATTTGTGTGATGTGTTTTGCTACACAAATTAACGCTCAGGGATTAAAAATGCCACAGCCCAGCAGCACTCAAACGCTTATTCAGGATTTTGGGCTTGGAAAAATCACCCTAACATATTCCAGACCTAGTGTGAGAGGACGTGTGATTTTTGGAGGCTTAGAACCTTACGGAAAAGTATGGCGTACAGGAGCCAATAGTGCAACCATTATCAAACTTTCCGATGAAATTGAGATTAACGGGAAAGCAATTCCCGCAGGAGAGTATGGTCTTTTTACAATTCCCGGAAAAACTGAATGGACTGTAATTCTTAGCAAAGGTTCTCAACAGTGGGGTGCTTATACTTATAAAGAAGCCGATGATTTGGTTCGTTTTAATGTGAAGCCGGTAACTCTTAAAGACAAAGTCGAGACATTTACTATCCAGTTTGCGAACGTGTATCAAACTTCGGCGCAATTGCAGTTGATGTGGGAGAATACTCTTGTGTCTCTGGATCTAACCACTGATATTGATAGCAAAGTGATGGCGAACATAGAGGAGGCAATGAAAGGCGAGAAAAAACCTTATTTCCAGGCTGCTACTTACTATTATACTAACAATAAAGATTTAGGGAAAGCACTGGAATGGGTTAATGCGGCAGAAGCTGCTGATCAAAAGGCACCCTGGATCAAATTGTGGAAAGCAAGAATTCAACTTAAATCCGGGGATAAAAAGGGCGCAATTGCAACTGCTGAATCGGGCTTAAAACTGGCCACGGAGATAAAGAACGAAGAATACATTCGCTTACATATCGCTTTTCTAGCTGAAGCCAAAAAGTAATTTTTGAAAAACTAATTAGCCGTTGATTCACCGATCAACGGCTTCTTTTTTTGAAAAATTTGTATCAGAATTGCAAGAAAAACTACTGTTAAACATCCTATTACATTAAGCCATAAATAGGCTACTACTTTTTGATAACCACAAATACATACTATTATCTCTGTTAATACTGCGGCATAAAAAACTGCTCTTCCATTTACATGTTTTACATAAAAGGCCACAAGGAAAACACCAAGGATAGTACCATATATATAAGACCCTAAAATATTTACAGCTTCTATTAGGTTTCCGAGCTTACTTGCGTATAGCGCCATCATAATGCAAACCAATCCCCAGCCAATCGTCGACAGGCGAGATGCTAAAAGATAACCTCTGTCTGACGCATCTTTATTGATCAGTCTTTTATAAACGTCAACAACGGTAGTTGATGCCAAGGAGTTTAATGCGCTTGCCGTAGATCCCATTGATGCCAGAAAAATAATTGCGATCAATAATCCTACTAATCCCCTGGGAAGATATTGTGTGACAAAACTTAAGAATATATAGTTATTGTCGTTGATATCCGCCTCCGGATCATTTTTCTGCATAAGAACCGTTAGTTCCTTTCGAAGGAGTTTCGTTTTTTCATCAGCTATTTTTAATGCTTGTCTACTTTGATCAATAGCGGCTTCATCATCACCGCTTATCGACTTATTCAATAAAGCTAGTTCCTTTTGCTTTTCCTGGAAGGCAGCATTGTATTGAGTTTCTATCGTATTTAATTCACTTATATAAGCGCTTTTTTTTAATTTGTTGAGTTCATAGTTGTTAAAGAAAAGAGGTGGTTTTTGATATTGATAGAAAGTAAAGACCAAAACACCTATCAGTAAAATCAAAAACTGCATTGGGATTTTTATCAAGCCATTCATCAATAGCCCCAATCGGCTTTGGGCGACAGAGGCGCCGGTTAAGTATCTCCCCACCTGGCTTTGATCTGTGCCAAAATAAGAAAGCTGTAAAAAGAAACCGCCAATAATTCCGCTCCACACTGTATACTGATTGTTCCAGTCAAAAGAAAAATCTATAGCGTTGGTTCTGCCTGTTTTACCAGCAATCTTAATTGCCCTTACAAAGTCAACATCTGCGGGAAGCAAGTGTACGACCATAATTCCAGCCGCAAGCAGCCCCGAAAATATTATGCTCATTTGCAACAGCTGCGTATAAGAAACTGCCTTGGTGCCACCATAAACCGTGTAGCAGATAACTAAGCCGCCAATAAAAATGGTGGTATAGGTAGTGTCAATGTTCAGAATCGTGGATAAAATAATAGATGGGGCATAAATTGTTATTCCCGTCGATAGTCCTCTTTGAATCAAAAAGAGAAACGCCGTTAAAACGCGGGTATTGAGATTAAAGCGTTGTTCCAGATACTCATAGGCAGTATAAACCTTGAGCCGGTGGAAAATCGGAACGAATGTGATACTTAACACAATCATGGCTAAAGGCAATCCAAAGTAAAATTGAACAAAGCTCATTCCCGACGAATAAGCTAAACCTGGCGCCGACAAAAACGTAATAGCACTTGCCTGCGTAGCCATAACCGACAGGCAGACGTGATACCATGGAAGTGACTGATTTCCAAGTAAGAATCCCTGAATATTTTGAGTTCCTCTACTCTTATATATACCGTAGGTAACAATACCGATTAGCGTAAAAATCAGAACTCCCCAATCTAATACACTCATCCGAAATATATGGTAAAGCAGGAAAATGCTACAATAAGAAAAACCAACCAGGCAATTAACAGAATGTAAAATTGGCTCCAGCTTTTAACAAATGGAGGCAGGTCCGGATCAATATTTTTCATTTGAGTGTGTATTTATTTTGAAATAAGGTTTACAAATAGCCTGTACGCCCCCGGCACACCTGCAGGCAGCTGTCTGAAAAACGACAAGGATGTATAAACAAATTTTCCTTTGCCATAATTAGCTACGATCAGAGATCCGTTGCTTGGTTTTTCTCCTTCATCATTGAAACTTAGAATTGATGTATATGCCTTATCTGCGTCTGTTGTAAAATACAAACCTCTTTCCTGCACCCATCCTTCAAAATCCTTCTCTGTTATTTTATTCGGATAATTTAAAACCCTGTGATCAGGGCTTATGAAAGTCACTTTGGCGTCTTCTTCAGTAACTCTGTCCCGGCTCAACACAAAAGGGAAGGGGCCAATGTTTTTAACCTGTAGAGGATTGTTCACATTGTACTGGGATAAAAGAACTCCTCCATTGTGTACATATCCAAGTAATTTTGATTGCACGGTTTTTATTTGAGGGTTCACATTATACAATCGTATTCCTGTTATTATTGCATCATAAAGCGAGAGGTTCGTGTTTAAGGCCTGATCCAGTGAAAGTTGTGTTACGTCATAGCCAATCTGGCTTAATGATTCTGCGACTAAATCACCGGCTCCGGCTATGTAAGCAATCCTTTTTCCTGTGGTTTTTAAATCCATTTTTTCCAATCGGGCTACCGCTTTAGGGAAAAGCGTTTGCGCAGGAATATGATCATATCTGATTTCTTTTACTGACCTGTCAAAAGTTTTGTTTTCGACAACAATCTCTAGTTGTAAATCACCCTTGATAACTTTTCCCTCAGGTGCAAGGGTAAATGAACGATTCTCTATGCTTCCCTTTTTTGTGAGGTTGAAAGTCATGCTTTGGGGAGTAACTTTCCATCCATCTGGAGTTTTTAGTTTTAACGTACCGGATACATCATCGCGGAAGCTTTGCAGTTGAACCCCGACTTGTTTTTGACCGTTAGTAAAAATAAATGCGTTTTCTGACAAAGTTGCTGTAATCGGAGGGGCAATCACCAGGGGCTGATATACCTCCCCACGGACCTGATCCGTGAATTTATAAAGGACAGGCTTTACAGAGCTTAAAGTTTCTTCTCCAATTTTTATAGAGAATGTTCCGCTAAACGGAACAGTGTTCTCGGGAATGCCAATATCCAACTTGTTATTTACGACGTAAGACCCAATGCTGTGACCATTTTCAAGCCAGTAAGGCTGACTAATTGCATCGTTAGGGAATTTTAAAGTACTATTAACAGACGTAAACTTATTGGGTTGAAGAATAATATTATTTAATTTTGATAGTGATTCGCTGATGCTTACAGCGTATTTGAAGCCTATAGGCACCCTTGCTATCGCCTGAAGTCTCACAGGAATAGAATCTCCCACTGCGTACTTAGGTTCAGAAGTGCTCATTTCAAACCAGATACCTGCGCAGGCTAGTATTAATGATTCCGCTTCGACCAATTTCGGTTTATTGCCTGATCTTTCCAGCAGGCGCTTTATTTTTAAGAGGATCTCTACCGACTTGTATGGGGCAGATACATCGAATTCTTTATCTGCGTTATCAATTAAGTTCGAAATTTCATTTCCATTCTGAAATCTGTTCCAGCTAAGATCAATTCCTTCAAATAAGTCAGATTTACTTTCGTTACCTGCCACATGAGAAAAGTATTCAATCATATCGCCCCGCTGACTGGCGGTTCCAAAACCTTGACTTTTATGGTTTGTCCGGCTCTGTGCGGAAATCTCTCCGTAGCTTTTACCCAGCAATGGATTGTACAAGCCGACATTTATTTTTAACTGATCATCTGCTGTTGTATTATTGCTGTTATTGAAGTTAAAAGTGTTCCAGACAATACGTTTTGCTTTCCATGGTTTTACATGCTTTAATTGTTCAGGAAAACTATTTGGATCAGCTGCCGCGTGAAATGCTTCGCGGGCTAATATTGCTGATGCTGAATGCTGCCCATGGCCAGCGCGCCCATCCTCAGGGAATCTGGTAATTATAATGTCTGGCTTGAAATTTCTGATTATCCAGACAACATCGGCCAATGTCTGATCCTTTCCCCACAGCTTTAACGATTCTTTCGATGTTTTTGAAAATCCAAAATCAATAGCCCGTGTAAAAAATTGCTCAGCTCCATCTACTTTTCTGGCTGCTAACAACTCCTGTGTCCGGATTACACCCAATAACTCAGCCTGTTCTGTACCAATAAGGTTTTGTCCTCCATCGCCGCGGGTTATTGAAAGGTATCCGGTTCTAACTTTTCGTTCTTTTGCTAAATACGCTAATAAACGGGTGTTTTCATCGTCCGGGTGGGCAGCAATATATAAAGCGCTACCTACTACATTTAATTTTTGCAAACCTGCTTTAATTTCAGCAGCGTTTAACGCCGCGGATTCCTGAGCGTGGCAATAAAAAGATACGAAAAATAAAGAGTATAAAAGATATCGACAACAGTTCATATTTATATGATGAACGTCGAAATTAGTGAAAAACCAGCAAACACTTTTAGAAGTAATAATCAATTTACTAAGCGCTTAAAATAAAAAGCCCTGACAAGTAAATGTCAGGGCCTTCTTTGAAACAGCTTATCTAGGATGCATATTGTTGCTCCAGATTTTGAACATTTCTTAAGCTTTCGGAAATTTCAGTACGTTGAGAAATTAGTGTTTCTCGCATTTCCTGCGACAAATCTGCGTGGTTTATCACCTTGTCGTAAGCTTCTATTGCAGCTTTCTCTCCGGTTATGCAGGCATCAAGAATGGCGTGGTTATCATTGCTTGTAACAGCTGTTTTTATGTCCATCCATACTCTGTGCAGTGCCCCTAAAGGTCCTCCGCTTTCGTTGTCCGAATTGGCACCCAGCTGCTGCAGACAACTTTTTAATTCCATTTCGAATTCAGACCGTTGAATGGAATAAGTTGTAAACAATGCTTTTAACTCTGCCGAATCGGCATCTTCTGCAGCTGTTTTATATCCTTCTTTTCCATCGTTAACAATGTGAAGAAGGTGTTTAATTTCATCAACCAAATCTTTATTTCTATTTTCCATAATTTGAGTGTTATTCTTTTTCCGCTTTAGCGGATTCATTTACAAAACTTTCTGCTATCTGAGTCAGCTTCACATCAGTGTTTTTTTCTTCTTCCAAAGTGTCCTCCAGTAGTGATGCAGCCTCTGTCAGACCAAGAGTATTAGCTAGTGTTCTCAATGTACCGTACGAAGCTATTTCATAGTGTTCTATTTTCTGCGATGCAGAAATAATAGCGGCATCGCGGGTTAAACTCCCCTCGTCTGTGTCTTCCATCATGCTTTTGCCTTCTTCAACAAGGCCTTCCATGGCATCACATTTCTTACCAGTCGCTTTTTGTCCCAACATCTCAAATACTTGTTCAAGTCGGGTAATCTGGTTTTGTGTTTCCACGATATGGTTTTCAATTGACGAGCGTAATTCATCCGAGGTAGCGCCTTTAGCCATTTTAGGTAGAGCTTTTAAAAGATGCTTTTCTGCCCAAAGTATATCTTTTAATTCATCTGTAAAAAGAGTTTTAAGCCCAGATTCCTGCAGGCCGTTTTGACTGGATGTTGAATTTTGTTTTTTCATGGTTTTTAGTTTAATAAGGTTTTTAGCCTCTCGTTGATCATAGATTTATAGAAAGGTAACAGTCCCTTTTCTAAAGGGTTTTAAAATTTTTATTGAAAGGTTTTGTTAATATTGCGCATTCGAAGTTTGAAACCATTTTAGCCATGCCCCGTAATAGTCAGTAGTTTATAAATCCACTTTACTTCTAAATGCATAAAATTACCTTTAAACAACTAGTTCTCTCTGGTTTTTTAGCCACTGTAGTATGTGTACTTATTCTCGGAATCTCCTCCTATATAAGTATAAAAAATCTGCAGGATAATGAAGAGCAAGAGTCGCGCACAGAGTGGATCCTGCTTCTTAGTCATAAAGTACAACAACAATTATTGGACGCTGAAAGTAATGAGCGGGCTTATGTGACAACTGGAAAACGTGTATATTTCGACAAATACACAGGCCTGATTAACCTCATTAATCCCACCATAAATGATCTAAGACAATTGGTGTCCGAAAATCGGGACCAAATTAAAAATGTTGATTCTTTAAGCCTGTATGCTTCGCAGAAGATTGAGGAGATGCATAGTAATATCGAAGCGTATAACAGAGCGGATATCGATGCTTCTTCCGATTTATTAAAAACGCGAAAGACTAGTTTCTACATGGATCAGGTTTTTCAATATATAAAGAAAATAAATGAAGCGGAAGAAAGTTTGTTGACACAGCGGCAGAAAAGCAGCGAAAAAATCGTGAAACGAACAATCGGAATAATTTTAGGCGGCATCACCATTATTCTTTGTCTGATACTGTATCTCTCATCTCTGATCAAAAAAACTTTCAGTTCGCAAAAAAAGACAGAGGAGAAGATGTCTGAGACGAATACAAAACTTGAAATAGTTTTGAAAGAAAATGCTCGGCAGAATTGGTTGTTAGAAGGTGCCGTAATGATGGATGCCGCTATGCGTGGTGCGCAAACTCTTGAGGAGCGTTGTGAATGCATTATTCGTGAGATGGCTAAATACGTGAAGGCTGATTTCGGTGCTATGTATACGGTAGATTCTGGAAGGAACATGCTAAGTCTGATATCCTGTTATGGATTTCCGAAGACTAATGGAAAAAAATACATTGGAGTAGATGAAGGTTGGACAGGATTGGCGATTGCCGAGAAAAAAAGCTTAATTTTTAGAGATATCCCTGAAAACTATACCAGGGTTAATTCCGCATTAGGTGAGGCGGTTCCAGGAGCCGTATTTATTCAACCTGTCTTTTTTCAGGAAACCCTCAAGGGAGTTATCGAGTTGGCTTTTTTAAATGATGTTCCTCAGGACACAGGGCCATTCTTTGATAAGGTTATTCATAGTGTGGGCGTGAGTATAAATGCGGCGGAAGCAAGAATTCAGATGCAGGATCTGGTCCATAAAACTCAACAGCAGGCAGAGGAGCTTGAAACGCAGCATGAGGAATTGCGGGTTACTAACGAGGAATTAATACGTAAAACTCAAATGCTTCAAGCTTCTGAAGAAGAGTTAATGGTACAGCAGGAAGAGCTGAAACAGACAAATGCGGAAATTGAAGAAAAAGCACAACTCCTGGAGGAAAAAAATAAAGCAATTGAATTAGCAAGAGAAGCAATTGCTTTGAAAGCTGAAGAATTGGAGTTGAGTAGCAGATATAAATCAGATTTCCTTGCTAACATGAGTCATGAGCTGCGGACTCCGTTAAATAGTATTCTCATTCTGGCTAAAATATTAAAGGAGAATAAACCTTTAAATCTCTCTGAAGAGCAAATAAAGTATGCCGGGGTTATTCATAACGCAGGTAGCGATTTGCTTTCCCTCATAAATGATATTCTTGATCTTTCTAAGATTGAATCCGGTAAGGTTGATCTTTCAATAGAAGAAGTAAAAGTGGATGAAATCAAGGTTGATTTAGAACTTCTTTTTAAAGAAGTTGCTAACACTAAAAAAATAAAATTCGGATTTAATGTAGCTCCAGAGATTCCGGATAATATTAAATCTGACAGAATGCGTGTGGAACAGATTCTTAAAAATCTTCTGTCAAATGCATTTAAATTTACTCAGGAGAAGGGGCAGGTTAGTGTTGATGTTGAGCTCGAAAAGCGCGGACACCACTACTATAGTGATAACCTAAAGGATAACGATACGACCGTGGTGGCATTCAGAGTGAAAGATTCCGGAATCGGCATTCCTGATGATAAGCAAAAAGTGATTTTTGACGCATTTCAACAAGCCGATGGATCAACGAGCCGAAAATATGGAGGCACAGGTTTGGGACTTTCAATCAGCAGGCAGTTAGCCAATTTGCTAGGAGGGGAGATACAAGTTGAAAGTGTTGTTAATCAAGGAAGTACATTTACGCTCTATCTTCCGATAGTAAATTATGTAAAGAAAGATAGCATTGCTGACACAAAAGCACCTGTGGCCGTTCCAACTCCGGTGCTTACTCCGAAAACAGAATCGTCTGAATCATTAAAACTTCCTGACGCTAATAGAGAATACACTCTGCTAATTATTGAAGATGATACCTATTTTGCAGATATCCTGAAAGATTATGCAGAAGACCGGGGATTTAAAACATTGATTGCTTATCAGGGAGACACAGGCTATCAAATGGCTAAGGAACACAGTCCAGATGCTATTGTTCTGGATATCATGTTGCCTGTAATAGACGGTTGGTCAGTGCTAAAGAAATTAAAAGATGACGATACAACCCGCGACATCCCAGTGCACTTAATGTCTGCCAAGGATGAAAAGGCGTCGAAAGCAAAGGAGCAGGGAGCTCTCGGATTCCTTCGTAAGCCAGTTGAAAAAGATGAATTACAGATGGCATTTGATCTGTTGATTAAAGAAACTGGAAATGTTAAATTATCGCGTGTTCTATTGGTGGAAGACCAGCAAATACAAAGTGATAACCTGGCTCTGCAGTTAAAATCGAAGAATATAAAAGTTGAGCAATCTTTTGATGGAGCGCAAACTATGAACATTCTTAGAAACGACACCTCTTTTGATTGTATCATTCTTGATTTAAAACTTCCCGATATTTCTGGCCTTGATTTGCTGGAAAAAATTAAAGCAGACATCAGACTTAGCACGATTCCGGTAGTTATTAACACTGCCATGGAAATGGATGGAGTGAGCATGACAAGGGTGCTTAAGCATACTGATGTGTTGGTGTTGAAGAATAACAAATCTAACGACAGGATATTGGATGAAGTGAATCTGTTTATGAACAAGATCAGAACAGATGATCCTGTACCAACAAAAACATTGCCGTATCAGGCGAGGATTTCCAATGACACAACTACATTGGAAAAAGCTCTGAGAAATCGGTCTGTTTTAGTTGTAGACGACGATATGCGTAATATCTTTGCGCTCACAAGTGCTTTGCAGGAATATAAGTTGAATATTCAGATTGCCAACAATGGGCTTGAGGCCCTGGAAAAATTAGACGAGTTTCCGGACACAGATATCGTATTAATGGATATTATGATGCCGGAGATGGATGGGTATGAAACGATGCAGGCTATTAGAAAGCAATCGCGCTTCGGCAAACTACCTATAATTGCGCTTACCGCGAAAGCAATGAAGGCAGATAGGGAAAAGTGTATTGAGGCTGGAGCTAACGATTACGTGTCGAAGCCTGTTGATATGGATAAACTACTTTCAATGATGAGGGTTTGGTTAAGTTAAGTATGAAAGAATCTGTGGTAGACGTAATTTCTTTTGAACAGATAGAGGAAATCATCGAGTGGGTTAATAAAATTCATGGATTTGACTTCAGTGGATACTCCCGGGCTTCATTAAAAAGGCGAATAACCCGCATAATGCAGCTTCAGCAACTTTCGATGTACGAGTTAAAGTCGTTGTTGGTGAATAACCCAACTTTTTTTGAAGAGTTTTTAATAGAAATCACGGTTAATGTTACAGAGATGTTTCGCGACCCTACCTTTTTCAAATCAGTTAGGGAGAAGGTATTACCTTATTTATCATCCTTCCAAAGAATAAAAGTATGGAATGCCGGATGTTCAACCGGTGAGGAGCTTTTCTCGTTCGCGATTCTATTAGATCAGGAGAATTTGTACAACAGATCTTTTTTATACGGAACAGATATAAATAGAAATGTATTAAATGTAGCGAAGAATGGCATCTATAATTTGAAGTTAATGAAGCAATATTCAGAGAATTATATGTTGACCGGTGCTGCCGGATCGCTGTCTGATTATTATGTAGCCAAGTACGATGCTGCAACCATTGTAAATAATTTAAGAAAAAATATCCTCTTTTCGGTTCATAATCTTGTTTCGGATGGAGTATTTAATGAGTTTCAATTGATTTCGTGCAGAAATGTAATGATATATTTTGATCTCGAGTTGCAGAATAAAGTGATAAATCTTTTTTATGAAAGTTTGTGCCCTTTAGGTTTTTTATGCCTCGGTGCTAAAGAAAGTCTGAGAAATGCCGAGCTTGCAAAAAAATTCAGGGTGATTGACAGAGTAGAAAATATTTATCAGAAAATTGGATGAGCTAATATTTCAAACTCAGTTTGGACCTAAAACGGCAAAGGTGCTGGTTATAGGATGTTCCGCAGGCGGTTTTACTTTGGTTTTTGATCTAATATCAAAACTGCCAGAGAACTTTCCACTTCCGGTTATCGTAATTATTCATCGAAGTAAGAAACACAAGTCATCAATAGAAGAATTGTTAAATAGTAAATCAAAAGTAATGGTAAAAGTTGCCAACGATAAGGATAAGCTTGAAAAAGGCACGGTTTTCTTTGCTCCTTCTGATTATCATCTTCTATTAGAACCAAATCAAACCTTCACTTTGGATTGCTCAGAACCAGTGTCATTCTCGCGTCCATCAATTGATGTTACTTTTCAGAGTGTTGCAGATGTATTTGAAAATCAAGTAATTGCAATTGTTTTGTCAGGCGCAAATGCCGATGGTGCGGAAGGAATTTGCTATATTCATGAAAAAAATGGATTTACTATCGTGCAAGACCCTGAGTTTGCAGAGGTTCGCACAATGCCTGAAGCGGCTATAAATAAATGTAGTGTGGATTTAGTGTTGTCTAATTTAGAAATTTATTCATTTATGGAGACTCTTGCATCAACCGTAGTAGGCCATCAATCATGACAGAGAAAGTTAACATATTGATTGTTGATGATAAAATCGAGAATATAATTGCTCTTGAAGCTCTTATACAACGCGATGATATCAGAATCCTCACAACTACATCTCCAAACGAGGCATTGAGATTGTGCTGGCAAAATGAAATTTCTATTGCCTTGGTTGACGTACAGATGCCTGAAATGGACGGCTTTGAACTGGTAGATATTTTAAAAAGCAACGCTAAGACCCGCGATATTTTGGTGGTTTTTGTCACAGCTATTTCCACCGAAACCAAATATGCGGTTAAAGGCCTCTCTACAGGTGCTGTCGATTATTTATATAAACCGCTGGATCCTTATATTACTAACGCCAAAGTCGACTCATTTATAACTCTGGTTCGTACACAGATAGAGATAAAACGAAAAAATATTGAGCTTGAAAGATATCAGGAAGAGCTAATCATAGCACGTGATCAAGCTGAGAAGGGGAAGAAAATTAAAGAACGTTTTCTTGCAAACATGAGCCATGAGATTCGTACGCCTTTAAATGGTATTCTCGGACTTGCCCATCTGCTAAAAAATACGGAACTAGATTCTGAGCAAACCCGAATGTTAGATCTTTTAAAGCTTTCGTCCGAAGCTTTGCTTGGGGTTATTAACGACATTCTTGACATATCTAAAATAGAGGCGGGCAAGTTTAAAATAGTTAGAAACGAGACCAATATCTCAAATCTATGTAAATCTGTTATTGATCTGCTTAAATATAAGGCAGAGGAGAAAGGGATTGGAATTAGTGTGGATCTTGACGATCAGGTTCCGCACTTAATAATGGCCGACTCGATGCGGCTGAACCAAATTTTGTTAAACCTGCTTTCAAATGCTATCAAATTTACTGATACAGGTTTTATAACGTTAAAGCTATCTATTGTAGATTTAAAAGAATGTAAAATCAAGCTGAAATTCAGCGTTATTGATTCTGGTATTGGTATTTCGGAAAATAAAATTGATAAAATTTTTGAGTCATTCGAACAGGCTGATGACGATACTGACCATAAGTATGGTGGTACCGGACTTGGATTGTCCATAGTGAAAAAGCTTGTGGAATTAAAAGGTGGGGAGATAAATGTGATTAGTGAGTTTGGTAAGGGAAGTACTTTTTCATTTACGAACTGGTACGAAATAGCTGCAAATCAGAAACAGGCTACCCGCATTAACCCGGCGGATCTCGCGAAATTTGATAATGTGTCGGTATTGGTCGCTGAGGATAATGCCATCAACCAATTTATGATAAAGAAAATTCTGACAAGTTGGAATCTCACAGTCACAATAGTCGAGAATGGACAGCTAGCTCTTGACTGCTTAAAACAGAATATCTTCGACATTGTATTAATGGACACACATATGCCTGTATTAGGCGGATTTGAAGCTACTCGTAGAATACGTACTGAAATGCCCGAGGGTGTTAAAAATATCCCGATCATTTCGCTTTCGGCAGCTGTGTTAGAAGAAGAACTACAGCAAGCCTACGATGCTGGTGTAAATGACGTCGTGAGTAAACCTTTTGATTTAAGTGTGCTGCATCACAAAATAGAGAAGTTAATTAATCAATATCGCGAAGAATACCGCGTTCTTTAAAATTTAAATATCTGGTAACCTTAACAATAGAGATTTAATGGTAATTTCCTGAAAAAAATGTTTTGATATCTCAATAGAAACCTTACTTTTGCAGTCCTGTTGAAATCCTAATGCGGAAGTGGCGTAATTGGTAGCCGCACCAGACTTAGGATCTGGCGCTTCACGGCGTGGGGGTTCGAGTCCCTTCTTCCGCACTAATTCCCTCTGAGAAATCGGGGGGAATTTTTTATATAGATACGAACGTAATATTTTTCAATAATGAATATCACTCAGGAGAAAATCAATAATCTTAATTCAGTTCTTACTGTAAAAATCCAACCGGAAGATTACCGTGAGCGTGTGGAAAAAGCAATTAAGTCTCAAGCGAAAAAAGCTAAACTGCCAGGATTTCGTCCCGGTATGGTGCCATCTTCCCATATTAAAAGAATGTATGGTAAAAGCATTTTAGTTGATGAAATTAATAACCTGTTAAGTGACACACTTAATAATTACATTAACGAAAACAAACTTGAAGTTCTGGGTCAGCCTCTTCCTAAGGTAGACGACGGTAAAGAATTCAATTGGGATTATAACGATGAGTTTGAGTTTAATTATGAACTAGGATTAGCACCTGATTTTGAATTGAATTTCTCGCCAAGCGACAAGTTGCCTTATTATCAGATAAAGGTTGATGCCGAAACTCTTGATTCCAGGACAAAAAATCTTCGGAAAAGTTATGGCAAAATGACAAACCCTGAAGTTTCGGCAGATGAAGATGTTTTATATTCAGAATTGGTGCAATTATCTCCTGATGGCTCTGTTTTTGAAGACGGAATATCAAATACAGCTTCAGTAAGGATTGATTTAGTTAAAGACGAAAAAATTAAAAGCTCGTTAATCGGCTTAAAAGTTGGCGACGTTGTTGAGTTAGATCTGCAAAAAGCTTTCGATAATAATGAGACGGTGATTGCAAAACTTCTTAATATCCCCGAAGGAGATGCAAAAGACTTGCAGTCGAAATTCCAGATAACGGTGAAAAACGTAAACCGTTTAGAGGAGTCTGATTTGAATCAGGAGTTCTTTGATAAAATATTCCCCGAAGGAAATATAACAACTGAAGAGGAGTTTAAAGCTAAGATTACTGAAGAACTTGAAGGTATGATGGCTCAAAATGCTGATCAGAAACTTCACAACGATTTAGTGAACTTTGGTCTGGAAAAAGTGAAACTGGAATTGCCTGATGATTTTCTTAAACGCTGGTTGAAAGAAACGAACCAAAACATAACAGCTGAGGAGCTCGAAAGTGGTTATGGCGATTTCGCCCGCAATTTAAAATGGACCCTTATTGAAAATAAGATCATAAAAGAAAATCAAATTGAGATAAAATACGAGGATGTGTTGGCTTCGGCTAAACAAAAGTTAGATGCTCAATTCAGAATGTATAGCCCTCAGGCACTTCCTGAAGAGCAATTAACTCAGTACACAGTTCAGTTTTTGCAAAATAAAGAGAATGCGAACAGAACTTTTGAGGAAGTGAAAGGACAAAAAGTGTTTGAATACCTGAAAAGTGTTGTTACTTTAGATAAAAAAGAAATAGAGTATAATAAATTTATAGAGTTGAACTAGTGGTGATTGTTGCGGATTGATGTCATTCTGTTATAATTTATTGAAACTTATATTAAACTTTCCACTGTTAAAACTGTATAACTATTGACTATGAATATTGATAAAAAGGAGTTTCGTAACTATGCTGTAAAGCATCACCGCATAGGTAGCCAGCACGTTGATAAATTTATTGGACGGGTAGAATCAAACTATCCAAAGTCAATGACCCCATACATTATAGAGGAGCGTCAGTTGAACGTAGCTCAAATGGATGTGTTTTCGCGCTTAATGATGGATCGCATCATCTTTTTGGGAGATGCAATTTATGACCAGAACGCAAACATCATCCAAGCTCAATTGTTGTTTTTACAGTCTACAGATAACAAACGGGATATTCAGATTTATATCAATTCCCCCGGAGGTTCTGTTTATGCTGGTTTAGGTATATATGATACTATTCAGTATATCACACCGGATGTAGCAACAATTTGTACCGGAATGGCTGCTTCAATGGGAGCAGTATTATTATGCGCCGGCGCTGAAGGGAAAAGAGCAGCTTTACCACATTCAAGGGTAATGATTCATCAGCCTTCAGGTGGAGCTCAGGGTGTCGCTTCAGATATGGAAATCAATCTGAGGGAAATGCTTAAGTTGAAAAAAGAATTATACGATATAATCTCGCAGCATTCCGGCCAGACTTACGAATGGGTAGAGAAAGCTTCTGATCGTGATTATTGGATGATAGCCAGTGAAGCCAAAGAATTCGGAATGATAGATGAAGTTCTTGGTGTAAGTGGGAGTAAAGAATAAAAAGTGATGAGTAAAAGTAAAGATATCAAATGCTCTTTCTGTGGTTCAGGGAAGCAGGATACGCTCATGTTGATTGCTGGATTGGATGCACATATTTGCGATAAATGTGTGGCTCAGGCAAATCAGATTTTATCTGAAGAGTTGTCTACCAGGAAAAACAAAACAGCGCAGTCGGCTTTAACGCTGATGAAGCCGATGGAAATAAAAAGTCATTTGGATCAATACGTAATTGGCCAGGATGATGCAAAGAAGGTTTTGTCTGTTGCCGTCTATAATCACTACAAACGTCTTAATCAAAAAGTCGATAAGGATGAAATAGAGATTGAGAAATCTAATATCATCATGGTAGGTGAGACTGGAACTGGTAAAACTCTTTTAGCGAAAACTATTGCCAAAGTTTTACACGTACCTTTCTGTATTTGTGACGCAACTGTGTTAACCGAAGCAGGCTATGTTGGCGAGGATGTTGAAAGTATTTTAACACGATTGCTGCAAGCTGCTGATTATGATGTTGCTGCGGCAGAACGTGGTATTGTTTATATTGATGAGGTTGATAAAATTGCCCGTAAGAGCGATAATCCTTCAATTACCCGTGATGTGTCCGGCGAGGGTGTTCAACAGGCTTTATTGAAAATTCTGGAAGGAACGATGGTTAATGTACCACCTCAGGGCGGGCGTAAACATCCTGATCAGAAAATGATAGCAGTTAACACTAACAATATCCTGTTTATTTGTGGCGGAGCTTTTGACGGCATCGAGAAAAAGATTGCTAATAGACTGCGCACACAGACAGTGGGTTATAAGGTTAATAACGAGGATGTTAATATCGATTTGAAAAATCTATATAAATATATTACGCCTCAGGATCTGCGTTCTTTTGGATTAATTCCCGAGTTAATTGGACGTTTGCCTGTAATAACCAGCTTGAATCCATTAGATAGAGCGGCTTTGTTAAATATTCTTACGGAACCGAAGAATTCATTAACCCGCCAGTACACCAAATTATTTGAATATGAAGGTGTGAAGCTGGAATTTGAGAAGGAAGTTTTAGAGTTCATTGTAGATAAAGCAATGGAATTTAAATTAGGAGCACGTGGATTACGTTCAATATGTGAAGCAATTATGATTGATGCCATGTTTGAAATGCCTTCGGAAAAGCATCATGATAAAGAACTTTATATAACCTTGGATTATGCGGTTGATAAATTTTCAAAATCGGATATTAAAAAATTAAAAGTTGCTTAATGAAAACCCCGATTTATCGGGGTTTTTTGTTTTATATTAGAATAAATGAATGAAGAAAAAGAGATAAAGCAAGATCCGGAAATAGTTGAAAGCGCCAAGAAAGTAAAGGAGGTAGAATCTCCTGTCAGAAAAGGCCTTAAAACTAAAGAAGAGATCGTCAAAAACTGGCTTCCGCGATATACCGGACGACCTCTTGACCAGTTCACTGATTTTATTCTGCTTACCAACTTTTCGAAATATTTGCAGTTGTTTTCAGAGTGGAACAACGACGCACCGATCATGGGACTTGATAAACCTATGCAAAGCGTATCGGCTGCCGGAATTACGATTATAAATTTTGGTATGGGAAGTCCTCTGGCGGCTACTATGATGGATTTATTATCAACTATTCATCCAAAGGCGGTGCTGTTTTTAGGGAAATGCGGCGGTATAAAAAAGAAGAATAATATCGGCGATTTAATCTTGCCGATTGCAGCAATACGCGGAGAGGGTACCTCAAATGATTACTTTCCACCCGAAGTTCCTGCTTTACCTTCTTTTGCCTTACAAAAAGCTATTTCAACCACAATTCGCGATCATTCAAGAGATTACTGGACAGGAACGGTTTACACTACCAACAGACGCGTTTGGGAGCATGATAAAAGCTTTAAAAAATACTTGAAAACTTTAAGGGCAATGGCCATAGATATGGAGACAGCCACAATATTCTCAACCGGATTCGCAAACAAAATTCCCACAGGCGCTTTGTTATTGGTATCAGATCAGCCAATGATCCCGGAAGGTGTTAAAACAACTGAAAGCGACTCCAAAGTAACTGAACAGTATGTAGAAACACATCTTAAAATTGGTATAGATTCGCTGAAGCAATTAATAAATAATGGCCTTACAGTTAAACATCTGAAGTTTTAATTTCGTCTGCTTTTAATTTTACTTCTTACTTTTGATTTTTTCTCTTCCATTTTTTTAAATTTATAGGATGTGGTACAGTAATATTCTTGAAACTATTGGAAATACGCCATTGGTTAAATTAAACAAGGTTACGAAGGATGTTAAGGCAACGGTTTTAGCAAAACTTGAAATAACTAATCCAGGTAACTCTATAAAAGACCGGATGGCTCTTCAGATGATAATTGATGCAGAGAGCGAAGGGAAACTTAAACCCGGCGGAACTATAATAGAAGGTACATCCGGTAATACTGGCATGGGGCTGGCGATTGCTGCCGCCGTTAAAGGATACAAATGTATTTTTACTACCACAGATAAACAATCGAAAGAAAAAATTGATGCTTTGCGGGCATTCGGGGCAGAGGTTATTGTGTGTCCGACGAATGTCGAACCGGAGGACCCCAGATCTTACTATTCTGTTGCAACTCGTTTACAAAAGGAAATTCCAAATTCATGGAAGGCAAATCAATACGATAATCTGTCGAATACGAAAGCTAATTATGAACAAACAGGTCCTGAGATCTGGGAGCAAACAGAAGGCAAGATAACACATTTAGTTGTTGGTGTTGGAACGGGAGGAACTATATCTGGTGCCGGAAAGTTCCTGAAAGAAAAGAATCCGAATATTAAGTGTTGGGGGATTGATACTTATGGATCTGTATTTAAAAAGTATAAGGAAACCGGTATTTTCGATAAAAACGAGATTTATCCTTACATAACCGAGGGAATCGGAGAGGATTTTTTGCCCAAAAATGTTGATTTTTCTGTCATCGACCATTTCGAAAAAGTGACCGATAAAGATGCTGCGTTAATGACCAGAGAAATTGCTTTAAAAGATGGCATTTTTGCTGGAAACTCTTCAGGCGCGGCAATCGCAGGATTGATTCAAATGAAGGATCAGTTAAAAGAAGATGACCTGATTGTAGTTATTTTCCATGATCATGGTACTCGTTATCTGGCCAAGATGTATAACGAAGATTGGCTACGTGAACGCGGCTTTCTGAAAGATGAAAAAGTAACAGCTAGAACTATCCTCAGTAAACGTGAACGCCAGGAGATGGTAACTATTGAGGCTCATAAGACTGTAATAGAAGCAATAAATACTCTCAAAGCTTTAAATATTTCTCAGCTTCCGGTAACAAAAAATCAACAGATAATAGGTAAAATAACCGAGAACGATATTTTCTCCTGTCTTTTTGAGGATCCTTCTATCAAGTCGAGCCCTATAACCTCAATTATGACGGAGCCGTTTCCAATTGTAGATTTGAATACTTCAATTGACAAGATTTCTTCATTGATTAACAAAGAAAGTACAGCGGTAATGGTTGTGGATGAATTTAATAAACTTGAGATTATCACTCAATTTGATATCATTAATGCGATATCAGTGTAGATTTTAATTGTCATCGGATGATTTTCATTCATCCGATGACTAGAAGTTTAATGCGATTTTGGCATGGCATCAATTCTCTTGATCTCAGCCCCCAATGCTCTTAAGCGAATGTCAATATCCTGATAGCCTCTCTCAATCTGTTCGATACTGTGAATTATTGAAGTACCACTTGCAGAAAGTGCAGCTATAAGTAATGATACTCCTGCACGAATATCAGGGGAGGTCATTTCTATACCGCGCAATTTTACCTGCTTGTTAAGCCCCATCACAGTGGCTCTGTGCGGATCGCATAAGATAATCTGCGCACCCATATCAATTAGCTTATCCACAAAGAACAAACGGCTTTCAAACATCTTTTGATGTATCATTACGTTCCCTTTTGCCTGAGTGGCTACCACTAAGATAATCGAAAGTAAATCAGGGGTGAATCCCGGCCAGGGAGAATCTGCAATGGTTAGAATTGAACCGTCAATAAAGGTATCTATTTCGTAATTAGATTGAGAAGGGATATAAATATCGTCACCACGTAGTTCAAAGTTTATTCCAAGCCTTCTGAATACGTTTGGAATTATTCCCAGCTCTTCAAAGCATACGTTTTTAATGGTGATTTCAGACTCTGTCATCGCCGCTAAGCCGATGAAGGAACCAATTTCAATCATATCTGGCAGAAGTCTGTGTTCGGTGCCACCTAATTCAGAAACTCCTTCAATCGTCAGTAAATTAGATCCTATTCCGGATATTTTGGCTCCCATTCTATTCAGCATCTTGCAGAGTTGCTGTAAGTAAGGCTCGCAAGCAGCGTTGTATAGAGTCGTAGTTCCTTTCGCTAGAACAGCTGCCATAACAACGTTTGCCGTTCCGGTTACAGAAGCTTCATCTAAGAGAATATAGGTTCCTTTTAGATCCGTGGCATCGACGTTGAAAAAGCTTGTTTCCGCATTGTAATTAAATTTAGCCCCTAGTTTTTCAAATCCAAGAAAGTGGGTGTCAAGTCTTCTTCTTCCAATTTTATCGCCGCCTGGTTTTGGGATGGCAGCCTTTCCGAAGCGTGCCAGTAGGGGGCCCACGATCATGATTGAACCCCTCAGACTTCCTCCTTTAGACTTAAATTCCTGAGATTGAAAGAGATCAAGATTTATATTTTTAGCTTCAAAAGTATAAGTGTCTTTGTTTATACGGTTAATAGTAACTCCTAAATCTCCAAGCAGGACAATTAGCTTATTTACATCAACAATATCTGGTATATTACTTATAGTGACTTTCTCTGGTGTTAATAAAACAGCAGCCAGTACTTGTAGAGCTTCATTTTTGGCTCCCTGAGGGATAATTTCTCCCTTCAGCGGTTTGCCGCCGTGAATTTCGAATGCATTCATGGATTAAAAAGGTTTAAAGCTGTAAAAGGTTTAATTTAATATCGTTTCCCGTTATTTTTTGGGCGGTTTCCCTGATTACGAGAAGGACTACTATTGTTTTGCCGCGGTTTATTATTGTTTCCATTACTCGAAGCACTCTTCTGTCTAACTCCGGGGGCATTAGGCCTTACTTCAATTTTATGTAAATTAAAGTTTTCGTCTAAAACCAATTCTCCGTTTGATAAGGCTTTTAAGTCGCTGATAATGGTTTCGTCGGCCACAGTATCCTTGTTCCAGGTAACGTAAGCCATTTTCATGAAGTTCGCGATAGACTGAATCATTGTTTGTCTTCGCTGAGGATCTTCAATTGATTTGGCTTTTTTTATCATTACCTCCACGGTTTTACCGTAGTGTTTAAACCTGATTCGATGTTGCGGATAGGCTAGAGGGGCCGGTTTGAAATGAATTGCATCCTCTGCCGGTTTCGGATAACTGGAATCAACATCAATCTGGAAATCAGAAATAATGTGAAGGTGATCCCACAATTTATGTTTGAAATCGGCGACATCACGTAAGTGTGGATTTAAAAAACCCATAAGGTCGATAACAACCTGTGCGTGTCTGTTACGTTCCTCTTTGGTAGGTAAAGTGCAAATATAGGCTACCATGTTTTGAACATTCCGGCCGTATTCTGCAAGGATTAGTTTTTTCCTTGATGTATTATAATCAAATGTCATGTCTGTTTTAATCTTTTGGAGGGAAAATTCCCAGCCGGGATCGCTGTTTCAGTAAAGCTCGGGAATTTACGATACTATACGAAGTTTAGCAAATTTAAGTAAAAGTTGTTTCTGTCCAAGCTCTTTGAAAAATATTGTTGCTTTTATGTCCGGTTTATTCCCTTCTAAGGTCAAAACCTTTCCAAAACCAAAGCGTTCATGCTCAACATCCATGCCAACCTGAAGGTTCGAAGTATCCGAAGGCGCAAATCCCGCGCTCGGAACATGGGCTTTAGGTAGTATCGAAGTAGTTTTGGGTGCAGTTGCGGGTTTAGGTTTCGAAAACGCGTCGCTGCCCGACTGACTGCTCCATGAACTTCTTTCCTGATTGAAAAACGGATTTTCAGGCTTTTGTTGTTGCTTAAAATCCAGTTCTAAATATTGAGGATTGATCTCATCGATAAAACGACTTGGTTCACAGCTTGTCAATGTTCCCCAACGGTAACGTGAAGTAGCATAAGAAATTGTCAGTTTTTTCTCTGCTCTGGTTATTGCTACATAAAATAATCGGCGTTCCTCTTCTAAGTCAGCTCTCGAGTTTAATGACATTTGTGAAGGAAAAAGGTTTTCTTCTAAACCCACAATACAAACGTTTTTAAATTCCAATCCTTTGGCCGAGTGAATGGTCATTAAGGAAACGGTGTCGGCATTCGGATTTTTATCGTTGTCGTCGTTAGTTAAAAGTGCGATGTCCTGCATAAAGATATCCAGACCTTTTTCTTCAATATCTTCTCGTTCGCTGAATTCTTTTATACCATTTAATAGTTCCTGAATATTTTCGTAACGGTTTAGTCCTTCGACTGATTTATCATCATACAGATCCTTTAACAGTCCTGAATGCTGAGCAATATGCAATGCACAATCGTAAGCAGAATGTGTTTTTGCCAACACCTGGAAACTTTGGATAATGGTTCCGAAATTGCCCACGGAAGCAGCACTTCTTGCATCAAGGTATTTGTTTGCATCAATTATTACTTCCCACAAAGTGAGATCATTTTTATCTGCAGCAATAATTATGCGTTCTATTGTTGTATCGCCAATTCCTCGTCTCGGATAATTAATAACACGCTTTAAAGCTTCCTCATCATTAGGATTAAAAGTAAGGCGAAAGTAGGCGATAAGGTCTTTTATCTCTTTACGTTGATAAAAGGAAAGTCCGCCGTATATTTTGTAAGGGATATTTAACTTTCGTAAGGCTTCCTCCATCGCTCTCGATTGTGCATTGGTACGATAGAGAATAGCAAAGTCATTATAATTATACCCTTTGGACGCTCTTTCCTGTGCAATACCTTCGGCAATTATTTTACCTTCCTCATTGTCGCTGAATGCCCTGGCGATCTTAATTTTATCACCCGTTTCATTTTCGGAAAAAACGGTTTTTTTAAGCTGATTTTGATTGTTGGCAATAATGCTGTTGGCCGCATTTACAATGTTTTGAGTAGATCGATAGTTCTGCTCAAGTTTAAAAACTTTTAAATCAGGATAGTCTTTTTCGAAATTTAAAATATTTTGGATATTGGCTCCGCGAAATGCGTAAATACTTTGGGCATCATCACCAACTACGCAGATATTTTCATTAATAGCCGCAAGTTTTTTTACAATCAGATACTGAGAGTAGTTCGTGTCCTGATACTCATCAACCATGAGGTATCTGAATTTATTTTGATACTTATATAAAACATCAGGATGCTCGCGCAGGAGAACGTTTGTTTTAAATAGTAAATCATCAAAATCCATTGCTCCGGCTTTAAAGCAGCGTGCAGCATAAATCTGGTAAATTTCTCCTAGTCTTCCTCTGCCGGTTGAGAAGTCTTCTGACTGGATATGCTCATTTTTTAAGTATTCTGCCGGAGAAATCAAATTGTTTTTTGCAGACGAAATCCTATTATAGACGAAGTTTGCGTTGTACAATTTATCGTCCAATTGCTGTTCTTTAAGAATTGCACGCAGAAGACTTTTGCTGTCGTCGGTGTCGTATATCGTGAAATTATTAGGATAACCTATTTTATTGGCTTCAACTCGTAATATTTTAGCAAAAACGGAGTGAAACGTGCCCATCCAGATGTTTTTCGCTTCTGCACCTACGGCTTTCATAATCCGTTCACGCATTTCTTTTGCGGCTTTATTCGTGAACGTTAATACCAATATATTGAAGGGATCGACCCCTTGCGTAATTAAATGAGCTACGCGGCAGGTAATTACACGTGTTTTACCAGAGCCGGCACCTGCAACTATCATTACCGGTCCACTCGTTTGTTCTACTGCCTCTTTTTGTGAAGGATTTAACCCTTTTAAATAATCCAAACCTAATCCCTTTTCAATAATATCTAAATGTTTTATCGGCGATGAAACCTCATAAATTGTAATTCTCCATTTTTTAGTGGAAAGATTATGCCAGTTTCAAATGGCTAAATTAAAAAATTGCCGAGGAATTTCCGTTTAGGATTTGTTTTCTTTATCCACAGGCTTGGGTATTAACCCCGGTTCGGATAGATTATGCAGGACATCGTTGATGTTGATAATCCGATCGTCTATTTCATTGACGCACTTACTTATTTCAACAATGAAATCTTTGTCTTCAATTAGCGATTCTTTCTCCAGAATCATTAATCCTTTCATTGTTGCTATAGGTCCTCGGATTTGATGGGATAAATGTGCCGAGTATTCTGAAAGTTTTCTGTTTTTAATTTTCAGGTCGATTGTCCGCTGATGGATGATGTCTTCAAGGTTGTGATTTACTCTATTGAGATTTTCTTTTTGCAGCGAGATTTCCTGATTTAGAACACTCAGGATCTTGTTGGTTTTCGCCTTCTTTTTAATATTTAAATACAGGATACTTATAAGAATGATGGCTAATAATAAAACGAGTAT
>CBIHLM010000028.1:0-53209 GCA_966210515.1 uncultured Pedobacter sp.
GCTTTGCGCATATATGCGTAAATCTAAACAGTGATTGAGGTAAATCTACAGGGTTTGATTATAAGTGAATGAAGTTTAACAAAATTTAACAGTATAATCTTCGATAGGAGCGCTATTAGTTAATGAATTTAAAAAAATCGTCTTCCTTCAATCACTATCGTTTTTTGAGACTAACGTTGATATCCTTTAAATCCACCCCCAGAACACCTTTAGGAAAGAGTAATTGGTTAGTGATCCTAGTGCCCCTCGGCTTTACTATCCTTTACCACCTTTTTCTCGTAATCTGTTAAAGGTTCGGCCCTGTGTAGTCTGTAATAATGTTTGGCTATTTTATCGAGATATACGCTCGAATTAAAATACAAAAAGTTGGGGAATTTTGGAAAACCTTTTGAACTTCTCAATGCAACCACTCTTCCAACTGAGTCTGCGATGGCCCTGTGTTTAGGAGATAAATACTGTATTGCAATTGTAAAAGAAGAATTTGATAAGTTTATTGGTGTTTCTTCTGAATTTTTCAAAAAAGCAAGGGTGGCATTTGATTTAAAAGAGTATAACCAAAAGACTTTCTCTTTAGGATAAAATAAAATTGCTATTGAAGGCCCTGTCCTAACTAATTTCTCCTTATATAAATCACCGTAAATTCTAGGTTTTTTCTCAACTGTGCAAGACAGCTGAATAATTGAGATTAAAATAAATAACTTTTTCATTGTATTACATTAATCATTTATTCTTTTGTGGAACTGAATTTTTCACCCAACCGTTAATGGTTACTCCTGCATGTCTAAGATAACGATATAGCGTGGTTTTACTTCCAATATTCAGAACCTGACATATTTCGCCAGTAGAAAGTTCCTTAGCATTATATAAAGTAGCAGCGGTCGAAGCAATCTTTTTCGCATTATCAGATAATCCCTTTGGACGCCCCCCGACCACTCCCCTGGCTCGCGCCGATTCTAGTCCAGCCTTCGTTCTTTCCTTTATTATCTCCCTTTCATTCTCAGCAAAAATAGAACTAAGCATATACCAGATCCGGCCCATTGAAGTAGATGTATCAATACCTTCAACAATACTTTTGAATTCAATGCCCTTTTCCCGAAACTCCACCATCAGCTTAATTAGTTCTAAGGTGGTTCTCCCAAGCCGGTCAATTCTCCACACAGTCACTGTGTCGCCCTTCCTGAGCGTTTCAACCATTTTCAAGTACTGGGGTCTCCCCTTTTCTGCTCCACTGATCTTCTCTATGAAGATTTGCTCACACCCTGCTTTATTCAGGACCTCAACTTGTAAATCGAAGTTCTGCTCATTCTTAGACACTCTCACATAGCCGATTTCCATATTACATAAAAACGTTTCTTATGAAATTAATGGAAATAGATTTTGTAAACAAGGAAAGTGTACTGCTTGTAGAGGAGAAAAGGTTAATTTATAGCGATCCCAAAGGGGACAGTTAATCGTTCGTTTTATATTGTTTTGTTTTTCATTCTGATTAAGAACCAAGTTTTCAAAACCCCACCGTCACAAATACGTCACAACGAAATTTGCCAATCTCCCAAATCTTCGTTAAAAAAGGCTTGTCTAAAGAAGTAACCAGGAAGCTGGCTGAGTACTTCAAAGTGAGACAGGAGGCTTTTAACCGTCCTTATAAACTAGTATAAAAGAAGAATTGTAAACGTCGGTTGAATTGCTACAGTTGGTCTTAAATGCAGAAGGCGCTTGATCGGATTTGTCTGCCTTTAAGGATTTAACGAAATAATTCCCCCTACACATTCTAAAACTATAAGCCTTCTAATTTACAAGCAAGGATGAAAGCTCTTACATGCTTCAAAATTTCCCTCAAAAACTCCACTTAAACCGCAAAAATGCCGTATGATTCAAATCATGCAATTCACCTTGCATTCCTGCCATCATCGATTGCCACACCATATCTACATCCAGATTAGTGGCAAGGTTATACCGAAGAGAAGGGTAAAGAATTATCAGATCGGCTCCGGGCGAATACGTTCCGGTTAAACCTGCCTGCAGAAGCTCTGTAACCGGTTTACTTGTGGTGATAGCAAGTGTCCATTTCAACGGAAGCAAGTTTTTGGGGGATAAGCGAAAATCCAGACTTTCAAAGTTGCTGAGTTGCTGGTTTAATCCCTGCATGTTATAGAGCCCGGCGAGGTTCAAATACCATTCATTTTCAAACATATAGTCGAATTCTAGGCTCGCATTAAACTGGTCTGTCGCTTTCGCGGATTCGAAAAAGTACATCAGTTCGCCTTTGAAGCCTGCGTCGCCAATACTTCCAGCGAAACCAGAACCTGTAGCCCATTGTTGCAGGTACCAGGCAGCCATGAACTGGAAGTCGTAACCCCACTTATTGGTAAATAGCTTCAGGGCTGCAATCTGCTCCCTCTGGCGGCTAACAGATACTGCCAGTTCCAGATTCGTATTATCACTAAAATTATACTGCCCTTTAACTGCGTCAGAACCCGGCCGCTCTTCATAGTCGAAATCCAGAAAATTATAGGTATTAAACAGGTCGTTGGGGTTCCACAGGGTATTAACCCCCCAGTTGATACGTTGCCGCCCCAGACGAAAACTTAATTTATCAGTGTGATATTCGGCCCATAGCCTTTCTATATTGGTATGAAATACAGCCGACCGGCTGCCGAACCAAAGTTTCGAAAGGCCAATTGCTTCGGTGGGGTTCTCCAGAAGTTCTTCAAAAGCCTGATTACTCTTTACTTCTTCGCCCCAAAATAGCCGGGTCCGAAGTTCAATTGCCCCTGTGAAATTTCGGACGGGTTTCCATTTGATATTTATTCTGTTGTGAATAAGGTTATTGCTTAATGAATTCCTGAAACCATCGTTGAAACTGATGTACTCCATATTTTTCACATAGCCTTGAAGCTCAAACCTTTTTTTGTCCTCAGTACTATCCACAACTGAAAGGCTATCCTGTCCATAAATATCTGAAGCTTTCGAAATCAGAACAAACAGCACGAACAGAAAATGAAAGATTCGGGTCATATACGTTCACGATTTCGCTTTCTCAGCCTGATGCGAAGTGTCTACCGTAGCAGTATCAGAAAGTATCCTCCCGTCGGTCAGCGTAATTACTCTTCTGGCCCGTTCAATGACCCGCTGGTCGTGGGTCGAAAAGAGGAAGGTGATATTTTCCTGGCTGTTCAGCAGAGCCATAATATCCAGCAGGGTAGCGGCCGATTTACTGTCGAGGTTGGCAGTCGGCTCATCAGCCAGCACAAACTGAGGTTTAGAAGCCAATGCACGCGCAACAGCCACTCGCTGTTGCTGCCCGCCAGATAGCTGTGAAGGTCGGACGTACATTTTATCCTCCAGTCCGATTTGTTTAAATAACGCAAGCACGCGTTCATCCCGTTGCTTTTTTGGGAGCCCCTGCAACTGCATAATAAATTCTACGTTTTCTCTTGCCGTTAAGACCGGAACCAGGTTGAACGACTGAAATACAAAACCGATATTATGAAGCCGGAAATCGATTAGCTGATTGGGACCCAATTCTGTAATATCTACGCCGTTGATTTCAATTCTCCCTTCATCCGGCTTGTCCAGTCCTCCAATCATATTCAGAAGAGTAGTCTTTCCTGATCCCGAAGGGCCGACAAGGGCAGAGAATTCTCCCCGCTCTACATGCAAGTGCACATTGCTAATAGCGTAAACCGGAATGGTTTTCTTATTATAAATCTTGCTGATATTATGTGCATCTATTACTGTATTCATATCTATTTTTTTAGAGCCTCTACAGGAGGCATACTCAACGCTTTTATGGCTGGGAAAATCGCAGAAAGTAAAGCAGTAACAATCACAATCAGCAGCACCTCTGATACATGCTGTAATGGAAATTCCGGATAAATAATACTTCCGTAGCCGAAAGATGACATCGCCTCTTTAGCAAATGAACTGATATTTATACCGTATGAGCCTGTGTAAAGGCTCAGTCCCCAGGCAAGAAGCAATCCGACTGGCAACCCTGCAAAGGTCAGGAAAACGGTTTCTAAAAGTATCACAGAGAAGACCTTAAACTGATTCATTCCAAGAGCCATCATCATACCTGTTTCACGCCGGCGTTCAAGAATTGCCATCAACATCGTGTTAACGATGCCGAATGCCAGAGCAAGCATGATAATAATGATGATGATGAGGGAAAACTGATTTACCGTAGCTACACTCATTTCGGTTTCGGGAGACAGTTGCTTCCAGTTTTGAACCGAAAGCTGCGGATACATTTTTTGCAGCTGTATTTGAACCGCATCCAGGCTGTCATCGGTTTTTAGCAGTATGGCGATTTCATGCGCTCCACGACCAATAGCTAGCAGGGGATTTAACTCCTGCCGCTTTACGTAAACAATTCGTTCATCTAGGGGAGTATTGGTCGACTGGTAAAACCCTTTAATACGGAAAGCTCCAGAAATAACATTGTTATCCTTATCAGTAAAAGAGAGCACCACCTTGTTGTTCAACTCCAGTTTCATCTTATTGGCCAGCTTTCCGCCTATAAGAATCTGATTCTTTAAACCCTTATCGAAATAATCGCCTTCAAATACCTTTTCATTCAGGCTCGAAACCTGGGCTTCTTTTACCGGGTCTACTCCGCGTATCTCTATTCCATTGCTTCCTGTTCCGGTAGCCAGCATCCCTTCGGCTATGCTTCTGGACGAACTCTGCTCAATTTCGGTGATGGTTCTCAGCCGCTCCTCAAGCTTTTCAATCCCGGGCAACGTATAGATGGCTTCGTAATCGTTCCTGAAAAGTGGATGGTGGATTTGAAGATGCGACACTTCGTCTCTGATGACTGTCCTTACCCGCACCTTTAGCAATCCCTGGTAAATAGCGAGCACAAACACTCCTGCAAATAGCCCCACGGCAACCGAGCTTATCAGCGTCAGGCTTCTCGCTCTGTTTCTCCATACGTTTCGCCAGGCCATTCTTAAAAGCATCATCGCAGAAAATTTATTGTTTCATAGCTTGCACAGGGTCAAGCTGCAGAACCTTGACTACCGGATATAGTGATAAAAGCAGGGCAAGCAACAAAATTATCAATGCCTGATTCAGAAAGATTTCCGGATCTGTTGATGCAGGAAAGATCGGTTCAAAACCAAAACGTTCGTAAATCTCGGCCATCTTACCACTAAATGTAATAGGATTTACTTTCAGATAAATTACAAGGGGGACGCTGGCCAGTATGCCCAGCACGCAGCCGCTAAGTACTGTAAATACCGATTCTGCCAACATCAACAAACAAAGCCATATCTTTTTCATCCCCACCGCAACCAGCATTCCTAATTCGAAGCGACGTTCTACCATCATCATCAGAAAGGTTCCGAAGATGCCGAAGCAGACTAAAATATAAAGTACACCGGCTATGATAGACATACTAGCTGTATCGGTTCGTATATGCTGTTTAATATCGGGCATCATTTCTTCCCATTTCATTACTTCGTATTGGTCCCCAATGAGATATCGAACGCGTTCCGTGATCTTATCCAGATTATCGGGATTGCTGACCGACAATACATAAGAGCTGAGTTGATTCTCAGCAGAATAAAGCGTTTGGGTGGCCCGAAGCGGTAAAAAGACCGTTTTATTGTTAAGCTCGGGAGAACCGAACCTGAGAATGCCTTTGACAGGGAATTTTCCCGCTGCGGTAGCGCCGTGATATCCCTGTCCTATTAACACCAGCGTGTCGCCCAGACGTAGTTTTAGTCTTCGCGAAAGCCCTTCAGAGATTAACACAGACTCATCTTCTGGCTGGAGATAATTGCCATTTACGAGTTTCTCTCTCAGACGTGTAACTTTATTTTCTTCCTCGGGAACCATCCCAACCACTAAACATCCTTTGGTTAGTTCGATGGAGGCAGCAAGCGCAAAGGATTCGAGACGCGGAGCAATGCCCGTTATCAATGGGTCTGTGCGTATTTTCCGTTCGGTTTCGGCGTCCTGACGGAAGGTATTCTCCAGGGTCTGCTCATTCCAGTATCCTTTTTTATGTACCTGAATGTATCCGGAATAAAAGCTCACAAGGTTTTGAATGAGATTTTGGAATACACCTTTCTGCAAACTGCTGACAACGGTTGTGAGGATGACGGCAAAAAAAACAGCCGCCATGGTAATTAACGTGCGTTGTTTATTTCGCCAGAGGTTTTTCCATGCCAGATTTAGCAGCCACATATCAGTTGAGTTGTTTCATGTTTTCCACGGTGAAAAAATTATCGCTGATTGGCTGATTGAACACGATAGACTTGTACACGATTACCGTTTTCTGATTCTTTTTATTCACCGGAATCATCTCCAGCCGCGTGGGTATCAACCTGCCGCCCATCATTTTAATATCATAAGCATTCATGATGTTTAGCAAACTCCCGTCTTCGTCAAAGAAAAGGGTATGCAGTTCAAGGAAATCCTTTTTGTCGATACTCACCAGCAGTTTACCCCAAACCACGGCAGCATCGGGCTTGGGGGTAAACTTGATGATATAACAGCTTCTGCCATTTATGGTGGTGTCTCCGGACAGAGTATGAGTATAATCTTCGAGTGCCGAAGACTCTTTCACCAAGTCGTCGTTGGTAAAATCAGTACCCATCCAAGACTGGGTCATCATGGAAGGGGGAAGTTTGATGGTACGCTCCAGCGAGGGCAGCCAGTTCCATACCTCCTTTTTCTTCTTCAGAAAGCTGGTACCCCGGTCTTTTGGCGGAGCAAGAATCTTTATCAGAGCAAAGTTGGAACCCTTCATCCATGTTCTCATTTCCATTTCGCGTGTCCATGTAGGCCTGACAGTACGGATTAACAGCATCGATTGAGATGTTTTTCCTCGCATTTTGTCGTCAGCTTTTTTTACAATTTCATAGGCTGATTGAGCCTGAACGCCGAAGCCGATAAAAGAACACAGCAGGATAAGATAATGCATAGTCGAAATTAGTTGGTCAGGAATACATGGATGCTGACAACGGTCAGCTTGTATAATGATTGTTTTCAACAAGACGAGTTACCCGAGGATACTATATACTGCTCGAAGACATTTAAGCGACTTATATCAGATTGCTATTTAAAAAGAAAGGACTCTTTATTAGGGAGTCCTCCAATTAGCTAATATTTTCAGCTTTAAAACCAACGTTAATAATCGTTGCTAAGACCTCATTTTCTAATTTTTCGTTTTGAACAATAAGCGTTCTGTCAGATGCTTCTAAGTGCAGGATGAGATTGACTTGCTTACGCTATTGCATTTTCTAGATTTTCCATAGAAATCCGTTTCATTCCACTAATCATCTCATGAAGTTCAACGATTAAATTCATCATCTAGTTTTAGAATTACTTTAGCCTAACTAATCTGCCCTTTAAACCCAATGTATAACTAACGTTTCTTCAGGTGATATAGCGACTGTATTTTCTGAAACACCTCCCTCTTTATTCCTACATAATATTGTTGGCTTTAATTTTAAATCTTTAGCAAACTCCAGTTCTACTTCTCTTTTATCTTTAGATTTATTAATGATAATGGTTATATAAGAATTCTGTGATCGTAAAGTCTTCATTAACATTCCGCTCTGCAAGGCTTTGAATATGAAAGGGATGACTTTAATACTCGCTTTAAGTTCCTCAGATAATAAAGATGAAAGTGCCTGATAATCTTTTTTTATTCTGCTTCCCAAACCAATAAGTGAAGGAAGCCATAAAACTTCTCCATTACCATATTTATTCCGGCTTGCAAGAACTTCGTTATTCAATAAACTTAAAGGTTTAGCTGTTGTAGTTTTAATGGAACCTTGCCATAAATGCGCAGGAAAACAGTTAAGGTGACCTGTAAATTGCAATTCGAATAAATTATTTACCAACTTAAACTCAGCAATATTTCCCCCGAAAAGCTTTTGAAGCGGAAAGCCTGTTTTCATAATACTCAAGGCATTTTCATCATAATACGCCGTCAAACCTTCAGCTATTAATTTTCCCCCTTCATTTACAAAATGTTCAAGCTGATGCCAGTAGTTCGAGGGGATTGAAATTTGGTGAGCTAAAATAATAGTGACACCGGCATAATTACCTTTGGTAAAGTCAAACTCACCAATTGCCTTAAAATTAGACTGAATACCCATTTCACTTAATGCCTCAAAATACGCCAGGGCCGACTTCATTACACCTCCAACATTGCGCCCTTCATAATTCGACCCACCCACCTGCATTTTCTTTTCTATCCATAAAGATTCGCGGGTATATAAAATATTGATGCCCGATTCAGCTACGTAAGAATCAGCAAATAAAGTTTCATTATCCCTGATTATACCAGCAATAGCAGATGCTGCATTCATCCGGTCTGATGGTTCGTTTTGAAAGTTCAGCAATGCCCATTCGCCTGCTTCAAAACCTGATGACCGTGGATTAAGGCTCCAGAAAATTGCACCTTTCCCTCCTGTTCCAATTGTTATCCATAACCACTGACTTATTTCTTCTTTTGTAGGACACATAGGATCATAACTGCTATAGGTATTATTGCCTCCTTGCAATTCAGTCATAAGCCATGGAATATTACCTGCACCTGAACGAATAATCTCGCTGTTAGCAGAAACTGCTAAAGCATATTGTTCTCTGCGAAAATATCCAAAATGCCAGCTGGCATGAGCCGAAGCGCCCAAACTCGTAAGGAATTTCCGCCATTCAGGAAAATTGTATTCGGCAATATTTTGGAAAACAGCATGATTATTTACATGTATCAGAGCGGCGGGAGCATATTTTCGAATTTTATCCGTCAACCATTTTAAGAACCATGTATTATAATCTAACAGGAAGCGTTCGTCGGCAAAATCAAAATGCTCATATCCTTTGCTCATATATTCTTTAACCGGTTGACGTACTTTCCATTCCTGAAATTTATTTCTTGTGAATTCTTCATCGGGACAACCGCCGGCGCCAGGCTCATTAATTGGCACCCAACCATAACATGATTTAAAGTTCTGGAAATGAGTTACTAAGTTTTTAATATAATCAGCTATAGAATATAAATGAGCATCATCTCTGGGGAATTTGAACCCGCCCACATCAGTAAAAGAAGTTAAAGGAAATAAATTACAATATATCTTTATGCCATATTTTTCAGCCGATTTAAACGCATAGTCAAACAACGTGTAATCCCATGTGCCATCTGGCTTATGCATATAACTTTCAAACATCCGGATTCTCGTCACGGTCATTCCCCCCTCCTTCATCCTCCGAAACCATACATCGATCTCTTCTTGGCATTGCCCTGGCTCAATAAACACCTCCGCTCCTATCTCGGGGGCAGCTTTCTGTGCAACAACAGTTTGCCAAGGGCTAGAGAACATAATAAATGGAACTACTATTCTGGTTACATTGTTCTCATTAAATTACAGATGTCGTGGGTGGAACTGCGCTGTATTCCGTTGTCGCAATAAAATTAAAAACAGAAAAGCTCCGACTAAAATAGCCAGAGCTTCTCAATGATTATACTAAATTTAATGTATGATAATTTTTTCCGTAGAAACAACTTTGTCTACAACAACTCTTAAAAGATATAGGCCGCTTTTCAGGCCACTTATATCAAACTGACGTAAATACTCATCCTCCTTGCTTGATTTCCCCTTATCCAATCTATTGACAAGAGATCCCTTTAAGTCAATTAAATCAATACTATAATTTGCATTTTTATTTAGCGAAAACTGAACTGATAAAGAGTTTGACGTAGGATTTGGATAAACTTTTATACTTTTTCTATTATCTACTGTAAATGAATCATCGATTACTGTTTCAGAATTAATATTGGCTATAGAAGAACTACTACTAAAGCTATTGCACCTGGCAATACTACAGCCATGTGATAAATGGGTTTTTACATTAGCCCGACCAATACAAATTAACTGGCCATGATGACAAACAATTATTTTATCATCGCCACATCTTGCATCAATAACTTCAATGCTTATAGTACTTGAACCAGAACAACCATATTCGTTTGTAGCTGTAACAGTAAAGGTATAGATTCCTGCAGCTGTAGGTGTAAATACAGGATTAGCCACATCTGCAGAAGACAGATTACTTGCTGGCGACCAGTGATAAACGATATTGCTGGCAAAAGTATTGTCAAATGCATTAAGGGTGAGGCTTTGAGCTCCATATCCTAAAAATATAGTTTCAGCGCCAGCTCCCGTATACGTTGAATCAGATTTTATAGCAACTATAGATGGGCTTGGGACGCTGCCTTCAATTTTAATTACTGCGATACCCGTAGCAGAGTTGCCACTTTTATCTGTAACTGTAAGCGTTACAGGCTGTTCTCCTATATCTGAGCAATCAAAAGTAGAGCGGCTTATAGTAATCAAATCTATACCGCAAACATCTGTAGAACCATTATCAATGTCTGAAGGCTTTAACTTTGCTGTTCCGTTCTGAAGTGTAAGTACAATATTTTTAGTACTTACTATCGGAGCAATGGAATCCTTGACTGTTACCACTGCTGTTCCTGAAGCGGTATTTCCCTTCTTATCCGTTACGGTTAGTGTAACCTGGTTATCACCAATATTTGCACAATCAAAATTACTTTTATCGATAGTAAGCGTATCAATTCCACTTTCATCGTAAGAACCATTGTCAACCATATCAGCGGTGATGGAAACCTTTCCTGATGAATTAAGTGCTACAGCAATATTTTTAACTTTCACCACAGGAGGAATGGTGTCGTCAACCGCATTGGTCATTGCGCTAAGTGCGCCATACTCACTTACAGCCTGAACTGCATAGGTGTGTGTATTCCCACTTATAGCACTGGCGTCAGTGTATGTACTGTTTGTTGTGAAACCCAGCACCTTTTTATCGCGGAAAACAATGTACAGCCGCGAGTAAGGTATGTCTTTCCAGCTTATCGTTGATCCTTTCAAAAGAACCTTTCCTGGTTTTTCAGGAGCTTCCGTCAACATTCTCGGATCCCAATTGCTGCCATTTCTTATCACTACGTTGTCATACGTATAAGTGGCCGCTTCTGCATCCGTAAGACTGCTCTTTGCCTTTCCTTTAATCGTTACTATATTGCCCGAAGAATCGGTTTTATTGTACTCATAATCTTCAATGCGATACGATAAATCCACCATATTGCCACTGGCATCCATTGTACCATAATCTGCAAACACAGCTGGTATAGCGCCCATCTTATAATACCAGCCTTTCGGATAAATATTTGCTTTTAAAGTGGTATAAAGAAAAACTGTTTTCGGAGATTGAGTCCATGGACGGCCATAATAAGTTGTTACGCCTGAAGCATGTGCTTCGTCAATGGTACAATGGCTAAATACGTAGCCCCATAATGTTCCCGTCTGATGACTTGGAGCAACAATAAAACCACCATCTTTACGGGTAACGGTAATGGTACTTTTATCAAAAAACACATCACCACCACCATAAATAAAATCTACGGCTCCCTCAATTTTGCTGTTCTTCACATAATGCCGGTTATTTACACGTCCATAGGTAGTTAACCAGGTATCCTGGTAACTACGCAACCAAACATTGTTTGTTGTAAAACGGTCGCAGTCACTGAACAGAGCAAGTGCTTGCGGGCCAGACTGCTTTTCGAAGCCGAAACTATTTTCAATTGTTAGGTTTTCAAAGTAGCAATCGGGCGCATTGACATACACTGTTGCCCCTTGCTGAACAGGAAAAGTGGGAGTAGTCTGATTACCATCTTCTCCAGCTAAACGGTTGTCGGAAATAATAACGCTATCCCTGCTTTGCCCTATGAGGTGAATGAATGGTTTGTTCGAAAGTATATCAATATGCCCCGTATACTTTCCATTCTTAATGTAAATCAACCATGGTGCCGTTCTATTGATTGGTGCAGCGGCAATAGCAAGAAGAACGGAAGGATAATCACCGGATCCATCCTGGGCTACTACCGCATCAAACAATTTTTTTGCAGGCTGTGGCCGCACACTTGTATTGAACGTGACTGTAATACCCGGGAAAGGATTACCGGCAAGATCGGTGAGTGCACCGGCTGGGACAGTTAAAGTGTATTGCGAATTGTAATTAAGTTTTTCGTAATTAAAACTGACTGTTCTTGACCCGAATGTTCCGGATAAAACAGTAGAACCAAGCGTAATGCTTCCGTTACCGGCTTTCATGGTTTCATCAAAATTAAGAACAATGGTTCCATTGATAGCAGCTGTTTTAGAGCCATTAACCGGTTCGGCTGCAATCAACACCGGTGCTACTGTATCAACCGGTGTGTATTTATCAGCATGCACAAAAACATTAGCGAAGGAAGTACCATCGGCTGAAGCCGGATCGCCAAGGACAGGGCTTGTTGCATCGGCTACCCAACGGATATAAACCCTCTTTTTGCCTTCCGCATCCGCGGGAAGTATTCCACTCAATGTTTTCCAGCCCGTATTGTATACACTTGTAATATCTACACGTGCCAGTTCTGTAAAGTTTACATTGTCCAGTGAATATTGCAAGGTCTGCACGGTGTAAGCCTGTGAAGCTGCACCAACCATCGATGTTAGCTGAATGTTTTTATAATTCAAGGTAGAAAAATCGGCTTGCAGGTAACGACGTTTATTTTTAAAGTCGACCGCCGGTGTGCCCAGGCGAACATTGGGATAGGATGGTGTAAAGGCTCCGGCATTCGCCGTCCATGCTATCGGGCTTCCATTGGGATCATAGGCCGATACCATGCCAATGTTGGTTGTTTCTGAGTAAAAATCACCTGTTCTGCTAACCAACGGTGATGGTGCTTTAAAATTCCAACCAACAATAAAAGGCTGCTCGATAAATGTTGCTGTAAAAGATTGGTTCCCGTTTACCGTAATTGTTCTTTGAAGTGCTGTTGTATTGTCCTCCCACCTGCTGAAGTTAGCAACGGCATTCGGAACTGCTTTCATACTAACCACGGTTCCGGCTTCGTATTTGCCCCCAAACGGTTGTGGCATTAGCTGTACTTCGGCCCATTTGGTACCTTCAATATTTACATTAAATGCATATGTTGTTACTGTATCAAAAACGGCAATTACTTTTTTATTCGCATCCATCGTCACATTGCATGGATTCGTTGTTGACAGCACTTGTCCGAGCGAATCAGCCCACTTTACAAACCGGTAGCCGAAGTTGCGGTTTGCCTGCAGTTTAACCGTCATTCCTTCATCGTAGGTCTCGTAACTGGGTGTTTTTACGATCGTTCCCGCCTCCGGTATATTAGGGGCGACATCAAGCGTGTACTGGGGCTTTGTTGATATATAATTGCCATATATTTTCAGTTCAAACATATAGGCATTCTGCGTTTCATCAATGTTAGTGAACTTGATCGCTACGTTGGGCTCATTAATAAGCACGCTAACAACTTCTCCTGAGGGATTGGCACAAGGTGTTGTGTAAATCGGAATCCAAAGAACATCCAAAAGACCTTTTTTCCACAACTTAAAGCCCCGGTTAGTACCAGTTGCTCCCTGAATAAATTGAACTTTTGTTATCGACTTTAATGGGGAAAGCTCAATATATGAACCTGGAATTTTTTGTGCCTGTGCCCAACCTTTGGATACGAGTGAATAGTTAAAGCGACTTAAATTTTCTCCCGCGGGATCGACATTCACCTGATAAAATTTAAAATTTAGATTTTCATCTGAAAAATCTGTTTTCTTGTTTACAACTGTTTCAGTTGTTGACGTAAGACTTGCCCAATCTTGAAAGTCTGTTGAGTATAACAATTTCTCTTGTGCCCGGGATATTTGCGCACAAAGAAATGATACCATGAAAAAGAGTAAAGTTGTCCTCATAATTCTAGTTTATAATGGTTAATTGATAATTGGTGTTGAACGAGTAGGATTCTATCCAACTCAATTCAAAGATTAGTATACAAACTTAGTGGCGGGACGAAAAAAAGAGGTTCAAATTTTGGTAAAATTGGTCCAATTTGATCATCAATCGATCTAATAATTTTTCCTTAAATGATGCGGCTGCAAATGCAAATGAACCGACGGTATTTGGCATATAATACTCTCTAAAAAACATCGTCGAAACAACACCACTGTTGCAGGTAGTGTCTGACATAGTTTTCCCAATGATATATATAAATATTGGCCCTATAAATTGTAGCGGAAAGCATAAATAGTTTGTGACACGCAAATAATTGAGTATTTAGTTTGCTGTACCATGCTATAAGATCTTCGAGCAGATAAGAAACTGCTACCTCAGAAGCGCCAAAGACCTAAAGAAATCAAAATAAAGCAAAATAAGGGAATCTGTGCTACTCTAATAAAAAATCCCAGGTGCTAACCTGGGATTCTTTATGAAATCTAATTTGTTAATAGTGAATTTCTACCTATAACTTTCCTTATAACAAGCAATAAAAGAAACATCTCTTCCGCTTTACTGCTTATTATTTGAAACTATTGTTTCAGGACTTTTTTGGTAGTCACTTCATTACCATTTTTTATAACCAATAAATACAGGCCAGGAATAAATCCCTGCATTGATACACTCTCCGTTGATTTATTCATTGGCAAGGAGCGCATCAGTATTCCGGTACCATTATAAAAATGCAAGGTAGCACCAGGTTGCAGCGAGCTTACCGAAACCTGAACTACCAGTTCAACCGGATTAGGATACACATTAACCCAACTGGAATTGGCAGTTTCAACCTCTTTTAACTTTGCTGTTTCAACCTCTTTCGAATTTGATGCGAGCTCTGGATTACATGAGCCTAAACGATCACCGTGATTTAAGTGATCTTGTACGTCGCCGCTGGAAATACAGATTTCTTTACCATTGTGACAAACTTTTACTTTGTCGTTGTTATTGCCGCAGCGTACATCTTCTACGTTAATTGTTATAGAAGCTGAGCTGGAACAACCGAGAGCGTCAATTACATTGACAGTATACACTCCTGCTGAATTTACTGAAAGAGATGAAGCACCTTCCACATTATTCCACAAAAAGGTATAAGGCCCCGTGCCACCTGATGGCAATGCATTAATGGTTAATGACGAAGGACCATAGCCTAAATACAGGGTATTCTTCGCATCCACGTTAGAATCTACTGCATAAACATCTGGAATACTTACAGACAGAGGGTTGTTAATTACGACACTTGTCTCAGTCGTTGCCTGATTACCATTGCCATCATTTACCACCCAATGAATGGTGCTTGTACCAATATTAAAGCTACCGCTGGCATTGGCGCCATTTCCGCTTCTGTTTGTAGAGCCGCTAATAGAATAACTAACATTTACACTTCCGCAACCATCAGTTGCACTTAGTGCTGGTATGGTGTAAGTTCCGCTGTTACTATAACACAGGGCAGGCACTTCAGGACGAGAGGTGATTACCGGTGCGTTTACATCGCTTACTTCTAAGCTACCATTTAAATAACTGATAAGGTAATTTGAAAGTCCAGAACCCTGTGCGTTGGCAGCAACAATAGCGTAAGTTCCTTTACTCCCGCTTTCAGCCGCGCCTTCACTTGTCAGCAAAACACTATGCACAGTATCTGCGGCAAGCAAACCACTTACTGTAAAAGCTGTTGTGCCCAGATTAAGCGCCGTACCGCATTCCTTCACCTGGTTACTCGCTGTAATAGTTAATGCTTTTGGAGTAATAGTAATTAATGCCGTGTCTGAGGCAGGCTTGTAATAAGCATTACCCGCATATGTAGCCCCGACCACATAAGTGCCTGCTTTTGCAGGAGCACTGTTTAAAATATTACCAACCGTATCCTTATAAACAAAGCTTAAAGCCGGACTTAACTTATCCTCTTCTCCCCCGGTACCATAAGCAAAGCCTGACACCGCATGTGGATTGCCATCATAGCTGTAGTTGTATGCATCTAGTTTGATCGTTGGTGTTGCTTTAGTGTAATTGGTTACACCAAACGCAGACAAGGAATTAATTCCTGAAGCAGAAACGGTATACGGATCAGTTACAGTTCCATTTCCGGCAATAGCTGCAGGAGTGTTCGACCAGGTACTTTCCTTATACTGCATTACCGCCGTAGGTTGTGCCGGATCAAATCCACTAGCCTGGTCAGCAACAACCCATCCGAACTTTGCAGTAAGATTGCTTCCACCAGAAACATCTTCAATGATATCCCATTGCTTATTCACGACTTTACTACTATCTGCAACCTGATAATCAAATGTATTTTTAAGGCTTACAGAGAAATTATCGGCCGTACCTGTATTGGTTAACGTTACGGGATTGTAGCTGGTTACAGAAGTTCCGATAGGGAAACTTACTGAAGTACTACCTACAGAACGTTTCAAAGCCCCGGTTCCGGAAGTGATGAAATAATTATTTCCGAAATTAAGGTTGGTTGTTTTTGTAGCATCTACCAAACCACCATCGGCAATGGTCATAACCAGCTTGCCATTATTACCTGTTGTGGATGGCGAACTATTTACCGTGTTAAAACCTTTGCCCAATTTTAATACTCCTTCCGAACCTATATTCAGCGAAACAATCGAAGAAGCATTGTTAGAATAAGGCACAAGATTAGAAGTGGATGTAGTCACACTCATATCAAGGGTTCCTTCTATATTGTAGGTATAGCGGCCACCGGGGTTGGTGGTAGTGCTTCCGGTTGGGCTAAATGAAGCGCTGGGATTCGTAAGTTTTATAGTTTTTCCTTTATTAATCGTGTAGGTTACATTTTCAGCCGTTGCATTAGTGGCAGTATTGTAGTACGCCGTAAAGCCCGAAAGATTATAAGACAAGCTTACATCCTGATCGAATACTACACTCAATGCATTGGTATTGGCAGGTAAGGGACGCAGTCTGGTGATTTTTGAAACGCCCGAACCGGTCCACAGTACAGAGGCACATGCCGGATTAAATTCAAGAATAATTAAATCCTGCGGGTTAGTATCGCCCCCAAAAATTCCATCGTTTTGAAAGGTAACACTGGCTGCTTGTCCAACACCTATGCGTAAGGTTTGTGCACCCGGCGTTGCGCCATATCCGCCATTGCCGTTCAGGACAGCACCTTCCTCAATTGTTAGGTTGTTCACACTCTTTAAGCCGTCCATCTTTACTATATGTCCAGAGCGGACCGTAACATTGGCATTAGATGGCTGAACCCCTGCAGGTTGCAGCACCCAACTGTTAGAAGCAGCAACATATTTTTCCCATATAGAAGCGGGATTGGAACCATTACCGCTGGATGCGTTGGTCCAGAAGCCGGAACCTGCAGAACGGAAATCACCGTTGAGCGGAACAGAACGATCAACCTTTATTACTGTATCCGTTGTAAACGTTTCATAGCCACCTTTACTAGCTACTATTTTATAAAAATAGCTAATACCAGATGGCGGCAAAACATCAGTGAACATATATGCTGCAGTGGTATCGGTTAAAGTAACCAACTCCTTGACCTTTGAAAAGCTTACGCTGTCGGTGCTTCTGTGCAGCTCGAAGGTTACACCATTTATTGGCCAGCAGACATTGAATAGAATATTTGATTGCGAAGATGAACGGTTCACCCTGAAATTGCTCAGGCTGATAGGCGCAGAAAAAGGCGCGCAAGTTTCCGGTAACACAGAACAAGGGTCCCAGGTTCCAAATATATTGCTGTTTACGAAATAAGGGGCCGCCTGCTCATCAGTAAACTCTTTTGACCAGCTCACCCTTTTACTTAAATCAACCAGGGCACCACTGAAATATCTTGTTTTATATTCTGCGTAGGTAATTAAAGAAGTATTTGTTTCGGAAGTCCATACCTGCCAACGCTCAGGCTTCACAGTTGTACCCATTCTGCAATTCAGAAAGACCACTTTGGTTTCTGAGGTATGTGGTGGCGCCGCATTTCCCCAAGGACGGCCTAAGGTATAAGTGGTTTGCCCATTGTTATTGGGTAGCAGACAATCCCGGAACACATATCCATACGTTTGACCAGCAGGTGTACTGGCAGCAGTAAATACACTACTGGTTGAACCATCTAGCCGATCCCTGTTATAAAGCACACAAGAGTCGAAAACAGCTATGGCAGAACCATATATATAATCAGTATTGCCATCGATATAACAGTTGCTGTAATATTGTCTTTTACCATTGCCATGCGCCATCAGGGTATCCTGCCCGCTCACCATTTTGCAGCTTTTAAATATCACCCTGTCGCCGGTTACTTTTACAGCCAGCGCCTGTGGCCCGTCGTTTTTACGTCCCCATGAATTTTCAATGGTCATATTCATGAAAACGCAATCGTTGGAATTAATGGTGATCGTAGCGATCTCGGTAACACCCGGTTTCCCTGCGTAATCATCCCATGAAAATACTACTTCATTAATGCCTTCACCCACCACATGTAAGAAGGGTTTGTTGGAAGGAATAGTTACTTTCTCTATATACTTACCTTTCTTTACAAGAATCCTGTAAGGCGTTGTCCTGTTAGACGGCGCAGCATTAATGGCCGCCTGCAAGCTTGTATAATTACCGCTGCCATCTGCTGCTACCACTACATCGTAGCCTTCCGGAACAGGATTACTGGTATTACCACTTATGGCTAACTGAGCATTAGTTGCACCCGCACTTGCTACTGTGATATTGCCGCTATGCGAGCCCGGCGTACTTGCATTTAACCGCACAAATGCCGTTTCATTAAGGCTTTTGTTTTCTGGTTGAAAACTTAAACTTGCTTTCCATGTACTTTCATCATCCGACAGCTCAAAGCCTGCAGGTGCAGTAACATTTGTAATGGCGGTCAAATTATTTCCCTGTACGGTAAATGATTGTGAAGGTGAAGGCGTACCGACAGTTTGCGAAAATGGATTCAAAATGCCAGAAACTGAAACCACAGGAGATGTGTCTGTAGTTGCTCCTGAAGTAGTAACAGCAGGCGAATAGTTGAATGCTTTATCAGCTGTAAAAATATGATAGTAATAAGTGATACCCTGAGTTAATGCAGCTACGCTTCCATTATCGGTAAAACCGGTATTTCTGCCAATGTAAACTACCGTGTTGCCTGTACCTATATTGTTACCAAGAGAATATAGGCCATTGGCATTTAATGCCGGTACTGCTGACGAACTGGTTCTCAGCACAATGTAACCACCTCCATCTAAACCGGTTGCCGGAGCAGACCAGCTAATATCTATAGTATTATTATTACCTGTTGTAGTAGCTGCCAGAACAGGATCGGGTGCTAAAATATCTGCGGACGGTAATAACTGGTTATCTGCTGGATATACTACAAAATCATCAATATCAAAAGGCTTAGCAATAGCAGTGCCGCCCCCGTTAAACCGAAATCCTGCAAACACAGTTGTTGGCGCAAACGAATTATTGAGCGAATACGGTAAAGCTGCTTTTTGCCATGCCCCGTTTGTTCCGACCCATGCGATAGTAGAATATGCCGTAGTGAAATTGGTAGTGCCGGTATTATCCGTTGCTGCCAATAAACCACTTACGGTATTACCCAAAGATGGCGCAGGTGCCCGGTAATAATACTGAACAATGTACTTTGTTCCTTTTACAAACAAAGGCGTTGTAACAGCAGGTGAATAATTGTTTTTCGTGCTGGTGCTGGTGCTGGTATACGTAAAATAATTACTGCCGGTTCTTGCATTTCCATCATTCATTATACTAGCATTACCATTGGTTGTCCACACAGTTGGTGATGGATTTAATGCTCCCGTTGGCGCCGCTGAAGAGACTGTACCAGCAGGTTGGTTTTCAAAGCCGCCCTCCATCGCCGGGTAGATGCCAATAATTTGTTTCTGGTTTATCACTGGAGGCACCGGGTTAGAAGTACTTCCGTTAACTGCGCTGTTGATGGTAGTAGCACCATCGCTTGCAGCAGAGATAACTCCGCTGTAGGTGCCAGTTGCACTGGCATTCAAACGAACACTAATAGTAGCAGAAACATTGCCAGAATTAGGCGTTAAATTAATGCTGCTGCTCCAGTTAGTGCCATTGGTTGATAACTGATAATTGGCTGGAGCTGTAACGACAATATCATTTGTAAGGTTAGCACCTGAAATTTGAAATGTTTGCGCTGTTGAAGGAGAACCCAGAGTTTGCGCAAAACTGCTAAAAGCAGCATTGGCATAGATAACCGGATTGGTGTTGACAACAGGATTAGTAAGACTGTTTAAATAGTTTTCAAGATTAGTGTAGCCATTGGACGCTATGATATTTCTATCGTTGGCATCGTTTGGATTCAACCCATTGTTGGTTTCCCAGGTGTCTGACATTCCATCATGGTCACTGTCGGCAGGCGGAGCTATTGAATTAAGAGCAGGCCATGCATTAACAGTCTGTGCATATGGAGTACCGTGCGGATAACCACCCTGCACATCAATAATGCGTCCTGTACGGTTGCGAACATCATTGACAATTCTTTCATCAAGGGTATCTCTATTGGGTAAGGAACAACCTGCTCCATTTAATACAGCTTCGTAAGCATCAACGGCAGATTGCGGTGTTAGCGGATAACCTATATCAAAAGGTGACGTTGCTTTTGCCAGGGGCACATCAGCGCTGCCTCCCTGTGCCACTACACCCGCCCAATTATTTGAAGTGTTGGTTGGCGACCCGTCTACATAGTTTCCATCCACATACCATTTTCCATAGCCGTCGGTTGTATTAAAGCTCGGGTTGCAAATCCGGTATCTTACCCCGCTTCCCGTATTCGGTCCATATTTGTAATAGTTGTTTACCACATTGTAGTTGCCACCTTCTCCGCCATACACATTATTGATTCCCCAGTTGTAAAGAACGTTATTGCGTAAGTCCACGTTTTCAACCCCCACCGTATTAGGCGTGTAGCTGGAAACACCCGCAAAGCGGGGGGTACGGTTTCGGCAATGAGCAAATAAATTGTGGTGCATGCTGCCGCGCTTGGCTCCCCAGATTCCACCATAACCATGTTGCTCATAGTCGGTATCTCCTGTTTCCCAATGGTAAGAATAGTTAAGTGGTTCAGATATAATAGACCATTGAATGGTGAGATTGTCGCCCCTGTAAACCGTTAGCGCTTCGTCGTTACTCCAACTCGCGGTTACGTGATCAATTATAATATTGCTGGGCCCGGTACCGCTTAAAGCATCCGCTCCACCACTGCCATCAACCGGGTTACCATTGGAATCTACTACCTTTTGGTACCGGTCGCCCACGCGAAAACGCATATAGCGGATAATAACATTATCACCACTGATAGATACCTGATGGTCGGCCACGCAAATGCCATCACCCGGGGCCGTTTGGCCTGCAATGGTGGTATTTGCCTTAATGCTTAATCTTGAATTAAGATGAATCGTGCCCGATACGCGGAATACAACCGTCCGATAAGTTGCCGGAGCTGTTAACGCATAGCGAAGCGACCCTGGCTGGCCATCGTCACTTAAGTTTGTTACTTCAAAAACCGTGGTGAACGCAGAAGGTGTCCCCCTCCCACCTGTGGTGTACATACCGGCGCCTTCCGCTCCGGGAAATGCAGGCAGCTGCGCTTGGACATCAATAGTGCTGCACAAGCACCAGAAGGTTAAAAAATTACCTACTAAGAGTAAAAATTTACGCATACAATTTGAATTAGGTTTATAATCGGGTTTAATAATTAGCTTATAAATTATGTGTTTTACAACGATAATTCCTTTCAAAACTAGCTAAAGTACTTTGAGACGAGGGACAAAAAACGGTCGAAATGGTTCAATAATTGGTATTTTTATGAGATTTACACTACCAATTTAATCTTTGCAAATCGAGGAGAAATGCACCAGTTTAAAAACGAATTGATCTTGAAAAACGCTAACCAATTCTTCCCTGGAATCAGTTTTCGATGTTGCCCTTAAAATGAACAGTAAGTTATGATCCTGTTTTTTAATGGTGCGAATATGCAGTCCAAATATTCATCATGTGCCGCACCGGACTTCATCTACCCTATTTCAGATAAAATCAATACCTACTGCTTTTCGCTCCAATGTATTGAACATCACAGAAACTGCATTTAATAATCAGTGCGTACGAATATGTAATGAGAATTTGATTTGTGAAGATCTTTATTTGTAATTAGTCTAAATAAACTATATTTGGCGAAAATATTACTTTACACAAAACAATAATAATGAGCTTTTCTTCAGTCCAAGCTAGTCAGGGATTATTCAATAGATTCAGGCTTAGCTTCTCTTTCATTTTCCATATCTTATTTTTAGTACTTTCTCCATCTGTGTCTTGGGGGCAAAGCCCTGCTAATGCAGCAGTTACAGGCACGATCAATAATTCCTATGGACAGCCTCTGCCGAATGCCAGCATTAGCCTGGGGGAAGAAAAAAGCGGTCGAACTGATGAAAAAGGCAGATATATAATCCAGGGGCTATCTGCCGGAGCCAAGATAATTCGCATAAGTTTGGTAGGATATCAGACGACTATTGCGAATGTAGAACTGTATGCCGATAGCACTATTGAGGCTTCCTTTGTTCTGCAACCAGGTAGTACACTTTCTGAAATTGTTGTCACCGCAGGAAGAAAGGCGGAAAGCATAAATGAAGTTCCATCCTCCGTGAGTATACTTACTGCAAGGGATGTGAAAGAACAGTTAAGTGTCAATCCTTCAGTTGCTGCAATCCTTGGTAACACAATCCCCGGGCTGGGTACTGCAACTAATAAGGCAACTAATTCTGGCCAGACACTACGTGGTCGCCAAGTACTTGTTTTGATCGATGGTATTCCCCAATCAACTCCACTAATGAATGGAAGCCGGGATATCCGTACCCTCGATCCTTCTGCTATTGAAAGAGTTGAAGTAATCAAGGGTGCAACCTCCATTTACGGCAACGGATCAGCCGGAGGAATTATAAACTTCATCACCAAGAAACCGTCCTCCAACAAAACATTTGCCGGAACAACTAATCTTGGTATTAATGGCAATCTGGCTCACCCTTCTAATACAGGAGGTTACAGACTTTCACAAAACTTTTCAGGAACGCTTAATAAGTTTTCTTACCTGATAAACGGGACGTTTAATTATACGGGAGTTCTGAAAGATGCCAATGGAAAAGTAAATGCGCAGCCAGATGGGCTGGGAGAAAATTCCCTTTACAATACCTTTATAAAACTGGGCTACCAGCCGAACGATAATAGCCAGATTACGGCTTCCTATAACCTGTTTCGAAGTGTCCAGAGCAGCGACTATATTAATGTGACAGGTAAATACGGCGAAACTCCTTCAATTGGAGCAACCGGAGAATCTTTGGGCGACCCAGCAGGAACTCCCTACAATCATAACGTCTTTGTTTCTTATCAGCATAAAGCACTTCCCCTGGCTACCACTGTTGATGCATCGGTCTATTACAACGGATTTATATCAATGAACCGATATGTTGAAAAAGCATCGGCATGGTATGGCCCCGGGCAAACTAAAATTCAATCGTTCAAAAAAGGTCTTCGCCTTACCCTTAATACACCATGGAAGTTAGGCGCATTTGCAGATGGCGAAGTAACTTACGGTCTGGATCTTTTGAATGATCGCACAAACCAGGTGCTCACTGACGGGCGAGTATATATTCCGGACATGAATATGCTTAACCTTGCTCCTTATGCACAGATGAAAGTCGATTTATTCACTGACGTTGTGTTGAAAGCGGGTATCCGCTACGAAAATGCCACTGTAAAAGTAAAAGACTTTAATACTATTGCTAAAGGCCCGAATGGGGAGGGCAGCATTGCAATCACCGGTGGTAAAATTCCATTCAACGCAACCACTTTAAATGCTGGCTTGCGTTATAAAAAATTCCAGATTTTCAACCCGTTTATTAGCTTCTCTCAGGGCTTTGCCATCAACGAGCTTGGCCGCATTCTGCGTAGTGCTACCAGCAATACGCTCGAAAACATTGCTACTGACCCGATCATTACTAACAACTATGAAGCGGGGTTCAGCAGCAGAATAGGGATTATGAATTTCACAGCAGCATATTATATCAGCACATCAAAACTGGGCGCTAATCTGGTGGATGTGGGTGGTTATCTGGTGCCGCAACGAGAGCCGGAAAAGGTATATGGGTACGAAATAACTGTCGATGCCTATTTAAATCCCAAATGGGCCTTAGGCGCCAGCTACTCTTTTGTAGAAGGGAAAGCCGAAAACGCGGATGGCACCAAAGTTTATATGAACGGCTTACGCATCGCTCCCCCAAAAGCAACGGCATATTTGGACTGGCGCCCCACCAAAGCATTAGGCATGAAGTTATTCTGGGTATACACCGGAAGCCGGGACCGCTTCGACGCTCGGTCAAACGGTTTGTATGCAAACAGTGAGGGTCCTGTCAAATCGGTTAGTTTATTCAATTTATCAACAAATTACAAGGTAAACAGCCGGATATCGACAGGACTTGGAGTGGAAAACCTGCTAAACAGTTCATACTATCCCGTGGTAAGTCAGTATCGTGCTATGGATGCAGAGTATGTTCAAGGCAATGGAGCAACAGTGAGTCTAAACTTGTTTTACAACTTCTAGCAGCATGCTTCGAAAACTTTTCTTCTGGCTGCACAAATGGCTGGGACTGGTGACAGGCCTGATAGTTCTTATTATCAGCATCACTGGTTGTATTAACGTGTTTGCCGATGAACTGAAAGAACTTTTTTACCCCGGCAGGTTCTATACAGGCCAGGTTGAAAAGCTGCCTGTGATGAACTTTAGCGATCTTCGCAACAGCGCTCAGAAGGCCATTGGCCCCGAGTATAAAATCTCACGCTGCGAAGTATATCCCGAACCGGGCCGGAATTGGATTTTCAGAGCTACTTCAACCGACCCAAAGGGCATCGGTCATTGGAACTACTATAAATATTATTACCGCGCTTACATAAATCCTTATAACGGCAAGGTCGCGTATGTTGAGGATACCCGCAATGAGTTCTTTCAACTTGTGCTTAATTTACACATGAACCTGCTTCTTGGAAAGCCTATAGGTAGCGTAATTACCGGTACCTCCACCCTATTTTTCCTGGTTCTGTTATTAAGTGGCCTCTTTCTATGGTGGCCAAAAAAATGGAAGTTTAAAAGCTTCAAAAAGGGCCTGTTGATTAAGGGGAATGCGGGCTTAAAACGTCGGAACTATGATCTCCACAATGTCCTGGGGTTTTATGTCCTTGTTCCTGCCATTCTGATTTGTATTACAGGTTTGGTATTTGCCTTTCCCTGGGTTGATAATTCTATAAAATACGCTGTTGACGGAGGTAAATCAGCCGAAAATCGTGCTATACCTTCATCCACACCTAATCAGGATTACCAACCCACAGCATTAGACGGCGCAGTTGCCGCTCTGCTTCGATCGCACCCGCAGGCAGACGTTTTTTCTATACGTTTCCGGGATAAAAGTACAGATCCGCTGGATGTGCAGGTAAGGTTGGCCAAAAAACGCACTCACCTGTTTAAGTGGTATTTTTTTGACCGAAACAGTGGGAAACTTCTTTTATCGTATGGTGACAGCGATGTAAAGGGCGGCGAAAAGTTCAGAAGCATGAATTACGACCTGCACACAGGCGCATTTTCCGGATTACCAACCAAATTACTGGCCTTTTTTGTTTCGCTCATCTGTGCCTCTTTGCCGGTCACCGGATTTATAATCTGGTATAACCGAACCAAAAGAAAGAGTAGAGAACCGAAACGACGAGCCACTGCAAATCCCCAGCCAACTCAGATATAGCACGTTCAGTAATTAACAACTCTCAAGCCATTTTTCTCTAATTGTCCTAAAGACACGAATGAGGGTGACGGATATGCCAGTAGGGAATAATATGTTGCGTTCGTTTAATTCCTTCTACTTCTGACCAGGCAGGTTTACAGCCCAACCAATTTCAGGTTTAACATTGAAAGTAAGCTTATCTTGTTTCACTCCCATAAAGCCAGCCCAGAACTCCATTTTGTGAGTTGCTATAACCATCTTAAAGACATCCTGAATTTCGAACGTAAAAGGCACACTTGCAATTTCCTTAGGCAGAACGCCAACATGTTTAATCTCCTTAAATTCAGACCTTGTCAGGCCGTTCCCCTCCCCATTTAGCTCAAGATATGGATAGAACTTCAACAACCAGCCATCAATACCATCATACGACCCATATAGCCCGGTTTTGTGATACTTCACCATGTTCATCCAAAAGCTTTTTTGAAACTTTCCTCTCTTGCTGTCCACAATCTTCTGGATAACGGGCTTCAATTCAGATGTCCACCATTTAAGGTCGTATTTGGAAAGATAATCTAAACGCCTGTTTATTTTCTCCCAATCTTCAACACTCCCCTCGATAGTAACTTCCGGAATACCACAGCCCACCATGATAACTTTGTAATTGAAAAATTCTTTCATAGACTCCATAATGGTTATCTGCCCTGCTATAAGGGATGTGGGAGTTGTGGTACTAAAGGCTGGCGACAAATTATCGGAAAGTTCCTTCCCTGTATATGCAGATATTTGCTGCACAAATTCTGGGAAAACACTCGGCCATGGAAAATCGCGAAGGCCGGCAGTTCCGGTCATATTACGTGCTACTACCAATTCTTTCTTTCCCTTAAAATCCACAAACATCGACCTCAAGGCTTCGGGGTTATTATTCACATGATGAGAAAAACCCTGGCATATAAGCAGCCACACAATGTCTGGGCTAATCGTAATGGGATAATGATTTTGATAGGCCCGCAAATATCCTGTAATCACCGGACGGGTTCCCAAATCAACCAGCTTGTCTGATACCGATAATTTGAGGAAGTTCTTATCTACATTCTTAAATAAATTTTCAGGACTAACGGTTGGTAATAACTTATTGGGCTTACTTAACTTTTCTATGTGGTAGGTATTCGATTGGGCGTACGCCCATCCGGAACACAATAGAAAGAACAAGAACAAGCTATTAAGCCTTTTTATCTGCGGTATTTTCAAACTTATCATTCCTAATGTTTTTTACGTCATCTCAATTAACCAACAAATCAGGCCTTTAGGCGTCTCCATCTGGTTTAAAAGTTCAGTGCAGCGCTCATAAATCATCTTTGAAAAACAGGACTCCATCGGCAATATAAAAAAATCTTTTCACGCCCGATGTCAACGCGGGAGAACCGGCGAAAAATGCTAAAAGCTGAGCTATTTAGGTGGCAAACCGGACGGAGTCCAGGTTTTCATTTTAAGATTATTCATCCTGTCGGATTACCGATATTATCTATTTTCAACCATTATCAATTTCATCTATATCAATATCAATTTTTAAAATGGAAATCGAATAATATAATCACGTAAATTAGATGCTAAACGAATCAATTTATAAAAACATGGAAAATACAATTGAAGGCATGAACAGCGAAAGCGCAGGAAAATGTCCATTCTCGGGCGCAGCCCTAAAAAACGCTTCTGGCCGCGGCACCAAAAATCGCGATTGGTGGCCAAATAGTTTAAATATTGGTATCCTCCGTCAGCATGCTACGATTTCCGACCCTATGGACCCCGGCTTTGATTATGCAAAAGCGTTTCAAAGCCTTGACCTGCAAGCAGTAAAAACCGACCTGCATGCTTTAATGACCGATTCTCAGGATTGGTGGCCTGCTGATTTCGGGCACTATGGCCCACTTTTTATCAGGATGGCCTGGCACAGTGCCGGCACCTACCGCGTGTTTGATGGCCGTGGTGGCGGTGGCATGGGCTTGCAGCGTTTTGCTCCTTTAAATAGTTGGCCGGATAACGTAAATCTTGACAAGGCAAGAAGGTTGTTGTGGCCCATTAAGCAAAAGTATGGTAAAAACCTATCGTGGGCAGATTTAATGATATTGGCTGGTAATGTTGCATTAGAAAGCATGGGCTTTAAAACATTTGGTTTTGGGGGTGGGCGTGCTGATGTTTGGGAACCAGCCGAAGATGTATTTTGGGGTTCAGAAAAAACCTGGCTGGGCAACGAAGACCGTTATGGAAAAGGTGTCGAGGGTGTTGCCGATCACGGTGTTTTACCTTCTGATGAGGATGCAGATGGAAAAATCCACTCCCGCGACTTAAAGGAACCCTTAGCTGCTGCACACATGGGCTTGATTTATGTAAATCCGGAAGGACCTGATGGCAACCCGGACCCAATTGCAGCCGCAAAAGATATACGTACTACTTTCAGCCGGATGGCTATGAATGATGAGGAGACGGTAGCCCTGATTGCGGGCGGACATAGCTTTGGCAAAACACATGGAGCCGCATCTTCAGACCACGTCGGCAAAGAGCCTGAAGCCGAAGGCCTGGAAATGAATGGATTTGGCTGGATTAATAGTTTTGGCTCGGGGAAAGGTGGCGATACCATTACCAGCGGTTTGGAAGTTACCTGGACAACCACTCCTACGCAATGGAGCAATAACTTTTTTGAAAATCTTTTCGCGTTTGAATGGGAATTGACCAAAAGCCCGGGCGGTGCACATCAGTGGGTGGCAAAAGATGCCGGAGAGATTGTCCCGGATGCGCATGATCCTTCTAAAAAGCATCGTCCTACCATGCTCACAACCGATTTATCGTTGCGACTGGACCCAGAATATGAAAAAATTTCAAGACGCTTTTTAAATGATCACAATGCTTTCGCGGATGCTTTCGCTCGTGCCTGGTTCAAGCTAACCCACCGCGATATGGGTCCGCGTTCCCGTTACCTCGGACCGGAGGTTCCTCAGGAGGAGTTGCTATGGCAAGATCCGATCCCGGCAGTTGATCATACTTTAGTTGATGATCAGGATATTGCAACACTCAAAGGAAAAATTCTTGGAGCTGGCCTGAGTGTTTCAGAGCTGGTTTCTACAGCCTGGGCCTCCGCTTCTACTTTCCGTGGTTCTGATAAGCGAGGTGGAGCTAACGGTGCCCGCATCAGGTTAGCGCCGCAAAAAGATTGGCATGTAAATAATCCCATTCAGCTAACCAAAGTACTGGCAGTTCTGGAAGGTATTCAAAATAATTTTAACGGAGCAGCGGAAGGCGGGAAAAGAGTGTCACTTGCCGATTTGATCGTGTTAGCAGGAAGCGCTGCGGTTGAAAAAGCAGCAAGCGATGCGGGATTCAACTTATCCGTATCTTTCGCACCAGGCCGCATGGATGCGTCTGCCGAACAGACCGATGTTGAATCTTTTAACTACCTCGAGCCACAAGCAGATGGTTTCCGTAACTACCGGAAATTCAACACGCTGGTATCTACAGAGGCGCTATTGATTGACAAAGCACAAAGCCTAACGCTAACAGTTCCGGAACTAACGGTGCTAATTGCAGGCATGCGTTCATTAAACACCAATTTCGATGGCTCTAAACATGGTATTTTCACCGATCGTCCTGGTGTGCTCTCTAACGACTTTTTAGTTAATCTGCTCGATATGGGCACTGCATGGAAAGCGATGGGCGAAGACAAAGAATTATATTTAGGCACAGACCGTAAAACGGGGCAACCTAAGTATACCGCTACTCGTGCAGATCTTGTTTTTGGTTCAAATGCTGAGCTGAGATCCGTAGCAGAAGTTTACGCAAGCACAGATGCTAAAGAAAAATTTGTTAAAGACTTTATAGCAGCCTGGGTAAAAGTGATGAACCTTGACAGGTTTGATATAAACCAATAAGCTTTCCTATAGAATAAAGAAACCACCTCATATTCTATCATTATGAGGCGGTTTCTTTTAATGAAGTTTAAGAGAGTATTATACTTTGGGTTTGTACGCCCCCTGCTCTCAAAGGCTAAAGAGGCGGTTCCGGTCAGTTCAAAACTAGCTTCATTCAAACACCAAATCGCTATTTTTTTTCTGTACTCTTTTTCTAGCGGCATTTCAACCCTAAACCACTCCCCTCAGTTCATTTCCCTCAAATTTCCAATTTCTATTTTCATAACCCGACTGCAACAGCCATTTTGAAACTCGCAATCGCTCTCGAACACTCTTAACAGATTCATAAAGCCTGTTCGGGAGCCTTTTACAATTTCCTAAAATTGCCTGAGGGTGTTGACTTTGCCTCGTACCCGCCTTAACTTTAAAGAAAAAAAACACCTTATGAAACAAACACCACGACTGTTTATTTACACCGCCGACATGGTACGGATCAGCGGAAAATGCGAGCGCAGCTGTCAGCGGCTAATGCAAAAAATGAGAGAACATTTCGGCTTACAGAAAGGCCAGGTAATAACGCTACACCAGGCAAGCAAATACCTTAATGTTCCGACAGACCAGCTGGCTCCCTACCTGATGAGCTAGGCTTAACATCACAAAACGGTTCTTTCCCATAAGCTCCAACGCCCGCACGGTGTGGGGGCTTTTTTTATTCCAGAGGGTTTGCCAGAATATATAAAACGAGCTCGATAGAGGTCGTCGACCCTCCCTCCTTGATCCTCTCTTGAAAGAAGAGGGGAAGATAACGCCTGGAAGCCATATTGAAATTTCAGTTTAATTATTTTTGGATTAAGATGTCGGCCACCGCACGACGATGGGCCACAAATTGCAATGATTACCGCCTTCAAATCAAACCGTCATTTCCCTAAATAGCCCACAAATACACAATTCCCGGTCGCAATCCGACAACATTTCCCCGGGTATTTCCTGAGCAGTACTTGAGCAGTCCTTAAGCGGTCCTATAGCGGTTCTAAGAGCAGCGTCAAAATCAGACTTTGTGGCATAAAAGCGCCATTTCCGTTTATAGCCGACAACTTGGTACAAAACTGTAAAAAACCGTCTTTACGGCACCATCCATGAGGTATTTGCCCGATCTCGCCTTACCTTTGACTCAAGCATTTCGTTACCGGTAATTTCAAATGTGAAACAGATTGATTAACATAAAAACAAAAACATGGAATTAATAAATAATGATTTAGTAAAAGGATCAAGCGGGCGCATCGGCGACCAGTTAGTTTACAGGCAGCGTGGGGGTAAAACAATTATCGCCAAAAGGCCGAGGCCAAAAACCAAGCCCGACACAACTGGTCAGATAGCAACACGGGAGTTGTTTTACAACGCTGTGCTGTATGCTAAAACAGTTATTGCTAACGAAGCAACAAAAGCCATCTATCAAGCCAAAACCCAGGGAAACCAAACGGCTTATAATCTTGCAGTCTCTGATTTCTGCAAGGCACCGGAGATCAAATTATGTAATTCTTCTGATTATACCGGTCTGGTCGGACAGGTTATAAGTATCCGGGCAACCGACGATTTTAAAGTAGAATCGGTACGGCTGGAGATTAACGACGGCAGCAATGCTGCAATCGAGGAAGGCGCAGCAGTATTGGGAACTAACGGTGTCGACTGGATCTACACCACTACGGCTGCAAACGCTCTTCTGGAAGGCACAAAGCTGATTGTTAGTGCTGCCGATATACCGGGCAACATTACCCAAAAAGAGTTTATCCTTTCAATTGCATAATTCCGGGGCCGGTTTTAATAGTACCGGCCTCTTTTTATGTATTCCCGTCCGAATCGACATGGGACGAAAGCGCATTATATTTATTTGGATTTAATCTAAATAAACATAGTTTTGCAGAAAAAAAATAATGAAAGCACAAATACTACTCCTCTTCACCCTATGCGGGATGCAATTAACTATCGCACAAACAAATAGCAATCTGACCGGCTCTGTTACCGATTCAACCGGCGCTCCGGTGAAATATGCGACCATCCGTTTAAATCCGATCAACAAGTCGGCAAATGCAGATGGAAATGGAAAATTTTCTTTCATAAATGTCCCGAAAGGAAACTATACCTTGAAGATCTCAGCTGTAGGATTCGAAAGCATTCAACAGCAGGTACAGGTAAATGAAGGGGCCACAAATGATGTGGCGGTATCCCTTATATCAAACACCCCTTCATTTTTAAATGAAGTTGTTGTTACTTCCAGAAAAAGAGAGCAACTGAAAGAAAATTTCACTTCAGCGGTAACCATTGTGAATACCCAGAGCATTCAAGAACTGCAAACAGTTAACAATAATGTAAGCGACATTCTAGCGGTTACCGTTCCCGGATTGGGACTTTCATCGGGCACAAGCAGTAACTGGGGACAATCGTTACGAGGGAGACAAGTTTTAATTCTGGTTGACGGTGTTCCTCAATCAACGCCTTTACGCAACGGATCGGTTGATATGCGAACGATCGACCCTAATGTTATAGAAAGAATTGAAGTGATTAAAGGAGCAACCTCAATTTATGGAAATGGTGCTGCCGGCGGAATGATAAATTACATCACAAAAAATAATCTCAAGAATAATAGAAGCATTGCGTCTAAAACTGATCTGGCTTCAACGGGGTCTGTATTAAACCCAAACAATACTCTCGGAGGTAGAATTTACCAGTCGTTCTACGGTAAATCAGGAAAATTCGACTATACCACAAGTGGCAGTTACGAGCAAACAGGTCAGGTTAAAGATGCTGAGGGAGATATTGTGGGTCCAACTTACGGCTTAAGCAACAACAGAGTTTATAATGCATTTACAAAAATAGGCTATCAGATAAATAGCAGTCAAAGAATGCAGCTGAGCTATAATTTTTTCAGAAGTCTGGAAAAAAATAACATGTTAGAAGTTATGGGCAGTATGAAAGATGGCCAAAAAACGCTTGCGATCGAAGGAAATACTCCCGGGAGTGATCCGGGTACGCGATGGAACCATAATGCGCAACTTAAATATACGAACGATAATCTGATCAGAAGAACTGGCTTAAATGTTAGCGGGTATCTGCAAGATGTTAGCACAGTGTTTTTTTATAGTACCAATTTTGAAGGCGGAGGGCAGTCAACTATTCGATCATCAAAAAAAGGGCTTAGAGCAGACCTCCACACGCCATTTAATGTCGGAAGCAAAGTGTCAGCTGATTTAACTTATGGCGTCGATCTACTAAATGATGTAACTTCTCAACCCTTGCTGGATGGAAGATCTTGGGTGCCTGAAATGGACATGGTTAATGCTGGCCCGTTTGTACAATTACAAGCAACACTAGCCGATGACTTTGTATTTAACGGAGGTTTGCGATACGAGAGCATTAATATTGGTGTTGTAGACTATACAACTCTCAAGCCATATAATGCCAGCAATCAAACTTTTGGAACAAGTATGAATGTTAACGGCGGAGATTTAAATTATAACAATCTGGTGTTTAACAGCGGTTTGAGATATAAAAAATATGATTTCTTCAAGCCATACATCAACTTCTCGCAAGGCTTCTCGGTGGCCGATGTCGGATTAGTTTTAAGAGGCGCTAAGGTTGACGATATATCAAAAATCCAAACCGAGGCAGTTATTGTAGATAATTATGAGGCTGGTTTTGCCAGTGAGTTTAAGGTCTTTAGAGTCGAAGGTTCTGCTTATATCAGTAAATCGAAATTAGGTTCAAGTTTTGTGGAAGAGAATGGCTTCTACGTAATAACCAGGCAACCGGAAAGAGTTTATGGATATGAACTTTCTGCAGATGCTTATGCAACGAAAAACATAATGCTTGGAGCAACTTATACTTTTGTAGAGGGCAAAAGAGACGGTAACGGCAATGATAAATACAACGATACAGAAGACACTTACCTTGGGGGCGAAAGAATAAGTCCGCCAAAGTACACTGCATATTTCAAGTATTCTGCATTTTCGAACAAACTTAACTTACGCACAGATTTCATAGCTTCGGGAACGCGAAACAGGTTCAGTCCTAATCCAACTACCGGAGTTTATAAAACTTACGAAGGAAAAGTTAATGCTTACGAACTTATTAATATTTCGTCTTCATATAAACTTTCGAACATGACCACTGTTCGATTCGGTGTAGAAAACTTATTGAATAAAGACTACTTCCCTGCTCGCTCGTTATGGCCTAGTATAAACCAATACTACATAAAAGGCAGAGGTACCAACTTTACTCTCGGTTTGTCTATTGATATTAAATAAAATAATGTATAATGGCATCCGCAATAGCGGATGCTACTTTATTAAATGAGCAATAACCAGGAAAAAAGAATTTATTCAAGGAATGGCATACGAAGAATACCTTGCCGGTTTTAAAGAGATTTCAGGGTAAAAATACTCCCATCTTAATTTTTGAAGAAAATATTAAAAGTACTCCCCAGACCGGGACAACTTTCAACTTCTATCTTTCCGCCGGAAGCATCTACAATTTTCCTGATAAGAAAAAGTCCAATTCCCTGGCCTTCAGTATCATTATTAATTCGATGATACATTTGAAAGATAAAATCAATCCTATCTCTACTTATACCAATACCATTATCCTTAACCGATAACAAAATAAAATCGTTGACTCTTGAGGTACAAACCATAATCTCGGGATGTTTATCAGGGGAGGCGAATTTAAGCGCATTTGTAAGAAGGTTTAAAATAATACTTCTCAAATTCTTTTTCGGAAATCTGACATTTTTTTCCTGCAAATCAAAGGATACAGAAGCCCGGGAAAAGGCAATCCGTTCAGACAAAATTTCCGTTATCTCGCTACACATATCTTCAAAACTTTCTACATTTCCTTCGCTAAGCATTTCCGCATCCAGTTTCCCAACTTTGATCATATCGGATATAACTTCTTTATGATTTTTAAGCGCCTTAGTTATAATTGCGGATAATCTGAGAACTTCAGGGTCGCGCATGTCGACTTTTTTCTTCAATAAATCCAATACCGATTTTATATTGTTTACAGGAGCATTCAAATCGTGCGAAACGCTATAAACAAAGTTATTTAAGTCGCTATTGATTCTAAGAAGGGCTTTATTACTAATATCAAGCTCAAGTAATAGCTTTTTCAGTTCTGTAATATCATGGAAGCTGATGATGGCACCATCAGATTCGTTACTTTCTTTACGGACATAAGGCATCGTCATCACCTGATAAACCTTTCCATCCGAAGATTCAGCCTCCCTAATAATAGTTTCATGGGTAAGCAGAACTTTAACAATATCATCGGTTAATGTTTCGAATTTGATATTTGTAGTGATGTTACTTAATGGGCGACCAATGTCACTCTCCCTGATATTAATATGTTTAACCGCTCCGGGAGAATATTTTTTAAGAAGCATTTCACGGTCAACAAACAATTGTCCGTTTACATTGCTCCTGAAGTAATTGTTAAGATCGTCATTTAATTCTGTTAATTCCTGGTTTGTTGCCTGATGCTCTTTATTAATTGACTGCAACTCCTCGTTAACAGACTGGAGTTCCTCGTTCGCACTTTGCATTTCTTCGTTTGCCGACAACTGCTCCTCATTGAAAGACTGCATATTTTCATTCGATGACTCTATACGCTCATAAGCCACTTCCAGTTTATGGTTAGCTTCTGATAATTCTTTTTCAAGTGTTTGAATATGTTCGCGGGTAAGTTGAGCTATCTCGGAAGTTTTAATAATACTTCCATTTTTAGCATTGTTTTTTTTGTCTATAAAAAGAATGAGTAATAACTTTTCTGAAGAATTAGGAGCTAAAATAGGTTTAAACACAACCTTCACAATCTGAACAGAAGTAGTGCCTTCATTAAATCGTAAATCGTCCAGTACAACTTTTTCGCCAAGCTTAAGTGCTTTATGCGCTGCCGCTTTAAACGAAATAGAAATATTATCAGGCAAGAGGTCGTTTAAATCGAAGTTAAAGATCTCGTTTTTGAGATACCTTGCTACATCCCCAAACGAACGGATTACAGTCAGCTTTTCATCAGTACAAATACCGCTCAAATCAGACTCTTCCAGTAGAGCCCGGTTAATTTCATCGGCAACAGCCATCTTATTTTTAGGAGTTTCCGCTTTCTTATCAACCTCCATTGTTGTCGTCTTTACCCCTTCTATAACAGGAGATGAAAAAGTATTGAATCGTACCGTATGGCCATTTCTTGTGCTCTTCAAAATGTTCCACTTGTTGCTTAATTCGGTAAAATCGGACTTAAGCGAGGCCGCGCTTTCACTTGGTCCAAGAAAAAGGAATCCATCTTTTTTAAGGCCGAAGTGCATCATTGAAAACACTTTTTTCTGAAGCACTGCATTCATATAAATGAGAACGTTTCTGCAACTTATCAAATCGATATTACAATATGGAGGATTTTTCACAAGGTCATGCTGCGCAAAAATCAGCATTTTTCTAATTTCGTGTTTTATCTTATAGCCGGATCCTTCCCGGGTGAAAAAGTTTTGCATCCTTTCTTTCGAAACAGTTTTTTCCAGGGTATCGGCAAATACTCCTTTGGATGCCTTGTCGAGCGAAGCTTTATTGATATCGGTTGCAAATATTTTTACTTCAATAGTTTTTTGAGCTTTGATTAAATATTCTTTTACCAGGATAGCCAATGAGTATGCCTCTTCGCCACTGGCGCACCCGGCTACCCATATTTTTAAAACATCACCGTGCTCCTTATGATCTATAATTTCAGGAATCACCTTCTTTTCGATAATTTTAAATGCTTCGGGATCTCTGAAAAAAGACGTAACTCCTATTAAAAAATCATTAGAAAGTGCTTCAATTTCTTTCGGATTCGTACTCAGAAACGTATGGTATTTGTCAACCCGACTAAAGTTGTGCTGAACCATTCGTCTTTTAATCCTCCGAATTATTGTAGGGCGTTTATAATCGGTAAAATCCAGAGGCAAGTTGCCTTTGATTAAATTAATGATGAGTCCAAGCTCTGCCTCACTTATTTCATCTTCCCTCTGATCTGTCGGTTCAAGCGTACCATCTTTTACATAATCTTCAATTACCTGGGGCATGGCCTGAGGCGAAAGAATGTTGTCTGCACAGCCCGTAGCGATGGCAGCCAAAGGCATTGCATCAAAATCGGCGGTGTCCGGGTCCTGCACTAATATCAGTCCCCCCGAACTTTTAATAGCCTCTGCTCCTCTCGAACCATCATTTCCGGTACCGGATAAAATAACGCCAATAGCTTTACTTCCGCGCTCCCGGGCTAACGAAGTGAAAAAATGGTCAATCGTCATGTGTGGTACTTTCTTATCCTTTTTATCGGTTAAAACCAACTGACCATTTTTAATAGTCATAAACTTAGAACTCGGAGTGAGGTAGACGGTATTGGCCTGAATTTTTACATTGTTAGTTGCTTCAACTACCTCCAGTTTGCTGTGTCTGGAAAGTATTTGGGTCATCTCACTTTTGAAATCGGCAGAAAGATGTTGAATAATTATATAAGATACTGCGTCCAGGGGTGTATAATCAAAAAATGCAGATATGGCCTGCAAGCCTCCCGCCGAAGCGCCAATGGCTATGATATATTGATTACTGGTGATCTTAGCCATAATAAGTAGAATTTAGATAGGTATCAAATATACTATTATATACCTACTGATTTTTTTTATTAATTTATTATCGAAACAATTGATATTCAGATTTGTAACAAAATCGAAAAAACCTCTTAACGACGCCTCGTTTTCCTCTGTTTAGAGCTATTTGATTTGGTTATTGCCTGTAACGATACTTTATCGAATAAATTCGATGACGTTGTTAATTTATTCCTATTAAGCAACCCCTTTGTGGTAAATCTTAAACCAGTTTCCAAAAGAATTAAAACTCTGACTTTTTCTACGGATCATCAATTCGATAATTTGCACATATCTGCTATAGCTTTGAACAAATGTATATTAATGGCACATTGATGGCATTTATCTTTGTAGTTTCGTCAGGTAAAAGTGCAAGTTTAAATCAGCTAAATGATGTGGAAAAAATCTGTTTTTGTCATATTCTTTTTTTTCTTCATAAAGCTTTCTGTTGCCTCTCAAACGAATTCTCTTAAGCCTCGCATCATTGTGCTTACAGATGTTTCCACCTGGGAAACTGACGATAGTGAATCGCTGGTCAGACTTCTCGCTTATGCAGATATGTTTGAAATAGAAGGTTTGGTTTTTACAACCGGCTGGAGTTTAGACAGTACGCGAAAAGATTTCTTTGATCTGATTCACAAAGCAATTGAGGCCTACGACAAAGATCTACCCAACCTGCGTAAACGATCAGGACAAACAGACTTTTCGCAAGATGATAACCGGCAAAAGATAGGATATTGGCCGAGCGCAAACTACCTGAGGACCCGTACCGTTTTTGGAAGTAAAAAACGAGGCATTACATTTATTGGAAGTGACAATGATTCGGAAGGCAGCGAACTCATCATAAAGTTAGCAGGTGAAAATGATGATCGGCCAATATGGGTACTGGGTTGGGGCGGAGGAAATACACTTGCCCAGGCAATCTGGCGAGTTCAACATGATAAAAACAACCTTGAAAAATTTCTTAATAAAATCCGCTTCTATGCGATAACAGATCAAGATAGAGATCAAAATACCCCCTATGCAATAAGTTCCCACCAGTGGCTTCGTAAGGAGTTTGAAAAAAGCCTTCTCTTTCTTTGGGACGAATCTGCATGGAGTTATCAGAACGGCACGGGAAAGCGGGAATGGAGTCAGTACCAAACCCATATTCAGGATCATGGTAACTTAGGAAGTGTATACCCTAAGTACAAATATGGGGTGGAAGGTGATACCCCTTCATTTCTTTATGTGTTGCCTAATGGACTAAACGTTCCTGAAAATCCTGAATATGGAGGATGGGGAGGCTATTTTACACGAGATATTACTCCGGATGATGTAACGTATGCTTATACAAATCACAGCAAACTACCGGCAAGCAAGATTTCATCAAAATATGAATCGTATTTTTATCCTGCCATATTTAATGATTTCGCCGCACGTATGGACTGGGCAAAAGACGGCATGGGTAATCGAAACCCTGTTATTGCCATAAATCGGAAAAAAGATATCAATATTATCCGGCTTACGCCAAAGCAGGGATCATCAATAATTATTGATGCTTCGGCAAGCTCTGATCCTGACGGTAACAAATTAAGTTATAAATGGTGGGTTTTGTCTGAAGCAGGTACTTATAGGCAAGCAATTAATTTAGACAATCCTGATTCAGATAAAGTCACGGTAAAGATACCGACCGACTCAGTCGGTCGTAGCTTTCATCTAATTTGTGAAGTAAAGGATAATGGGATCCCGAATCTCACTGCTTATCGCAGGATCATTGTAGAACCAAGTCAACGATAGTTATGATCTTCATATATATATAAGAATAGACATGCGTAAAATAAAATTACTGTTGTGTTGCATGGCATTAATAGTAACTGGAGTTCAGGGTTTTTCACAAACCCGAGTGGTAATCCTGACAGATTTCCCTCCTGTTGATGTAATTCCAGGTGGCGCGGGTTACGGTCCTGCTGAGAAGAGAAGTGATTCAGACGATGTGCAATCTCTAATCCGTTTTTTACTTTACACAAATGAATTTGATGTCGCCGGTTTGATAGCTTCTTCAGGAACATTCGCGAATGTGTCCAATAAACAGAATATTTTGGATATGCTGTATCTCTATGATCATGTCGATGAAAATTTGCAAAAACATGATGAGCGATTTCCGACCGCCGAACGATTACGGTCGGTTACGTGGCAAGGTCGTTCTGGAACATATGGTCGACCTGCTTCAGAAATAATCGGAGTAAATAAAGATAGTGAGGCATCAGAGAAAATCATTTCTCTATTAAACCAATCAGACGAAAGACCTGTTTGGTTTTGTGTTTGGGGAGGATCCTGCGATTTGGCTCAAGCCTTGTGGAAAATAAAGGAAACGCGAACACCCGCTGAAGCAAAACGTCTTTTGAATAAAGTTCGCGTTTATTTAATTGGTCTTCAGGATGGTTCCGGGCAGTGGCTGCTTGATACGTTTCCCGACATATTTTTGATTCTTTCCAAAGGAAATTATATGGGAATGTTTAATAATGCTAAGGGGGCTGATATTAAATTATCTGACCTAAATTGGATAAATCAGAATATTCGCAAAGCACATGGCCTTTTAGGCGCTATGTATCCTGAAAGTGGCTTCTATCCCGAAACACCAGGTGTTTGGGAAGGAGACTCCCCTTCATTTTTGCACTTGGTTAGTGCCATGCGTGGACTTAATAATGCGGAAAAGCCAGACCAGGAAAGCTGGGGCGGAAAATTTGTTCGACCTGATAAAAAAAAGAATCACTGGTTTGATGATCCTGCGGGAGCGGAAGCGGTTTTTAAATGGAGAAAACAGGTACAGGAAGATTTTGCAATGCGATCAGACTGGATGCATCCATAAAGAATTGCAATTGAACCGTCGCACTATTGATTTGACTGAGAACTAACAGTACGAGTTGAACAAAAAGATTTCCCACAAAACATCCCTTAACATATTTGCAGTTTCAAAAAAATGAATTTAACACGACGATGCATCTTCATAATCGTGGGGAATAATCATTAATGTTCCTATTTTTGAACATGGATCAGCAAGCAGTCATCTCTCACTATATCAATACTTTTTTTCCACAGTTTGAGCCATCTTTGAAGGAAAAACTACTATTGAGCTGTACTCTTAAAAAATTTAAAGTGGGCGAGATTTTAATGCAGCCAGGTCAGTATTTCCGTTCGACTATGCTAATAGTTGAAGGACGTGTTAAGCTATATCGCCAGGGCGATGAAGGGGATGAATTTTTCATGTATTATATCGAGCCCGGTGGTGCCTGCGCCCTTTCAATGATTTGTGCGGCTAAACAGGAAACTAGTGAAATAATGGCCAAAGCTGTTGATGACACTGTTGCATTACTCGTTCCTATAGCTCTCATGGACGAATTAATGAAAGACTATAAATCCTGGTATTATTTTGTAATCGAAACGTATCGATCGCGCTACGAAGAATTGCTCACTGTAATTGACAACATTGCGTTTAAGAGCATGGATGAGCGTCTGGAATTTTATCTAAAAAACCAGCATGAGAAACTGAAAAGCCGTCAGCTCAATATTACTCACCAGGAAATTGCTAACGATTTAAATTCTTCCAGAGAGGTCATCTCACGTTTGCTAAAGAAGATGGAACAAAGAGGCGACCTGATACTCCACAGAAATTATATCGAGTGGTTAAAGTAAGTTAACATCTATTTTCATCGCTATCTATGTGACAATTATCACCGACTATATGCCGGGTGTGTCCGATTTTTGAGTTTCAATAGATAATAATAATGGAAACACTTAAGAGAACACTTTTCAGCCATTGGAATTTTATGAGGTGGTTTAGACTGGCGATAGGGCTATTTATTGCCTTTCAAGCTTTTCAACAACATAGTGAGTTAATGTGGCTGCTTTCTGCACTTTTTATTTTTCAGGCACTAAGCAATACCGGTTGCTGCGGCGCATCAGGATGCGCAATTCCCACCCGGAAAACAAAATCTGAAAAAATTAAAGATGTAGAATTTGTAGAGGCAGAGACTCCGAAAAAAAGATAATTTGATTTAGCATTCAGGAAACTAATTTCATCATTCCATCCTATGGAATTGGTCAATTGCCTTTACTCCTATCTCTGATTTCGATTTCGTACCTGGTGTGACTTTTGTCACCGTTCAAACTCTCGGGCCTGTTGCACCTTTGTATCTTAAATCACTCATGGAAATAGCAGGTTATATCGCATCAGCATTAATTGGTCTCTCTTTAGGGCTTATAGGCGGAGGAGGTTCAATCCTTACCGTTCCTGTTATGGTGTACTTATTTGGCGTTAACCCGCTGCTGGCCACATCGTATTCGCTTTTTATTGTTGGCACAACAAGCTTTATCGGTGCTTTTAATAATTACAGAAAGCACCTTGTTAATCTGAAAGCCGCATTCTTTTTTGGCGCCACTTCGGTTGTCACAGTTTTTATCACACGGAAATTTATCATTCCTTTCATCCCTGAAAACATAATAACTTTTGGAGGTATAACGATTACGGAATCGTTTTTAACAATGGTGCTGTTCGGGTTACTGATGCTTGTTGCTTCAGTCAGCATGATTAGAGACAGAGATGAACCCGGAGATGCAAAAGAATGTTCTGACTGCATCAGGTTCTTTAAGCTATTCGGTTACGGAATCGGTATCGGACTGGTGACGGGATTTTTAGGCGCTGGAGGAGGCTTTTTGCTCATCCCGGCATTAGTATATCTGATTAAGCTCCCCATGAAAAAGGCCGTAGGTACTTCCCTGCTCATCATTGCACTTAATTCCGTTATTGGCTTTGCAGGCGACTTGGGTCACTTCCTGATTGACTGGCCGTTCCTTCTGACAATCACTCTTATCGCTATTGCGGGAGTTTTAGCCGGAGGCCTAATCAGCAAGAAAATCCCCGGTAACAGCCTAAAGAAATTTTTTGGATGGTTTGTCCTGCTAATGGGCATTTTCATTATAATAAAAGAAGTTTTTGGAAACCCGGCTGGGTGACAAAAGTCACCGTTGAACATCGAGGCCAGCCACGACCTTTGTATCAATTAATTAAAACTTACGAAATGATCATTGACCAAATTTACACCGGATGTTTAGCACAGGGTGCGTATTATATCCAATCAGGAAATGAGGCTGCAATAATTGACCCTTTGAGGGAGATAAATCCCTATTTGGAAAAAGCTAAAGCTAACCAGGCAAGCATAAAGTATGTGTTCGAAACACATTTTCATGCAGACTTTGTATCGGGCCACATCGATCTATCGAGACAAACAGGCGCTCCGATAATCTACGGTCCGAATGCGAATCCAAGTTTCGATGCATATATAGCCAAAGACGGCGAAGAGTTTAAAATAGGAGAACTTACCATCCGGGTACTGCATACTCCTGGTCATACAATGGAATCGACCTCCTATTTACTGCTAGATGCGCAGGGGAATCAAAAAGCGCTATTTTCCGGCGACACTTTATTTATCGGAGATGTAGGACGTCCTGACCTTGCTCAAAAAGCAGCACATATGACGCAGGAAGAACTCGCAGGCGTTTTATTTGATTCGCTGCGAACTAAGATACTTCCGCTTAACGATGACATTATTGTTTATCCCGCACATGGAGCGGGTTCTGCCTGTGGCAAAAATATGAGTAAAGAAACAACGGACACGCTCGGCAATCAGAAAAAAACAAATTACGCTCTCCGGGCAGACATGACAAGAGAAGAGTTTATAAAGGAGGTAACGTACGGACTAGCGCCTCCCCCTGCATATTTTCCTTTAAATGTTAAGATGAACCGTGAGGGATATGAGAGCTTTGAAAAAGTGCTTGCCAAAGGAACTCAGGCGTTGGATCCTGAAGCTTTTGAGGCAGCGGCTAATGAAACCAACGCAGTTCTGCTCGACACACGCGATCCTGAAATTTTTGCAACCGGGTTTGTGCCAAACTCAATAAACATTGGTATCGATGGCAGCTTTGCTCCATGGGTGGGATCTTTAATTCCGGATATTCAGCAGGAAATTTTAATCATAGCTGATGAAGGCCGTGAAGAGGAAGTAGTAACCCGTCTCGCCCGGGTAGGATACGACCACGCGATCGGGTACCTTAAAGGAGGAATCAAAGCCTGGATAAACGCAGGAAAAGAAGTCGATAAAATTGAGTCGATCGATGCTGATGAGTTAGCAAAGCGAATAGCAGATAACGAGAATGCTGGTATCCTTGATGTGCGTAAAAATACAGAACACTACTCCGAGCATCTGCTTGATTCGCAAAATGTGCCTTTAGACTACATTAACGATAGTATGAGCCAGCTCGATAAAAACCAAACGTATTACGTGCATTGTGCCGGTGGTTATCGTTCAATGATTTTCAATTCTATCCTGCGTGCACGAGGCTTTAATAAACTTATTAATATCAAGGGCGGCTTTAAAGCCTTAAAGGAATCCGGCAAGTTTAAAATTAGTCCTTACGTTTGTGCCAGTACGATGATTTAATTCACTTAAAATTAATCACAAATGAATATGTTTAGCAGTTTTTTTCCGAACAAAGAACACGACCTGGATGGAAGAACTTTCAAACAGAGGTTTGAAAACAGCAATAACGGCGTTCTGGTGGATGTTCGTACAGCTCCCGAGTTTAATAACGACACAATTCCCGGCGCAATAAATATGGATTTCATGTCGCCCGGATTTCAAAAAGAAGTTGAAAAACTAAATAAAGAAAAGACCTACTTCGTTTTCTGCCGCAGCGGCGGAAGAAGTAGCGCAGCAGCTTCAGTGCTAAGAAAGATTGGCTTAACAAGCTTCAACCTGATTGGCGGAATTGGAGCCTGGCCACACTAAATGTTCTCAATTATTAAAAAAGATGAAACCTTTGACCATTCTAATCCCTACTGATTTTTCGGAAGTTTGCCTTCTGGCACTTCCGATGGTTGATCTGCTGTCTCAAAAAATTCCGGTTCGGGTACATATGCTTCATGTAATTGAAGTGAACGATTCAAGTTCGGATTATTCTGAAGGCCTTAATGATGTAAGCTCCATTTCTAAAAGAGAAAAAGAAGCATTGCACAATTTTGCTTTCTTGAGAAACACCTGGCGAGATTTCGAACTTCATATCGAAACAGGGTTATTGACCGACCAGATTAACCGTGCCGCATCAAAGTTAGAAGCCGATGTTGTTATAATGGGAACTAATGGCTCCGATGGTTTTATGGAGAAAATCTCCGGCTCAGAAGCACAACACGTAGTGAGGCATCTGCAGGTTCCGGTAATTAGCTTGAGACCCGGAACTATGGCTAGACAATTAAAGAACATTCTTCTTGTAGCCGACTTCGAACATTTTGAAAAAAGCATCCAGATAAATACCATAAAAACAATTGCCAACGCGTTTAATGCAACCATACACTTATTACAGATACTGACCCTTGAAGAAGAGAAATATGCAGATGAAATAATAGAACAAATGAAGTTTTTTGCAAAAGAGCATGAGCTTTTAAAATTTGAAACCCATCTTTACAGAGACCATAAAGTTGTTAGCGGGGTACAAAATTTCAATAAGGAAGCCGATATGGATTTGGTTTGCATCCGTACTCATGGCCGAAAAGGTATAAATCATTTGCTCTTCGGAAGTATTGCCGAACGACTGGTGAACCACTGTATAAAACCATTGTTAACGTTTCAATTAAAAGAAAATGCTTGAATTTATTAGTCAACCCTGGCCATGGTACGTTTCGGGTACGGCCATCGCTTTTATTATGGTTTTATTGCTGATTTACGGAAAATCTTTTGGATTTTCTTCCAACTTAAGGACAATGTGCACCATTATGGGTGCGGGTAAAAGAGTAAAATTTTTCGATTTCGACTGGAGAACACAGAAGTGGAACCTGTATTTTCTAATCGGTTCAATATTGGGTGGATTTATAGCATCCACATGGCTCAATAGCGATGCACCACTGCAACTTTCGTCGGCAACAACTGCGGAAATAGAAGCCCTGGGAATCCACTTCGACGGCGGACTAAACCCGGCTCAACTCTTCGGAATTGAAGCGGTCAGTTCTTTAAAAGGTATTCTGATTCTACTCATCGGCGGAATACTGGTAGGTTTTGGCACCCGCTATGCCGGGGGTTGTACATCGGGCCATGCAATCAGTGGCTTATCTAATTTGCAGGTCCCTTCTCTTATAGCAGTTATCGGATTTTTCGTCGGGGGTTTAGTGATGACGCACTTCCTGCTCCCATTAATATTTTAATAGCATGAAAGGATTGAAATTTATAGCGGCCGGCACTTTCTTCGGCATTGTAATGGCAAAATCTGAAGCCATATCATGGTATCGCATTCAGGAAATGTTCCGTTTCCAGTCGTTCCATATGTATGGCATAATCGGAACAGCGGTAATACTGGGTGTTATTGCTGTATATCTGATTAAGAAATTCAGAATCAGAGACACAGAAGGTAATCCTGTAGTATTTCAGGATAAAGAAAGGAGTTGGAAAAGATACTTGATTGGCGGATCTGTATTTGGTTTAGGCTGGGCGCTGACGGGTGCTTGCCCGGGGCCAATGTTCGTAAATGTTGGCTATGGGTATCTCGCCATGCTTATTGTAATACTGGGTGCATTACTCGGAACCTATCTTTACGGTTTACTTCAGAAAAAGCTTCCTCATTAATATTCTCATCTCAGAATACAGATATCAAAATATTAATTCCTGAGGTCGCAATACCAACCTCAGGAATTAATATTATACACATACCGGTTCTACCTGTCCCCTATTTATTTCTTCGCAATAGGTTTCCCATAAAAGATATCCACCGGAAAGATTGGCAACATTCTTAAAGCCGCGTTGTATCAATATTCTTTGAGCCAGATAGCCGCGCATCCCTTGCTGACAAAAAATATAGACATCCTTATCATCCGGAATTTCTTCAAGTCTGTTGCGGATCTCATCCAAAGGAATATTGACGGCACCACGGATACTTCCAGAGATAAATTCGGCCTCTGTCCTGACGTCCAGTAAAAAGCTGTTCGCTTTCAGGGATTTTAGCTCTGAGCATTGAATTACTCTCAACCGTCCGAGCAATATATTTTCAGCAACGAAGCCGACCATATTAACCGGATCTTTAGCTGAAGAAAAAGGTGGTGCATAGGCATGCTCAATCTCGGTAAGGTCGTAAACGGTACCTTCATTCTTTATTACTGCGGCAAGTAAATCAACACGCTTGTCAGCCCCTTCTTTTCCAATTATCTGGGCACTTAATACCCTGCCGCTGTCTGGCGAAAATGCTATCTGGATAGTCATCAGTTGCGCATCAGGATAATACCCAGCATGAGAATTGCCGTGAATAGTGGATACAACATGCTCAATCCCGCTTTTTTTGAGCTGTTTAGCAGACATTCCCGCTGCTCCCACAGTAAGATCAAAAAGTTTAACTATTGAAGTGTTGATTGAGCCTTTGTAGGTTCGAACATTGCCAAACACCAGATTATTGGCACAGATGCGTCCTTGTTTATTGGCGGGACCTGCCAGAAAGGTTACTGTTGATTGGCCCGATATCGGACTCGCAAATTCAATGGCATCACCTACCGCATAAATATCAGGATCGGAGGTTTGAAGGTATTCATTAACATAAATGCCCTTTGCTGTCCCCAGTGCAAGGCCCGCCTTTTCTGCCAGCTGTGTATCAGGCTTAACGCCGATGGATAAGATTACGATATCTGCTTCAATCTCCTGATCTGTGCTTAGCTGACCCCCTATCGCTGCACCATTTTTCACGAATCCAGTTACCGAAGTGTTCAGATGAAGATCAATTCCTTTTTCACGCAAATGTTTTTGTGCGATAGCTGCTACCGGAAAATCCACAGGGGCCAGAATCTGATTGCCCATTTCAACAACACTTACATCTAAGCCGAGTTCATGAAAGTTCTCGGCCATTTCAAGGCCAATAAAACCGGCGCCAACTATCAGCGCTTTTTTCACTTCACGCGCATTAATAAATTCCTTTATATAGTCAGTATCCGAAACATTCCGGACAGTGAAAATGCCGTCGATTCCAATGCCGGGAAGTTGCGGCCGAATAGGATTGGCGCCAGGCGACAACACTAGTTTGTCATAGCTTTCAGTATACTCTTCGCCTGATTGTAAATTTACAGCAGTAACAGTCTTCTGTGCAGGGCTGATTGAGGTAACTTCAGTTCCGATTCGGACATCGATGTTAAAGCGTGTAGAAAATGAGATTGCCGTTTGAACAAACAGCTTATTCCTGTCCTTAATTACATTTCCAATATAATAAGGCAAACCACAGTTCGCATAAGAAATGTACTGCCCTTTTTCAAAGATTACAATTTCAGCTTGTTCGTCAAGCCTTCTTAACCTTGCCGCTGTACTGGCTCCGCCTGCTACAGCCCCGATAATTAAATATTTCACGTCCTTTATGTTTTCTTCAAATTTTGAAGAAAACGTGCGCATCCTCGGTGACAATTGTCACAAAAGATAAATAAATTCTCAAATAAGTTAAATGCTGTGCTGTCTTAATAAAAAAAGCGCTGACTTTGAAATCAAGAACAGCGCTTTTTTTATAATATACTTAAAATGGTTATTTACAATCTAGAACGAACGGCGTTCCATTGTATAATAAACGAAATTCTGTCCGGCGATTAAGCGGCTGATTAGCAACGCAATGGCCATCTGAACATGAAACTAAAAGACGCCTTTCCCCGAAAAATTCTACTCTGATTCTTTCTTCTGCGATACCATGCCTCATCAAGTGGCCTTTAACCATCATTGAACGATATTTAGAAAGTTGGTCATTATAGGAATAACTTGCTGTTGCATCAGTATGCGAAGACACCTTAACCTGCAGATAAGGAAATTCGTTCATCAGATCTATTAGCCTGGTCAGTGTCGGGATTTCAGACGATCGTAACGAAGATTGATCTGAATTATAGTAAACATTTCCAACCTGAACTTTTTTTCTAAGTTCCATACATTCCGCTTCTGTAAGTCCGGGATTTATAAATGGATTATTTAATCTGTCCGAAATTGTTTCAGATGAAGAAATCGTCTTCACTTTAACAGTAACTCTTTTCACATCTGTAAAATCCGGGGCGCCCGGCTTAACAGCTATTAACTGCAACTTATCATTCGACGGACTTAATGGATTTTGTTCAAAGCCATATATATCATCATTCCCCTTCCGGTTCGAGCTAAAAAATCCAGACGATAGTTTAGGTCTGTATATGATCCCGAAATCATCTTTTTGTGAATTAACAGGATATCCGAGGTTTAGGGGATCATTTGATGGAATATATTTTTCCAGCGCGACTTTGAAAATATCCAGTCCGCCAAGTCCGGGTAATCCCGTTGAAGAGAAATATAATTCACGGTTATCTCTTAAATAAGGAAAAACTTCGTCTCCCTTTGTATTCACTCCCGGCCCCAGATTAACCGGTCTGCTCCAAGTATTATTTTGTTTTACACTGTAATATAGGTCCATACCGCCCATTCCACCCGGCATATCCGATGAAAAGTATAAGATATTTCCATCCGCTGATAATGCAGGATGGGCTGTAGAATATTCATTACTATTATAGTCAAACTCCTGAACATCTTTCCATTCACCCTTAATAAATCGGGCAGAATACAATTTCAACTTATTCACACCTTCCCGACTTAATCGCTGGGTGCCTTTATAAAAGTTATTACGGGTAAACATGATTGACTTTTCATCAAGCGTAAGGCTCACCGGCCCGTCGTGAAACTTGGTTTTAAGCGCACCATGAACACGTGTTACTTTGGCGGGTTTTTTATTGAATGAATAAACTCCTGAACCATTCAATCCTCTGACACCAAAATCGCCAACTGTACGATTATCCCTCACCTGAATAAAAATTTCTCCTTCATTTGAAGACATGATAGTATCCTCACCTAAGAGCTTAAACTCGAGATTGTCTACCGTGTAGAGATCTATAAAGGGCTTGAAATCCCATCCTGAAATATATTTACTACGAATTGAAAATTCCCGGTTTGACGAGAACATGAGACCCTGCTTAAAAAACACGGGACTAAACTCATCAAAAGTTGTATTAAGAGTAGTGAAAGTGATATTCCACTGACTTGAGTCGGCATAAAATTCATTCATGCTTTCAGAATACTTTTTTGAAAATTTAGCTGCCCTGGCATCTCCTGATTCTCCAAGCTTCTGGTACCAATAGGCAGAGCTCTTATAATTGCTGTTTGATGCCAACGCTTCGGCATAATTCAAATAGTTATTTATATTTCCTGAATTGAGATTTATCGCTTTGGAAAACCATTTCTCGGCATTCTTATAATCGCGAATATTTTCGTAGGATGTCGCTAATCTTTCAATCGCCCGGATATTCAAAGAATCTGACTTCAGTCCTTTTTCATAATACTGAATAGCACTTTTGTAGCGCATCTGGCTAAATTCAGTGTCCGCTTTGCGGAAATTCTTATCCTGAGCCATGACTGTATTTCCTCCCCAAAGAAGAAAAACACTGATCGAAATTAAAAACCTCATATTAAAAATATCTTGGGGACAATACTTTATCTTTTTCAAAGCTAAATTCATAACGTAACATGATCTCGTGACTTCCGGAATTGAAGTTTGCCAATTTGGTTACGCTCCTGTCGTACGAATAGCCAAACCTGATCTGTGGAGTCACCTGAGCTTCGACTAAAGCGCCGATATCAGCATTGGTACGATATTGAACTCCGACCGAGAACACATTTTTTATCCAAAGATTAGTATTAAGGTCTAACTGAAGCGGGGCCCCTTTTACTCCTTTAAATAAAAACGAAGGCTTAAGTTTAAAATCATCGTCCAGGTTTATAACGTAGCCTGATGCAATAAAAAGATGCAGGTACTGACGTGCAACCAAACCATTGGTTACAACTACTTTATTATTATTCAGCGTATTGTTTAGAAGATGCGGGGCAGACGCGCCAATATAAAATCTATCAGTATTATAATAAATTCCCGCTCCGAAATTGAGTAATACCTGGTCGATATTGCTCAGAAATGCATAGTCTATTCCGTTTTCCTGTAGTTGAACTGAATTAAAATCTGCCTTGAAGTGCGAAGCTCCTGCCTGCAGACCGAAAGCGAAAGTTGATTTTTCGCTGAATATCCGGTAAGCGTAACTAACAAAGCCGCCCGAAAGGCTTGTAATGCCCACTTCGTCATTAAACAACTGCACTCCCATCCCCACTTTTTTATTTCGTAAAGGTGTATCAAATGATAAAGTCTTAGTTTGCGGAGCACCTTCTACCCCAACCCACTGGCTGCGCATAAGGGCGGTGGTACTTAAAATATCGCGGCTGCCGGCATAAGCTGGGTTGATAGCCAGCGTATTGAACATATACTGCGAGTACATGGCATCTTGTTGTCCAAATAAATGAAGACTAACAAAAAAAAGAAGTGAAGTAATAAAGCTCTTTTTCATACTTATCTGTTGATGGTAAGGAAGCCGATATATCGATCCTTTCCATTTTTCTTGCTTACTATATAATAATAGGTACCGTCTGGAATATCTTTACCAGTATAAAGACCCTGGTTACAGATACCATTCCACGTATTTTTGTAGTCGGCATCTTTATAGATGACATTTCCCCATCTGTTATAAATCTCAAGACTAATTCTTTCGCCATCCAGGTTTTCTATATAAAAGCCGTCATTAATACCGTCTCCGTTAGGCGAAAAACCTTCGGGTGCACGTATGGTCGACTTTTCGAGCGTTATAGGCGTCTCAATTCTCTCATCCGGGTTCCCGTCATTGTCCGGGTCTGGATCTTTTCCGGAAGTAGATATATCTGTAATTTGACCTGAAGAGCCTTCAGCGGTTCCGGTTGCTATATTATTAAACGGCCCGTAGTTGTTAGGATCAGGAATTACTTTGACGGTAAAGTGAATAGTATCTACCTGTCCTGCTGCCAGAATATTATCTGCGGCAAGCAGATTATCACTTCCCTTTCCGTTGAAAGAAAGATTAGGTTTTAACAATCCCGAGGACACTTTGGGAGCCCCTTCTACGGAAAATTGTAGCGGAATAGGGAAAGTTTTAGAGAGATTATCTGTTACCTGAACATTTTTCAAAGGCACGTTGCCCAGATTTTTGACTGTAATAGAATAGGTAATCAGGTTACTCTTGTCCAGTTGTTTTAGCGGAGTACCTACGGATTTTGCGATACCAAGCAGTGCGTTTCCTTGTAGTGAAACCGACGTGGCATCTCCTTCGGAAGGATCGGATGGGTTGCCATTATTATTGGGATCCGGATCAGTACCGGGTGTGGATAAGTCCGTTACTGTAACACCCTGTCCGAGCCCGCTGGCTGTTGCTGAATTAGAATAAGTTCCGACAAGACCAGCTAATTCAACATTGACTGTAAAGCTTATTGTGGCACTGCTGCCTTTTGAAAGTGTACCATTAACATTAAGCAGGTTTTTGTCGGTACTTCCGTTGAACAATATATTTCCGGATAGAGAACCTCCAGCAGCTACCGGCTGACTTATAACTTTGTACTTTAAAGGCGCCGGAAAAGCTTTCTCCAAGTCATCTATCACCTGAACCTGGCTTAGTTCAGCATTCCCCATATTTTTCACAGTAAGGGTGTATGCTATATTATAGCTACCATCTTTTTGTAGTAAGGGTTGCGAATTTGTTTTTGCCAGACCAATTATCGGACGAGCGCTCACATGTAACGTAACCGTACCGGTCTGACATAGAGTAAGTGATTTATTATCACATGCCTGATAACTAAAGCTATCTGTACCTGTAAAATTCAGATTAGGTACATAGGTAAACCCACCATCCGAATTTACTGTTACCGCGCCATTACCAGGCTGAGACACCACAGATGCCGTTAAGTGATCATTATCCGGATCTGTATCGTTCGCAAGCACCCCTGCAGATGCGATTACGTTTAACACAGTTCCTGCGGTTACGGTGTAAGCATCTGCGACAACTACCGGCGCTGTGTTTAACGGACTGGCGATAGTCAGCGATCCATTAACAAAAGTAATAGCATAGTTTTCAGAACTTAATCCGGATGGAATAATGGTGTAAGTCCCGGTAGCTTTTGCACCTGATGAAGTTCCGCCGTAGGATAGAACACCTGTAATGCTGTTTGTCTCGTTATCTCCGTTAATAAAGCCACTATAGACAATGCCATTGCCTCCACTGTAGGCAACATTATCAAAGAACTTACTGTCATTATTTGCTTTTACTGTTAATGGAGACTTATTAATAGTTAATGTACCGCCAGTATAAGTAATGATATAATTTGGAGATGAGTATCCTGAAGGGACAATGGTGTAAGTTCCTGTTGCAATTGCCCCCTGCGAGGTACCCGAAAACGTTAACGTTCCGCTTAAGCTGCTTTCTCCATCACCATTTACAAAACCAGAATAATTCACTCCGTTACTCCCCACATAGGAAATTTTATCATAGGTTTTACTATGATCCTTTGCAGTAATTGACAATGGTGCTTTGTTTACTATCAGAGTGCCATTGATAAATGTTATGGAATAATTGCTTACGCTGATACCTTGTACATCGCTGCCGGTGATGGAATAACTGCCCGCCCCGGCTGCGGAAGCTGATCCGCTACTGGTAATAGTTAATCCTGTTAAGGCATCCCCGCTTACCAAACTGCCCGATGTTAAGCTAAACTCAGTGCCTGCAAACGCTTTCGCAACACCGTATAATTTTGAAGCATTGTCCAGGGTGATAGTAATTGCCCTTCCGGTGATATCCGCTGTAGTTGTTGCACTTGTTGAGGATAACGAGTAGTTGCCTGCATCCGCTCCTGTTAAACTTAAGCCTGTTGCAGTTACGGTTTTGCCAGTGCCAACTGAAGAACTCGAGAAGGTCGCTGTGCCGCCGGTTAAGGTTACAACTTCTGTTCCTACGGCTGCGCTCAATGTACGGGTGCTGATGGTAGCAGTAGTAGTTCCGTCATATTCCTTGTTTGATGCGGTGATGGATGGAGTCAATACTTTAACTGTGATATCCGCTG
>CBIHLM010000029.1:0-50442 GCA_966210515.1 uncultured Pedobacter sp.
GCCGCTGCCATCAGGTTTAAAAACAAAGTATCTTTTCTATATCGAAATAAACCAATCCTTATTTCGTATATCTAATAAGTATATCTATATTTGATATCTAAAACTAGTTGTCATGAAAAGCATTTTATTAAAACTTGACGATGACCTATTCGAGGAAACCGAAGAACAGGTAAAGGAATTAAAAACTAGTCGCAGCAATTATTTAAAAACAGCTTTAAAAGCCTATAATAATCTTATAAAGAGGAAAAGGTTAGAGACTCAAATTAAAAAAGAAATTGCTCTTCTTAAAGAAAACAATTTCGATCAGGAACTATTAAACGATTTTGATGAAGCATCTTTGGTAGACTTACAAAAATTTCTAGATGAAGAATAATCCTGAGATTAAGCAGTTCGACATTTGGATAGCAGATCTAAATCCGGGAAATAGCTCTGAAGTTGGCAAAACCCAACCCGTTTTGATTATTCAAAGTGATTTACTCAATTCAAATGGACATTCGTCTTTTATTGCCTGCCCGATTTCATCTCAGGAAAGAGGTGATATGAAAATCTTACGATTGCCAGTGGAAGCAACATTAGAAAACGGACTTAAAAAAAAATCCTACATACTCACCGATCAAATAAGGTCTTTAGATGTTTCACGAATTAAAGAACGAGTAGGTAAAATCTCCAAAGAAACCTCAGAAGATTTAAAAAATAATTTAAGGATTATTCTAAATCTGTAAGATATGCGAGCTTTAGTAACAAAATCTACCGGAAGTTGGTACCAGGTTGTAAATGATCAGGGAGAGACTATTGATTGCCGCATAAAAGGCAAATTTCGCATCAAAGACATCAGAACTACCAACCCAATTGCAGTCGGAGATATCGTGGAGATTGAAATGGAACCGGAGCAGAATACCGGAGTCATTATAAAACTTATCCCTCGTAAAAACTACATCATCCGTAAATCCATAAATCTTTCAAAGCAATCGCAGATCATTGCAGCTAATCTGGACCAGGCATTCCTGATCGTTACACTTGCTTCTCCCCGCACTTCACTCGGATTTATCGACCGGTTTTTAGTAACTGCCGAAGCTTATGACATTCCGGCTGGTTTAATTTTCAATAAACTGGATCTGTTTAGCGAAGAAGGAATGGAAGTTCTTGCCGAGTACGAAAGTATTTATAAAAGGGTAGGCTATCCATGTTATGAGGTATCTGCAGTTGAAGGCACGAATTTGGATCAGATCGAAGACTTACTAAAAGACAAGGTCACACTCTTCAGCGGCCATTCGGGGGTTGGAAAATCAACTCTTATAAATGCTCTTATCCCTGATCTGCACCTGAAAACAGGTGCTGTTTCAGACTGGAGCGATAAAGGTCAGCATACCACCACATTCGCAGAAATGCATAGTTTACCTAAAGGAGGCTATTTAATTGATACGCCCGGCATTCGGGAACTAGGTATTTTCGATATTGAGCCGCAAGTACTCGGACATTTTTTTCCGGAGATCAGAGAGCGATTAAACCAGTGCAGATTTCACAATTGCCGCCATATTAATGAACCTGGCTGTAGTGTAATTGAAGCAGTTGAAAACGGAGAAATAGATGTATCACGGTATGAAAGCTATTTAAGTATTTATCATGGCAATGATACAAGAGCTTAGTTTTTGGTCAAACCCTAAATTAAACCATGAGAGCAGTTCTACAACGCGTTTCCAGAGCATCCTGCACAGTCGAAGGCAAGGTCACCGGCGAAATAAAAACCGGACTTCTGGTATTACTTGGCATCGAAGCCTCCGACACCACTGAGGATCTGCTCTGGCTGTCGCAAAAAATCGTTAACATGCGCATTTTCAGCGATGAGAATGGACTAATGAACAAGTCGTTAAATGATGTGGATGGACATATTCTGTTGATTTCGCAATTCACGTTATTTGCCCAAACACAGAAAGGAAATCGCCCGGGATTTACAAGAGCAGCCAAACCAGACAAAGCAAACCACTTTTACGAACTTATGAAAACCGAATTTGATTCACTGACCCGCAATGCAACCCAATCCGGGATATTTGGCGCCGATATGAAAATTGAGTTGGTGAATGATGGGCCCGTAACAATTATATTAAATACCAAGGACAGGGAAAATCACTAGTATGGAAATTAAGAAAGCTCAGCAAATCGTCGACCAGTGGATCAACACCACAGGCATCCGTTACTTTAATGAACTTACCAATACCGCTATCCTGATGGAAGAAGTGGGCGAAGTAGCCCGAATCATGTCCCGAAAATACGGAGAACAATCATTCAAGGAATCTGATAAAAACGTAGATTTAGGAGATGAGATGGCCGATGTCTTGTTCGTTTTAATTTGTCTGGCTAATCAAACGGGAATCGACCTTACAGATGCCCTTCAAAAAAACCTCGAAAAGAAAAATATCCGGGATGCGGAAAGACATAAAAACAATGACAAGCTAAAATAAACTTTACAACTTCACCAACTTATCGCCCTCCAGAACAGGAATTGCACTCGTCTCATCAATCCGCAGACAGAAAGCGATATCCTTTTCAATACCGAGTTTCTTCAGACGTTCACTATGAGAACTTTTTGAAAGAAATCCGCCTAAATCGTCTTTAGCTAACAAGTAAAGGTCTTCGGCAGCTATCGCAGCATCATCAAGGGAATACTTATCATCCTTCAGTTTGTTTACTACTGCGCCCGCGAAAACAGTATCTTCAAGATTAAAATTATTCTTCCAGCCTGCACATACCAGGATAATATTTTCATTCTCCTCCTTCAACCATTCCGACAATGAACTGAGGTTAAAAAACGAACCAATTACTATTCTTTTAGCAGCTCTCGACAACTGGATAGCGTGTGTTCCGTTTGTTGTTGTTAATACAATGGTTTTTCCGGCTACTTTCTCAGGTGTATAAGCAAAAGGGGAATTGCCGAAATCAAATCCTTCCACCACTTCTCCATCCCGCTCTGCAGCTAATAAATGATCCGTTCCGTGGTATGCCGCGCATTCTTCTACATGCGAAACAGGAATAATAGCATTTGCACCATTTTCAATTCCGTAGCAAATGGATGAGGTGGCCCTGAAAATATCAATTACAACTACAATGCTACTCTCCAATTTATGGAGTGGAAGCAAAGCAGGTGTTAAACAAACTTCTATTTTTAACTTATCAGATTTTAGTGCGACAATCTTAGACATTCTTATGCTTTGTAAAAAGGCATCTTAACAATTCGTGCTTTAACAGGATTATTTCTGATGCTTATATAAATCTCATTCCCTTCACGGGCAAATTCACTTTTAACGTATCCCATTCCAATTGCCTTCTGCAAAGAGGGAGATTGCGTTCCCGATGTAACTATTCCAATTTCCTTACCTTCAGCATCTGTGATCGGGTAATCATGACGGGGAATTCCTCTGTCAATTAACTCAAAACCTATAAGCTTTCTTTCAACACCGTTCTTTTTTTGCAGTTCAAGAGCCTCAGAATTCACAAAACTTTTTGAGAACCTGGTGATCCATCCTAAACCTGCCTCGATGGGCGAAGTGGTATCGTTGATATCGTTTCCGTAAAGGCAAAAACCCATTTCTAAACGAAGCGTATCTCTGGCGGCTAATCCGATAGGCTTAATCCCAAAAGCTTCTCCGGCTTTGAATATAGCATCCCAAATAGCTTCAGAATGCTGCTCATCAAAGTAAATCTCAAACCCGCCTGCACCTGTATACCCTGTAGCTGAAACCAACACATTGTCTATCCCTGCAAAGGTTCCTTTTTTGAAAGAATAGTATTCCATTCCGGACAAATCAATATCTGTAAGGCTTTGTAAAGCTTCCCCAGATCTTGGTCCCTGAATGGCAAGCAACGAAGTACGCTCAGAAATATCCTTCATTTCAACACCGAACGTATTATGTTGAGAAATCCAGTTCCAATCCTTTTCAATATTAGAAGCATTTACAACAAGCATATAGGTTTTTTCGTCGATGCGATAAACCAGCAGATCATCTACTATACCGCCGCTTGTATTTGGCAGGCAAGAATATTGCACTTTACCGTCAACCAGTTTTGAAGCATCGTTTGAAGTCACCTTTTGAATAAGATCTAAAGCTTTATCTCCTTTTAGGATAAACTCGCCCATGTGGCTCACATCAAAAACCCCAACACCTGTTCTGACGGTTTGATGTTCGATATTTATTCCCTCATACTGTACAGGCATATTGAAGCCTGCGAACGGAACCATTTTAGCACCTAATGAAATATGCTTTTGTGTTAAGGCGGTATTCTTCATATTTTAAAGAGAGGCCAAAAATAACGAAAAGAGATCACAATTCTATCAGATCCGTATCTTCTGTTGACTGGGCGAATAAATCCAGTTGTGGGTCGGTAACGCGAAAAGTCCGGCGATGATAAGGAGAAAATCCATGTTTCAACACAGCGTTACGGTGTTTGACTGTTGGATATCCTTTATTGCTATGCCACTCATACTCAGGGTGTTCGAGTGCAATGTTTTTCATAAAATCATCCCGATAGGTCTTTGCAAGAATAGAAGCAGCAGCTATCGAAAAATATTTTCCATCGCCCTGGATGATGCATTCGTGTGGAATTTCTTTATACTTTTTAAAGCGGTTTCCGTCAATAAGAATGAAACCCGGCTGCTGAGATAGCTGATCCAATGCTTTATGCATGGCCAGAAAGGAAGCATTTAGAATATTAATACGATCTATTTCGTCATGATCAACCTGGGCAACGGCGTAGGCAAGCGCCTTCTTCTCAATAACTTTACGCAAAGCATAGCGATCCTGCTCGCCGAGTTGTTTTGAATCAGTAAGTAGTTTATGCTTGAAGTTAGCAGGTAAAATTACGGCGGCGGCAAACACCGGACCAGCAAGACACCCCCTTCCCGCTTCATCGCAACCTGCTTCTATAAACTCCTTCTGATAAAACGAAAACAGCATCCGGCTAAGTTAAAAGTAAAAATTCAAAAAAGTTTCGATTCTTTCTTTATACGTTCAAAAATAGCGGTTTGGTACAGAAGCTAAATACCTATTTCTCAACACTAAAGAATTTTTATTGTTAACAAGGTAATATCGTCCGAACTCATTTTAGCCATCCGGGAGGACTGGATATCTGTTAAGATATTTTTGTTAATCACTTCAACCGGCACGTGTCTGTGAAGCTGAAGATAGTGCACTAATTCTTCTTCTGAAATAAACACGTCTTCGTCAGGACTTTCGATCAGGCCGTCGGTATAATTGAAGATTAAAGCGTTTGGAGGCAATATCAAATTGCCGGTATTGACAAAAGGCAAAGAATCGAAACTACCCAGAAGCGTTGTTCCTTCCTGTAAAAAACGGAATCCATCATCCGTTATCAGTATTGGCGAATTGTGCCCGGCATTTACAAACTCCATTTCCCGGGTTAACTCATTATACCGACCCAGAAAAAGAGTTATAAAACGCTCGCCATGAGTATTATAGGTCACAATCTCGTTCAGCTTCGTAATAATTTTCTCCATGCTGCTTTCTACGGAAGCCCAGGCTCGCAGGCTGGCCTGCAGGTTTGCCATAAGCAAAGCGGCAGAAATTCCCTTTCCGGAAACATCTGCAATACACCAGAAAAATTCGTGTTCGTTTAAACGGATGAAGTCAAAATAATCTCCTCCTATGTTTTCATGAGGAAGGTAGGTTGCTGCAATTTCAAATCTCTCGCTTTTCGGGAGCTGCAAGGGCACCAACATGCTTTGCACTTCGCTGGCAAGCTCCATATCCCGCTGATAGCGCTCGCGGTGTACACGCTCTTTAAAAAGCTTTTTATTTTCCAGAGCAACAATGATAATATTGATAAGAGTTTGAATGAAATTAAGCTCATGGCTGACCAATTCGGGCTTAGTATGAAAATCACCAATAAGAACAAATGCAAGGGTGTTTCTTTTATGCCTTACCGGGACAAAGAAATCATACTCACATAAAATTTCATCAGCATGATTGCTAAGAGATATAATTGTTTTGGTGAGCTCTAATTCCTTACATATTTGCTGCAGTGTTTTGGAACTTTCGTAGGTACCGCCAAACCTTGAGACACAGGCAAACTGATGCTCATCTTTTATCACAAGACGCATCTTACCCACATTAAGGTTCACCTTAAGGACAACTTCAAGCATTTCAAAAAGCACAGACGCTGCGCTATTTTTATTGATTGCTAAAGTAACTTCAAGCAGGGCATTTAATTCAGCCTGACGCTTTAACAGCAATTGAATCAGGTCGTTTTCCTCAGGTCCTTTAGAACTGCTTTTAAATTCTTCCAAATTGTTAGTCAATAAGCTAAAAGTAAGAATTTAACCGTTTAAGCATAAATTTTTTAAATTATTTTACGAGTCTTCCTTTCCAGACATATTTTCCGGAATTTCCCGCGACCCCAATATAAATTATATAAATGGGATGTATGCAGGTTAATACGGGCAAAAAGATTAGCAATGGGCTTCTTTTAACAAACTCTGTAACAGGGAAGAGAAAAAATAGCTCAGCCAAAAACTTCATTATCAGAACCATTGCAAGAACACCCCAATAACTTGCATCAAAGAAACCTAACAAAACATTTAAGACAATAAGCAAATTAAAAAGCCAGATGCTTACCCCCAGTACCACAATTTTTTTGTCTTTATATCGGGTACTTTTTGATGCCCAGCGCTTTCTCTGCCTTATAAACTCCGTAAGATTGGGCTTGGCATGTGTATAAACCAAGGCATCGTACGACTTACAAAAACCAATATCATCGGGATATTTCGAAGCTACTTTGTGTAGAAATAACTCATCATCGCCAGATGCAAGATCATCAATACCCTGAAAACCTTTCAACTCATGGAAAACATCTTTCCTATAAGCCAGGTTTGCACCATTGCATGTTGAGGGCTTCTTGTTCCCAATTGTAGCAGCACCTAAACCTATAAGATATAAGAACTCGAGGGTTTGTAATTGCTCAAAAAAGTTCTTTTCCTCAAAAAACACCACCGGAGACGAGATAAGCTTAAAGTGATTCTCCTCATAATATGATACTATAGTACTTAACCATTTGCTTTGCATACTGCAATCCGCATCGGTAGTTACTATCAATTCGCCCTGGGCCAGTTTTATAGCTTCCGAAATTGCCTTTTTCTTATATGAGTTTAAAGCCTGATCTTCATTAAGTCTGATAAGTTTTACTCCCGAAGCCGAATAACCAGATATAATATCTGCCGTCCGGTCAGTTGAATGATCATCGATTACGATTAGCTCAACTAACTCTTTAGGATAATCCTGCCTGAGGATGTCTTCGATAGTTGAAGCGATCTTATCTTCTTCATTCCTTGCCGCGATCAGAATACTTACCGAGGTTGGAGGCGAGGGATTAAGCCTTTTAAGTGAAGAAAGTCGTGCCCAGCCGTACCTGAAAAAGACGACGGCAAAAACATAAAAAATCGTTAATAATATTGTGAGTAAGCTAATTACGGTTAGTGCCAAAGAAATTAAGTTTAAAAACAAACGGAGCGCCTAAAATAGCAGGAATAATCAGATTTATCAACCATATAGAAGCTGTTGCCGCCATAATCGCAACCTCATTTGTTGTGATAAAACTAAAAAAGTAGGTTGCTGTCAGTGTTCTTACTCCTACATCCAGCAAATCCAAAGAGGGTAAAGCCGATTGAATAAAGAACAGAATGAAAATCATCATCACCATTTGAAACAATGGAATAGAAGGGATTAACATGCTTATAATTAAACAGTATTGGGACGTAAATACAGCAAACCGAAATAGACTGTATCCAAAAACTACGATTAATTCTGAATATTTATACCTGGATAAAATCTTAAAAAACTTCTGAAAAGGCTTTAAAAACTTAATGGCATTAAGAATAGCCAATAAAAAGCTAATATTGAAGTAAAGCAATAGAAAAAAGAGGCAATAGCATACAACCAGGATCATCACGCCATAATACAACCAAAAATCCACCCCGACATACCTCCCGATAAACCATAAAATAGCTATTGAGCCAAGTATATTGGTAACCACCATTTGACCAACCGCACCTATTCCCATCGCAACTACACCTAGTACGCGCCTTCTGGGCGACAAAAAAAATATCCTGCCTCCATACTCTCCGATTCTGTTCGGCGTAAAAACCGCAAGAGTTAAACCGCAAAAAACAGACTCTATTGCTTTAAAAATACTTATTCTTTGTATTGGCTTTACTAAAAACTTCCATTTTAGCGCTTCCAAAAACCAGTTTAACAGCATAAGCACAAACACTATTATTAGTATGCTGTATACCTTCTCAGTTGAAAGATTGGAAATCAGACGCTCAAAGCTCGATAGGTTTTTGTTGTTGTTTAGCTTTTGGAAGATAAAGACAGCGGCCAGTACCAGGATACTTATCTTGATAACTGTGTTGATTGTCTTTTTCCGGTCGCTTGTCATTAATGGATTTTGCTGCAAGTTTACAAAAAACCTATGCATCTATTCAGATCCGTTTGCGTTCAGTTTAGTATTTTTGTTTGGATGCAGACCGAAACCTCAAAAGAGCGAATTATATTAGGAATAGATCCCGGAACATCAATAATGGGTTACGGACTTGTGAAAGAAGTTAAGAAAAAGGTCGAAATGCTCAGTCTCGGCATTGTCAAGCTCGATCACTTAGACGATCATCCTTTAAAACTACAACGGATTTTCGAAAAAACTGTGGCTCTGATCGACGAATACCACCCCGACTGTCTGGCTATTGAAGCTCCTTTTTATGGAAAAAACATTCAGGTTATGCTTAAACTTGGCAGGGCACAGGGAGTTGCCATGGCGGCCGCTCTTTCCAGAAATATCCCGATCTTCGAATACGCACCCAGAAAAATCAAGCAGTCCATAACCGGGAATGGAAATGCGACAAAAGAACAAGTATCTGCGATGCTGCAAACGCTTCTGAAATTTACCGAAACGCCGCAATTTCTTGATGCTACCGATGGACTTGCCGTTGCTGTATGTCACTCGTTCCAGAGAGTAGGACCCGGCGTCCAAAGCAAAAGTTATTCGGGCTGGAGCGCTTTTGTTAAAGACAATGAAAAAAGATTAGCACCCCTGAGCGTTTTAAAAGAAAAAAAGTAGGTGGAAATCCGTTTGGCTCTTTAAATTTCTGCAGAAATAGCTTGAGCGATTTGTTTAAACTCGTCTTCGGTTAATTTTAGTTTTTGCCTCGAAAAATTTAAATCCTGCATACTGTTCATCGGAACCAGGTGAATATGTGCATGAGGCACTTCAAGTCCCATTACGGCCACGCCAACGCGCTGACAGGGAATGGCCTTTTTAATACCCAGGGCAACTTTTTTTGCAAAAGCCTGCAAGCCCAGGTATACATCATCTTCAAGATCAAAAATATAATCGACCTCGGTTTTTGGAATAACTAATACATGACCCTTTACTAAGGGATTTACATCTAAAAAGGCTAAGAACTCTTCGTTCTCAGCCACTTTATATGCTGGTATTGCACCAGAAACAATTTTTGAAAATATTGAAGCCATTATCTGGAAATTTCAAGTATCTCAAATTCCATTTTACCCGCCGGAACCGCAATTTCCACCGTATCACCAACCGATTTTCCTAATAAACCCTTAGCAATCGGGGATTTAACGGAAATCTTCCCTGATTTCAGATCCGCTTCAGTTTCTGAAACAAGCTGATAGGTCATTGCCGCACCGTTTTTGATATTCTTTATTTTAACAATTGACAAAGCCAGCACTTTCGACGTATCAAGTTTTGATTCATCGATTAACCGGGCATTAGCAAGCGACTCGCCAAGCTTGGCAATTTTTGCTTCGTGCATCCCTTGAGCTTCTTTTGCTGCATCATATTCTGCGTTCTCAGAAAGATCTCCTTTATCCCGCGCTTCGGCTATTGCTTTAGCTATTTGAGACCTGCCTTCGGTTTTTAAAAAATGCAACTCCTCTTTAAGTTTCTCTATTCCTTCTTTAGTATAATATGTTACCTCTGTCATGACTCACTAGTAGGTTTAAACTGTATAAAAAACAAACAAGACCACACCAGTATTCGTGGTATAGTCTTGCTTCGTATTAACACGAAGATATATTTAGCAAATTATAAAAGCAAATTTTGTTTAAAAGCTCTTATTGAAAACAACGATCCGGCTGATTATTTATTTGTTAACAGTAGCCGAATTAAATCGTTTTGTTTATAATGTATTGGGTTAGAGCATTTATAGGACTGGCAATTACTTTTCCAAGCTTGATTTTGTACTTCTTACAAACTTCTGTTAAAATATCCTGGAAGAAGTATGATATAGAACCAACAAAATGACAGGGATAAGCCTGGTAATTTGACTGACGAAGAATATGAATCCTGGCAAATTCCTCGAAGCCCTGAAACAAGATGGATTGAATCAACGCATTATCCCGATGCTTATACATGAACCTTGAGAAAGAAGCGAGATAAATGTTTGGCGATGGTTTTTGATAAACATTTGCAATAATACTTTCTTTATCGATTTCGTATATAGCCTCAAATGCTTTTTTCAGATCAGCGGGCATCAAACCATATAAATACGCGGTGATTATCTTTTTTCCAAAATAAGTTCCCGATCCTTCATCTCCCAGAACAAAACCTATCCCGTGCTTTCCATAATGAGCTTGTTCGCCATCAAAGAACGCGATATTCGAGCCCGTGCCCAGCACGCAAGTAAAGCCTTTCTTGGTTCCGCAAGTGGCATATACGGCACCTAAAACGTCATCTTCAACATTTATGAAAGCTTTTGAAAATACTTTTGAAAGTCCGTTGGATACTATTTCTCTTTTATCCGGACTGGAACAGCCGGCGCCAAAGAAATGAACTTCTCTTATTTTAGAATTATATTTTTGAACTTCATCGTAACCGGAAAGAAGCTTGCAGATTTCTTTTTCGTTAACAAAAAAAGGATTAAGACCTTTAGTGCTAAATTCTACACGCTCATTCTCACTTACTGTTATTGTCCAATCTGCTTTTGAAGAACCGCTATCGGCTACCAGAATCATTTTTACCCAATCTCATTCAATATTTGTTCAGTAAGAGGCTTACTGATAAACTTTGAAACCAGATCATTTTCTGCAATTTGCTTCATATCATCCGGGTCAAGAGACGAAGATAACATATAAATTTTTAAGTGAGAACTTTCTAACTCAGTAATATCAGTGAGGCTAGCAAGAAATTCAAACCCGTCCATCTCGGGCATCCTGATATCAAGAAAAATCACATCAGGCACAGTACCTTCAGCTGCACATTGCTGTAAATAAGCAATGGCTTTTACCGGCGAATCAATGACAGTGATATCAGCAGCAAAATTATTAGCCTGTATCATTTTCCTGTTGATAAGATTATCAACATAACTATCATCCACAAGTAATACTGATCTGTATCTAAAATCTTCCATATAAGGCGTAAACCGCAGCTTGGATGTTATCTTCTTACGTATTGAAAGTTAAAAAGTTTTATAAACTTAATATAAATTTTAATATCACAACTTTATTGAACCGGAAATTTCTTTTAAAGATACTTCCGCTAATTTCGCCTGGTACCTGGAATTATTTAAACGAACGGTGGCGTTCAGGTAATTAAGTTGCGCATCCCTGATTTCTACCTGGGTAATTGTGCCCAAACGATATCGGGTGAGAGTGATATCCAGGTTCTGGCTCGCAATTTTTTGATTGCTCTCCTCAAGTTTAACTAAACTCAGGCTGGTCAGGTAGGTTTGATAGGCACTTGCCAACTGCGCGTTTATACTCTGATTAATCCGCTGATAATCTAGATCTGCACTTCGAATCAACACTTCAGAATTTTTTTCATTTCTGCGCTGCAGGAAGCCGTTAAAAATATTTATAGATGCATTCAGACCATAGTTAAATCCCCTGCCGGAAGTTTGTGTGGCAAACCCCAAAGCTGATTCAGACCGGTTAAAGTTATAGCCGCTGTTTAATCCGATAACCGGATAACGATTAGCTTTTACCTGCTTTAAATCAAGTTCGGCAATTCTTTTGCTGATTAAAGCTGCCCGCAAAGCTGGGTTCTGCTGCATGGCATGCGAAAGGAGCTCAGCAAATACAAGTCTCTCCTCAATTTCAAAACTGTCGGCCACTCGAAACTCTACATTAACATCTCTGCCCATTATTTCATTTAAGGCGATCTGCGATGTTCTGTGCATTACCTGCTGCTGTAAATAATTAGTTGTATCGGTATTATAATCTACCTGAGCATTCAATACCTCTAAACGCGCTGCCTTACCCACTTCAAAGCGTGTTTGAGCAGTTTTTACACGTAAACGTGATATGGAAACGGCTGTATCAAACGCTTTAAGCTGTTGTTGCTGCTGAACAAGATTATAATATCGCTCCATCACCTCGCCTAAAGTCGAAAGAACATTAAGTTGCAGGTTGGCATCGCCCAATCGCTGCAATTCTTTCAACTGATCGTATCTGGCAAACATCCTGAATCCATCAAAAACTGTCCAGTTTAATCCTACCCCATAATTCAGGGTATTTCCGCGGGCGTTATTCCTTTCTGTAACCACACCCGTCTCGCGGGTTTGTGTGCTGTTTTGAATGGTATTATTATTATTGAACGTCCCTGAAACAGAGGGGAGCATACCTGCATTAGCCAGATTTACATTCCGATCAGCGATGTCAACATCATTTTTTGAAATAAGGATATTGTAATTTTTTTCTAAAGTGATTCTTACTGCTTCTTCAAGGGTTAACAGTTCCTGAGCAGAACTTGAACAGGCATAAATCCCACAAAAAAATAGCAACATTATTTTCTTTAACTTCATACTTATTTCTTAATGAGCGCTAATTTCTTCTTGTTCAAATTCTTTTATTCTGTCAAATTCCGGATGGTGTTTACGATCCTTAGACCACATCGCATAAATACCCGGAATTACAAATAAAGTCAGTATTAAGGAGAAAATTGTTCCTCCAACAATCACCACTCCCATTCCGATACGGCTTTGAGAGGCAGCACCTAGAGCCAGCGCAATCGGCAGAGCACCCAGTGCAATAGCCAAACTGGTCATCAAAATCGGACGGAGCCTTGCTTCGGACGCCTCCATAATAGCCTGCATTTTAGGTTTTCCCTGTTCGCGCAGCTGATTGGCAAACTCAACAATTAAAATCCCGTTCTTCGTTACCAATCCTATTAGCATAATGGTTCCGATCTGGCTGAATATATTCCATGTTTGTCCGAAAAGCCACAAAGAAAACATTGCCCCTGCTACCGCCATCGGGACAGTAAGAATAATTATAAGCGGATCAAGGAAACTTTCGAACTGCGCTGCAAGAATGAGGTATATAAGTAATAGTGCCAAACCAAAAGCAAATGCAGTATTCGAGCTGCTTTCCACGAAATCTCGCGATTCACCCGCTAAATCGGTAGAAAAGCTATCATCCAATACTTTGTCCCTTATTTTATCCATCGCCTCAATACCGTCGCCTATACTATTACCTGGCGACAAACCGGCAGAAATTGTTGCAGAAAGATATCGGTTGTTATGGTATAACTGGGGCGGACTGCTCCGCTCTTCCAGAGTAACAACATTATCTAACTGAATTAATTGCCCGGTTTCACTTCTCACAAACAAAGATGTTAAATCCAGGGGATCGTCTCTGTCCTCCCGTTCAAACTGGCCCATAACCTGGTACTGGCGGCCATTCATCATAAAATACCCGAAGCGCTGCCCGCTTAAAGACAGCTGAAGCGTTTGAGCGATATCCAAAACCGAAACGCCCAAACTCTGAGCTTTTTCCCGATCGATGGTTATATTGATCTCGGGTTTATTAAACTTCAAATTAACATCTACCATAGAAAAGGTTGGGTCGGCGTTCGCTTCATCCAGGAATTGGGGTATCTTTTCCTGCAGTTTCTGAAAGTTAGGAGCCTGAATAATGTATTGAATAGGTTGCCCGCCCCTCCGGTTTACAGATATCGTTGGTTGCTGTGTTACAGAAACCCGCGCTTCTGAATACTTCTTAGTGATCTTCGTTAACTGTGCCGCGATCTCTTGCTGCGAACGTTCCCGTTCGCTGGGTTGCTTCAAGCCAATCCTCGCCATTCCACTATTCACAGAACCCGAACCACTAAATCCGGGAGCGGTAATAACAAGAGCAACCTGTTTCTCGGGTACAGAATCGTTTATAACTTGTGTCAGTTCCTGCATAAAACGATCTGTATAGTCGTAAGAGGCGCCTTCCTGAGCAGAGACTTGGAGCCGTAGCACGCTGCGGTCATCCAAAGGAGCAGTTTCTTTAATAAGTTTCGAATAGAAGAAAGCAGTGATTGCTAAACAAAGAAAAATGATCGGAAAACTTAGCCATCGCTTTTTCATAAATCTGCCTAAAGCATCGGCATAGCCAGAGTTCATTTTTTGAAAATAGGGCTCGCTCCAGATGTAGAATTTCGATTTCCTTTGTTCTCCGCCTTTCATCAAATAAGCGTTAAGCATCGGAGTTAGGGTTAGTGACACGAAAGCCGATATCAAAACCGCCGATCCTATGACGACTCCAAACTCGCGAAATAAACGCCCTACAAAACCTTCGAGGAAAATTACAGGCAGAAAAACAGCGGCAAGCGTAATCGAGATGGAAATTACAGCCATAAAGATTTCGTTTGACCCTCGGATAGCTGCCTCAATCGGCGACATCCCCTCCTCTACCTTTTTATAGATATTCTCGGTTACCACGATCCCGTCGTCCACAACCAAACCGGTTGCCAGAACAATGGCCAATAATGTTAAAACGTTTACAGAAAAGCCTGCCAGGTACATTATAAAAAAGGTAGCAATAAGCGAAACCGGAATATCAATTAAAGGTCTGAAGGCGATTCCCCAATCACGGAAGAATAAGTAAATAATTAAAATCACAAGGATCAGAGCAATCAAAATTGTCTCCGCTACTTCAACAACCGACTTTTTGATAAAAATCGTATTATCCATTGCAATGTTCAATTGCAAATCTTTCGGCGCCTCGTTCTTTAGCTTTTCAAACTCGTCGTAAAACCGTGAAGCTATCTCCAGATAATTTGTACCGGGTTGGGGAATTATAGCCAGGCCGATCATTGGTTGGCCAGACTCACTCATTTTGGTTTCAAGATTTTCTGGACCAAGCTCTGCTGATCCAATATCACTGTAACGGATAATTTTATCGCCGTCTGATTTTACTATCAGGTTATTAAACTGCTCTTCAGTAGACAAATTTCCAACAGTTTTCACCACCAGCTCTGTATTTGCTCCGGTAACTTTTCCGGATGGCAACTCGATATTCTGTCGGTTTAAAGCATTCCTCACGTCAGATACCGTAAGCCCGTACGAAGCAAGCTTGGCCGGGCTCAACCATAAACGCATAGCATAGCGTTTTTGCCCCCAGATTTGCACACTGCTAACGCCCGGAATAGTCTGAAAACGTTGTGAAAGCACATTCTCCGCATAATCAGTCAGCTGCAGCTGATCTCGCGTACTGCTTTGAACAGTCATCGTCAGGATAGATTCGGAATCTGCATCTGCCTTAGAAACTACAGGAGGCGAATCAATATCATCCGGTAAATTCCGTACAGCCTGCGACACTTTATCACGCACATCATTAGCTGCTTCTTCTAAATCTTTGCTAAGATTAAATTCTATAGTGATGACGCTGGACCCCTGATTACTTGAAGATGTTATATTACGTATTCCATCGATTGAATTAATGGCTTTTTCAAGCGGTTCAGTAATCTGCGACTCAATTATATCCGAATTAGCGCCCGAATAACTAGTTCTGACAGAAACTATAGCAGGATCTATCGAGGGAAATTCTCTAACACCTAAAAAGGTATAACCGATTACCCCGAAAAGAATAAGCATCAGGTTAATTACAATAGTAAAAACCGGTCGCTTTATACTGGTGGTTGATAAACTCATAATTTCACACTCTTTCTACTTCCGGTAGTTACTTTTACTTTGCTACCTTCTTTTAAAGACATAATACCCGTGGTTAACACCGTATCTCCAGCCTTTAATCCCGAAGTAATTAAAATTTCTTTTTCTGTACGGGTAGACGTCTGCACCATTACTTCCCTTGCTTTTCCGCTATCAGTTACAAATACTTTTTTTCCATCCTGAACCGGAATGATAGCTTCAGTAGGAATCAGAATTGCGTCCTCTATGGTTGTAAGCGGCAGTGAAATATTAGCGAATGATCCTGGAACCAGCAGGCCATTGGGATTATCCGCACGGGCGCGTAACTGCAAAGTCCGGGTTGCGGCTTCAATTCTTGGTTCTATTGCATAAACTCTTGCCTTATAAACCTGGGTAGAACCCGCCACCGAAAAATCAATTACTGCACCCTCATTCACTTTTCCCGAATATTTCTCGGGAACAGAAAAAGTGATTTTGACCGGATTTAAACTCACCAAATTTGTGATCGGCATGGATGGAGTAACATATTCTCCTACAGAAACAGATCTTAAGCCAATTCTTCCGCTAAACGGTGCACTGACAACGGTTTTAGCTATCTGTGCACGAATTAATTGACTTTGTGCTTTGGCCGTCCGAAAGTCAGCCGAAGCAATATCATATTCTTCCCTGCTTATAGCCTCTTTTTGAAGCAACAGCCGTGCTCGTCTTTCATTTTCTGATGCTAAACTCTGTCTGGTGGATGCCTGAGCCAACTGCGCCCTCAATTCCGAATCGTCAATTTTAACTAATGTCTGGCCTCTCCGTACATTTGATCCCTCATTAAAGTATATGCCTTTAATAATGCCCGACACCTCACTTATAATCCGCACCTCTTCATTGGCATCGATGGAGCCTGTTACAGTCAGTGAGTTTTCAAAACTTACAGGGCTTACTACAATACCATTCACGTTCATCGGCCTTTGGTCAGCCCCGCCGGGTCCGCCTCCCTTCCCGCCATTGCCGGGTCCGGCTATTTTGCTGTTTTCTGATATGCGATACGCGATCAAAGCACCAAAGCCGATAATGAGTGCAGTGTAAATAATATATTTGGTTTTCATTTTTTCGATTTATAGTTTATTACAATTTCAGCCGGCTTTGCGTCCGACAAATTACTGCTAATCTGTTGCAGTACAGATAAAAATGTTTGAATTTGACTTTCAGATATATTTTCTACCGACTTAGAATTCAGCCTGATTATCGCTCCCTCAATTTTTGGAATTATCTCTCTGGCTTTTTCCGTCAGCTTGATCAAATGCTGACGCCTGTCCTTTTCATTTATGGTACGTACCACATAACCCTTGTCTGATAGATAATCAATTATGTTCACCATATATGACTTATCTACTTCGAGCAATTCACTTAAACTTTTTTGAGTCAGTTGTTCGTTATGAATGTTAATCAGAACAAGAACGTACTGGTACCGGTCAATATCCATCCCCTCTGCTTCCTGCGAAAAGATGCCTAAATATTTTTTGCTTGCAGAAAGGAGCAGATGGGCCAGGGGCTGTTTAATGTTCATTATAGGATGCAAAAATACCTAAGCCCCGTTCAACTAGTTGAAAGTACCAACTATTTTACAGATGTTAATCAAGTTCTGACTGGTCGTATAAAATTTTTGATTAAAATTGAATAATGAAGCAAGTTTTAATTTATCCGCTTATTTATATTTTATTTATGGCTTTAAACACGGAAGACAGTTACGCTCAATCCGAAATATCTTACCAGCTTTCATTCCCCGAAGCTCAGGCCCACTACGTTGATATTGAAATGAATCTCAAAGGCATTAAAAAAGATTTTATTGATTTAAGAATGCCTGTATGGACGCCTGGCTCTTATCTGGTAAGAGAATTTTCAAAAAACGTAGAAAGCTTCTCCGCAAAAAGCGCTTCAGATTCAAAACTATCGTCTTCAAAAATCAATAAAAACACCTGGCGCATTTCTGACATCAAAAATCAGGACATCAGTATAAAATACCGTGTTTACGCTTTTGAGCTTTCGGTAAGAACAAGTTTTGTAGATGCTTCACATGCATTTTTATCTCCCAGCGGATTATTGATGTACCCTGAAGGAATGATAAAATCACCTTCGACAATTACTATAAAACCTTACAAAAACTGGGAAAAAATTTCAACCGGATTAGATCCTGTAAAAGGGAAAAGCAATACATTTTATGCTCCTGATTATGACATTCTGTATGATTCGCCTTTGGAGGTCGGCAATCATGACACTTTCGACTTTATCGCTGCAGGTGTAAAACACGAAGTGGCAATGTATGGTGGCGGAAATTATGATAAAGCGAATTTAGTTGAAGACATGAGAGACATTATTGAGGCTGAAACTGAAATCTTCAAAGAAAACCCCAATAAGCGCTATGTTTTCATTATTCATAATACCTCGGCAGGGGGAGGCGGCTTAGAACATCTCAACTCGACTGTGCTTGGTGCCCGCAGACTGGGGTATTCTGAAGAAGATAGTTATAAAAGCTTTCTAGGCCTGGTGGCTCACGAGTACTTCCACCTTTGGAACGTCAAAAGATTGAGACCACAGGCTTTGGGCCCGTTCGATTATAGTAAAGAAAATTACACCAGCAATTTATGGATAGCTGAAGGATTTACAGCCTATTTCGATAATTTGATTCTCCGCCGTACGGGAATCTATTCTCCCGAAAAATATATCAGCACGCTCCTGACGGATATAAACACAGTGGAAAATCAGCCGGGAAATCAAGTTCAACCAGTTAGCGAAGCAAGCTTTGATGCCTGGATAAAATACTACCGCCCGAACGAAAACTCCAAAAACAGCACAATCTCTTATTACGACAAAGGCGCTTTAATCGGAATGATCTTAGACCTGGAAATTCTGGGTGCCACTAAAGGAGCAAAACGCCTGGATGATGTAATGAAAGCCATGTATGATGAATACTATAAAAAGCAGAAACGTGGCTATACAGATGCTGAATTTAAAGTGATGGCAGAAAAGATCGCAGGTAAATCACTGGATGAGATTTACAACAAATACATAAATGGAACAGAGCCAATAAGTTTCAACTCGTATTTAGGCCATGCCGGATTATATCTTATTAACGATTATGAGGGTAAAGAAAATCCTTCCCTCGGCGTAGCTACGGCAGTGAGAGACGGAAAGTTAATAATCACCGCAGTGCAAAGAGGAAGCGCCGCATGGAATGATGGATTGAATGTGAACGATGAACTTATCGCGATAAACGACTATAGAATAACCGGGGCGGCAGATACTAAAGGTGTCAGCGACCTTGTCAACACTATCTCATCCAAAAAAATAGGTGAAAAAATCAAAGCAACAATCTCCAGAGATGGGATAATCAAAATTCTGGATATAACTATTGCTAAGGCAATCGGTGGAAAATATCGTATAGAAATTGATAAAAGCGCCACCGATGAACAACTTGCGATACGCAAAATATGGCTGAGTTTGTAAACATCATTAAAACAAAACCTTAATATCAATCGCAAAGACCCTAAGTCACAAAGAAGTGCAACGCCTCAAAGCTTTGCGTCTCGGGTCTTTGCTGCAAAATCCTAACGCCTATTTCTGAGCGTAAATCACACCTTTGCGAACGATCTTCCGGCCCGAGGCTTCAACTATTTTCTCAGGCGGGCGGTTCCAGCTGGCGTCTCCATCGTGCGTAAACTTGGTGATTACAGTGTGAGTATTTACATCGGTTAAAGTCGCATCAAGAAACATGTTATAGGTTTTTGCGCCGTTATTTACCGACGTATTCTGTCCATTATTTAAGATATTACCCAAAACCGTTGTGGCAACACCAATTCCGAACGAAGCGGCATCAGACATAATTCTATTCTTTTTAACGCTAAGTTTTAATACCATATTAGCGCCAAGTAGTTTACCCAGGCTGTCAGGACTCATTTTCCAGGACTCTCTGATATCAATACCCTGCTGCTGTAATTTACTGTTCACCTGTTCTACGTTCATAAGATCAACATACTGTTTCCTTTTGTTCTTTTTCGATTTGAACAAGTATTGGTTATAAAATTCCTGTTGAATGAGTTTACTTTCAGATTCTTCCGTCTGTCTGATCTTCGATTCATTGAAATTTGCAGGCATGCGTCCTGTAAGCTCCACTACAGCGGGCAGAATGGCAACCTTTTTCCCCTCAAGGTTCACCTGATCTAACCAGGCTTTATTATTATATACTTTTGTCGAACATGCTTGAAACAGAACTGCCGACAGCAGCAAAGCAATTAATGTAAATCTTTTCATTTTGTGATATGATTGTGTGTATAATAAAGACGGATTTAAACATGAGAAAGTTACACGTGGCTAAACATTAAAAGAAAAATAAGCTATAAATGAATATCTTCGTTATAATACCTGATAAAGGAACCTGAACTTTCATTCGATGATACGCTGCCTTGTTGTTGACGACGAACCTTTAGCTCTTGATATACTTACAGATTATATCGAGAAAGTTCCTTTTTTAAAACTGGTAACAGCAACCACAAGTGCTTTCGAAGCCTTAGCAATAGCCCAAAAAGACGAAGTAGACCTGATCTTTCTTGATGTTCAGATGCCTGAACTTACCGGGATTCAATTCTTGAAAGTCCTCAATGGAAAATGCTGCGTAATCCTTACTACAGCATATTCGCAGTATGCCCTGGATGGATATGAATTAGATGTAGCCGACTATTTACTTAAGCCAATTGCATTCGACAGGTTTTACAAATCTGTTCTAAAGGTGCAAAACACTCTTCAACAAGCAAATCCTCCGGCAGCTGCCGCAAAAACAATAGACAACGGTATCAATTCTTTTATATTCGTAAAAACCGAACATAAAATTCAAAAAATTTATCTCGACGACATTCTGTATATAGAGGGTCTAAAAGATTATATCTCCATTTTCACTAAAACCGAACGCATCATTACCCTTCAGCATATGAAAAAAATGGAAGAGAATTTGCCGGCTGGCCGATTTATCCGCGTTCACAAATCCTATATCATCTCGCTTGACAAAATAGAAAGTATCGAGCGAAGCAGAATACAGATCGGCGACAAGATAATTCCGGTTGGCGATACCTACAGGGACAACTTTTTCAAACTGATTGAAGATAAAAACATCTAACTGTTCCTCAGTAAAACGGCGATACACCGGGGCACCATAAGCCTAAATTGAAGATAAAAACCCTTCTTTTCCCTCAGACTTTAAATTTTCTTAGTTTAGCGGCTTGAAAATGGAGCCCTTATGGCGATTCATTTTATATAAGAGATCCTATGCTTAGAATATACATTTTCTTTCTGACCCTGCTTGCTTCAGCCAGCGCTTTCAGTCAATCCCGCACATACCTGTACGATTATCATCAATATCAAAAAATTAATAACGGTATCTACTCAATAGACACCAATCTTCATACGGCGATGCGTCCCGTTTTTCCAAACGACAGTCTGCAGTACAGATTGCTGGATTCATTACCGTACGCAAACATCGATACTACAAATCAACGCTCTTGGTTGCACCGCAAGCTCTTTACAGAACATTTAATTCAAATAGAAAAACCTGATTACAACGTCTACATAGATTTTTTACCCGACTTCCAGGTTGGCCGCGATCGGCAACATAACCGCACCACATGGTTAAATACCCGTGGTTTTCAAATTCAGGGGAACATTGGAAAGAAATTTCGCTTTTATAGCAGCGCTTATGAAAATCAAGCCAAGCTTCCGGGGTATATTACTGATTTTGTAAATAGAACAGGAGTAATTCCCGGGCAGGTGAATGACAAATTTCCCGATCGCAGCACAAAAGACTGGGCTTATGCTTCAGCCTTAATCAATTATACGCCAAACAAATATTTCTCCTTTGTTCTGGGTCAGGATAAAAACTTCATTGGCGACGGTTATCGTTCCATGATTTTGTCCGACGTAGCCTCCAATTACCCATTTTTCAAAATTGAAACCACTTTGGGCAGGGTACGATATGTTAATATCTGGGCACAATTCCAGGATCTGACAGCCCCACGGTTATCTTACGATAACGGCTTTAGAAAAAAGTATGGAGTGTTCCACCATCTCGATTGGAATGTAAGCAAACGTCTTTCCCTTGGCGTCTTTGAATCAATAATCTGGCAAAAGAATGATGAGGTCGGAAAGCGTGGTTTTGATCTGAGTTATGTAACCCCAATTATTTTCTTACGTGCCGTAGAAGGATACAACGGATCTCCGGACAATGCTTTGTTAGGGTTTAACGGAAAGTATAAGTTTGCGAAGAACCTGACAACTTACGGACAGTTTATTCTGGACGAATTCACCGCAAAAGAGTTTTTTGGAGGCAATGGTTATTGGGCCAATAAATTTGGCATTCAGTTCGGAATAAAAGGCTTTAACGCTTTCAAGGTCGAAAATCTAAATTTCCTTACGGAGTTTAATACTGCCCGCCCGTATACCTATTCACAACGAAGCTCATTAATTAATTACGGCCATTACAATCAGCCTCTGGCGCACCCTTTTGGAGCGAACTTTAAAGAATTCCTCGGCATTGTCGACTACACTTACAAACGTTTCCAGTTCTTTCTTCAGGGCAATATGGCCGAATATGGATTAGATCCTGCCGATACCAACTTTGGAAAGGATATTTTCAAACCCTATACTACCCGCACTACCGCCCAGGGCGACTACGGAAACCAAACCGGGCAAGGCATAAAAACAGACTTTTTGTATCTGGATGGAAGAACTTCCTTCCTTTTAAACCCCAAAACCAATTTACGAATCGAATTAGGAGCCGTTTTTAGAAATGAAAAAAATGTATTGATGAATGATAAAACAACATGGGTAACTTTAGGCCTGCGCAGCTCATTCAGGAATTTATACCAGGATTTTTGATAAGAGACGCTCTCCTTCCTCCGCTTAGGCTTTTTATTCTTTTCTTGGGCCCTAGAGGTTTTAAAGAAATTCGCCGAGGCTGGTTCAGCAGGAAAATGTATAGTGATTAACCTATGAATTTATTTAAGATGATTCTCTAAGGAGAAGCTACCTCAACCAAAGAAATAAAAACTCACTAGATAAACAAAAGCTCCCGAAGCAGGAGCGTCGGCCCGAACAGAAACACGGCTGAGTATTTTTCTGTTCTTGGGCTTTTGGTACTTTTGGGCCAAGCCAAAAGTCCTAGGCTTCGGCCGCCAATAAGGCCGTCGAAAGAACCTCTTCAACACAGACCTACCTGCGCGACGAGATGCTAAAACAATTACTTTGATTAATATCTATACTTTACTTCTTTTTAAGTTCATTACTCGGGATGCCCACTTTATCAATCACTCAAACCCCATCATCACCTGATTCTTCTCAACCTTATCACCCGTCACTACCCTAACATCCTTAATCACACAATCTGCCGGCGCTTTAATAACGTTCTCCATTTTCATGGCCTCCAATATCACCAGACTATCCCCCTTTTTTACTTCTTCGCCTTTCTTAACCAGTATATTCAACACCATTCCCGGCATCGGGGCTTTTAACTCTTTGATGTGATGGGAAGCAGCCTTATCAAAGCCAAGCTTATGTAAAAGTTCATCATACTGATCAGAAATCTCCACTAAATACTCCTTTGAGTTCACTTTCAGCAGAAGAGTTTTCTCCGCCTTTCTATGCTCAATAAGTTCTACCTGATAGGATTTATCTTTATACAGCACATGACTTACCTGGCCATTTAGCTGCTGATGATCAATTGACACTTTTTCACCATCGTAAATAAAATTCCCGTCATCGCTGCCGAATGCATACAGATGCTTGCCGTTTATCCTGACCTTATACATATTATTGAGTTAAAGCATACTGAACTAAGTTAGCTCCCATCTTCAAAGCTTTGTCCCTCGTCTCAGGAGTATCCCCGGCATAGGTGCCTGCATCTTCCCAACCGTTGCCCAAATCCGTTTCGTAAGAATAATAACAAACCAATCGGCCTTTGTATATCAATCCCAGTCCCTGTGGGCGCTTACCATCATGTTCATGAATCTTCGGAATACCGCCGGGAAATTTAAACTTTTGCTGATATACGGGATGACTCGAAGGCAATTCAACAAAGCTTAATTCGGGAAATACTTTTTTCATCTGCGGTCGGATAAATTTATCCAGTCCGTAATTGTCGTCGATGTGAAGAAAACCTCCGGCCATCAAATACTTCCGCAGATTTTGTGCTTCCTGATCAGAGAATACCACATTGCCATGACCCGTCATATAAATAAAAGGATAATTAAACAGATCGCCACTGCCGACCTCAACAATTGACTCCTCAGATTGGAAGTTGGTACCAATGTTTTTGTTGCAAAACTCAATCAAATTAACTAGCGCACTGCGATTCGCATACCAGTCACCACCACCATTATACTTTAATTTACCTAATTTATACGAAGGAGCTGTCAAGCCGCTAAGTACAGTAAGGGCAAATAATCCAAACAAAAGCAGCTTCTTCATTAGATATTTTTAATATGATGTAAGCTCTCCAGCTAAATCCAATCAATCGTCCCGCGATTGTTTAACGGTTTAAAAAGTTTATTTCAAAGCAGGCCTGCAGGGCAGCGGTTTCTGTTCTCAGCCTGGCGCTTCCTAAAGTTACAGGAATATATCCTGAATTAAGAGCAGAATCCAGTTCAGATGGAGAAAAATCTCCCTCAGGCCCTATTAACACAATATAGTGGCCATGCAGACTTATTTTATCACTTAACGCACTTTTCTCGCTGTCGATACAATGAGCAATAAATCTTTGTGATCCCGCCTTTTGTATAAAATCTTTGAAGCGGGAAGGCTCGTTAAGCTTAGGGTGATAAGCTTTAAGCGATTGCTTTACGGCAGAGGTTATTATTTTATTCAGACGTTCGGTTTTTACTTCCTTACGTTCAGATCTTTCGCAGATGATCGGAGTAATTTCATCAATTCCTATTTCAGTAGCTTTTTCGAGGAACCATTCAAAGCGATCAATATTTTTTGTGGGGGCTACCGCGATATGAAGGTAATGATTACGCTTCGAAAACTCCTGCTGATGTTCCAGTACTTTTAAAAGGGTACGTTTAGGGTGGGGATTCACAATTTCTGCAACATAAAAGCCGCCCCTGCCGTCTATCAGATTTACCCGGTCGCCCTGCACAAGTCGTAATACCTTAACGCAGTGCCGGCTTTCCTCTTCGTTCAGTTCATAGCTCTCACCGGATATATCCGGAGTATAAAATAGGTGCATAGTTCACCTGTTTAATGTTTATCAACAACGTCTTCCGGATTAATAACCAGTTCCATCTTTACCGATTCAACGTTTTGTTCTGACTTTTTTAAGATAGTTACATTATAGCCGTAGAATTCTTTGCTTTCTCCCACTTCGGGGATCTTGCCAAACAGGTCGCCCACTAATCCACCCACAGTATCGTAATCTTCGTCCTCGGGCAGATCATGAGGAAGGTATTCGTTTACATCGTAAATAGTGGCGGAAGCGTTTACTATAAATTCTCCGTCCGATACCTTATCTACAATAGGCTTCTCTTCATCATACTCATCCTGAATCTCCCCAACAAGCTCTTCTACAATATCTTCCAGCGTAACCATACCTGCTGTACCGCCGAATTCATCCAAAACAATAGCAATCTGAATCCTGCGAAGTTGAAACTCCGCCATCAGGTCGTTGATCTTCTTCGTTTCCGGAATGAGATAAGGCTTTCTAATGATATCTTTCAGAACAAGCTCCTTTTTCTGGGCCAGTAACGGAAGGATGTCTTTCGCATGAATAACCCCGATAATTTTATCAATAGTTTCATCGTAGATCGGCATGCGCGAATAGCCTTCTTTTACAAGGGTGTCGATAAGTTCGGCTACCGGTGTATTTTGTTCTATTCCTGATATTTTGGTGCGTGGTACCATGATATGTTTAACCACACGCTCGTTAAAATCGAACACGTTTTTAATCAGCTCGTGCTCGTTCAAGTTCAGGGCACCGCTTTCTTTTCCCTGTTCCAACAGGTATTGTAACTCTTCCGAAGTATGCGCAGCTTCATGCGATCCGATTGCATTGATGCCGAACAATTTTAAAAGAGCGTTGGCGAAGCCATTGAGGAGAACGATAAACGGCCTAAATACCAGGTAAAATACATGTAAAGGGAAGGCAATAACCATCGTTACGCCTATAGGCCGCTGTATAGCTATAGATTTAGGCGCCAACTCTCCAAATACAATATGCATAATTGTAATTACCGTAAAGGCGATAATTGGTGATGCAGTACTGGCCATAGAGGCTATAGTTGCCGGATTGGCGTTAAAAAAAGTGAGGACATTAGTGATAATGTGTTCCATTACCGATTCGCCTACCCAACCTAATCCTAGGGAGGCTAAGGTAATACCCAGTTGCGTTGCGGCGAGGTAACCGTCTAAATGCTGAGTAATATGCTTGGCAGTTTTAGCCACCCGGCTCCCCGATTTGGCCTTTATCTCAATTTGAGAGGCTCTGACTTTTACAATAGCAAACTCTGCTGCTACGAAAAACCCGTTCAGGAAAACCAGAAAAAACGTCCAAAATATCTGAAGTCCCATTCAGTTAAATTAGATTAACGAATGTGCTCTTATAAAGCTCTAAGCTTTCCTCGATCACTTTAAAGGCATACTCTTTGCCAAGCAGGTCTTCAATAGAAACATTTTTATGCTCAAGGGCCTTGTAGTCCTGGAAAAAACGCACAATTTCTTTCATTGCATGCGGTGGAAGTTCTGTCAGGTCATCAATATAATTAACAGACATATCATTTTTCGCTACCGCGATAATTTTATCATCCTGCTCGCCATTATCAACCATGTGCATTACGCCAATAACTTTAGCTTCGATAATTGACATAGGATACACGTCAGCAGAGCATAAAACCAGGATATCCAGCGGATCATGATCGTCGCAATATGTTTGAGGAATGAAACCGTAATTGGCAGGGTACATTACTGACGAAAACAAAATTCTGTCTAACCGTAAAAGCCCTGAATCTTTATCTATTTCATATTTTGCTTTTGATCCCTTCGGGATCTCTATGATGGCATTAACAAGATTTGGAATTTCGTCACCGGGTGAAACAGAATGCCAGGGATGGTCTTTACTCATATGTGGTTGTATATTTTCGTTAAACTAAACTATCGATATTTTGTTTAAGGTAATTTCCTTTTTAAATAGGTCCATATCAGGGGGATTGCTGTAACCGCAATAAATCCCATAATGATATAGAAAAGATATTGATTTACTTCATCTGCGAACTTAATTCCCAGAAAATACCCCAGAAGTGTGAGAGAAGAGATCCAGAGAAAAGCGCCCGACACGTTATAAAGCGCAAACCTTCGGTAATCCAAACCTATCATTCCCGCAATAATGGGGGCAAAGGTCCTAACTATAGGGATAAATCGTCCCATGATTAAAGCAAATGCTCCTTGTCTATTGTAATACGTCTCAGCGGCTTTTAAGTACTGCTGTTTAAAAAAAAATGAATCTTTGCGTTTGTACAAAGCCGGGCCCGTTTTCTTTCCAAACCAATAACCTATAAAATTCCCGGCGATGGCAGCAACTATCAACCCGATTATTAATACATGAATGCCTACATCCAGTTTATTGGTGGCCACAAACATGCCGGCCAGAAACAGTAAATAATCACCTGGGAGAAAGAATCCGAAAAAAAGTCCGGTTTCAGCAAAAACCACAAAAAGGAGGACGTAAAATCCACCTTCTCTCAGTAAAGTCTCCGGATTTATTAAATGTTGAATTGAATCCCAGATTTCGTACATATTTGAATACCCGTAAATCTACGATTATTAAAATAATTTTTAATTTTTTAATAATCAGATAAGATCGGAAATAAAACCGGGATAGATTCCTAATATCAACGTAGCAAGAGTAGAGATAATTAATACCAGTTTAAACGACACAGGGATCAATAATTCGTTTCGTTCTGCATCTCTGAAATACATAGCTATAACCACGCGGAAGTAATAGAAGATACCCACTATGGCATTTAGAACTGCAAATACGGCAAGATAGGTGTGATACTGAGACAGTGCTCCGGCAAACATCATAAATTTACCAATGAAGCCTGCTGTTAGAGGAATTCCCGCAAGCGAAAGCATAGCCACCGTTAAAGTGATGGCTAGCAAAGGATTCTTCTTGGCCAGTCCGTTAAAACTATCGAAGCTATCGCTGCCGACTTGTCTTTGCACAACCATAAGGGCTGCAAATGCTATAATCGAAGCAATGGTATACGCTGCGGCATATACGAAAATGGCATTACCAGACGAGCTGCTTAACGCGATAAGTGCAAAAAGCATATAACCTACATGAGAGATACTTGAAAAAGCAAGCATTCTTTTAAAGTGCTGCTGATACACTGCTGTTACGTTTCCGATGAGCAGAGATAATGAGGCAAGCACAACCAGAACCGGGGTCCAGAACTCCTGCAAAGGCGACAGACTCATATAGAAAAGACGCAGGAAAGCTGCAAATACCGCAGTTTTCACTACCGTACTCATAAATGCTGTTATAAGGGTTGGAGCGCCCTCATATACATCAGGTGTCCAGAAATGAAAAGGTGCAGATCCCGCTTTAAAGCCTAGACCAATAATCATCAACAAAATCCCTGCGTAAAATATCGGAGATATCTCGCTGCCGTTGGCATAATTCCTTATCTCCGCCAGATCAAAAGAACCCGAAGCTCCGTATAGCAGAGTAATGCCAAACAGTAGGAAGCCTGTCGAAAAAGCTCCCATAAGGAAGTATTTTAACGCAGCTTCATTTGATGCATAGTCACGCTTTTTAATCCCCGTAAGGATGTATAAACTTACAGACATGATCTCTATGCCGATGAACAGCATGGATAAATTGTGATAAGAGGATATGATGATAATACCAACGAGCGAAAAAAGAATGATGGTATAATACTCTGCCACGTTCGTGCTGATGCGCTCAAAATAATCTTTCGAAAGCATCAGTATTAAAATGGTAGACAAAATAGCGATGGAAGAGAAAGCCACAGCAAAATTATTGAACAGCAGCATCCCGCTAAAGATGGTACGGGCATTATTTGCCCAGTCCCAGTGGTTAAGGCTTAGTCCGAATGCTACTACCAGACCAACGATAGACACAGGTAATAATGCCTTGCCTGCTTTAAAAAGTCCGAGGTATAGAACCAGTATAGCTAAAAGAGATATCGTTATTATTACGTCCATGTTGTCTCTATCACTTTCTAATGTATGTATGGATTTATTCCCGCAATGCGATTATTCACAAATTCAATCAATGCTTTAGATGAGGCATTCGAAATGTCTAATAAAGGCTGAGGATAAACACCAATGAAAATCACTAAAGCGCCAACTATAAACAATACCACTTTTTCCGAGCCGGCAATTTCCGGGAAATTAAGCGTACTGTCATTGGTTTCGCCCAGCATAACACGCTGATACATTCTAAGCATATATACGGCGCTGAATATTATGGTAAGGCCTGAAATTCCTGCGGCCCAGATATTGTATTTATAAACCCCGAACAGAAGCAAAAACTCACCGATAAATCCGTTGGTAAGCGGCAATGCTACCGTTCCAAGCAACACGATCAGGAAGGCGATGGCAAACTGTGGTGCGACTTTGGCTATCCCGCCCATACTGCTGATTTCCCGTGTATTTAATCTTCTGCTGATGATATCTAAAACAAAGAATAATCCGAACACATTAATACCGTGACTAATCATTTGGATCATGGCACCTTGTAATCCCTGAATATTCCAGGCAAAAATACCCGCAGAGATTAGCCCGACGTGAGAGATTGACGAATAAGCGACAAGTCGCTTGGCATCCTTTTGTGTGAAAGCTATTATTGCGGCGTACACAACTCCTATAATCGATAATATTAATGCTGTTTGGCCCCATTCATCAAAGCCCAGTGGCGCTATTGGAATTAACCAGCGTATAACACCATAGATACCCATCTTAAGCATAATACCTGATAAAAGCATCGTTCCGGCAGTTGGAGCCTCGGTATAGGTATCAGGTTGCCATGTGTGGAAAGGAAATATCGGCATCTTGATAGCAAAGGCAAGAAAGAATGCCCAGAATATCCAGCCTTGTGTAGCGGCATCCAGGTTCAGGTTATAAAATGAATCAAGACTGAAGCTTTTGTAGGGAGTATTAACGTACATAAAAATAATGCCTAATAGCATTATCAAACTCCCGCCAATAGTGTAAATGAAAAACTTAAGGTTAACCTTAATCCTGTTCTCACCGCCCCAGATGGCGCAAATGAAGTAAATAGGTATCAATGCTGCTTCCCATCCAATATAAAAAAGGAATGCGTCCAATGCGGTAAACACAAGCAGTAAACCGCTTTGCATAAACAAGATCAATCCGTAAAATGCACCGGTACTTTTATAATGGTGCTTAAAGCTCGAAAGAATGATAAGCGGGATCAAGCCATTGGTTAACAACACCATCATCATGCTTATTCCATCAATACCGGCTCTGAAACGAATACCGTAAGTGCTCAGCCACGGATAATCAACACCGAACTGGAATCTTGAAGAATATTGATTGAAGTTAATAAGGAGATAAACTGTCAGACCTAATGATAACAACGACCAGATTAATGCCAGGGTTTTTGCCTGTTGTGATTTACCAAGCAACGATGTAAATATTGCACCGAGGATGGGTAAAAATATAAGCAGTAAAATTTCCATCTATATGTTCTTATCCCTCTTATTATATGTTATAGAATCCGTACAGAAGCAAGCCGATAATGCCTGCAACCATCATAAAAATATAAAAACCAATATTCCCTGATTGTAATAGGCGCAGCCCATTTGAAGCTTCAGTAGTCCCTCTGCCCATTCCGTTCACCAGACCATCAATACCTGCTTTATCTACAACCTTGAAGAAAAATCCCGACAGGGCATTCAAAGGTTTTGTGATGATTGCATTATAAATTTCGTCGATGTAATACTTATTATACGACAAACGAGCTAGCATACCTCTTTCAGAAGTATCTGCCATCGGTACATGGTTGTTCTTAGAATATTTAACAAAAGCTATATAAGCAGCAATTAAAGCCCCGGCCACCGAAACACCCATCAGGATATATTCTGTAGTGTGGTCAAGCTTTAAATGTCCCAGCCTTACATTTGATTCGAAAAATACCGGACTCAGGAAATTTGACAACCAGTGATTGCCGCCCAGAACTTCCGGCACACCTAAAAATCCTCCTAAAGCTGAAAGCACTGCAAGAACAATCAGAGGGATAGTCATAGTTCGCGGAGACTCATGTAAATGATGCTCTTGTTCTTGTGTTCCTCTAAACTTATTATCAAAGGTCAGAAACAGCATTCTGAACATGTAGAATGAGGTAAATAGAGCACCGATTACGCCCAATACCCATAAAATCTTATTATGTTCATAAGCATGCGCCAGAATCTCATCTTTTGAAAAGAAACCAGAGAAAGGCGGTATTCCTGCTATCGCTATAGTACCCACCAGCATCGTGATAAAGGTGATAGGAAGTTTCTTTTTCAACCCTCCCATAGATCTCATATCCTGCTCATTGCTTACCGCATGAATCACCGAACCGGCGCCAAGGAATAACAATGCTTTAAAGAAGGCATGTGTAAGTACATGGAAAAAAGCCCCGGTATAAGCGCCAACGCCTAAACCAAGAAACATATATCCCAACTGCGAAACCGTTGAATAGGCCAGTACTTTTTTAATATCCGTTTGGGTGATAGCAATGGTAGCTGCTAAAAGCGCCGTCGCGATACCGATACTTGCTATAACCGTAAGAGTTGTTGGAGAGAGTGTAAATAAGATATTCGAACGGGCAATCATGTAGATACCGGCAGTAACCATTGTCGCGGCATGTATTAGGGCCGAGACAGGGGTCGGACCAGCCATTGCATCAGGTAACCATGTAAACAGAGGGATCTGTGCGGACTTTCCGATTGCACCTACAAACAGTAGCAAGGTAATCAGCGTAAGCATACTGTTATTCGGTGCCAGGTTTGCCGCCGCCGGAAATACTCTTGAAAACTCGAGACTTCCAAATGTGCTGAAAATCAAAAACACACCGATTAAGAACCCTAAATCGCCGATACGGTTCATTACGAAGGCTTTTTTAGCGGCACTTGCGTAAGATGAGTTAGTAAACCAGAATCCGATGAGCAGATAAGAACACAATCCAACACCTTCCCACCCGATAAACATGATCACATAATTGGATCCTAATACCAGCAAAAGCATGAAGAATACAAAAAGGTTCAGATAGGAAAAGAACTTCCCAAAACCTGCGTCATGATGCATATAGCCAACAGAGTACACATGTATCAGGAAACCGATACCTGTAACGATAAGCAGCATTAAAGAACTTAAAGGATCTACCTGGAAAGAGAAAGGAACTAAAAGATTTCCTGCATGTATCCAGTCAAAAAGCGGAACTACGAAAGTTTTGGCGGCGACGCTCTGTAATTCTACAAAAATGGCGATACTCACAGCGAATGAAAGGAATACAGTAAGACTGCCAATCACTCCCGACACCACCTTAGGAAAACTATTTCTGCCCAAGCCTAATATAAGGAAGCCTATTAATGGAAATAAAGGAACGAGCCAAACTAAATTTATCATGAACGTTTTCGACGTTTAATTCTCAAAAAATATTACCACTTCAACCTGTTCAACACGTTAATGTCGGTCGAACTGGTATTTCTATATATCATAACAATAATGGCCAGTCCCACCGCTACTTCCGCTGCAGCCAAAGCCATAACAAAGAACACAAATACCTGTCCTGATGCATCTCCTCTGTAGGCCGAAAAAGCCGCCAGCAAAAGATTTACAGCATTCAGCATTAGCTCAACAGACATAAAGATCACAATTGCATTGCGACGGATTAAAACTCCGATAACGCCTATACAAAAAATAATTGAGCAAAATAAGATATAGTGATTAAGCGGGACGCCCTGGATTGAATTTGTAATTGATTCCATTATACGTTCTTAGGGTCCTTTTTAGCGAGTAAAACAGCTCCAACCATTGCTGACAATAATAAAATAGAGGATATTTCAAAAGGAAGAAGGAATTCTTTGAAGAGTACTTTTCCCAGATTTTCTACCAGTCCGATTCCCGGATTCTTAAGAACAACCGGATCCGAATCGCCTAAAGCTTTAACAGACGCTACCAGAGTAACCAGTAAACACATTCCTGCTACCGCCCCGGCTACTTTTATCAAAGTCGATTTCATTGGCTCCGAGTCCTCATTAAGATTCAGAAGCATCAGAACGAAAAGAAAAAGCACCATAATGGCACCCATATAGACAATAAAGTTCACTATCGCCAAAAATTGCGCGTTCAGTAAAATATAATGAATAGTAAAGGTGAAAAAAGTGACGATTAAATACAGTACGCTATAAACCGGGTTCTTAGAAAAGATAACCAGTAACGAAAAGAAGATAGATAAAAAAGCAATTAAATAGAATAAATTCATTAATTGTATGTTTGTTCTTTGCCATCTTCTCCGTTATGCGGAAAAGATGGGCAAAGGTATAACTTTTTACGATTTCAAGGGAGATTCAACCAGTTTATCTTTACCGAAAATAAAATCCTTTCTCAGGTAATCGGCCTCCAGAAACGGCCCGTCTAAATAAATTGCCTCCTTCGGACAAGCTTCCTCGCATAGCCCGCAGAAAATGCAGCGAAGCATATTCACTTCGTAAACCGCTGCATACTTTTCTTCACGATACAACTGCTCTTCGCCTTTTTTGCGCTCACCGGCAATCATCGTGATCGCTTCAGCCGGACAGGCCAGCGCACACAATCCGCACGCAGTACAACGTTCGCGGCCCTCTTCATCTCGTTTTAAAGAGTGCAAGCCACGCCAGTTCTCAGACATTGGTCTTTCCTGTTCAGGATAGAAGATTGTCTCTTTCTTTAAAAACATATGACGAAAAGTAATCGCAAGCCCCCTGATAATTGCCGGAAGATATAATCTCTCCGCAAAAGTCATTGGCTTTTGTTCAATTACTTTTTTTCTGTTAGTTAATGATTCCATATAAATAAGGTAAAAGGTGAAAACCAAAAGATGAAAGCCAGTTCAAAATCCGAGCTTACATTTTCTTCTTCTTATATAACCTTGTTTTTTTATAAAGGTAAAAGGTGGTAGGTAAAAGGGAAAAGGCATTTCAAATACATCTCTCCTGTTTATCTAACCTCGTTTCGCCCCACTTTTTACTTTTTACTTTTTACTTTTTACTTGATACCTGCTACTTGATACCTGCTACTTGATACTTGATACTCTACCACCTACTTAAAATAAGCATCCTTCACCACTATCCAGATCCCTGTTATCACAATATTTGCAATACCCAAAGGAATAAGTACTTTCCATCCCAGATTCATTAACTGATCATAACGGAAACGCGGAACTGTCCAGCGAACCCACATAAAAAAGAAAATGAAGAAGAATATTTTTGCAAAAAGGAATGCCACGCCCAACAATGTTACCCAGTTTTGATGTACGCCCATCTCAAGCAAATTATTCATAAATGGGAAGTTATATCCGCCAAAGTAAAGCGTTGCCATTACTGCCGATGAAATAAACATATTGATGTATTCAGCGAACAGAAAACCTCCAAGTTTCATACCGGAATATTCTGTATGATAACCTCCAACCAACTCGTTCTCGCTTTCTGGTAAATCGAACGGAGTTCTGTTACATTCTGCAAATGCACAGATTATAAATATTAAAAAACCCAAGGGCTGTACCCAAACGTTCCAGTTTACAAATCCGCTTTGCTGCTCGGCAATAGTTTTAAGCGATAAACTGCCGGTTACCATCAAAAGAGCAATAATTGATAATCCCATTGCAATTTCATAACTGATGTTTTGTGATGCCGCACGAATGGCACCCATCAGTGAAAACTTATTATTGGATGCCCAGCCACCAATCATTATACCATAAACACCCAAAGAAACTACCCCGAAAATGTATAGAATACCTACATTAATGTCGGCTACCTGAAGTTCCACTACCGTGTCGCCAAAAGTTAGTGTTTGTCCGAATGGGATTACTGCACTACCGATCAATGCTGTTAGCAGCGCCAGAGAAGGTCCGGCGATAAATAGGAAAGCATTTGATTGTGATGGAATGATCTCTTCTTTAAAAAACATCTTCGCCCCATCTGCCAGTGGCTGTAACATTCCGTTCCACCCTGCGCGGTGCGGACCAACCCTTCCCTGAAGGAAAGCTGCGATTTTACGTTCTGCTAAGGTTGAATAAGCTGCAACGCCCAGTGATACCCCAAATATTGCAGTAACTAAAATAAATTTCTCTATTACGAATGCTAATTCCATTAGTGATGCTTAGTTGCTCTCTCGAATTCTTCTTTATTCGCCTCCTGTAAAGCATGATTTTTTCTCACAACCGGAGGCGGAGCTAATTGTTCATAATGATTGGATGAAATTACGGAGCGATTCGAGATTTTTCTCGGACCCTCAATAACCCAGTCACCGGTGTTTTTAGTTTCGAAACGGCAGGTATTGCAGATAAAATCTTCAACCTCGCCATATACATCCTTACGTGCGGTCACCCGGATAACATCTTCTCCTTTATACCACAAAGCAACTTTACCGGTACAGGTAGGGCAATCGCGATGCGCATCCACAGGCTTGCTGAACCAAACACGCTGTTTAAAGCGGAACGTTTTATCTGTTAGGGCCCCAACCGGACATACATCGATTACGTTGCCGGAAAAATCGTTGTCGATTGCTTTTTCAATATAAGTTGAGATTTCGGATGCATCGCCACGGCCTAAAATACCGTGCTCGCGGCTATCAGTTAACTGATCTGCCACATACACACAGCGGTAGCATAAAATACACCGCGTCATATGAAGTTGTATTTTGTCGCCTATGTCAATCTTATCGAATGTTCTGCGCTCAAATTCGTACCGGGTTGCTTCAGATCCATGCTCATAGCTTAAATCCTGCAGATGACATTCGCCGGCCTGATCGCAAACCGGGCAATCAAGCGGGTGGTTGATCAATAACATTTCAACAACACCTTTTCTTGCCTCCTTCACTTCCGGCGAAGTTATGTTTTCAACTTCCATCCCCTCCATTACCGTAGTACGGCACGAAGCCACCAGTTTAGGCATCGGACGAGGATCTTTTTCTGAACCCTTACTCACTTTCACCAGACAGGTACGGCACTTGCCGCCACTGCCCTCTAACTTGGAATAATAGCACATTGCCGGAGGCACAATGTCTCCACCAATCTGACGGGCAGCATTCAGGATACTTGTTCCTGGTTCTACCTCGATGCTTATTCCATCTATTGTAACTTTCATTATAAATTCAAAAGTTAAAAGTCAAAATTTTCGACACCTTAGTGTCTTTAATTAAACTCAACCAATACTTGGTTTCGTTTGCAGATTTTAATGCTATTAAATAAAATTTCCTAAAGTCTCTTCTGGAACTACCCGCTTCCTTCTTCTACGTTCGCTCCAATGGATGTCCCGCTTCTCAGTACCTGATCAAAAAGCGATATATATATATTCTTTCAAACCCTAATGCCCCTACGAACTGTATTATTTCCTTCGAGAAATTATACGACCGCTGTTTAATAACATACGGCTTATCGCTCACGCGCTGGTTTTCTTTTTAATTTTTACTTTTTAATTTTGAATTATCTCCAAAGGACCAGCATACCCTGCTAAACCGTAATTCCTTTCCATTGCTTCCTTTGGATTGCTTACATGCCACTCAAACTCATCACGGAAATGACGGATTGCACTCGCCACAGGCCACGCCGCGGCATCACCAAGCGGACAAATCGTATTTCCCTCTATCTTCTTTGAAACGTCAACCAACAAATCAATATCACTCAATTTACCATGACCATATTCCAGTCGGTGCAGTACTTTCTCCATCCAGCCGGTACCTTCACGACAAGGCGAACATTGACCGCAGCTTTCATGATGATAAAAACGCGAGAAATTCCAGGTGTTTCTAACAATACACTGATCTTCATCAAATGCTACAAATCCTCCCGATCCCAACATAGTTCCTGTTGCAAAGCCACCTTCCGAAAGCGACTCATAAGTCATCAGTCGATTTTCGCCATTTGCAGTTTTAAGTATCAGATTTGCGGGAAGGATCGGAACAGATGAACCTCCGGCAACTACCGCCTTCAATCTTTTGCCATTCGCAATTCCACCACAATATTCATCAGAATAGATAAATTCTTCTACCGGAACACCCAGTTCAATCTCATAAACTCCTGGTTTATTCAAATTACCCGAAGCAGAAATAAGTTTAGTTCCCGTGCTTCTTCCTATCCCAACTTTAGCATATTCATCCCCGCCATCATTGATAATCGGGACTACTGCAGCGATAGACTCCACGTTATTTACTACCGTAGGGCAGTTATATAAACCGGAAATTGCCGGAAACGGAGGTTTAATCCTCGGATTTCCACGCTTTCCTTCTAACGATTCAATTAAAGCTGTTTCTTCACCGCAGATATACGCACCACCACCTGGCTGCACATAAACCTCGTGATCAAAGCCTGATCCCAGGATATTCTTTCCCAAAAAGCCCGCTGCTTTCGCTTCAGCAATCGCTTTTTCAAGGATACGTATCTGCGGCATCATTTCACCGCGTACGTATATGTAAGAAGTATTTGCGCCTAAAGCATAACTGGCCACAATCATTCCTTCAACCAAAAGGTGAGGAATGTAGGTCATTAAATATCTGTCTTTAAATGTTCCTGGCTCCGATTCATCCGCATTACAAACCAGGTAACGCGGCTTACCTTCAGGCTTAGCCAGAAAGCTCCACTTCATCCCGGTAGGAAATCCTGCCCCACCACGACCACGCAGGCCAGACTTTTTAACTTCCTCTACAACATCATCGGAAGACATCGATTTCAGCGCCTTTTCAACAGCACGATATCCGCCTTTCTGACGATATACATCGAAAGTATTTATTCCGGGAACGTTGATATGTTCTAATAATAATTTGCGTCCCATTTTATTCGCCTATTTGAGGTTTTACAGCTGTTGTAAGCCTTAAACTTTCAATTAACTCATCAATCTTTGCTTCAGTTAAATTCTCGTGGAATTTATATTCAGGGCCGATTTGTAATACCGGTGCCATTCCGCAAGCTGCAAGGCATTCTACACCTCTCCAGCTAAATAAGCCATCCGGAGTAACTTCGCCTTCTTTTACGCCGAGCTTCTGCTCAATGTATTTCATTATTTTTTCCGCCCCAACCAGGCAGCAAGGCCCGGTACGGCAAACCTCCAAAACATGTTTACCCAGCGGCTTCAAAAAATACATAGTATAGAAGGTTGCTACCTCATATACCTCAATCGGTTTTATATTCAGGTAGTCGGCCACTTTATCCATTGCAGGCGCACTTACCCAGCCGTACTCTGCCTGTACTAAATGTAAAATCGGCAATAGGGCTGATTTCTGCCTTCCTTCCGGATACCGGGCAACAATCTCATTGAACTTAGTAATAAGCTCCGGACTAAAAACTACTTCCTCGGGTTGAGCAACATTAAGCATCTAATTCTCCTGCAATAACATTTAAACTACTCAGATTGATAATTGCATCCGAAAGAAGCATTCCTGAGCTCATGGGTGCATACATCTGATAATTAATAAAGCTTGGACGGCGGAAATGCAAGCGGTAAGGACTCCGTCCGCCATCATTCACCAGGTAAAAACCAAGCTCGCCATTTCCTCCTTCAACACAGTGATACACTTCAGTCTTCGGAGTATCTATTTCGCCCATCACAATTTTAAAATGATAGATCAGGGCTTCCATATTATTATAAACTTCTTCTTTCGGCGGAAGGTAGAACTCAGGCACATCCGCATGGAAAACACCCTTAGGTTCTTTTTCAATTTTTTCAAGAGCCTGTTCTATGATGCGAACGCTCTGCCACATCTCTTCCTGACGTACAAGGTACCGGTCATAAATATCACCTGTTTTGCCTACCGGAATGTCAAAATCAAAATCTTCGTAAGAACTATAGGGCTCGTTTACACGGACGTCGTAGTCCACGCCGCAAGCTCTAAGAATCGGACCGGTCCAGCTGTAGTTCATTGCTGTTTCAGCATCAACAGCCGCAACACCGGCAGTCCTGTCAATAAAGATCCGGTTCCTGTCGAACAAAGCTTCAAATTCTTTCAATACCGGCGTGAAGTTTTTCAGGAATTTTTTGATCTTCGCGAACGCGATATCATTAAAATCTCTTTCGAAGCCACCGATACGTCCGATGTTAGTGGTTAAACGGGCGCCACAAACCTCTTCATATATTTCGTAAATATGCTCACGCTGCTCCATCAGGTATAAAAAGCCTGTATAAGCACCGGTGTCTACTCCCAAAATACTGTTACAAATAAGGTGGTCAGAGATACGGGCAAGCTCCATAACAATTACACGCAGGTAATCGACACGTTTAGGTGTTTGAATCCCTAAAAGCTTTTCAACCGTCATATGCCATCCCATATTATTGATGGGCGACGAACAGTAATTTAAACGGTCGGTAAGCGGAGTGATCTGATAAAATGGGCGGTGCTCTGCTATTTTCTCAAATGCTCTGTGTATATATCCGAGGGTAGAAACACCACTCACAATGCGTTCGCCATCCATCTCCAGCACATTCTGGAAAACCCCATGCGTCGCCGGATGGGTTGGCCCCAGGTTAAGGGTCGTTGTTTCTTGTAACTCCTGCCTTTCGGCGATTATTGGATGATTCATTTTATCTTCCGAAGAAAAAGTCTCTTTTATCAACACGGTTCGGATCTTCCAATGGAAATTCCTTCCTCATCGGGAAAACCGTCATGTCATCTACATTTAATATACGGCACAGGTTCGGATGTCCTTCAAACGTTATTCCAAAGAAATCGTACGTTTCTCTCTCCATCCAGTTCGCACCTTCCCACAGTACGGTTGCCGTAGGTATTACCGGATTGATCTCTTCTAAAAATACCTTGATACGAACCCGGACGTTATTTACAAAACTATGGATATGATAAATTACACCTATCGGGAGTTCTGTTCCGGGGTAGTGTATGCCGGTAATATCTGTGAGGAAGTTAAAGTTCAGCCCCGGATCTTTTTTTAGAAACGTCAGGATCGGAATAATATCTTCCTTCGAAGTCTCGAACGTTAAAAGGCCATAAGGCTCTGCTATCGCGGATATCTTTTGGCCGAATTGTTCATTTAATTTATCCAGTACAGTTTGGTTGTTAATCTTACCCATTACTGTATTCCGTATTTATTCATTAACTCTTTATACTCCGCTCCATTTCTGCGACGCAGAGGTTCATTTTTTACAAGTTCCTGCAATTTAAGCACTCCCGACAAAATAGCTTCAGGACGCGGCGGGCAACCCGGAACATACACATCAACAGGAATAATTTCGTCGATACCCTGTAAAACAGAATAGGTGTCGAAAATACCTCCGCTGCTGGCGCAAGCTCCAACTGCAATAACCCAGCGCGGTTCGGCCATTTGTAAATATACCTGTCTTAATACGGGGCCCATTTTTTTTGCGATGGTTCCCATAACTAAAAGCATATCAGCCTGTCTGGGCGAAAAAGATGGTCGCTCTGAACCAAATCGTGCTAAATCATAATGCGAACCCATCGTAGCCATAAATTCAATTCCGCAGCATGAGGTAGCAAACGGCAGTGGCCACAATGAATGTGAACGGGCAAGGCCGATCACTTTATCGAATGAAGTTGCAAAAAATCCTGATCCTTCGATACCCGGAGGGGCTTCTGCTAATTTTATATCACTCATTTCTTCTGTCCTTCCCAATGCTTGTTTCCAATGGAAATCAAGCGGCAAATTTAAATTTTTACTACTTCTCTTTTGAAGGGTATATTTATTTAGAAATGTTCTAATTACTTCTGCCAGTCCAGCGCTTTCTTACGGATAATGTAAATGAAGCCCAGCAAAAGCGTACCCATAAAAATGAACATCTCAATCAACCCTTCCATTCCCATCTCACGAAAATTCACTGCCCATGGATACATAAATATTACCTCAATATCGAACAGTACAAACAGGATAGCCACCAGGAAATATTTGATAGAGAATGGCTGACGGGCGTTTCCTATTACCTCAATACCAGATTCGAAAGGCGTTAATTTGTCCTTAGTTTTTCGTTTCGGGCCCAATAGGTGAGTGGCAATCATAGTAACTACAACAAAACCTATGGCCACAATCATTTGAAAAATGATCGGCAGATAACTAACCGGTGTACTTTGTGCTTCCATTTTTTAGATTACGGAGGCAAATATAAATAAAAAGAGCCGGATCTTTTAAGATACCGGCCCTCTAAAAAAGATCATTATGTTATTGACTTGCCAGTGCTTTTAAAGCAGCTGTCGCATACTCATTTGAAGGATCTATAGCCAGTGTTTTCCTTAACAACTCCTTCGATTTATTTGTATCATTCTTGCTATAATAGTTAGCCAGATAGTTATATGATTCAACTAAATCCTTTTTGTTGTACTCTGTAAGTTTATCTGCAGGTGTAGCAGCCTGAATTTCTATAAACTTCTCATAATGCGGAACAGCCAAACCTTTCGGACTCTGATCGTTGTCAAGTAATTTATTAATTCTTCCTCTGTATATATGTGCTAATGCATAAGTCGGAACTACTTTACTAACATTACTAAACGCCGTATCGGCTCTCACTAAAGTAGCGGTATTCTTCGATTTTTGCGCATCAGGAACATTAAACACATAATCGAAGTAATACGAATATCCGATGTAGAACCTATCTGTAACAGACGGCTTTGGACCTTTGATAGTTAATTCGTATACCTGACCGGCTGCGTTATATTTCTTCGCGGTAAATAGCTCTTTACCAATGGCACTCATTTGCTCAGCCAGAGTTGAATCCAATTCTACTGCTTTAGCAAGGTTCTGAATACCTGTACTCAGATTCGCAGTATCCGTTTTCATTTGTGCTTTACCAAGATACAGGTAATCATAAGCAATTAATCTGTCCTTGTCTACCTTAGACATCCAGTTATTTAACGCCTTCAAACTTTCGGCATAATGTCCGTTCTCATAAGCTGAATATCCTAAATATCTGTAAATCCGAGGATTTGTCTGATCTATACGGGCCATTTCCTGAGCTTCTTTTTCAAGTGTTTTGAAATCTTTAGAAAGAACAAGAAAATCGGCGTAACGCATTCTCGACTCAATAGATCTATCGGTCAGATCCATGTATTTCACATAAGCATCTAACGCTTGTTTAATCCTTGATTGGTAATCTGCAGTTTCGGTAGCGGTATTAGCCCAACGCAAGTATGTCTCAGCCATCTCGCGATAAGCGGGACCGTAATTAGGATTAATCTTGATAACGTTATTGAATTCATCAAGAGATTCCTGCCATGCCTGCGCACGTTTATTAATTACACCCAGCTCTATTTTCGCACGAAGAAGATCTTTGTTAAAATCATAAGCGCTGCGATACGCACTGAATGCCTCACTTATTTTCTCCTGTCCTCTATACGCATCACCCAATGCAAGGTACGCTTCAGCATCCTTATCATCTATAGAAATTGCTTTCTCTAGATTAGTAATAGCGGCAGCGTAGTTAGGTTTAGGGGCCGCTATATATGCTTTTGCAACATAGATATATGGGTCATTGTCTTTTTTGCGAGCCAGATCTACTGCTTTTTTAAAGTTCTCTTCTGCTAAAGCACTATTGTTAGCTCTAAGAGCCACTGCCCCTAAGCCAACATAATTCAACGGATATTTTGCATCCGCAGCTACTCCTTTTGTGAAAGTAGCAGAAGCTGAATCGGCATATTCTCTTTGCAGATAAATATTTCCCAGATAGAAATAGTTCTCTGCATCAGCAGGCTTAGAGCTGATCAGGCTTTTCAATGTTGTATTTGCTTTTTCGTACTGCTCTGCGTCTATTGCTTTTTTTGCATCAGTTAACGATTGAGCAAAAGCGGATGTGCCTGCCATCAATGCGACAACTAAACTTGTTTTTACGACCTTTTTAATCATTTTCATGCTTAAATGTTTAATGTATTAATTTATCTTATTATAATCTCACGAGATGGTATGCTATCCGGCAATAAGCCCGATTTTAGCATAATTCTCTGTCCCCTCTCACTCGCCAGAAACGCTGCGAAACCTGTACCCAGGCCCGAACCTCCTTGACAATTAATAATGTACAACTCGCGGTTAAGAGGATACAAACCCAAAGCTAAGTTATTTTGCGAAGGTTTATAATATTTATCAGAACCTGACGCTCCCTTTACCGCCATAATCTTCAGACCTTTAACAATAGGTTCTAACTCTTCTGTTGGTTGCTTCATCCAATTATAACCTATAACACCAATTGTACCCGGATTATTGTGCACATACTTAATAACCTCCGAATTACTGCTTAGAGCATATACTCCTCTCTGTGGCAGCGCTTTAATACCAGCAAGTTCCTTCAGATATCGTACCGTACTGGAATTGGGATTATCAAACACAAGGTTCTTTGACGACTTGCCCTGCATTATACTTTTAATCTCATCTACCGTAATGGCAGTATCCTGCGATGTATTGCTTGTGATGAGTGCAACAGCATCAGTAGCGATATGGTTTGTACGAATTATAATATTCTTGTTTTTGAAAACATTTGCTTCCCGTGGCAGCAGCTCTCGCGACATAATAGCAACATTAATGCTATCCTGCAACAGGAGGTTTAACACCTGTACCTCTGGTTTGTAAATAATATCAATCTTCGCCTGTGGATAAATGCTGTTAAATACAATGTGCTGGTCTTCCACAATCGGTGCAAAGCTTTCGTCCGCAATAATCTGTGTAGCTCCGATCGTAGCTGATTGTTTTGTCTTACTCTCCGCGCAGGAAAATAGCACCGCGCAGCTCAGAAGCAGTATGTAAAACTTTGAATACTTCATCTTAATTGTTTCTTGCCTGTAATAGCCTGATAAACCGGAAAGACGCATATACAATTAAAAGAACGGCAAATAAAAGACGATATGGATTTTCCAGTTGCGGAAGAAAGTCCTTCCACAAAACTAAACACAGTCCTAAAGTAAGGTAACAAAGGAATATTAAAAGCCCTAAAATGAACAGAAATCGCTTTGCGGGCGATTTCTGTTCTCTGTTTTCTCTGTCCAGCATGTTTTATTCCGGAACTTTTAACATCAGCGGCAATGTATACTGAACCCGAACCGGTCGTCCGTTTTGTACACCTGCTTTCCATTTCTTAGATCTGGCTAAAAGCTTTTTAGCAGCTTCGCCTGTACCATATCCCAAATCTCTCGGAACCTGGATATCTGTTAATGTACCATCCTTTTCCACAACGAACTGAACGATCATACGGCCGGAAACTCCGGCTTCAGAAGCCGCCGGTGGAAATGCGTAATTGCTACCAACCCACTCAAGGAATTTTTGAATACCACCTGGATATTCAGGCATCAACTCAACGCTGGCCTGGTTATAAACACCATTATCTTCTGTAATTTTTGATCCTACCGGAGCTTCTCCAACAGGCTCATCAATCCGAACTTCCTGGGTAGGGTCCCCCTCAATCTTTTTCTGACCGGGATCTGCCACTTTCAGCTCTTCTACGGTTGGAGGCTCTTCATCTCTCACTTGCTCTTTCGGCACTACTACCGGAGGCGGAAACCGCACCTGATCCACCTTTGGTTTCGGAGGCTCAACCGGAGGAGGAGGCGGAGGAGTATTCTCATCTACCGGAGGTGGAGGAGTAAGAATTACTTCTGTTTCTATGAGCTTCTCTTCTTCAGCCTGTGGCGTAATCCCTTTAACATATTTTGCAATTAAAGGGGCGCTTACAGCCAGAATAAACAGTGCGCTACCAATCATAAGAGCCTTAGTGGTATTCTTAGGGTTGGCTTTACGCAACTGGTATGCTCCATAGGCCTGATTCCTCCCTGTGAAAACCACTTCAAGCCATACCGGGTTAAAAATATCTAACTTTCCCATTTTCTTCTTTTAATAAAGGTTATCACGTTGAAGTAAACCAATCTCAGGAGTGGTAATATCAACGATGGCATACGACTGAACATTCGTAATCTTCATCTCATCCAGGATATCAACCAAATTCTTGTAATTTGATTTATCGCTTGGCTTTAACAATATCATCAGATCTTTTCCTGTCGCAGCCTTTACTTCTTTGATTTTATCCAGTATAGCTTTTCTAATGCCATTCTTTCCAAAATCTTCAGGTGTCGGACTAGAGGGATTATCGATTGTTCCCATATACCATTCAATCTTATCATTCTTACCTAAAAGAATGGTCATGGTACGGTCGTCTGCTACCTCTAGTTTTGCATCTAATTTTTCATCTTTATCCGGCATTGCAAGGTCCATTGCCTGGGGTTTTGCAAGGGTAGTAGTTAGCATGAAGAATGTAATCAATAAGAATGCAAGATCAACCATCGCAGTTAAGTCAACGCGTGTTGATGCCTTCTTACTTCTAACCTTCCCGCCTTTTTTACCCCCGCCGGAGGTATCTAATTCTGCCATTTTATAATATTTTTAAAGATTTACTAATCTCTTCCTTCTAATGAAGTAATTAAACTGAATTTATTTACTTCCTGCTTTTGCAGCATATCAATTATCTTCTTGATAGTAGGATATTGTTCCTTTGAATCTCCTTTGATACTGAAACGCAAGGAGGTTCCATTGATCTCTTTTGTTGCAACACGCGAATTATAGATCCAAAAATGCAATTCAGAGGGATTGTTTCCTATCGAATCGATAGGTATTCCCGGCTGAAGACCTGGCTTATTTCTTTCGCCGGCGTTCATGCCAATTATTTGCTTCAAATTACCTACAGGAGCTCCAAAAGTCTCCATCAACGAGAAACGGTTTTTCTCGTCGGCTGTAAATGGAACACCATAACGCTCTGCCATTAACTCAAGCGTACGGGTACGTACATTCGGACCCGAAACACCAAAAAACACTTTACCCTCGCCTATAGTAAGGGTTGCGATATCAACGGTCGGTTGTTTTATTTGTACTGTGGATGAAGGAGTATCTACCGGCAGAGGCTCGGGCTGGCGTGCTGTTGCTGTTAAGATAAAGAATGTTAACAACAGGAAAGCTACGTCGCACATAGCGGTCATATCAATAGCGGTACTCTTTCTAGGGACTTTTACTCTAGGCATCGCTTAATTTTTTTATCGGTTTATATAGAGATGAGAATGTCCCGGCTTTTCCATAAACCCGGGACAAAAAATCTTCTAATTTTTATTTATGAGTACTTGCGTAGGTCTGTACAATCGAGAAACCTGCTTCGTCAATCGAATAAGTTAACTTATCAATTTTAGAAGTAAAGATATTGTACATGATAATTGCAATTGTTGATGTTGCAATTCCTGTTGCAGTATTGATCAAAGCTTCAGAAATACCGTTCGCAAGAGCAGCCTGATCCGGAGCACCGGCAGTTGCCAAACCAGCGAAGGCCTTGATCATACCTGATACCGTTCCTAATAGTCCTGTTAATGTACCTACAGATACTAAAGTTGCAAGTACTGTAAGATTTTGCTCTAACATTGGCATCTCCAATGCTGTTGCTTCTTCAATGTCTTTCTGAATTGCCAATGAAGCTTGTTCGGTGTTCATACCTGCATCAGCTTCAACCTCACGGTATTTTTTCAAACCCGATTTGATTACATTGGCTACCGAACCTTTTTGTTTATCGCATTCTGCAATCGCAGCTTCGATGTTACGTGCGCTTAAGTATCCCTGTATTTTTTGAACGAATACATCTACACTTCCATTTCCGGCGGCTTTGTTAATTACGATGAAGCGCTCAATTGAAAATACAATTACCATTAAAAGCATCCCCATTAATACCGGTACGATGATTCCACCTTTGTAAACCATTCCAAAATAATTTCCTGGTAGTGGGTGTCCGTTTTCCGGATCTCCTCCTTCAAAGTTTGCAGAATTTCCCATTACAAATTTCCAAAGCAAAATTCCGATTATGATACAAATTACTATGGTTAAACTTGCAAAGATGCTTGAACCTGATCCCTCTTTCTTCGCTGTTGCTGTTGTTTCTTTTGGTGCGGTTGCCATTTTACGTTAAAATTTAGTTTTTAAATTGAGTTTAGATTATAAATTAGTTTTAAAAATTGATTGCAATATAATTATCGGGGTAACAAATGTATATTATTCCGAAATAATAAAAAATAATTCGCGTATGAAATAACATTTCCGTTACGCTTTCAGGATCCTAGCTGTCGGGACAATAACTCTGATTGAAAAATAATGTTTTACAATGAAAACTATTTTTTCTCTTAAATGCAAGTATAGAAATCAAATACAGGTTATTTAATTGTTAAATTAGGGTTAACCACCGGCTCGTTTTACTTTATATCCGTCATTCTTAAGCATTTCCATGATCTTATCACGAAAATCGCCTTGTACCAAAATCTCACCGTTTTTTGCAGATCCACCGGTACCGCATTTCTGTTTGAGCTTTTTTCCTAAAATTTCCAGGTCTGTTTCGTTACCAATAAAGCCGGTAATTAATGTAACTGCTTTTCCTCCTCTTTGTTTCTTATCCAGTTGTACTCTTAGATCCTGTTGTTGTGGAGCTAAGGTTTCCTGCTCTGCAGATTCGTTAAATTGATATTCAAATTCAGGATTTGTAGAATAAACTACCCCGGCTATATTCTTATTTTTTTTTGACATTATTCTAGTTCAAAACAGTAAGAGACAGTGGTTTAACTTTGACACTCACTTCCTTAGCCATTTCAAGAGGTTCCCCGTCCAGATGAACTGTGCCTTCCTTTTTTCTGTTAATACGTATATCTTTTCCTTTTATTATTTCCACGTACTTAGTTTTATGGATCGTCTTATTAAATAAGTGAAACCCTATCACCGGTAAAGCCGATAAGGGGAAAGGTTTTATCACACAAATATCTAATAATCCATCATCAAGTTTAGCCTCCGGCGATATATATGCGTTATTTCCGTACTGACAAGAGTTTGCAATACTAATCATAAACGCATCTATTTTAAAATGATTCCCGTCAATTGTAAGATCATAAAGATCCGAACTGTACGATGAGATTTCACTTAAAGCGGTACCAATATAGCCTTTTAATCCTCTGTTTTTAAGTTTTGCAAACTTAAGGCTGATATGTGCGTCGAAGCCCAATCCCGCCATGTTAAAAAACTTACGGTCGTTTAATACGGCCGAATCAATTTGCCGTGTTTTTAAATTGTTTATAATTGATAATGCTCTTTTGTTATTCAAAGAGATATTCAATGCCCTGGCCAAACCATTGCCCGAGCCAAAAGGAATAATCCCCATCACAACCCGAGTGCCTTCTAACGCCGAAGCCACCTCGTTTATTGTGCCATCGCCGCCAACAGCTACAACTATATCCTTCCCCCTCTCAACAGCCTCGAGGGCCAGATCATTGGCATGGGTCGGCCATTCGGTATACACAAATTCAGGATCAAGGATATCAAGATCTAATTGAGCTTTTGCCAATGCCGGAAAATCCAACTTCTTCTTACCCCCCGATATAGGATTTATGATGAATAAAACGCTCTTTTTCAATTGAAATATAAAAAGCTAAAATAGCTTATAATTTCCCTTAATATAAAAATAATTGTACTTTCGCCCCCGTAATGGTGGAATGATTTGCTTTGCCGCTCTGTGGCAAGATTGCAACCACGTAAAAAAATTGCTAATACTAAGTTTTTTACATCTGCGATCCCTTTCCTTCCTCAAGATTGAGTTTTTTGATTTTTAAATTTTTAATTTATTTGATATGCCTTATTTATTTACTTCTGAGTCTGTTTCTGAAGGACACCCGGATAAAGTAGCTGATCAAATTTCGGACGCTTTAATTGATAATTTTCTTGCCTGGGATGCCGATTCCAAAGTAGCCTGCGAAACATTGGTTACCACAGGTCTGGTAGTTTTGGCTGGCGAAGTAAAGTCAAGCACATATCTCGACGTACAGAAAATAGCACGCGATGTAATTGCTAAAATAGGCTATACAAAAGCTGAGTATATGTTCGAAGCGAGTTCTTGCGGCATTATCTCGGCTATTCACGAGCAGTCTGCCGACATTAACCAGGGAGTAGACCGTAAAGAAAAACAAGAGCAAGGTGCGGGCGATCAGGGAATGATGTTTGGTTATGCTACCAGCGAAACCTCAAATTACATGCCTTTAGCTCTGGATCTGGCTCACAAAATTTTAATTGAGCTTGCAGCTTTACGCAGAGAGAATTCTGAAATTTCCTATTTACGTCCGGATGCTAAATCTCAGGTAACTATCGAGTATAGCGACGACCATAAACCTGTTCGCATCGACGCCATTGTAGTTTCAACCCAGCATGATGATTTCGCTGAAGAAAAAGCAATGCAGGAAAAAATAAGCAAAGACATTATCAGCATCCTTATTCCTCGGGTTAAAGCTCAGTTAAAACCCGAATTACAGGGCCTGTTTAATAACGATATTAAATATCATATCAATCCTACCGGCAAATTCGTTATCGGAGGACCTCATGGTGATACTGGTTTAACGGGACGTAAAATCATTGTTGATACCTACGGTGGTAAAGGCGGTCACGGTGGTGGCGCTTTCTCCGGTAAAGACCCTTCGAAAGTAGATCGTTCAGCGGCATACGCAACCCGTCACATCGCTAAAAACCTGGTAGCAGCCGGAGTTTGTGATGAGGTTTTAGTTCAGGTATCCTACGCGATCGGAGTAAAAGACCCCATGGGTATATATGTTAATACTTACGGATCTTCCAAAGTTGCGCTTAACGACGGTGAGATCGCAACTAAGGTCGCAGAGATTTTTGACATGACCCCTTACGGAATCGAAACCCGCTTAAAACTTCGCAACCCGATTTACGCAGAAACCGCCGCATACGGTCACATGGGAAGAACTTCCGAGATCGTAAAAAAAGAATTCAAAGACGCCAACGGCGGCAAAAAAGAAGTGGAAGTAGAATTATTTACCTGGGAGAAGCTTGACTATATTGATAAAGTGAAATCTGCTTTTGGGATATAATTCAAAAGTAAACTAAATTCTTTATAAGAGCCTTCTGGAAACAGAGGGCTTTTTAATTACATACTTTTTAAGACAAGTAGCGGCGCACGTTAACTATACCCATTCATGCCATAATTATAAACCAAAATCCCCCACTAACCATTTTCTTATCCCTCCAAATGCGCCAACCCCATCAAGCTCCTCAATTACCACGAACCCTCAACAACCCCGGAAGAAGCGCTGGCCCGACGAGAACGCCGAGCCAGGTGCTGGCCCTACGCGCCGAAGGATCGTTGTCGTCTAGACGTTATTCACACTTATATACTGTTTTTCAATGGAGTTCATGGTCTCGCGAAGAGCTCGGCATTGCTTCGTTCTGTTTCAAAACAAGT